>JBJMIR010000132.1:0-17004 GCA_045806785.1 Propionibacteriaceae bacterium | reverse complement strand
TGTGAGTTGCCCTTGACGAGCTGTGGGCGGCCGGCAAGGTCGGCGTTGAACCGCTCGACCCGCCGGTCGTCGAGCGGGAGCACGTTGTGACGGGCCGCCTCGATCAGGAAAAGCCGCTGCAGCTCCCGCAGCTTCTCGGGCTGCTGGCTGGAGAGGTCTCTCGCCTGCGTCCAGTCGTCGGGACCGTACAGCTCCCAGACGTCCTCGTCCATCGAAGGGAGCTCCCCCATCACCCAGGGGACGCTGTGGCGCGTGACCGCGGTCCATCCCTTGTGATAGATGCCGCGGTTGACGAACATCTCGAAGTACTGGGTCTCGCGGCGCTCGCCTGCCGACGCCTCATCGAAGGAGTAAGCCATGCTGACTCCCTCCATCGGGTGCTGCTGGACGCCGTGCACGAACGTGGGCTCCGGCAGCCCAGCAGCCTCCAGGATGGTCGGCGCGACGTCGATCAGGTGGTGGAACTGGGCGCGGGTTTCGCCCCTGGCCGTCATCCCGTTCGGCCAGTGCACGATCGTGCCGGGCCGCGTACCGCCCCAGTGTGACGCGACCTGCTTGGTCCACTGATATGGGGCGTCCATCGCGTGCGCCCAGCCGACCGCGTAATGGTTGTACGCGGTTGGCGTGCCGAATTCGGCGATCTTCGAGGCCATGGACGCGGGAGTCTCGAGCGCGCCGGCGCCGTTCAGCAGGATGAGCTCATTGAAGGTTCCATTGATCGTGCCCTCGGCGGACGCGCCGTTGTCGCCGATGATGTAGTAGATCAGCGTGTCGTCCAGAATCTCCAGATCTTCAAGCGCCTCCACCACCAGTCCGACATGGTGGTCGGTATGCTCGAGCATCCCGGCATAAACCTCCATCTCACGGGCGAGGACCGGCTTAAGCTCAGCGGGCATCTCATCCCACGCCGGGATCTCCTCGTGCCGCTTGGTGAGCTCGGCATCGGCCGGGATGACGCCGAGTTCCTTCTGGCGTGCAAGCGTCCGCTCCCGCAGGGCATCCCAGCCGTCATCGAACTTGCCTGTGTATTTGTCGCTCCACTCCTTCGGGACATGGTGCGGGGCGTGGGTGGCGCCGGGCGCGTAATACAAGAAGAACGGCTTGTCCGGCATCAGCGCCTTCTGCTGCCGGATCCACGCAATCGCCCGTTCGGTGATGTCCTCGGTGAGGTGGTAGCCCTCTTGTGGAGTCCGGTCGGGCTCCACAGCTGAGGTGCCCTGATACAGGCCCGGGAAGTACTGATTCGTCTCCCCACCGATGAATCCATAAAAGTACTCAAAACCGCTGTTCGTGGGCCAAGCATCGAATGGGCCCATCGGGCTGGTCTGCCAGACCGGGACTTCATGACACTTGCCGAGCTGCGCCGTGGAATACCCGTTCAACTTCAAGATCTCCGCCAGCGGAACGGTCGTATTCGGCCGAATTGAAGTGTAGCCGGGGGCAGAGGTCGCCAGCTCGGGAATGGTGCCCATGCCCACAGTGTGATGATTGCGACCGGTCAGCATTGCGGCGCGTGAGGGGGCGCACAGCGCTGTGGTGTGAAATCGGGTGTACTTAAGGCCGTTCGCCGCGAGGCGCTCGGCGGTTGGGGTGTTAATCGGGCCGCCGAAGGCACTCGGCGCACCAAACCCGCAGTCATCGATCAGCACGATCAAGACGTCCGGCGCACCTGCCGGCGGGCGAAGTGGCTGAATCGGCGGGAAGGATGTATCCGGATCTTTCGCGTCGTACGTTGTCAGGCCAACGTGGCCGCGATCAGGTATCGGAAGGATCTCCCGGCCGCTGCTCAATCCATTTCTGGTACCCATTGAAGCCCCTTTCCGCGCGCTCATCTCCGGGCTTTGGGTGCCAAGGCAAACAGCCGCCTTCACGATGGCGTGTCAAGGGTTCTGCCAGCACACCCCGTAGAAAGAAGGCTCCTGTAGCCACTCAGGAGCGACATCCCCCATACGGGGTGATTCCAGCATGAGTTCAGCGCGCAGCACCACCATTGCCGCCAATCGCTCAAGTCGACTAGGTCCGGATATGGCATCGAAAACCAGAGCACCCGGCTTCAGATCCTCGGCTGCCAAGCCGGGAAACAGCACCGGGTCGAGCGACCGCTCCGCTACCGTCACATCCCGATCTCGGCGATGAACCGCGAGAACTGCGCGTTGGTGAGCCGGTGCTGTTCGATCGCGAAGGGCTCGACATGCCGATCATGGGCCGGCCCCTCGTCTGGGTGGAACTGCTGCGAGCCCATTTCGAAGACTCCATCGAGCAGCTCGATCAAGTCCGACAACGCGCCCACCCAGAGGACGCTAGCTGTTGCGCATCTCGATGGCTGGCGGGCCTGCGCCGAACATCACCCCACAGGTGTGCCCTCCGATCTAGCCCGATCAAGATGATGTCAACAGAGGACTGCGTTGTAGTGCGAACAACTTGTCGCGAGTCATCATTTGGAGGCGCATGGCCATCAGAACCTCCCGAGCAGACCACGCGCCTGCCGCCGCGGCTGACTCGGCCCTGACTGCCGGGCGGCCAAGCAGTTACCTCACGGTCATGAATGCACTGGGCGTCGTTCCATGTGTAAAACACGTCCCGCGGAACGACGTGACGCGCTCACCGGTCCCCTTGGCGACACGCGGCGGACTCGCGGGGCTTCGGCCCTGGTGCGGGACGTCCGTCGAGTGGTGTCTGTTTGGCCCGGTGGTTGCTTCGTTGCTTCAAACTGAAAGGGCTCGGTTTTCGACGACGCTCCTCATGAGCAGGGTGGAGTTGAGGCTCTGCTCGCCGGGGGTGGTCAGGCTGTCGTCTAGGAGGTTCCTCGAGCAGGACAGGCGGGTGCGCCTCCGGCTGGGGGGGTTCGTGGCGCAGAGCGTTTCACTGGCGGCAGGGATGTTGTCGCGGTTGGGTGGTGAGTCACCGAGACCATTGCGAAGCAATCGGCCATGGGCCTGGGCTGCCGTGTCGTCGATGTCGTCTCGGGTTCAGCTCAAGTAGCCGACGTGGGTTTCAGCTCGCTGCGCGAGTTGATCATGCCGCGTAGGGAGGTGACGGCTGCACGAATGCGCTCCAGATCGGTGGGGCGTTCTATTGAGCGTTCGGCGTCAGCGAGCGCTGTGGCGGCGGACCGATCCAAAACGGCGAGACGCTCCGAACCGGCGGGAAGCACCTCGACGCAGTTTTGGAAGAGGCGAACCAACGCCAACATCACGATGACATCACTCGACCCGTAGCGTCCGAACGCCGCACTGATGAAGCGAATGTAATCGTGGAAGGTGCCTCCAGGCACGATGACGCGTCCTTTGCCTGCCGGGCCAGTGAGAACCTTGGCGCCGAGCGGCCGGACGGTGAGGTCGCAGTAGACGACGGAGAGATGGTCGAGGGCCTGCACAGCGGTGTAGGGATCGTTGACCGCGGGCGAGAGGGCCTTGCAGGCAATGTCGGTCTGTTGCCGGATGCCGAACCCGATGTCTTGTTCGATGGTGCGTTCGAAGCCAATCCGGACATCGGAGAGCACCGCTGCCTTGAAGGCTTCGGCGTCCGGGCGCGGATCGTCCGGTGAGGACGCCCAAACCCAGCAGAGGACTGTTCCCGCGACCACGTGCTGCCCGACCCGGTGGCGAAGGCCGATGGTGACACCGTACTCGGCGGCCAGCGGGAGCAGCAACTGCGGATGAACGGTTTGGATGTAGCCAGAGTTCCTGCTGAGCAGCGGCACGGCCCACTCAGGGGCCCGCGGAGCGACCTCCACGATGTGCGCCGTTTCTTCGTGGATGATCGTGCGGCGAGTGTTGCGCTCGATCAGGCGGTTAATCGCGTCGATCTGGATCGAATGCGCCAAGTGATCGGCGAAGTAGACCACCATGCCCAAGCTTGCGAAGAGCAGGAAGATAGCGCCGCTGACCGCGAGCCGCGGGTAGTCCTCTGTACGGGCGCCGGATGCCAAGCCGACGGTGAACAGGCCAGCCGCGCTGTAAACGAAGGTGGCCATGAACACGCTCAATACCACTTGTGTCGGGCGATCTCGAAGGAAGTTGCGCAGCAGCCGAGGGGAGAACTGGGTCGAGGAGAGCTGGAGCGCGACCACAGTCAGACCGAGGACAAGCGCGATGACCGTCACAACTGTGCTGCTGACTGTAATGAGCAGTGCACGGGCATCGTCGGCGGTGCCTTGAAATGCCAGCCGATCCAGTATCGAACCCCGGGGCACAGTGATCTGGGACATCGAAAAGCCCGCTGCGAGCGCCGCCAGTGCGGCCGCACTGGGGAGCACCCATAATGCCCCGTTGACATATTCCTTCAGGGTGTACCAAGCCACAGACAGGCGCACGCGACGGACAAAACCGTCAGAATTGGAGGTCATGAATCAGGCTATCGCTGGTGAACTAGGTCGGTCGTGCACGGCCTTGGCAGCCTCGCGAATGCCACGGCTGGACATTGCCGGCTTCGTCGCAATGCAAGATTGACGACATGGTCAACATCCAGCCGACCCGGATGCATGGCGCTGTGCTGAACAACACCCTGTATTGAGCGTCTCGCGGTTGAATGATGGAGAAGGTTCGCGGCGTTCTCATGGTGCTGATCACCATGCCTGGCCGAAAGACTGGGTCAAGCTCACCAATCTCGCCCTCTCTCTCGAGCATGACGGGCGATTCGTGATGACCCCGTTCAGGTACGGCTCCTGCAGCCGAACCTCACCAGTTCAGAAATCTCCGCAGGACCGAGGAGGCAGAGATTGAGGGCGGGCGGCGGTGCGTGCGCTGTCGGGGCATTGCAGATGTCGATGTTGTCTCGGAGCTGCTGTGAACCTGATCCCCACCGGGCGCGATCTCGTTACCGAGCTGGTGCTCGAGTGCTGGGTAGTCGATCTAGACGGTCTCGCAGCCACCTGAATCCATCTCGGAAGTCGAAGATGTGCATGAGCCGACACTGCGTCAGCGTGCGTGGCTCCCTCGAGGCCGAAAGCGCGGCCGGGTAGTTGTCATTGCAAGGGAATGAACTTGTCTGCTCTGTGTGGCAACACCAATTCCCATAGAAGTTGACCATCTCAGTCCTGCCATGCCGATGCGCGAGTGGAGGTCCGACGCGGTCCTGCAGCACATCCTCAGATACGGGCCGGACGAGCACCTCGACGTCCTCGGCGACCTCCAGCTGGGAGTGTCCGTCCAAGACGAGGGTGGCGGTCAGCTGCCGTCGCTGCTCGGGGTCTGGACGAGTGGGCGTGCCCCGGAGCGGCGGAGGCTGACTGCGACCGCGGGGAACACGATCACGGAGAGCACACCCGCGCCCAGGAGTGCCGCGGCGTTCTCGGGCAGCATCGTCCCGGAGTCGAGACCGATTTTGGCCAACGCGACGAGCAGCGGGAGGGCAGTCGCGGTCAGCAGCATCAGCTGGACCCGCTCACGCATCGGGAGATCGCGCCGATAGAACAGCAATGCGGGGAGGCCACGTACCACGAGGAACAAGACGAAGAAGACGAGTAGGCGCGCCGGTGCCTCGATGATGGAGTGAAGGTCGAGACTCATGCCTGACGTCACAAAGAAGATGGGGATGAAGAAGCCGTAGCCCACCGCGTCGAGCTTGGCCTCCAAGGAGTGCACATCGCCGGGCGCCCAGCGGCGCAAGACCACGCCGGCAAGGAAGGCGCCGAGCACCACGTCGAGCCCGAAATCCGCGGCGATCACCAGCAGAGCCAGGAGCAGGACCATGGTCCAGCGAAGGCTAGTTTGTGAGGTCGCGTGCTCACCCTCGGAAAGGATCTGCTGGACCTTTTGGTGTCGGGCCAGCCGCGGGATGAATGTGAACAGCAGCGCGATCCCTCCAATGAGGACCAGAGACACCAAGCCAAGGAACGCGCCGTTGGTGCTGAGGAAGACCGCAACGGCCACAATCGGCAGGAATTCCCCAACCGCCCCGGCAGCCATGATGAATGCACCAAAACGCCCCTCCAGCATCTGGTTGTCCCGAAGGATTGGCAGCAGGGTGCCCAATGCGGTCGTCGTCAGGCCGATCGCAATCGGCACGAACGCCCGCACGAAGCCCACCGCTGCCAAAGCGGCGGTCACCCCAATTGCAACCAGCAGAGTCACCAGCCACGATGTCAATGCCAGCCGTCCGGCACGCTCACGGAAAAGCCTGAGCTCGAGTTCGTAGCCTGCCAGGAGGAAGAGGAACCCAAGACCGACGTTGGACACTAGCTCAAGGCCGGCCGGGTCGGCCCATCCCAGCACCTGCGGTCCGACCAGAACCCCTCCGATGATGAGGATCACCACCTGAGGCACGCGCAGCCGGGTGAGGAGTCCCGCCACGATTGGAGTCAGCGCGGCGATCACGCTGACGATGAGGAGGTCGATAAGGCTCTGCTGAAGACTCACAGGGAGACACCTTTCCTACGCCGCGACCCGACCGGCTGCAGACACCCCGCCCAGGTGGAGAAACTCCACGATGCCGCCGACTGCAATTCGACTACTACAACACAGCTGCCGAGCAGGCGCTCGAATGCGCCGAGTCGACGGGTGGACCGTGTCTTGCCAAGAAACCTGGACGACGAGGAAGACGCGCCGCGACCGCAGCATCGGCAGCAGGACCATGAGCAGGTCCAATTTGTTTGTCCGAACGAACCTGGCCTTCTCCACCGACAACAGCAACCGCGCGAGATAGTCCACCGCGGAAACAGGCCCAGACGATCCAGGCGATGACGCTTAAGGCCTGCAGAAATGCTGGCGGGCCGTCCGGGAAACTCCAGAGATCAGGATCACGTCGACGAGGAAGACGACCGCGAGCAGGTCGAGTGGACGCTGCGTACGCTCGACCCAACCGCGACGGGCAGGTGTAAGGATTTCGGGCTCGATAGTAGACATACGCGGATTGTCCGCCCTCGGACCTCGGCCCGACTGCGCCGCGCGGAACCGTGGAATGCTGCGAGATCGGTTCCGCCGGCTCTTGCGTACCTGGGCGCCCCCCGGTTCTGTAATCGCCATGATGGGCTTGCACCCAGCCCGTCAGAACGCCAGCCAATTGCTGATCGGAAACTCGCGGATGGCGATCGAGCTTCCAGAACCGTGGCACTGTACGCAGATGTCTCTTCGGGCTTGGCAGTCCATAACGTCGCGGCCTCTCCCGCCACGTGGCCCCGAGGACAATGTGGCATGCATGTGGCGCTAGACGCTTGTGCCGACGAACAGCAGCTTTAGCCCGGGGCCAATCGGTACCGAGGCATTCTGAAACGACTGCAGCCCCGCTTGGGTGAAGCGCACAGGTGGCCATGGTGCTGCCGATCCGTCGCCCTCAAGGTCACGTTGCTCGTACACCTTTGAGGGCTTTGCGGGTGTCGAGTCGGAACTCGGAAGCTCGCCGCGTGGGCCGGTTTAGCCTTTCTCGGTGAGTGCAAGCGCCAGCTCTGGTTCTAAACCTTCCAATAAGGCGAGCCGCGGATTTCGCAGAGTGTTCGTCACCTTGCTTAGGGCGTTGGGCTCGACGGCCGCGCTGGTTGCGATCTACTACCTGCTGCCCTTGGACCGCAGTTCTATCGGCGTGGTCATCGGGATACTGGCGGTCGGGCTTCTGGCGCTTGTTGGACTGGTCGCCATTCAAGTCCGCGGGATCATCAGGAGCCCCTATCCGGTGTTGCGGGCCGTCGGAGCGCTTGCCACGAGCGTTCCATTGTTTCTGCTGCTGTTTGCCGGCACCTATTTCGTCATGGGCACCATCTCTGCTGGCACTTTCAGCCAGCCGCTGACGCGTACGGACGCGTTGTACTTCACCGTCACCGTGTTCGCAACCGTCGGGTTCGGTGACATTACGGCCGTGACCGAGCCGGCTCGGGTGCTGGTCATCGGTCAGATGATCGCTGACATCGTGATCCTCGGCCTCGGCGCCAGGATCATCATCGACGCGGTCAAGCGCGGGCGGCAACCGATGCAAGCGGGCGACGCTGCTCCCGACGCAGATTAGCCCCTTGGAGTAGGCACATCCTGGCACTATCCACGCCGGGGATCCTAGGGAACCAGCGTGCACCTTTCACGCACGGTGGGTGACGCAGTTCGGCGCTCCCTCCACCAAGATCCTCAGTTGGGACAGCCCCAGTCGTTGCATACGGCGTGGGCCGTCGTCAAGACCCGATCGTCCGGACGATCATCACGACGCCGAGACGCTGCGGTGATCGTCGCTAGCATCCCTGAATCAAAAGGAGTAGGAGAAATGAGCCAAGAGGTCAGCGTGCGGGGAACCGGAGGAGCGGTCTTTGCCGGAATCCTGCTCATCATCGCAGGCGTGCTGTGGATGCTGGAGGGGCTTGCTGGGATCGTTAAGGGGACGTCCTACATCGAGAGCGCGAATTACTGGATCACTACGAGCGCCAGTACCTGGGGATGGATACACCTGGTCGGCGGCATCATCGGTCTCGCGGCGGGTTTCGGCGTCTTTTCGGGAGCGGCTTGGGCGCGCTGGCTGGGAATCTTCATCGCCGCCATCTCGGTGTTTGTGAACTTCGCGTTCATCCCGTTGGCGCCATGGTGGGCCTTGACGATCATCTTCATCGACCTGTGGGTGATCCACTCGCTGTTCGTGCATCGTCGCCTGCGCGACTGACAAAAGGGAGAAAGATGCGAGCAGCAGCTTGTCGGCCGCAGAACCGCCGAAAGGGACCACCGATGACTGAGGCCAAATTCGACGAGATCGAGACGAGAGGCTGACCGCGCCCCGGAACCCCTACCTCCGGTCACACCCGTGGGTGATCGTCGGTGGGTTAGCCGGTGTTTCATCGCTCCTGCCTGGACGCAGGGGCTGCACGCCGTCAACGTCGAGCGGTCGATATTGGTCGGGAACTCCCTCGGCTGCCCGTCATCGATGTCGCGATCGCAAGGCGCTACTGTCTCAGGTCGGGGCGCTTCGAAGCCTGTCGTTGTTAAAGGCAGCTGAGCAATAGTCGACGCCTTCTGCTGAACTCTTCAGCTCCGGCATATTGCTAGTTCACCCGACCGATCCGAAGAGAGACTGCACTAATGGATGACTCGAGCGAGCCCAGCACCGGCCAAGCTTCGGCGGCGAGCCAGGATGCGGCTGAAGCGCCCGGCGGTGCAGCAGCTGGGATGGACCCGGTCGCTGTGATCCGTTCCAAGCAATACATTGCAGCGCTTGTGCTCGCGGCAATCGCCGGAATTCCTATCTCAGCCATTGCGTACGGCTTCCTCGCACTGGTCGCAGGGATCCAGAAGTACTTGTTCACTGAGCTGCCGAATCAGGTCCTCGGCAGCCCTGCACCCGCATGGTGGCCGTTGCCCTGGTTGGTGCTGTGCGGAGTGTTGACTGCGTTGGCCATCCGCTATCTGCCCGGCAATGGGGGCCACTCGCCCGCATTTGGGTTCAAGGCCGGCGGCGGTCCAGCCGCTCGGCGCGAACTTCCTGGGATCGCTCTCGCGGCCCTCGCCACGCTCGGCCTCGGTGCTGTCCTCGGGCCTGAAGCGCCTCTGATCGCGATCGGCGGCGGGCTTGGGGCGCTGGCGGTATCCCTGGTGAAGAAGGATGCACCTCCAACGGCCCTCACGATCATGGCCTCAGCTGGCAGCTTTGCGGCGATCAGCACATTGCTCGGCTCCCCGGTGCTCGGTGCGTTCTTGATCATGGAGGTAGCAGGGATCGGCGGGATGGCGCTGAGCCTGGTGGCACTGCCCGGCCTGCTCGCCTCGGGTCTTGGGGCGCTCGTCTTTATTGGTCTGGACAACTGGACCGGACTCGGCACCTTCTCGCTTGCGTTGCCCTCGGTGCCGGCCGCGGGACCGCCAACGTTGGCCACAATGGCGTGGGCGCTGGTGATGGGCGTGGCAGGCGCCCTGTTGGGGTGGTTGATCCGCTCCGTCGGACTGTGGGTTCGTCCGATTGTGCACATCAATCGGGTGTTGGTCACCTCGGCCCTCGGCCTGCTTATCGGTCTCACCGCCATGGCTTACCAGCTGGTCTCGGGACGGAGTTTCACCGACGTGTTGTTCTCCGGACAGGACACACTGCCTGCGCTGGTCGAACACGCAGCCGACTATTCAGTTGGTGTGATGATCTTGCTCATCATTTGCAAAGGTGTCGCCTACGGCCTGTCGTTGAGCGCGTTTCGCGGTGGCCCGGTTTTCCCTTCGATGTTCATCGGAGCAGCGGTGGGGATTGCCGCGAGCGGGTTGCCCGGCATGAGTTTGGCGCCGGCGATCGCCAGTGGCATCGGAGCCATGTGTGCTGCGATGCTGCGACTGCCGTTGACCTCGACGTTGTTGGCTGTGCTCCTACTGGGCACTGATGGCGTGATCGTGACCCCGGAGGTTGTCGTCGCCGTCGTCGTGTCCTTCGTCATCACGAACGTGCTCCCACTACCGGGTCCAAGGAGGCCGGAGTCACCAGGTCAGGCCGAAAGCGAGCCGCAAAGCAGCGACGGAGAAGCGGGTCCCATCGCAGCGGCCACCTGAGTTCTAAGGTCAAAGGAAACTGATCGCGGCCTGTGTGGCTGAATTGCGCGCGAAAGGGATCGGTGTTAATCCTCAGCAGTGCTGTCGTTCTTCGGTTTTCGTTGCTGGTCATGTCGCCGCATTTCGAGCCAGCTCGCATAACCCGGCCGGAGCGCCATGACGGTGGCACGGGACAGCCCGACGTCTTGGGGTCTAGCGTCGCCGGTCGCGGCGGTCCATACCGGCCAAGGACACCGGGGTGAGCGGCCGGCCGAGCGGATCGATGAACAAGGTGACCGCCCCGGACGCCTCCGGCACGGCGCCCTCAAGCACCTCGAAGGAGTAGCTGAGCGAGCTACCCGAGGCCACCGGATCCCGCAGCACCACCACGGCGTCGGATGGGGTGTCCTCGTCGGTACCGACGTAGGACACGACGGCGTTGGGCGGGTCCTCGAAGAAACTGTTCGGACCCTAGGTCCACTGCTCGACGAACTGCTCGGTCGTCATATGCCCGACAACCCGCTCGGGACGGTCGGAGAAATACAACGGCGACGCCGACACATCCTGCAGGGTCAGCGTCGTCTATCGCTGGTCACGGTCCGTGCGATCTGCACGAACATCTCTTCGAGGATTACGGCGTCCTCGGGGGTTGTGTTGGTGATTGGGTCATCCTTCTGCCTCTTTATCTTGATCAATGAATTTGCAGTAGGCGAGATTGGGCCACCAGTACGAAGGTTGACACGGTCTCGTAACCTGCGACCACCGGCGTGCCCAGCGGGCGTCATGATCATGGTCTCGTCCCACATCCGCACGGGAATGTGCGCCCGGCAAGCCGGCTCGCGTATGCCAACGCAACGTTCGCAACGAAAGGTTGCCGATGTCGCTGAGTTGTTTCCTTGTCACTTGGCGGTCCGCGACAGCGAAGCAGCTAGGCGTCCTCGCCTGGTGGTCGCCCTTCATTCGGATCATCGCCGGCGTCGCCCTGACCCCGGATATCCCCGTGAATGAATATCGACCAGATGGCCCCGAGGGCATGCCTCATCGTGGAGCCCTTGATGATCGACTTGACTTCTGTCCCGGCGACCCAGAACCCGAGCAGCCCGAGGATGCTCTGCACGATGACGATGGCAGTCGTCACAGCAGCAACTGATGGAGGGTTACTGAGCCCGCTTAGGGAGTGCGCGATGGGCTCCGCCAACGCCCAGAACGGCACAATCCAGAAGAGGATGAGCAACACGCCGACACGTAGACGCAATGGGGACAGGCCAGTCGACTTCGTGTCCTCTGCGCTGGACGATCCATCGCGCATGTAGATTCCCAACTCCATTAAGTGGACCCTGCGCTGCTGCTCTTGCACTCCACGGCGGTGGAGCGACCCCGTTGCATGAGCATACGACCACCTGCGGCTGATCACGGCTTGCCGCAGCGTAGCGAACCTGTGAGCCAGACGGACGCATTCCGCCCATTGAGGTACTCGACAGTGCTCACAACAGTTCCGCGCCACCACCACGACTGCGGGTGTTGATCATAAGGCGAACTGAAAAGATCGGAATCATCCTTACGCCTCGCTGGTATACGCCGGCCCCAGGTTGCACGCTTGCTCAACTTGGCGAGAGCAAGGTTCGCATACTGATCATCACCGGCGGACTGCGGTCGATCAAGGACGGGCGATCGCGCAGGATTCTTCCAGACTGGGGGAATCAGCCCGACATTTGCCCATACCGTCATCGCTCGTCGTGGTAGGGCTGGCGGTATGTGAGGATCTCAGCCGCGAAACATGATCGAATGTGTACGCATGCTGAGTGGGGTTGTCTACGCCAAGGATTTCGCAGGTCCGACCTGGGGCGCCTCGTCAGCATCAACCCCACACTGGAGGCAGTTAGATGTTCAACGACAACGGGTCGTTCCTGCTCGCATTGTTCGAGTTCTTCATCTTCTTCGCATGGATCATGTGCGTGTTTTACGTCTTCGCAGACATCTTCCGTAGCCACGACATGGGCGGGGGAGCGAAGACTATCTGGTGCCTGTTTGTCATCTTCGTGCCATTCCTCGGCGTCTTGGTCTACCTCATCGCCCGCGGCGGCGGCATGACGGAGCGCACCATGGCGCAGCAGCAGGAGATGCGGCGACAGCAGGATGAGTATGTGCGTTCAGTCGTCGCCACGAGCGGTGGGGGCTCGAGCGCCGATCAGATCGCGTCGGCCAAACAACTCCTCGACGCGGGAACGATCACCCAGGCCGAGTTCGACCAGCTGAAGGCGAAGGCTCTCGCATGACACTGTGTCGGTGAGCCGACTTGTCGATGATGCGCACCTCGTGGCCACTCGAACCGGCCGCGTTCTTGAACAGGCGTGGAGCTCGCCATCGGCGAGGGCGTCCAGGCCGCACGGGATCTGCGAGTCGGCCAGAAGATCACGGATCGGATATCAAGGGCTGGACCTTGTGGGCGTTGGCTGCCTCGAAGACTATGCAGGGAGCACGCAGCGAAATCCGAGATGACTGGTTGTGCTGCGTACGCCATGACCTTGTCGAGCCGCGGGTCGATAGCGATGGCAGTACGAAGGTGCGCACAAGTGCGAACCGCCCTTGATAACTCGCCGATCCTGTTCGCCGATGTTTTCTGTGCCAGGCGTACAGCACGCATGAATCGGCGCGTCGCCCGTCGTTGTGTGGTCGGCCGCCCACGACGTGGTCGTCCACTCCCAGACATTGCCGGCGACGTCGTAGAGGCCGTACCCGTTGGGCGCAAATCGCTTCACCGGCGATGTCCGGTCAAAGCCGTGGGGCCGAAGATTCTCCCACGGGAATCGGCCGTGCCAGGTGTTTGCCATGATGCGACCTTTAGGCATGAACTCCCCGCCCCAGGCGTAGGTAGCGCCGTCCAACCCGCCACGGGCGGCGTACTCCCATTGGGACTCGGTCGGCAGCACTTTTCCGATCCAGACTGCGTACGCGGCTGCATCCTCATAACCCACATGCAGGGCCGGGTGCAGATCCCGCCCATCAAGCGTGCTGTCGGGTCCGTAGGGGTGACGCCAGTTTGTTCCTGGAACCCATGCCCACCACCGGGTCCAGTCGTCAAGCGGGATGGGTCCCTGCGAGCCAACGAAGACTAGAGAGCCGGGCACCAAATCAGCCGCTGCCGCACCAGGAAAATCGGCGGGGTCGGGTGCCTGCTCGGCTACGGTCAGGTGGCCGGTGGCCTTGACGAACCGGCGGAACTGAGCGTTGGTAACTGGGTGCTCGTCCACCCACAGATCGCTGACAGCAACCTCATGGACTGGGCGTTCTTCAGGGTAGAAGTCCCCGCTCCCCATGCGAAACTGCCCACCAGGGACAAACACCATTCCCTTCGTCGCCGTTTTCACGACGTACGGCCCCCTAGCGACGCCATCTCCCAAGGATCCCTTCCGCCACGTCTACTACATTCTGCCGGGCCTGGCACACAGCGGCGGCGGGATGGATCCTCGGCGGACGAAACATTGTCAACGCGTTCCTACGGGCGCGGGCGCGCGAACCCTCGCAACGTGACAGCAGCAGTGACAGCAACGCAGTATCATCCGCAGGCATCCACAGAGCACCGTTTGCGCCTTCGCGAGCCCACGAACGCCAGCCACGACGTCCTGGCTGGCTTCTCTTGATCAGCGGGTTGGGGGTTCGGAGCTTGATTTCCTTGACGATGCGCGTTGGCAGCTCGCACTCTTCTTGATCATTTGTTCTGGTCCCGGTCCGGCACAACGAGCCCTGGAGAGGCACCCGGGAAGCATCGCGAGTTCCTGGTTTCACAACGCTCAGACTCCGAGCTGCCATGCGGCCCGGCAACCGCTGCGGAAGCTACTGATCGCGGAGGCGGAATGTTGGGGCTTCGGCTAGGGTCGGAACGTTGGCCCGAGGACCCTAAGCGCCAAGCACTCATGCAGATTGGTGTCACGCAAGGGCCCGGGAACCTGGGCACAGCCGACTTTCAAGATCATGGGCGCTCCCCACATGGTGTCTATCGGGCCCTAATTCTTGCTCACGGCCAACGCGTCACATGGCCGCCGAAATGGGCTTTCACTAGGGAATATGGTCACGCGGTCTCATTGTTGATCATGGTCTGTTTCTAATCGGGCGATCGCAGATACACCAGCACCAGCGCCGCCAGGGCGATCAGGCTGATGCGCGGTACCGGGCGTGTGCGTCTTGACCCGACCCCAATGGGCCCCGAGGCGGCAGCGGGTCATGCGCGGAGGTGCCTGGCGGCCACCGCCGTTCGACGATGAAGTGGGCGTCGAGGGAGACGATGTCGACCATTTGGCGCTAGTCGATCAAGGTCGGCGTCCCAGTGCGCGCAGTTAGTTGGGTCGTCGCACTGATCTCTGGTTGGCCATGCGCGTCACCCTGGATGCAGTGTTGGCCGTTGCCGGTCTCAGGCACATTGTGAGCCGCAAGTGGCGTCGAAGTGAGTTAGCCAGATCTCACCCGACTCGGGTGAGGCGGGTCGTGGCGCTGGGTGGCACGTTGGTGTCAACGGGGTCGCAGCGGTCGGGTGCGCGTTCCGCCGAGACCGGCGAGCGGCTGAAGCCGGTCCGGGTGAACGGGCCTGCGACGTGGAGCCGTTCGGCTTTTGAGACGCAACCCTTTGGAGGAACGATGAGTCTCGACCGACATGCACGCACGATGTTGCCCATCCCTGACCGGCCATCGCCGGGTCTGACGACCTATGACGCGAAAGACCCGGACACGGCCTTCCCTCCGATCGAGCCGTTGCTGCCGCCGGAGGGTGCGCCGAATGTTTTGATCATCTTGCTGGATGATGTTGGTTTCGGCGCCGCGAGCACCTTCGGTGGTCCCTGTCGTACGCCGACAGCGGACCGGCTGGCGGCGGGCGGTTTGAGGTACAACCGTTTTCACACGACGGCATTGTGTGCGCCGACGCGGGCCGCGTTGCTGTCGGGCCGTAATCACCATTCGGTGGGGATGGGCAGCATTACCGAGACCGCAACGTCGGCTCCTGGCAACAGCTCGTTGCGTCCGAACACGAAGGCGCCGTTGGCGATGACCCTGAAGCTGAATGGGTACTCGACGGCTCAGTTCGGCAAGTGCCATGAGGTGCCGGTATGGCAGTCCTCGCCGCTGGGCCCGTTCGACGCGTGGCCCTCGGCTGGCGGCGGTTTCGAGACGTTTTACGGCTTCATCGGTGGCGAGAATAACCAGTGGGATCCGGCGCTGTATGACGGTACGACGCCGGTGGAGCCGCCGGCGACCCCTGAAGAGGGTTATCACCTGACCGAGGACCTGGCTGATCGGGCGGTCTCTTGGATGCGTCAGCAGAAGGCGTTGATGCCGGAGAAGCCGTTCTTTGTGTATTTCGCCCCGGGTGCGACGCACGCCCCGCACCACGTCGCAAAGGAGTGGGCCGACCGTTACAAGGGCGCGTTCCATGACGGCTGGGATGTGCAGCGGGAGCGTACGTTCAGCCGGCAGAAGGAGCTGGGAGTCATCCCGGCGGATGCCGAGCTGACCGCTCGACACGTCGAGATTCCGGCGTGGGATGAGATGCCTGATGAGCTGAAGCCGGTGCTGGCGCGTGAGATGGAGGTGTACGCGGGGTTCTTGGAGCACGTCGACTTTCACGTGGGCCGGCTGATCGACACGATCGATGACCTGGGGGTCCTCGATAACACGATCGTCTACTACATCATCGGCGATAACGGCGCTTCGGCGGAGGGCACGCTGAATGGTGCGTTCAATGAGTTGGCCAATTTCAATGGGATGGCGGCTCTGGAGACCCCGGAGTTCATGTTGAGCAAGGTGGAGGAGTTCGGCTCACCGAGCTCCTATAACCACTATGCGGTTGGCTGGGCGTGGGCGATGGATACCCCGTTCCAGTGGACAAAGCAGGTCGCCTCCCATTGGGGTGGCACCCGCAACGGCACCATCGTGCATTGGCCGAACGGGATCGAGCAGCCCGGTGGTCTGCGCTCGCAGTTCAGCCATGTGATCGATGTGGCGCCGACGATCTTGGAGGCGGCCGGCCTCCCCGAACCCGCCATGGTGAACGGGGTGCAGCAGTCGCCCATGGAGGGCACCAGCATGTTGTACAGCTTCAATGAGGCGGATCAGCCGGAGCGCCACGACCTGCAGTACTTCGAGATGTTCGGCAACCGCGGCATCTACCACCAGGGGTGGTCGGCGGTCACCAAGCACCGCACGCCCTGGGTGATGGTCGGCGGCGTGATTCCCGCGTTCGACGACGATGTGTGGGAGCTGTACGACGGCACCAGCGACTACAGCCAGGCCCGGGACCTCGCCGCCGACCACCCGGAGATGCTCGAGAAGCTGCAGCGGCTGTGGCTGATCGAGGCCACCAAGCACAACGTCCTGCCCCTCGACGACCGGGGCGCTGAACGGCTGAACCCCGAGCTGGCCGGCCGTCCGACCCTCATCCGCGGCAGCTCGCAGCTGTTCTTCGCCGGCATGGGACGACTGTCCGAGAACAGCGTGGTCAGCATCAAGAACAGGTCGTTCTCCGTCACCGCCGAGGTGGAGGTCCCCGCCGAGGGCGCGAACGGCGTCATCATCGCGCAGGGCGGCCGGTTCGGCGGGTGGG
>JBJMIR010000131.1:0-19155 GCA_045806785.1 Propionibacteriaceae bacterium | reverse complement strand
TGCAATTGGATGCGACCTCGTCGCACTCGGGGGCCTAGAGGACTAGGCAGGCCAATGACCAGCACGACCGTGGAAGCGGTGCGACTCACCAAACACTACGGGGCACGTAGTGCGGTCGAGGATGTCAGCTTTACTGCCTCGCAGGGCGAGATCGTCGGCCTCCTCGGGCCCAACGGAGCTGGCAAAACCACCACCATCCGGTTGCTGACCACGGTGCTCGTGCCAACCAGCGGCGAGTTCTCGATCGCAGGGCATCCGTCGACGTCGGCGCCTGACATCCGACGGTGCGTCGGAGTACTTCCCGAGAGCAGCGGCTACCCAGCACATCAGACGGGTGGGGAGTACCTGCGCTTTTTCGCGCGACTCTATGGACTGAGCCGCAGCAAGGCACGCGATCTGGCTGCCGATCTGCTCGCCACCGTTGGCCTCGAAGAACGAGCCGGATCACCAATTTCGACCTACAGCCGTGGCATGCGGCAGCGGCTCGGCATCGCCCGGGCACTCGTCAATGACCCCGTCGTGGTCTTTCTGGATGAGCCGACCTTGGGGCTCGATCCCGCCGGTCAAGCTCAGGTTCTCGACATCATTCGCGCCATCGCCAAGAGCCGCGCTGCGACCGTTGTGCTGAGCACCCATCTGCTGCCTGAGGTGGAAGAGGTCTGCTCCAAGGTGGTGATTCTGAACCACGGCAGAGTGGCGGGCGCCGGGAGCGTCGGCGAAGTGATCAGTACGGCACTGATCGAGCGATCCGCCGAACTCCGTGTGCCGCTGGAGCTGGTAGAGCGCACTTGCAACGTACTTGCCGGCTTCCCAAATCTCGCGGTTGACCAGCTCGCCGAGCAACCCGATGTGCTGGTCCTTGCCGTAGATGGAGCTGGTACAGGTGGCGGATCCAGCGATGTCATGAATGCCGCGCTGGCAGCTATTACGGCTGCCGGGATTCCAGTTCTCCGCTTCGAGCTGGAAGGTACGCGGCTGTCCGACGCCTTCTTCAAGATGACCAGCGAGGCCGTCGTATGACGCTTCAAGTCGCACCACCAGACGTCGGTACGCCACAGGAGTCTCGAGCCATCGCCGAGCGTCAGTCAGGGTGGCTGGTCATCGCCGAGCAGGAATCACGGGATCTCTGGACGAGTGGCCGTGGGTTGATCTTGCTCTTTTTGTTCAGCATCCTGCTCAGCGCCGTTACCTATCTAACGTCGACCAACCAGGCGCTGAACTTCTTGGAACAGCGCGAGTCGGTAAACCTGGTGCTGCAGCTAGCGGTGGCCGTCGGCGTATTGGTCACCTTGGTGGTGAGCGCCGACGGAATCAGTGGCGAGCGAGAACGCGGCACCCTGGAAAGCCTGCTGGTCACTCCGGTGCCACGGCGCTCGATCATCGCCGGCAAGCTGATCGCCGCGCTGACCATGTGGTTTGCCACCTTCGTCGTCACCATCCCCTACGTCTGGGTGCTTGCACGTGGGGTCGGCATCCTTGGCCAAGCGCTAGCACTTGGCTTCTGCGTCGGCACTTTGGTGGCTGTCGGCTTGGGTTCGATCGGGTTGTTGATCAGTGGGGTCTGCAACTCCAACAAGACCAGCATTGCAGCCAGCCTCTTCCTGATGTTGATCTTGTTCGCGCCAACCCAGCTGCCGAGCGGATTGCCACAGGGCTGGTTCTTCGATGTGCTGCGGCGGGCCAACCCAGTCGACTCGGCTCTGGCCTACATCTCATCGATGTTGGTGAATGGCCACAGCTGGACACAAGACCTCTCCTACCTGATCACGCCGTTGCTGACGGCGATCATCGCAGGCGGCACACTCGTACTTGCCGGGCCGCGCCTGGTTCGGCTGGTTCCAGGGGTGAATGCCGGATGAGGGCACTGATCATGGTCCTGCTGCTGACCGGCTTACTCAGCGTCCTACCAGCGCCGGCCCTCGCCGATCCACTCAATGTCCACGTGGTGGCTGATCCACCGGTCGTCTCAACGGTGCTCGGTGATCACTTCGAGATCAGCACCGAAATCAAGAACACCGGTAACAAACCGACCGGTGAGATCCTCGCGCACCTGAACGTCGCCAGCATTGAGGGCAGCGTCTATGTCGATCCTGAGGATTGGTCGTCGGAGCGCAGTCAACAGTTGTCACTCCAACCCGGTGAAACCCGCGAACTCAGCTGGGAAATCCAGGCTGTCAATTCCGGTCGATTCGCTGCCTATGTGGTCGTCGTTCCGTTCGGCGGCTCTGTCAACGGCAACGAGAACCTTACGATCAGCCCGCTGGTGAAAGTCGACGTCGCCCAGCGGACGACGCTGACTGCCGGCGGTGCGCTGCCTGTAGTGCTTATGGTCCCACTCCTGACGGGTGTGGCCGCCGGGGCCGCATGGTTCCGGATACGCCGTCGAAGGGTGGCGGGCACATGACCGCATCTCCGCTGGCGCGTACGCCTCAGCCACGATCTCTTTCTGAAGACCCTGCCAACGGAGGGCACCCTGCGGTATCGGTGATCATCACCACGTACAACTCCGGTTCCCTGGTGACCGATGCCCTGGACGCGCTTCAGGCTCAGACCCTGCCGGCGGAGTTGATCGAGATCTTGGTCGTCGATGATGGCTCGACCGATGACACCTGGCGATATCTGAGCGAGCTGGCCGCCCAGCGGACCAATATCAAGATCTTTCAGCAATCCCACACCGGCGGTCCCAGCGCTGGCCGCAACCGCGCGCTGGCCGAGGCTGGCGGGGAGTACGTCTTCTTTCATGATGCGGATGACTATCTCGGGCCGGACGCGCTGCGGCGGCTTCTCATCATGGCCCGTCAACAGGACTCCGACATCGTGGTTGGCCAGGTCAGCTGGATCGGGCGACCAGAGGCGGAGGCAGGCTTTCTCAAAACGGTGCCAGACGCTGACATTGTCGCTGACAGAGTCTGGCGATCACTCACACCACACAAGTTGATCCGTCGGTCATTGATCGAGCAGCAGGGTCTTCGCTTCTGCGATGACATGGTGCAAGGCGAAGATCAGGTCTTCATGGCGTCCTGCCTCTTCGCGGCCCACAAGATCAGCATCCTTGGCGGGCGTGATCTCTATCACCGGCGCATGCTGCCCGACGGCAGCAACCTGTCGCGGCAACGGCAGACCCTTGGCAACAAGCAGCTGACGGCCTCCCGCATGGTGGGGCTGATCGTCGCCAACACGACACCGGGCCCGCGTCGAGATCAGCTATTACGACGGGTATTCGTCCGCACTCTTCCACCGGCTCTCAACCGTCCCTTTATGGCGGCCCAGCCGGCCGAGCGAAAGGAGTTCCTCGAGGTGATGCGAGCAGAGGTCTTTCCCTATCTACCGCATTCGGTACTCGGCGAGCTGGGTGATCAACAGCGGCTGCGAATGCTAACGGCAAAAGCCGGAGCAGCGGAGGATCTGGTCGAGCTCAACAAGACGCTACGTTCGCCCGTCAGGTATGGCGGGGGAGAGTTGCCGACCTACACGCTCAGTCCAAAGCTTGACCGGCTGCTGAGTGCTGCCGACCGCCAGGTCGGTGCGCCGCGCCTGATCACTGAGCCGATCTTGTGTCAGGCATCATTGTCGAGGAGCCGGCTGACGCTTGTGGTAAGCATCGAAGATGGGCTTCAAACTCGGCCTGGATGGCTTCGGTTGGCCGCCTGGCTTCCCGGCAGCGTGAACTTTGTTGATCTTGGATCTGCGGCGTCACGGATCGGCTCCACACTGACGTTCAAGATCAGTCCGCGGCAGCTCTGGCGGGAGGAGACGGCCTCGGATGACGTGCCTGCCGACAGCGGTGACCAGCGGCGGTGGATCTTGCTGCTGCAGGCGCAGCGAAAGGACACACTGATCGGCGCCAGCCCGATCACTTGGCCGGAAACCCTCGACCATCAGACGATCCGTCTCGATCGGCGAGGCCGGAATCCTCACATGGAGCTCGGTACCACGGCAGGCGGGTCCGTCATGATCACGATGCGGCGGCCGAAACGATCAGCTACCTGGCATCGTCCCCGCTTGGTGGTGTGAGACTCGGAGTCGCTCAGCGTACGACGGCGAAGCCGCCAGTCCATCCGACCTGCTCAGCCGCGGCGAGCTTTATCTGCAGGAAACCCATCGCTTCGAGTTCGCGGGCACGTCGTAGTGGACCGGCGTCGATTGCGTTGACGCCACCGGCTTCAACTGCCGACATCAGAGCCGCTTTTGCGTCATCATCGTCGCCGGCGACGAGAACCGTAGTCGGGTTCGGCCCCACGCTCTTCGCGCTGAGCGCACTCGCGAAAGTGGTGTTGAACGCCTTCAGCACTCGCGAGGACGGCAGAGCTGCCGCAAGTTCCCCAGCGGATGAACTGTCAGCTGGCACAAGCAGTGAGTCGAAGGTTTCCAGATTGATGGGATTAGTGATGTCGACGACAGTCTTGCCAGCAAACTTGTCGGCATAATCGGCCAGGATGTCCTGCAAGGCCGCGTAGTAGACAGCAAGAATGACAATGTCGCCGTTCACCGGTCCGGGCGGATCAGCGCTGCCAATGTGATCAACCGAGGCGCCGCCGGCACTAAGCACGCTATCGATTGCGGTGCCCATATTGCCTGAACCGAAGATAGTGACACTTGTCATGGTTCCCCCTTCTCATTCGACGCTTGCGCGGTCGTAACTGTGCTCGGAGATCGTACTCAGTGCCGGACGGCTGCTCAGGATGAGGGCGGGGTGTTGGCCCGGGTCAAGTCGCTCACACCTATCAGGCTGGCGCGGAGGCGTCGTGCAGCAGCCGCTCCACCATGTCGTCGTCGACATCGGCGAAGAAAGTCCCGACAACGTCCTCGATCTCGTTGAATCCCTCAGCGCAGAAGAGCAGCGGCTGGTAGTGCGTGATGTCGTACGTCTGCACGCCCATTCGCCCTACGTCCAGCGGCCGGAGCTCGGCCCGTTCGATCTGCTGAATCTCCCCGTACGAGGACAGCAGACCAGCGCCGTAGGTGCGGACTTCACCCTGCTCGCGTACCACGCCGAACTCCAGGGAGAACCAGAAAACCTTCGAGACGAACTCCAGCGCCTCGGTGGTTTGCACCCGCCGGGCCGCCTGCCCGGCCACTCTGTAGAGAGCCGCGAAACGATCATGAGCCAGGCAATTGCCGTGGCCGACGACTTCGTGGATGACGTCTGGCTCTGGCGTGTAGAGCGGTACGGAGTGGTGCCGAATGTAT
Source organism: Propionibacteriaceae bacterium (assembly GCA_045806785.1). Classification (GTDB taxonomy): domain Bacteria; phylum Actinomycetota; class Actinomycetes; order Propionibacteriales; family Propionibacteriaceae; genus Microlunatus. The sequence goes on along the minus strand of JBJMIR010000131.1, from coordinate 13,965 downwards.
TGCGTCGAGTGGAAAATACCGTCCGCCAAGGAGCCGTAGAACTCAAGAAGCGGCACTAGTCCGGCCGCTGGCACGTACTGGAACCCGGTAAGTGGCCGGAGCATGTCGTTGACTTCAACGAGCTGTGGAATGTGATCCTCGGGAAGGCGGAGTCGCTCCTTGCCCTCTAGGTATGCGGCACAGGCTAAGCGCTCGTGCAGATTGTGAAGCTCGGCGCAGACGATGCGCCAGACCTCCTGCTCGGCGCCCGTGTAGGTCGCAATGGGTGGGGGTGTTCCGGGCTGCCAATCCATGGCAAGCGCGGCGAGAGCGTTGCGTCGGGCCCGATAGTCCGGGTCCACGGCACCTGGATGGTCGGCACCCAGGTGGACGGTGACGTCGTCGCCAGAGCGCGTCACCGGTGCATAAAGCTGAGCTTCTTCGAACATCGCTGCCTCCGGGGTGTCCGGACGTCGCGCAGCGCGGCGTCGTATTGGACTTGTGGTCCACAGACCAGGTTAGGCGTCCCGAGCTCCCGCCCGTCATGCGCCGGAAGACTAAGCCGCGCGACGGCGGCGTAAGGACGGCTCTCGTACGGCTGGCGGCAGGTATCCCGAGTCGGATTCACGGTTGAGAGTGACTCCGGGTGGAACGATCTTGTCGATGCGATCAAGGATGTCGTCGCTTAGTACCACATCCACGGCGCCGAGCTGGGACTGGAGTTGCTCCATCGTCCGCGGCCCAATGATCGGTGCCGTCACCACAGGATGGACGAGGGTAAAGGCCAGCGCGAGATGGATCAGCGTAAGACCCGCATCTTCCGCCAGCAGGGCAAGCTCCTCGACGGCATCAAGCTTGGCTTGATTCTCCGGTTTGTTCAGGTCGTAACGACCCGGAAGCCGCTGGGCGCGCCGGGACTCCGGCACATCTTGTCCCTTGCGATATCGGCCGGTCAGCCAACCCCCCGCAAGTGGGCTCCATGGGATGACGCCCATCCCATACTTCTCGGCAACCGGCAGTACATCAGCCTCGATGCCACGCACCAAGATCGAATACGGCGGTTGCTCGGTCACAAAACGTGCGAGCCCGCGGCGTTCGGCAATCCACTGCGCCTCAACGATCTCGTGCGCGGGGAAAGTCGATGAGCCGAAGGCGCGAATCTTGCCCTGGCGCTGTAGGTCGGTGAGCGCTCCCAGCGTCTCCTCGACATCGGTGCCGGGGTCGGGACGATGAATCTGGTACAGATCAATCCAATCGGTCTGCAGCCTGCGCAGACTGTCCTCGACTTCGCGGATGATCCAGCGTCGCGAATTTCCCCGCTTGTTCGGATCACCGGACTCACCAGTCGGGGTACCCATCTGTCCGTGCACTTTCGTGGCCAGGATGACATCGTCCCGTCGTCCACCCGCTAGCGCCTTGCCGACAATCTTCTCCGATTCGCCTTGTGAGTAGACGTCAGCGGTATCAATGAAATTTATGCCAGCGTCCAGTGCTCGATGGATGATCTTGATCGATATCTCATGATCAGGCTCTCCCCAGGCCCCGAACATCATTGCGCCCAAGCAGAGCGGGCTTACGTGCATGCCGGTACGTCCAAGTCCGCGATATTCCATGACCAACAGCCTAAAGATCGAATCGCTGGCCGGCATGGCGGCCTCCGTTAGGCTGGCCAGACATGCCTACGATCCTCTGGCAGGGCACTTCAAACGGCGCCCTCGACCGCTGTCGGCTTGACGTCAGCCGCGATGGACTCCGTCTTGCCGGTACTGTGCTCACACCTGTGGACGGCGGACCGCTGGAGATCCGCTATCTGGTTCGTACTGATGAAAAGGGCATAACCCGCCGCGTCGAGCTGGAGTTGGACGAATCGACTCGTCGCGTGCTGCTTGCCGATGGCGCTGGTCGCTGGTACTGGGACGGTGGCCCGGATCTCCCGGAGGTTGAGGGGTCGCTGGACGTGGACCTCACCGTCACCCCAGCCACCAATACTCTGCCTATCCGCCGCCTGGAACTCGACATAGGGCGCGCCGCAGATTTGCGGATGGCATGGGTCCAGTTTCCCGGCCTCGAGGTGATTCCTTCCGACCAACGGTATGAGCGACTGGCAGCAGACCGCTGGAAGTTCTCAACGGGGGATTTCCATGCCGAGCTTGTTGTGGACGCCGACGGCCTAGTGCATGACTACAGCGGCCTGTTCCGTTCAGTTGCCTACCGCCCTTGAGTTCAGGAGGCCAGCGCCTTCGCTTTCAACTTGTCGAACTCGTCCTGAGTAATCGCACCGCTATCCAGCAGACTCTTTGCGGATGCGATTTGTTCGGCTGGGTTGCTACTGCCTGCAACGCTCTGGATGTACTGATCGGACGCAGCTCGAGCTCTTCTCATCTCTCCCGCCTGGCGCTCGCCCATCCCGCGGCCGCGTGCGATCAAGTAAATGATCGCCGCAAGGAAGGGAAAGATGATCAAGAAGATGATCCATAGCGCCTTCCACCAACCGCTCAGATCCCTGTCACGGAACAGATCAATGATGATCTGGAACAGCACCATCAGGTAGCACACGAAGAAGAAGGTCCAGACCAGAAGCCAGAACCAGTCCCAGAAACTATTCATTACGCCAGCCTTCCGCTGAATCCAAGGAAGCGCTGCACTGCGCCAGCCGCGATTCACTCTAGGGCATCAATGCCGCGCTTACGGGGAAGCTGAAGGCGCCATTGCGGGTCGTCCTGCTCGATCACCCGTGGTGGGTGATTTCACTCTGTCCTGTTGGTGAGAGCATCGTGCTCAAGTTGACGGTACGGCGATGCGGATCAGCACGCCGATGGGCGTGGGAGGTGCAGCATGACAGAGCAGGACAGCATGACCGAAGACAGCATGACCGAAGAGAGCATGACCGAAGAGGCCGTCGGCCCGATCGACTATCTGGCGATTGAGTTGCCCTCCGCCAGAATGAGAGGAGAAGGTCTCGCGGCGCTAGTCGATCTTGTCGACCGCGGCATCATCAAGGTTCTAGACCTTAGAGCTGTCACGCGAGAGGCCGACGGTACTTTCACCGCAGTCGCGATCACCGATCTCGACAACGACGGCACGCTCGACCTCGCCGTCTTCGACGGTGTTGAATCCGGAATGCTGGATGATGACGATCTGCGACAAGCCGCCGAACTTATCGAGCCGGGGAAGGTCGTGACGCTGCTGCTCTACGAGAACACCTGGGCTCGTCCGTTTGTCGGGGCCATGAGGCGGGCAGGTGCGGAGCTTATTGCGAGTGGCCGAATTCCGGCTGACGAAGTAGAGGCAATGCTTGACGCACTGGAGGCTGAAGAGGCGCAGGCTCAGGCGACATAGGCAAGATGTGGAAGAAGGTAGAGAGGACAAACCATGGGACTCATTGGTGGAATAGCTCGAACTGCGGTTGTAGCCGGTACGGCGACCGCGGTGTCCAACCGCGTATCGCGGCGGCAGGGGAACCGGTGGGCGGAAAAGGACCAGCAAGCCCAGGATGCAGCGGATGCCGATGCCTACAGGCAGCAGCAGTCCGACCAGCAACAGGGGTATCCGCCGCAACAGGGCTACCCACCCCAGCAGGGGTATCCGCAGCAGCAGGCCTACGCGCCGCCTCCTCAACAGGCTGCAGCTCCATCCCAGAATGACATGATCGCCCAGCTGCAGAAGCTTGGCGAGCTCAAAGCAGCCGGGGTATTGACAGAAGAGGAGTTTGCCGCACAAAAGGCGAAGATTCTCGGCAGCTGAGGAAGGGCTCGCAGCGCCAGGCGAAGTTGGCATCAATCACGTAAGGTGCGGACGTGAAGCCCTTCCTGCTGCTTGCCATCCGGGCCGAGGACGTCGCGGCCGACGACGAGTATGCCGCGATGCTCCGCTTCGCTCGCCTCGAGGAAGCACAGCTGCGGCGATTCCGGATGGAGCAGGCCGAGCTCGGCAGTGTTGATCTTGATAACTGGTCAGGAATCATTCTGGGCGGTGGGCCGTTCCAGGCCAGCGATCCCGAGGACGTCAAGTCGGCGACCCAGCGCCGAGTCGAGACTGAGCTGTCTGCGCTGCTTGATCAAGTAGTGGAGCGGGATTTTCCCTTCTTGGGCGCATGCTACGGAATCGGAACCCTTGGCCGGCATCAGGGTGCGGTGGTCGACCACACTTTCCACGAGCCGATCAGCGGTGTTCAGATCAAACTGACCGAAGCCGGCGAAGAAGATCAACTCTTTAGTGCCGCCGGATCCCAGTTCGGCGCGTACGTCGGGCACAAGGAGGCGATTAGCAAACTGCCAGCACACGCTGTGGCGCTGGCTTACTCCGAGTCGTGTCCCGTCCAGGCTTTTCGCGTTGCGACGCGGGTTTATGCAACTCAGTTCCACCCGGAGCTGGACTTGGATGGGCTGGCAACGCGCATTGAGGTCTACAAATACGCCGGCTACTTCGAGCCTGACGAGGCTGATGCTGTTTTGGCCGCCGCGCAAGCCAGCGGAGTCACCGAGGTACCAAACATCCTCAAGAGGTTTGTCGAGCTCTTCGCACGCTAAAGGCGTGGAGCTGACTTCCTACAGGTGCGCGATCCCACTGCCAAGAATGACGACGCCGATCATGAACATGATGATGGAGGTCAGCATTCGCCCGTTGGCTGCCAGCCAGTCACGAGCCGAAATGAGCTTCGGCTCAACTCTTTGCGGAGCTAGGAACGAGGCGACAATCGGTATCACGACGGTCGACGTCGCGATCGCCGTGTAAATAGCGATTAGCGCAGCAGTTTCGCCGACCTTCAAACCGACCGTATGCAAAGCAAGACCGGCTGTGATCCCGAGAAGCAGACCCTTGGGCCGGAAGTTGAGAACGACCGCAACGGCAAAGGAAACCAGCGGCCCAAATGAGTCGACCGCAGACAGCCAGCGCGGCAGGCCCGCTGTATCAGTCCTGGAACCTCGGCGCAGCTCAACAAGCGGCAGCACCATCAGAGCTATTCCAATGACGATCTCCAGCGCTGCGACCATCTCGTCGTGCATCCTTCGCGGCAGATCAGGAAGCACCTGAGCGCCGAGCGCACTGAGAGTGATCACGGCGGCGGCCCCAATCACCCAGCCGACGAGGAACGGCACCGAGTCCTGGTTCTTCTTGGGTGACAGCAAGATCAAGATCGTTACAGTGATCGGCACCGAGCTAATGGCGACCGCCACTGCGATCGGGAGCAATGCGCCGAATGCCTGCCACATTGTGCCTGATCGTCCCCCTGTTCTGAGGCGACCACGCTACCGGACCGTATGGCGCTTGAGGTTCATGAATTCGGGTATGAATTCAGCAGCGTTAGCGATAGGAGGATTCCTGTGGACGCTGGGCAATTGCAGTCCAAACAACCACGGTCGCCACTGGCCGGGAGCTACGGCCATCCGGTCCATCCGATTCTTGTCACCCTTCCGATAGGAGCGTGGCTCTGCTCGTTCATTTTTGATCTTGTTTCATATGGCAGCTCAGACCCCCGAGTTTGGAGCGTTGGCTCGATGTGGTTGATTCTCATCGGCGTCATAGGGGCTGCCGCTGCTGCGATCTTCGGCGTACTCGACTTACTCAATTTGCCGCGGCATACCGCTGCTTTCAGTACTGGCCGTCTGCATGCCATTCTCAATTCCGCGGCACTGGTGATCTTCCTCGTTGACTTCATCTGGCGCTCCAACACCCGTGACAGCTGGGATTCGGCACCGGTCGGCCCGCTGGTGTTGAGCATCATTGGACTTGCCGTGATCAGCGTCTCTGGTTTCCTTGGTGGAAAACTGGCTTACCGCTACGGCGTAAGGGTTGCGGATGAGTCGGTTCAGGCTGAGGGCTTCGGCAGCTCCGCCAAGGAGATCAGTTCGTCGAGCTCCTGAATCCAAGATCATGGCCGGCTGCGAAGGTGAAGCAAACCATCTGATGCAAGATCGATTCGTGATCCGAACCGACGACTGACCTTGTTCAGTGTCTTACTGAGCCATTTGGCGTCGACGCTGGGGGCGCGGTGTAGCCGCATCTGGCGGGCTTGAAGTGCTGCCATGCTGAGATCTGCAAGCTCACCGGTCGTAGCATCGAGCCGCGCAAAATAGAGCAGGCGAAGATCATCACGGTATTCCTTGTGATCGCTGATTCCTTCGTAGTCATCAACCAGGTCGCCGCAGCCGTACAAGATCAGCTTCTTGCGATAGACCTCTAGAGGCCGGGGATGGTGGGAAGAGTGCCCGTAAACAAGATCGACACCGCCGTCGATGAGACGGTGTGCAAAGCGCACCTGCTCCGGGTCGACCCGATAGCCCCAGTTCGATCCCCAGTGCGCTGATACGACTGTGATGTCACCAGGCCGTCGAACCTCGCGCACGCGCCGGCACAGTTCATCGGCAATGGCCTCAGTGAGGATCGGTAGGAAATGGACGCCGGCCTGATCTTCGGTAGCTGCCCAGCCGTACGGTACGCCGCTGGATGGCGAACCGAAGGCGAATACCAGGATCCGTCCGCCGGTCCTTGGAATAGGGATGATCGCTGGCGCCCGCGCCTCACGCAGTGACCGTCCGGCGCCGACGGTCCGAAGTCCCGAGGCAGCGAGCACATCGAGCGTTTCGAGGAGGCCGCTGCGTCCGAAGTCGAGCACGTGGTTGTTGGCCAGCACGCATACGTCGGGCTGGACAGCGAAGAGCACCGGCATATTGGCCGGATTCATTCGGTAGTGGACTGCCTTACCTCTGGCGTAGTCGTCACTGGTCGTGATGCTTGTTTCCAGATTGATGATCCGGGCGTCGCAGCCGGCGGCGGAAAGCATCTGCAGTCCGTCTCCCCAAGGCCAAGACCAGTCCACAGGCATCGCGATGTGACCGTTGGCCCGAACCGCTAGATCGACGTAGCTGCGAGCGTCGCGCACCATGCGTTCGTACAGAGCTGGGTCTCCCGGATGCGGCAGAATTTGATCAACGCCGCGACCGAGCATGACGTCGCCGCAAAGAAACAGCGTCAGCGCGTCGTCAGCTGCCGAAATGGCCACACCATCTGACATTTCCTCACAGGGTAGAACGTCGTCATCGGGCGTTAAGCTGACAAGCTCAGCGAAATACTCCCCTCGAGGAGGGCAATGGATACCGTTGTGGTGACCGGAGGCACAGGCCATCTAGGTAGGGACCTTGTCGCTCGGCTCAAAGGCTCTTATCGGGTACGCGTCCTTGCTCGATCCGCCGGTTCGGACTCCGACGTGGAGTGGATTCGTGGTGATCTTGCTACCGGGGAAGGTGTTGCCGACGCCTTGGCCGGCAGCCAGACGGTGATTCATGCGGCTACGCTGTCTCCCGCCGCACGCCGCGGCTATTTTGTGCCGAAGGACCTGTGGTCCAGCCCGACGTCTGTTGATCGAGAGGGCACAGCCCTGCTGTTGGATCAGGCTCGCGCCGCAGGCGTTGGTCACTTCATCTACATCTCCATCGTCGGGATCGACAAGCCTCGGGTCCCGTACCTGCGAAACAAGTTGGAAGCAGAGCAGCTGGTACATCAGGGGCCGGTGCCGTGGTCTATCGCACGCGCGGCTCAATTTCACTGGTTGCTTGATCGCATGTTCGGCAAGATGGCTCGGCTGCCGATGGTGCCGCTGCCTGACATGGCGTTGGAGCCGGTAGACACGACGGACTTCGCGGACTACCTCGTCGAATCCGTCGCTCAGGGTCCGAGCGGTCGACTAGCTGACTTTGGCGGTCCGGAGATCCTGACATTTGCGCAGTCGTTTGAGCAGTGGCAGGACATCAGGAGGCATCCGGCGCGTACGATGCGGATCCCTTTGCCGTCAGCTGCCAGGAATGCGGCGTCGGCGATGTCAGTCAGTGGTCCCGACAGTCGGCATGGCAAGATCACCTGGGCGGAGTGGCTGCGCACTCATCCCGGTGAATGATCGACAGACCCAGCCACTGTCTTGACCGGCGCCTGCTCCCTATGGTTCATCCATAGCTAATATGAGCGGCGTGCCGGCAGAGTCCTTGACAGGTAAGCGCGGCTACGTGTCAGCGGCGCGTACCCAACAGGCCCAGCAGACTCGTAGGCGAGTAATAGACGCTGCGACCCGGTTGTTTCTCGAGCAGGGCTACGCAACGACGACCATGCGAATGATCGCCGGTGAGGCTCAGGTGTCCGTCCCGACGGTTGAGTTGCTGTTCGGTACCAAGGCGCAGCTATTGCACGTTGTGCTCGATGTTGCTATCGCCGGTGACGACGAGCCAGTCCCGATGCTCGGTCGGGCTTGGGCGGCCGACGCGCAATCCGCGCAGGGCGCCCGGGCGTTTCTGTCTGCGGTGGCCGAGGTACTCCAGGAGTCCCAGCTGCGGTCCGCTGGCGTCATGCTTGCGGCGTACGAGGCGGCTGCCTCGGACGCGGACATCCATCTGTTGATCATCGATCGAGAACGACAACGGGAGCGAACGGCCGGCTGGATTGTCGACGGGGTGCTCAGCCACGCATCACTTCGGCCAGGGCTCGATCGAACGACCGCCGTCGATACCGTATGGATGTTGATGGACCCGGTGGTCTTCAGCCGGCTAACTCGGCATCGGGGCTGGAGCGGTGAGCGCTACGCGACGTGGTTCGCCGACTCAGTCGCTCAGCTGCTTCTCCATCACGGATGAGTTCTCCTCGTCCACGGTCGCAGCAGCCGAAGCGATCTTGTGCGAGCGGAGCGCGACCAGAATCAGCCAGATGGAGATTGTGGTGGTCAGCAGCCGCTGCATGAGTCCGACCCAGGGCCCCTCCATTTGCACGAACAGCAAGGCGAGCGTGGCGCCTGCCAACAGCGCCGACCACACGACGAGCGACCGCCAGTCAGCATGGCGTGCGAACGTCCAGGTCAAAACGAACATGCCGACCGTGACACTGATGAATGCCACAAAGGCCGACAGGCTGTGGATCCAGCCGGTTGTGGATTGTGAGACGACATCGGCACTGCTGTCGATTCGATCAGTCGGAAAGATTGCGACGATCAATCCAGTGAGGCCGTAGATGCCGATCAGCACGGACGCAACGGAAGCGCCTCGGCTCTCGCGAATCAATTGTCGGATCACATAGGCAAGGCCAATGACTCCTAGTCCGGAGAGCACGAAGGCCAGTGTCTGGATGAATCCGAAACGGCCGAGAGCTAACTCGCTGATGTTGTCGCTGAGAAGGCGGTATTCAGAGACAACAGGCAGGATCCACGCTGAGGCCAAAAGCACCGTTTCACCAACAACCGTGAGAACGGCAAGGGATCTCAAGAGCTTCATCGCTGGCACTCCTTTCCAGGCCGGCGAGATAGATGCATAGAGACAACCATTGCTGCCCACCATAGTCGGCGACGCTCAGGGGAAACGCATCGCGCCGGTGGCAGCGGTACGGAATTGCTGTCACCGGCGCGACCTGATACAGATCAGATGATCAACTTTGGGGTTGCACGACGTCTACCATCCATGGCACACCGAACTTGTCGGTGCACATGCCGAAAAGGTCGCCCCACATCTGCTTCTCCAACGGCATCGTCACGGTGCCGCCTTCGGAGAGCTTGTCCCAGTAGCCACGCAGCTGTTGCTCGTCATCACCACTGAGGCTGATCGTGATGTTGCCGCCACCCTCATTGAAGTCCATGCCTGGTGGGGTGTCCGCTGCCATGAGCGTCATGCCGTTATCGGCGTCAAGCTGCCCGTGCATGATGTTGTCGGCACCGGGTGCGTTCCCATCGCCGTATTGGCCGAACGTGCTCAGGTTCAAGTTGCCACCGAAGACCTCCCGGTAGAACTCCAGTGCTTGCCGGGCATTGTCGCGGAAGCTGATGTAGGGGTTGAGAACTGAAGGCACTTCTGCTCGCTCCTTCCGAGTGTTTGACGGGTTGCTCGTTGCACATTACTCACGCGGTCTGACACAAATTGACGAGCCCTGCTGCCCTTAAGGCTCACCGGGTCGGCAGAGTGCATGCTCGGCCGACCAGGCGATCATCTCGATGGCCTCGTCTAGCGACTTGCCACGCCCGGCGTACAACGCGTCGAATGTCTCAAAGCTGCACAGCACCCAGAGCACATCGCTGGCCTGCTCGACGGTGACGTCGTCGCGCAACACAGAGTCGTCCGCCAGCCTTTCCGCGAGGTGCGCCATCCCGCCGGCTCGATTCTTCTCCATCCTTTCGACGGCTCCACCGACCGAGGCGGGATCGAGGTGGTTCATGGAAAACAGCACTCGATAGACGGTCAGATCTTGGGCATACATGGTGCAGGCGGCGGCAACGCCATCCCGCAGGTGCTGACGGACGTCGGGATTCGACACCGCCTCGGTGAGGCCCGCTAGGCCGGTGCGCTCCTTTAGTTCTTCGGTGAAGGCATCGAACAGTCCGGCACGTGAGCCGAAGGTCAGATAGATGGTGGATCGAGCCACGCGTGCGAGCTTGGCCACTTGGTCGAGACTTAGCGGCTCGGTTGGGGCGCTACGCAGGCGTTCGGCAACGGCATCGAGGATGCGGCGCCGAGTCTCCTCGGCGTTTTCGGCCCTGATCTGTTGCCTGTAGGTCCGCGCCATGACAAAAAGTGTTCCATATTTCACTTGACAATACGACTTCTGAAATACAAGATATCTTTTAAAAGACAATCTGTCTAGTGAATTTGGAGCGCCGCGCCTGATGTCTTCTTCAGATCTCGCCGATGTTGATCAGCGCGATGCCTGGCCAGTGATTGTGGTCGGCGCAGGTCCTGCTGGACTTGTTGCAGCGATCACCCTTGCTCGAGCCGGGATCCGGGTCCGTGTAGTCAACCGCCAGGCCAGCGTCTTTGCGCACCCTCGTGCGACGGTCGTCAGCCTTCGATCGATGGAGTTGTTCCGCTCCTGGGGCTTGGAGGAAGAGCTCTGGTCGGGCGGGGACGATGTCGAGTGGCGAATGCTGGTGACAGCGACGCTCTCCGAGGCCACTTCCGGGCAGTTGATCGAAGTCGGATATCCAAGCAGAAGCCAGAGTGCCCGGCTCAGCCCTACCCGGCCGGCTGCGGTCCCACAAGATCATCTCGAAGCGGTGTTGATCAAATACCTGCAAAGTCTGGCCGCTGCCCGTGTTGATCTTGGCGTCGCGGTGGAAGACCTCTGGCCCGGCGAGAATGGGCTTCGAGTCAAGCTTCGCGGCGTCGATAGCGGAATCAGTGAAGTTGCCGAGACTCGGTATGTCATTGGCGCAGATGGTGTACGAAGTTTGGTGAGGCAGCGCCTAGGGGTGACCGTGGCTTCGACCGATGAGCTGCTGCACTCGTTTTCCGCCGTTATCCGGGCGCCGCTGTGGGAGATCGTGGATCGCCAGCGGTATGGGATCTATATGACCCAGACGCCTGCTCGGGGCACTTTTCTGCCCGCCGGTCAGGGTGACCGGTGGGTCTACGGCTTCAGCTGGGACCCACGGGTCGAGCAGATGGCCGACCTCAGCGAGAACGAGCTGATCGCACGGATCCGGGTCGCTGCCGGTGTTTCGGATATGCCCGTACGCCTTATTGATCAGCGCAGGTTCACCTTCTCGGCTGCGCTGGCTGATCGATTCCGAGCCGGCAATGGGTTCTTGATCGGTGACGCTGCCCATCATGTGACGCCGCGCGGCGGCACCGGAATGAACTCCGCCATCGGCGACGGGTTCAACCTGGCGTGGAAGCTCAGTTGGGTGCTCAAGGATTGGGCATCGGATTCGTTGCTGGACACATATCAAGCCGAACGGCGCCCTGTCGCCGAACATAACCTGGCGCGTTCGCTCGACCCCATGGGCAGCCGTCGCAGAGCCCAGGATGAACTGCGTTTCGATCTTGGTGATCGACTGCCTCATGTGTGGATCGACAGCCCAGCCGGCCGCGTCTCGAGCCTCGATCTCCTTGGTCAAGGGCTCACTCGGCTCAGCGTGGATCAGTCGTCGCCGCAAGTGAGCAATCCGTCACACGTTCCTCCGATTACGGAGCATCATCTCGATGCTCTCACCGCAGCTGCGCTCGGCGCCGATCAGCCTGGCGGCGTCCTGCTTCGCCCGGACGGCGTCGTCTGGGTTCCGCCGCTGTCGGCAGCGCTGAATGCAGCTTGACTGGCAGCACAGGTTGAATGTGACTACTTGTCGCAGGCCCGGTGTGGGAAGGCAGAGCAGCGTGGCGTTATCGTTTGCACATTCATGAGACCTGTTGACATCACGACTGTCGTCGACATCGCCCGACCACGTGATGTTGTCGCCGGGTATGCCGGTGATCCGGATCACGCCCCAGACTGGTATGCCAACATCGAGCGTGTTACGTGGCAGACCGAGAAGCCACTAGTCAAAGGCAGCCGCCTTGACTTTGTCGCCCGCTTCTTGGGGCGCAGACTCCGCTACACATACGAAGTGATCGACTTCGTGCCGGATGAGCGGCTCGTCATGGCTACGGCCGAAGGTCCGTTTCCAATGGAGACGACATATGCCTGGACCGACCTTCCCGGCGGCCGGACGCACATGACCCTCCGTAACCGTGGCATGCCGTCCGGCTTCGCCGGCTTAACCACGCCCGTCATGACCGCCGCTATGCGACGAGCCAATCGAAAGGATTTGGCCGCGCTCAAGGTATTGCTCGAAAGTCAGTGAATGCAGTTGATCCATGGTGGTCAGCTCACGGTTGGTGATCAATCATTTGATCATCTTGGTGAGCGCCATAGAACTCGACTTGCCGAGCCATGATCGTACGCATGGAAGTGCCGCGCGGCAGGCCGTAGACCGTCCCAGAAAAGTCGAGCTCGGACTGGACTCGCCACAGTTGATCATGCTGGTCCGGCGGAAAGAGCTGCGCTGGATTTCCTGCGGCGATCCAACCGATCGGGATGATCGTTTCCGGAGCCAGGTGAGAGTTGACATGCAGCACGCTGTTGATTCGCAGTTCAGATTTCGTGCCAGCGACTGACCCCGGAAACAGTGACGCTCCGGTCGCGATGAAGACCTCGTCCTCGATTGTCGCTCCATTCACGTGGGCGTGCGGGCCGATGAGTACCGCATTGCCAACGGTTACTGGATGGCGCGCCCGGCCGCGTACCAGCGCATGTTCCATGATCACGACGTCTTCGCCGACCCAGATTTCGCCGTTCTCTGCGGTCAGCACGGCGCCGTGCAGCACCCGTGCCCGCTCGCCTAGAGTGACTGCGCCACAGAGCACAGCTGAGGGTGCCACGTACGCCGATTCCGGGATCACTGGCCGTTCTCCCCGGTGCGTAAGAATCATGGTCAGGGAGCGTACTCGTGACCAGTGGTCTGACGTAATGAGGCCAACAGCGGTTGACAGCGGGCCTCGTGCGGTCAGAAGGTTGTTGAATGTCCCCATCTCACTTAGGAGGAAGTTGATCATGCAGAAGGTTGTGCACTTCGAGATCCCGGCTGATGACGTGGAGCGTGCGAAGGACTTCTATGGCTCGATCTTTGGCTGGGACCTTCAGACCATGCAGATGGGCGAAGGCGAATACACCACGGTGAAGACCACTGCCGTGGACGAGCAGACGCAGATGCCCACCGAGCCCGGCGCGATCAACGGCGGCATGATGCAGCGTGATCCACGGATTAGCACTGCACCAGTCATCACGATCGGCGTTGACGGCATCGATGATGCTCTCAAGCAAATCGAAGATCAGGGCGGCAGCACCGTCACGCCGAGGACTCCAATTCCGGGCATGGGCGCCTTTGCCTACTTCAAGGACCCTGAGGGCAACGTGCTCGGCCTGTGGGAGAGCACTCCGTAGGTCGCAAGATCACCAGCTTGGGCTGTTCTCCGATCACCGGGTTTGCAGCTGCACGCCAGATTGCCTGTGCGTATGGGGAGTCGCCGAGTGGGTGGGTGCCGCTGTTGTTGATGAGGTAGATGTGTTTGTGGGGTGATCGCCACACCCAGGTGCCGGGCTGGGGTTGTCGGACCTGCCAGCCGCCATGGGTTTTCAGGTTGTGGTGCCGTCGTGTGTTGGGTCCGAGGTTGCCGATTCGGGTTTGGCCGGGCGGTCCGCCGTTGT
>JBJMIR010000130.1:0-2557 GCA_045806785.1 Propionibacteriaceae bacterium | reverse complement strand
CGCTCGCGCGGTCCTCGGCGTTGGCCTGCCGTTCGGCATGGCACGGATCGCCGGCATGATGCTCCACAAGTGGGATTGGGCCGACATCCGCGAATACACCGAAGTGGCCGGCCAGGTCTGGTACGTCCTCATGCCAACCTTCCCGGTCCTCTACGCTTGGAGCGGACTGCGGAAGCATTACCGCACGATCCAGGCGCGGTCGCCGCAGGCCTCAAGACTCTCTTCCAGCGTTGGGGCTACGTCGCCGTCAGCCCGGTCCTCGCGCCGATCGGCCGGATTCAGGAGTTCAAGGTGCAACGGGCGGCCGGTACCTTCCGCGGCTACGGCTATGCCGTGTTCGATGTCGTGGTGACGATCATCGTGTCGCTCGCGCTATGGATCTTCGCGGTCATCGTCCCGCTTATCTTTGCGGCGATAACCTACCACGAGGTCTTCGGTTAGGTTTTGGATGGACGCACCTAGTAAAAAGCTCATCGGTGCGTCCGAAAACTTAGGGCCTGAGGCGGAATAGGTGAATCGCGATTTTGAGGTGGTCTGACCCGGATTCGCTTCCGAGGCGCAGTTCATCGAGCGCCTCAAAAGACCTGGACGCGGTCGGGACGGTCTGTTTCAGTCGCCCGATGAGATTGGGCCGGGCCTGAGACAATGATCGACATCGTCGCTATCAAGGAGCGCTTCGAGACGCTTGCGCCTTATCTCGACGAGCGTGCGCGTCGGTTGTTCGCGGCAACCGAGGCTCGTGCGGCGGGTCGGGGCGGCATCGCCGTGGTGTCCAAGGCGACCGGGGTCGCACGCAGCACGATCGGGCGTGGTCTGGCGGAGTTGCGGAGCGAGAATGCCCGGCTGACACGCCGCGTTCGTCGACCGGGAGGCGGCCGCAAGCCGAAGATCGAGACTGAGCCTGGGCTCCTGGAAGCGCTGGAGCAGCTGGTGCAATCGGCCATCCGGGGAGACCCTGAGGCCGCGCTGTTGTGGGTCAGCAGGAGCCAGCGCCACCTCGTGCAGGCGCTGGCCGAGCTTGGCTTCACCGCCAGTCAGAAGTTGGTCGGTCGCTTGCTGCGGAGACTTGGCTTCAGCCTGCATGCGAACAGGAAGACGCGCGAGGGTACCGCCCATCCCGACCGGGATGCTCAGTTTGAGAACATCAACGACAAGATCAAACAGTTCCAAAAGGCCGGACAGCCTGCCATCTCTGTTGATACGAAGAAGAAAGAGCTGGTTGGCGATTTCAAAAACGGTGGGCGCGAGCTGCGCGCCAAAGGCGATCCTGAGCCCGTACGCGTTCACGACTTCAAGTTACCCGAGCTTGGCAAGGTTGCCCCCTACGGCGTCTACGACATTGCGGCCAACTCCGGCTGGGTTAATGTCGGGATCGATCACGATACCGCGGTTTTCGCCGTCGAGAGCATTCGGCGTTGGTGGCTCGCCTTGGGGAAGGCTCGCTATCCCAACGCGACCCAGCTTCTGATCACTGCCGACTGCGGTGGCAGCAATGGTGCTCGCGTACGGCTGTGGAAACGCGAACTTCAGATCTTCGCCAACGAAGCGGGGCTATCGATTACTGTCGCTCATCACCCGCCCGGTACCAGCAAATGGAACCGCATCGAGCATCGGCTCTTTGCCTTCATCACACAGAACTGGCGCGGCAAACCACTGATCAGCCATGAGGTCATCATCCAGCTGATCGGAGCGACCAGCACGAACACCGGACTCGATGTTCAGTGCCGCCTCGACGAGAATGACGACCCAAACGCCATCAAGGTATCCGATGCGGAAATGAACGCGATCAATATCAATCGTGATGGCTTCCACGGTGAGTGGAACTACACGATCTCACCTACGCTTGCCGTGTCCGATGGCACCACTGGCGCCGCTACCAATCTCGGAGTTGATTGATGATCGATGATCCTGAGAAAACCGATCGCCTTGTTGCGGAACTGAAAGCGTCGCTTCCTGTCGAAACCAGGCTGTCTCAAATCCTCAGGCGGGCAATAGTGAAGCAAACTCCGGATCTGGCGGTCCCGGATAGCTGTAACGTGGTGAGTATTTTCTACACGGGCGAAGAAGGGGGTATCGTGTGCGGGCTCGATATCGGCGGACCGGACACCAAGACCCCGTACATCGTCTCCATCACGCATCTGAGCTTTGACAGACGCATGTCGCTGTTCCGGCAAATCGACGCTTATCAACGCCACAGGATCAAGAAGCTCAAACAGCAGAGCGGCCGCAACTACTGATAGCCATCCCTCATGCCGAAGCTCGACGTCCGCTGTTCAAAGCTGTGGAGCGGCTATAACGCGTCAGGCCCTAAGTTAAACGCGGCAGCAGATCAGGGCTGGATTGGCGTTCTTGAGCCTGCGCCTGACCAACAAAAACTCCCCGCCGCGGTCACCGACGAGGGGGTTCTCTCAATCCATGACTTCACCGGTCTTGGAGGCGGATTGATCCCAATGGCCAAAAAGAACCAATCTGCGACTGTGAAAGTGCGCCCGCCGCTGGACAGCAGCCTTCACACATCGCAGACGATTGTCTCACCAGCGCGGGGGCAGCGGTTCCG
>JBJMIR010000129.1:0-4681 GCA_045806785.1 Propionibacteriaceae bacterium | reverse complement strand
GGGAAGAGGGATCTTATCTGTGAGACCGGGGTTACCCTGACGCCCTCTGCCGGCGCGGAGTCTATTGCCACGCCTGCTGCCCCGTAACCGTGATCGAGCAGGATCTGGGTAAAGAGGCCTCCTGCCGAGTGGCCCATGATGATCGGAGCTCTATCGAGCTCGCCTACGATGTTTTCGAGGTGCTCGACGACCGCAGGGATGGTCAAAGCCTCAATCGGGGAGGGATCTTCGTTGAGCGCTTCGACCTCGACTTCAAAGCCTGGGTAGGCAGGCGCGAGAACGCGGTAACCACGGCCCTCGTAGCGCTCGACCCACTTCTCCCAGCTTCGGGGGGTGACCCACAGACCGTGGATCAGCACGATGGTGTCCGGGGCGGCCGGGGTGGGAGTGTTCTCGGCAGTCATAATGTCCTCCTAGAGTCGACGCTCATAACCTTCCCTCGTTACGGAGTGACCTGAATGCGGCTCGAATCTCGCCGGAGAAAATTTCCGGCTCTTCCCAGGCCGCGAAGTGGCCGCCCTTGTCGACCTCGTTGAAGTAGATGAGGTTGGGATAGGCACGCTCTGCCCAGCTGCGCGGCGCCTGATACTGCTCGCCGGGAAAGACGCTCACGGCCACAGGAATGGAAACCCCCTTGGCATTAAAAAGCCGCCCTTGTACTCCCAATAGAGACGAGACGCTGAAACGCCTGTCTTCGTCAGCCAATAAAGCGTGATGTTGTCAAGGATCTCATCGCGTGTCAGTTCCCCCGTGTCGCTGGTCGTCCGGTCCAGAGCAGAAACGACTGCCGCGGCGGGCTGGCCATCGGCGTCGTTGTGGTCGAGCAACCAGGCGGCCAGCCCGACCGGTGAATCCGCGATCCCGTAAAGGGTTTGGGGGCGCGCGGCCATCATCCTGGCGTACTCGACCTGCGTATACGTTCGGATCAGCTGTTCATAGGCGCGTCGTTCCTCAGCTGTCAGACCGGACGGCGGCGGCTCGCCGGCCAAGGAAGCCTTGTCGACATCAGCCGGAACGGTGGCAGGCATGTTGGTGTGGACGGCGAGCAATCCCGCAGGTGCCTGCGAGCCCATCTGGTCGACGACAAACGCGCCCCAGTCGCCGCCCTGAGCGACGTAGCGGCTGTAGCCGAGGCGCTTCATCAGTTCTGCCCAAGCTTGACCCATCCGCTCGGGGCCCCAACCGGTGCTCGTCGGCTTCCCCGAAAACCCGTAGCCCGGCATCGACGGAACCACCACATGGAAAGCGTCCGATGCGCCCGCTCCGTACGCTGTCGGATTGACAAGCGGATCGATGATCTTGAGCTGCTCGATAACCGAGCCGGGCCAGCCGTGATTGATGATCAGCGGCAGCGCGTCTTCGTGCTGCGACCGGGCGTGGATGAAGTGGAAGTTCAGCCCGTCGATCTCGGTGACGAACTGCGGCAGGGCGTTGAGGTTCGCCTCACAGATGCGCCAGTCGTAGTCGGTCATCCAGTAGCGCGCAAGCTTCTGGATCATGGCGAGCGGCACACCTTGGGATTGATCGCCGACAGTCTCTTTCTCCGGCCAGTTCGTGGCCGCAATGCGTCGACGAAGGTCCTCCAAGGCCTCTTCGGGAATGTCGACGTGGAAAGGGCGAATGTCGCTGGCGGTCTCGACGGTGCTACTCATTGACGATCTCCGTTGGTGCGCAGTGACCTGAATGCGGCTCGGACCTCCGTGGTGAAGAGCTCCGGCTCTTGCCAGGCAGCGAAGTGGTTGCCCTTATCGACTTCGTTGAAGTAGATGAGGTTGGGGTAGGCCTGTTCGGTCCAGCTCCGCGGCGCTTGATAGAGCTCTCGAGGGAAGATGCTTACCGCTGCCGGAACCGTCACGCCCTTGACGTCGAAGAAGCCGAGGTTGTTCTCCCAGTAGAGACGACCTGAGGAGATCCCGGTATTCGTCAGCCAAGTGAGCGTGATGTTGTCCAGGATCTCGTCTCGCGTGAGGTTGCCGACGGGATCGCCGTCGAACGCTCGTGCGATGTCCTCATAGCTGTACGCATCATGGTCGAGCATCCAGGCGGCCAGGGCGACGGGCGAATCGGCGAGCCCGTACAAAGTCTGCGGGCGCAACCCCATCTCGAGTGCGTAGCCGATGCCCTTGGTGTAGAGGAAACTCAGCCGATCGTACGCGCGTTGCTCGTCGGCTGACAGACCCGACGGTGGCGGGTCACCGGCCCCCAGGATGTTCGACGCGAGTGCTTTCGCAACGTCGGGTGGGACTGTGCCGGGCATGTTGGAGTGAATTCCGAGCAACTCTGGAGGTGCCTTTGCCCCCATCACATCCGTGATTTGTGCACCCCAGTCGCCGCCTTGCGCGACGAACCGCGTATAGCCCAGGCGCCGCATCAGTGTGATCCACGCATCCGCGATGTGCACCGGGTCCCAGCCGGTCGCCGCCGGTTTCCCCGAGAACCCGTAGCCCGGCATCGACGGAACGACGACGTCGAACGCGTCCTCCGCGTCGCCGCCGTGTGTCGTCGGATCGCTGATCGGGCCAACAACATTCAGCATCTCAACGACCGAACCCGGCCAGCCGTGCGTGATGATCAGCGGCAAAGCGTTCTCATGCGGCGAACGCACATGGATGAAGTGGATGTCGAGGCCGTCGATCTCCGTGATGAACTGGGGCAGCGCGTTCAATCTCTGCTCGAACCGCCGGAAGTCGTACTCGGTGCCCCAGTAGCGCATGAGCTCCTGCATCGTCGCAAGGCGCACCCCCTGGGACCCGTCTGCGACGGTCTCCCCTTCAGGCCACCGCGTCGCCGCGATGCGGCGGCGAAGGTCGGCCAGCTCCTCGTCCGGTACATCAATGTGGAAGGGACGGATCTCGGTTGCGTTTTCGATGGTTGCCATGTCGACCTCCGTTTGTTGGATGTCAGGTCTACGACTCAGAAGTCGAGCCCGGCGCATTAACGGGATACGGCGACAATCCAACGATTCTCTCAGAGGCCCCGGTACCGGTCAACGCCTTCATGATCGCTACAAAGCCAATCGTCGCGATGCACTAGGTACCGCGTGGCCTCCAGCGGGCGACGGATCGCCGGACCGGATGGCGGATTCTCCGGCCCAGATGCATCGCTCCAATTTCCTGTTTAGGCTAGTTCTCACCGTTGGAATGCTAATACTGTGGCCGCGATTGCAAACACTTAGTCCGGCACCAAGTGAAATCGCGAATTGAATACCGGGCGCTTCTATAAGTCTGGTAGTTATCACATTTGAATAGTGAGTCACATAAGTTTGTTTGTATTCCAGTTATCTGCTTTTGTGACTGTCAAAAAGGATGATAGCCGTTTTAAACGTCCTGATCAGCCCCACGAAGTAGTCGCTCTTGTGGCCCCTCGCCACATCTCCCTCGCGCCCGTCTCTAGCGCGTACTTCTGGAACGAGCTCTCGTGCCACCTGATCGACGGGTAACCGGTTGAGGATCTTCCGCACTGTCGAGAACGGTGTCGGATTGGTACCTCGCAGCCGACGTTGCACTTCCATCGCAAGCGATCACCAAGGCCGGCTTCAATCTGGTCCATTCGTTGCTAGGCCCGGCCGGACAGGAGTAGCGTCAAATAATTCCGCGACCAGAAAGAACGTCGTCGCGCCCGCCCTTTCAGAACGGAGATCGTCATGGGCATTGCCGCCGAGACCGCCCTCGACATACGTCCTTTCCAGGTCGAGACTCCCGCAGAGGAGCTCGCCGAGCTGCGACGCAGGATCGAGGCGACGCGCTGGCCTTCTAAAGAGCTCGTTGCAGACCGCTCACAGGGGGTGCAGCTGGCGACTCTGCAGGCGCTCGCCCGCTACTGGACGAGCGAGTACGACTGGCGCAAGTGTGAGGCCAGACTGAATGCGCTGCCGCAGTTCACCACAGAGATCGACGGGGTGGACGTCCACTTCATCCACGTCAGGTCAAGGCATGAGAACGCGTTGCCGCTGATCATGACGCATGGCTGGCCCGGCTCGGTCATCGAGCTGCTGGAGACGGTCGGCCCGCTGACCGACCCGACCGCTCACGGCGGCGGCCCCGAGGACGCATTTCACCTGGTGTTGCCGTCCTTGCCTGGCTACGGCTTCTCGGGCAAGCCGACCGAGCTCGGCTGGGGTCCCGGCCGCAACGCGCTCGCCTGGGCCGAGCTGATGCGCCGCCTCGGCTACACCCGCTACGTCGCCCAGGGCGGCGACCTCGGCGCAATCGTCACCGACGTGATGGGCCGCCTAGCGCCCGAGGGGCTGCTCGGCATCCACGTCAACTTGCTCGTGGCATCGATTGGTCTTGAGGACCAACTGCCGGCGGAGTCCGAGCAGGAACGCGCGACGCTCGAGGCGGTCAAAGCGTTCACGACGGACGGCTTCGGCTACTTCCTGGAACAGTCCACCCGGCCGCAGACGATCGGCTACGCCCTGCTGGATTCACCCATCGGGCTGGCGGCCTGGTTGCTCGACCACGACACGGACAGCTACTACAAGATCTCCCGCGCCTTCGATGGACAGCCGGTGGGCGGACTCAGCCGGGAGAGCGTCGTCGACAACATCACGCTGTACTGGCTCACCGGCACCGCGGCGTCGGCGGCGCGGTCGTACTGGGAGGATGGACGAGCACTCGCCGCAGCGCTGGCGAGCGGCCAGCCGCCTCCGGCTGTCACTGTGCCGGTCGGTTTCACGACC
>JBJMIR010000128.1:0-12433 GCA_045806785.1 Propionibacteriaceae bacterium | reverse complement strand
TCTGAGGCGACCGATTCGTCGCTGGTCACGTCGAGGTCAAGGTAGGTCACCCCGGCGGGCGGGGTGACTCGCGCGGTGTTGCGGCCGGTTCCGATCACCTGGAAATCCGCGGCGGCGAGTGCGATCGCTGCCGCTTTGCCGATGCCTGAGGAAGCGCCTGTTACGAGCGCGACCTGCCGAGTTGCTGTCATGACTGGCTCCTGACGTTCGTGCCCTGCAACTCCGGGTAGAGTGCCTCGACCGGGCCACTCAGGGCGGCCTTGACCTGCACGGTCAACTCGTCGGCGACGACCTCGTACGCTCCGGCCTCGACGGCGTCGTACACCTTCGTCACGAGATCTGCGGGCCGCATCTTGGGTCCTTCAGCGTGTGCGGCCATGCGGGTATCGACGTAGCCCATGTGCACACCGGTCACATGAACGCCCTCAGTCGCAAGCTCAAGACGCAGAGAGTTCGTGGCCGACCACAGTGCAGCCTTGGACGCACTGTAGGCGCCGCCACCGGCATACCAGCTGGCAACCGAGTGGACGTCAACAGGACGGACTCGTGCTTGGCGGCGAGGATCGATGCGAAGGCGCGGGCGATGAAGACGGGCCCGAAGAAGTTCGTCTCCATGTTTGCACGGATGTCCGCATCGGTCACCGTCAGCAGGCTCGCGCTCGGCGGGATCGCGCCCGCGTTGTTGATCAGCACGGTCACGTCCTCGGCGGCCTCGACGACCTCCTGGATGGAGGCGCTGTCGGTGATGTCAAGGGTAATGGGCACAATGCGCTCGTCGTCCCAGGTGCGGGGGTTGCGGGCGGTGGCGTAGACCTTGCTCGCGCCGCGGCCGAGCGCTTCGTGCACGAAGTGGGTTCCGATGCCACCGTTCGCTCCGGTGACGAGGACGACGGCTCCGTTGAGTGTGGGCATGTTCACGTTCCTTCTCTTGTGGGTGTGATCCGCACCGGGCGGTGCGGCTCGTCGTGGGAGAATGAACCAAGACACATCCGAGCCCACACAGTTCTGACTATAATCAGAACTGAGCAAAGTCAAAGTCTATTCCCGGAGGACACGCGCCATGGCTCTCGCCCCACAGCCGGTCGGACGGCGCGAGCGGAACAAGCAGAACAAGCTGGACCGCATCACCGCCGCAGCCGGCGAGCTCTTCGCGAAGCACGGCGTCGACGAGGTCACGACCCAGCAGATCGCCGACAAGGCCGACATCGGCACGGGGACCCTGTTCCTCTATGCCAAGACCAAGGGCGAGCTGCTCCTGCTCGTGCAGAACTCCAGCTACGTCGACGCCCTTGCGGAAGGCAGGGCAGCCGCCGAGGGCATTCCCGACGCGCTCGACGCGGTGATGGCGATCGTCCGCCCGGTCGTGGAATGCAACCGCACCCAGATCGACAACGGGCGCACCTACCTGCGGGAGATCGTCTTCGGCGACCCCGAAGAGCCGTACCACCGCGACGCTCTCGCCCTCACCGTGCAGACCGAGGAGGCGATTGCGTCGGTGTTGCGACGCGACCAGCGCGCCAGCCCCAGTGACGCGGCCACGCTCGCGCACATCGTCTCAGCCATCATGTTCCTCAGCATGGCGGCCACGATCAACATCGCCCGCTCCGTCGACGAAATCCTCGAGGACATCAGAAGCCAAGTGCGCGTTCTTTTGCCGCACTAACCGCCGGACACCTCGTGGGCGGAGTGTGCGCCGATCACTTGTCGGCGTCGAGAGGATTCAGCACTGCCGGTGTGTTCCCACCGCTTTCCCATCACATTCGCCCGTGGGCGACCCAAACCGACCGGAGACCGCCAACCACCTCTATCTGGCGGTCGGCGACGACGGCAACCCACATCGGATCCTGCACGTCGACACCGCAGAACCCACCGCTACCGACATCCTGCAGCGGGTCCTGAGCCGGACCAGCCTGCCCGTGTCGGCCACCACCGTCCGAGCCCAGTGCGAGCGGGCAGCCGCAGCGCCCGCCGGCGGCCGAGTCCGATCGCGCGCCTTATCGCCCGCGCAGGATTACGGCCGGGTACCGGCAGGCCGTGGGCCACAAGCGCCCGCCCGCTGAGCCAGTCTCGCCAGTTCCTCAGGCTGCGGACGGCCTCCCCGCCTCTTGATCGTTTGGGGATCCCCAGATAACAGAACTTGCCGTCCTTCTTCGGGATCACCGCCTGCTTGACCGGTGACGGCTGGAAGGTCCCGTCCCGCCGGGTCGCACCGGGCACCCTGGTCGAGGTCTTGGCGCTTCATGCTGGGGTCGCGTTCCTGGCTCTGCTGGCTGAGCTGGCCGTCGCCGAGTGGGGCGCTGTCTACCTGCGCGACAACCTCGGTTCCACCGCAAGCGTGGCCGCATACGGCTATGCGTGTTTCTCGCTGACGGTGGTGGCCAGCCGCTTCCTTGCAGACCGGATCACGGCGCGCCTGGGATACCTGAGGATGCTTCGCTGGGGAGGGCTGGCCGCCGGGACGGCGCTGGCGATCGGGCTGCTGACCAACACCGTGGCCGGGTCCGTGATCGGCTGGGGAGTCGCCGGAATCGGCATGGCCGCCGTCGTACCGATCGTCTTCACCATGAGCGGTAACCTGCCCGGCGTGCCCACCGGCGCCGCTCTCAGTAAGTCGCCGGCGTCGGGTATCTCGGCAGCATGATCGGACCGCCCCTGATAGGTGTCACCGCCGAGGCAACCAGCTTGAAGGCAGCGCTGTTCCTGGTGGCAGTCGCCTGCCTAACGATCGGCGTCATCGGCCCGCAGGCGGCTCGCCACGCTTCAGCTCGTAACTGACCGTCTCCTTGCGAAGGGTCCTCCTGCGGCCGAGCCGCCCGCGCGCGCCCGGACCGGTGCAGAATGAGTGGCCAGCGTCTGTATCGCAGGGCCGGAGCTCACGAATAGCACACGCGTCCGCGACGGCACCTGACCGCTGCCTTATCAGGTCGATCCGTGGCGCTGCCGAGGACGTCCAGCGACGACCGGAATAGTCACACACCGTTGTCACCCAGTTGGTCACGCAACCACGGCCGCCACTGCTGGCTGCTGGCAGTCGGGGGCCGAGCAGGAGCGAAGGTAATTGATCTTGTGAGTCACGCATTACGAGAACCGCTTCCCGCGTAGACTTTGGCCCTGACTAGCCACTTTACTTGCGCGATCACCCTCTCTAGGGGTCTACAGCCATCCTAGATGGACCCCACTTCGCTCCACGAATGGCTCCACGGATTGCCGGAGGCTTCGTCTAGGTCTCGACTGTCGGTGCGGATCGATAGCGCACGGACCCCACGCGGAGACCGCTGGTCACGCGCGGCGCCGGCCGTCTCAGACGTGACCTGGCGTGGGGAGCGTGGGACGTGAAGCCGGGTCACCTCCGGTCGATGGACAACTACGACGCTGGTGACCGCTTGGCCAACGCGGAGGATCCGCAGCCGACGCATCGGTCGATCGTCGATCGTTAGCTCCGGCCCTTGATCCAGACGAGCCGGATCCCCTGCGCCTGGAGTCCCGTTGCCCTGTCCCGGCGTCGCTCTCCATCGCCGAACCAGCCACTGGCGCTGCTCCTGCGTCTGCAGGCGCGCTGGGCTTTCTGGGGGATGGTCGATGGCCGGTGCATGCTGGGCTTAGCTGTGTCAGTCCCGAACCCTGACCTGGAGCACAGATGAGCGCTTCTCCTTCGGAAGCCGAGCACCTTGATGTCCTCGTGGTCGGCGCTGGCCTGTCCGGAGTGGGAGTAGGCCGGTACTTGCGGACCGAGCACCCCCAGAGAACCTTCGCCATCTTTGAGGCCCGGGCGGTGGCTGGTGGCACCTGGGACCTGTTTCGATACCCGGGGGTCCGCTCGGACTCCGACCTGCATACCCTCGGCTACGAGTTCAATCCGTGGCGCGAGAAGGAGTCGATCGCCTCGGCCCCGCGCATCCTGGCCTACCTGCGCCGCACGGCCACGGAGTGTGGTCTGGATGGCCGGATCCGCTATCAGCACAAGGTCGTTGCGGCGGACTGGTCCTCCCTTGAAGGGCGTTGGCAGGTCGACGTGGAGCGTGTCGACACCGGTGAGCGACTGCGAGTGACCGCCAGTTGGATCTTCTGTGCCGGCGGCTACTTTCGATACGAGGAGGGGTACGTGCCCCAGTTCGCGGGGCGCGAGCGGTTCCTGGGAACGATTGTGCACCCGCAGGCTTGGCCAGAGAACCTCGATTACGCCGGCAAGCGGGTAGTCGTCATCGGCAGTGGTTCGACCGCGGTGACACTGGCACCGGCGATGGCTGACCAGGTCGAGCACCTCACGATGCTGCAGCGGACGCCGAGCTACGTGGTGCCCGTGCAGAGCAAGGACGCAGTTGCCCTGTGGTTTCGGCGACTGCTTGGCGTTGAGCGGGGCTCGGCGCTGACGCGGCGGAAGAACATCGCGGTGCAGCAGACGACCTGGCGGTTTTGCCGGCGCTTCCCGAAGGCCGCGCGCATGCTCATCCGTATGGTCAACCTCCGGCACCTGCCCGAGGGCTACCCGGTCGACGAGCACTTCAACCCGCCTTACAACCCATGGGACCAGCGGTTATGCGTTGATCCGGATGGGGACCTGTTCAAGGCGATCGGCACCGGGAGAGCGTCGGTGGTCACCGACCGCATCCAGACCTTCACCGAGTCCGGGATCCTGCTCGAAAGCGGCCGCCGTCTCGAGGCTGACATCATCGTCACCGCCACCGGGCTGAACCTGCAGCT
Organism: Propionibacteriaceae bacterium; assembly: GCA_045806785.1. Classification (GTDB taxonomy): domain Bacteria; phylum Actinomycetota; class Actinomycetes; order Propionibacteriales; family Propionibacteriaceae; genus Microlunatus. Next base: position 7,732 of record JBJMIR010000128.1, on the reverse strand, counting down.
TCTCGGCGGCATGCAGCTCAGCGTCGACGCCCGACCAATCAAACCCTCCGAGACCGTGGTCTACCGCGGAATGATGCTCAGCGGCATCCCCAACTTCGCCATGGCCATCGGTTACACCAATTCCTCCTGGACGCTCAAGATCGGGCTCCTGTGCGCGTACTTCTGCCGGCTGCTGCGCCACATGGACGTCAACGGCTACGACGTCGCCTACGCGGTCGCCGACCCCGCCATGCCCACCCGTCCGCTACTCGACTTCGGCGCCGGATACGTGCAGCGTTCACTGGCCGACCTGCCGAGACAAGGACCTACCGCTCCTTGGCTGATGTCGATGAACTACGACCATGACCGCAAGCTTCTGCGCAGCGGCGACGTCGCGGACGAGAATCTGCACTTCTTCGTCCTTCCCTGCCGCAGCCAGGACGGCGGCAGTCCTCGAGGTGCAGTCCCGGGGACGAAGGTCAAAGCATTCGACCAGGACAACCGGATAGGGGACATGCGGATGGACAGGCCCGACGACGCAGACCGGTTCGTGGACCTCGCGAAAGGCGTCCGCCTCTGCTACCGCGTGCAGGGACCGCGTGAGACGACACCGCTGCTGCTGGTGGCCGGGTGGGATCAAGGCCTCACGTCGTGGCCGGCCCCCTTCATCGACGCCCTGCTCGAACGCGGGTTCCGAGTGATCCGCCACGACAACCGCGACTCTGGCTGCTCCAGCCGCATCCAGACGCCTCCGCCGAGCAAGCTGCGCCAGTTCCGGGAGCGGCCGCGCCGCGACGCCTACAACTTGCAAGACATGGCCGACGACACGGTCGCGCTTCTGGACCACCTTGGCCTCGAGCGTGTGCACGTCCTCGGGATATCCATGGGCGGCATGATCGCCCAGTCGATGGCCGCAGCGCATCCGGAGCGTGTGCAGACCCTGACGTCACTTATCTCGACCACTGGTCAATCGAAGATCGGGCAGCCGGCCTGGTCCACCAAACTCCGCATCGCGCGGCCGGCCGCCCGCACCCGCGACGCGTCGGTGCGCCGACACTTAGACCTGACCGCACACCTTGCCGGGCTCGACTATCCGCCCGATCCGGCGGCCGAGACCCTGTACGCCGAGGGCGCCTGGGACCGTGCCGCGGCGGTCCGAGGCCCTGCCGGCGCAGGTGGCGCGCGGCAGATCCAAGCGATCCAAGCCTCCGGCGACCGCACCGAGCAGCTGCGCCGAATCACAGCACCTACCCTCGTCGTCCACGGCGACCGCGATCTGATCGTCCATCCCAGCGGCGGTCTGGCGACCGCCGACGCGATCCCAGGCGCCCGCCACGTCACCATCCCCGGTATGGGCCACCACCTTGCGCCGGGCCTCCTCGACCAGCTGGTCGAGCTGATCACCAACCACATCCGTCACGGCACCACCCCATGAAGACCGCAAGAACCTGCCGGGGAAGCAGCGGTGCTCAGCACTACCCCCGCACCCCACCGGTCGAGCGGGGCCTGATTGCAATCAAGGATGGTTCAGGCAGCGGGCAGGGCTGCTCGTAGGCGTTCGACGAGAATGGCTAGGCGTCGCGGCCTTCCGGGGTTGGCGTGAGCGGATAAACATGAACCAGGCCTGGTTGCTCGTGGTAGTCGACGTCGATACCGGCGGTGCGCGCCTTGTCGATGAGCAACCGAATGTCCGGTTGGAGGATGTCTCGGGTACCGCTGAAGACGGTCAACGGGCCAAGCCCGGTCAGGTCGGCGGCGAGTGGACTGACGCGCGGGTCGCTGAGGGCCAAGGTGCCGCGCCAGTGCCCGATGAACACGCGGGTCCCCTCCCGCCCCAACCACGGATCGCTGGGTTGAACGATATCGATCTCGGGGTTGGTGAGCGACAAGTCAAGAGCGGGCGAGATGAGCACGGTGCGGGGGACAGTGTGTTGGCTGTCGCGCAGCAGAATCGCGGCCGACAGGGCGACCTGGCCCCCGGCGGAATCCCCGGCCAGACAGGTCCTGCCGTACCGGGCGGTGCTGGTGCGCACGACATCCGCGACCGCTGGAACAACCTGGTCTGCGGTCCCGAACGGCACCAGAGGGTAGATGGGTATGGCCACCCTCGTCCCCGCCTCGACGGCGATCCGAGCAGCAAGCTGCCAGTGTTGCACCACGATCTGGTTGACCCACCCGCCACCGTGCACGTAGACCAGGCCGCCGCGAGCCTGACCTCTCTTTTGGGCTTGAGCGTGAAGACCGGCCAGCCCAGTCGGTGGTCGACGGACACCGACACGTCCGGGCGCAATCGGCGCGGCGGGCCAAAACGGGGTGGTCGAATCTCTAGCTTGTCGATGTGCTCTCTGGCTTCGTCCGGACTGGTGTAGATCCGATTCGCCCGCGTAAGGCGGAGATAGCCGGGGACAAGCCGACTTCGAACGCTCGTCACAAGTATCTCCCTGCTGACATCGATCGAGGATCTGCGGCCCGGTTTCCACAGCCCTGCGGTGGAACTGATCGCGGCAGGGCTCAGACGTTGCCCCCACCGTCTTGCGCGTATGACGCTGATCGTGGCTCGCTCAGACGCGCATGATGATGTGCCACCCGATTCGGCGGTTTTCCATTTGAGCACGCCATGACATCCTGTGGCTATGTGGTGGCCAGGCCAGTGAGCACCAGGTTGGGGGCCTTCGCCGGACGGGTCGCTGTGGTCACCGGCGTGGGATCAGGCATTGGTCGTGCGCTGACCTATGAGCTGGCCGCAAGGGGAGCAGCCCTCGCGGTGTCTGACATCAACGACTCGCAGTTGGCGGTGACGGCTCAGGATGCGCGGTCCCTCGGTGCCACCGTTCTGACCAAGCATCTCGACGTCACCGACCGCCCCGCGATGTTGTCCTACGCCGAGGAAGTGGTCACGCACTTCGGCGCCGCCCACATCGTCATCAACAATGCCGGAGTAGCGCACATCGGCGACGTTCTCGGCATGCAGTTCTCCGACATTGAGCGGGTCATCAACATCAATTTCTGGGGGGTGGTGAACGGCACGATGGCCTTCCTGCCTCACCTCATCGCCTCCGGTGACGGCCATCTGGTCAACATCTCCAGCTTGTTCGGGTTGATCCCGATCCCTAACCAGTCGGCCTACGTCGCCTCCAAGTTCGCCGTCCGCGGGTTCACCGAGTCGCTGCGCATCGAGATGCTGGCCGCCAAGATGCCGGTCAAGGTCACGTGTGTTCATCCTGGTGGGGTGAACACAGCCATCGCGCGGTCCGGCACGCGGAATGCTGGTGCTCTACGCGACGGCGACTCGGCCCCCATCGGCCAAGGCCTCTTGCGCATGCCGCCTGAGAAAGCCGCCGACATCATCCTGCGAGCCACGTCCCGAGGTCGTCCTCGCGTGCTCGTTGGCGGGGATGCGCGGGCGGCCTACCTCCTGAGCTCGCTCAGCCGGACAGGCTGGCAGCGCCTTGCCGCACTCGGCTTCGGTCGCATGGCTGCATCGAGGCAGAAGCCTGGTCTGACCAGCCCCACCTCCACCTTGCTGTGACCACCTCAAGACCGACGCGTGTGCCGACCCTGACAAGGCACAGGTCAGTACGTCCGCGAGTACGGCACCAGCGTTCGGTCCTCAGCGTGCCGGTCAACGTCCAGCCCCGTCCGACTGACTGCCAGACGATGGTCGGCGACCACCTCTTGCCAGTCTGCAAAGTAGAGGTCCCAATCTGCCTGCGAATCCGCGGCCCGCAGCGCAGCGAGGACACGCGCCGAAAGGCCGCGCGGGGTCGAGCCGCTTGCGGTCTTCGCCACTTGAGGTTGACAGCCAGTCCCAGAAATGGGTGAACAGATCTAAGCTCACTTCCGAGGCTGGCTGACTCTTCGGCAGGTCCAACGGCTCGGGGGATGCCACCTGTGGCGGAGATTGGTTACCGCGATCGCCTTAGTGGTGCTGCTCGCTGGTCTGGTAACAACTCAGGCGGCGCCGGCTCAAGCCGCCACCTATTACAACTCGCGCTGCGGGAACACCTCTGGTCGAGTGCTGCTCACATTCGATGATTGGGCCTACGGCGATCCGTATCGAGCAACCCGCATCGGGGCCTACCTGCAGTCGCGCAACATCCGGGCAGCGTTCTTCCTCATCAACCAAAACGCCAAGAACTACCCCGGCATCGTCTCAACCCTCAGACAGCAAGGCCACTGGCCATCGACTCAGAGAGCCCCGCACCATGCTTGGCTTCCCACTGTGCGCCGCACCGGCCGTTCCGCCCATCCTCGCTTCGCTGGACCGCTCAACGGGGGTCGCCAGCCTCGACCCGACCCGCCACACTCTCAGACTCTGCGCCCACGCTGGGGCTGCCACAGGTGTGGCGACCCCTGGTCGAGGCTTGCCCCCACTTCCAGATCAAGTTGACGGCCTGCTAGGAGGCGAAGGTCTGCTTGGCGGCGGTGATCGCGGTCATGGCTTTGGGCCAGCCGGCGTAGAAGGCGAGGTGAGTAATCGCCTCGATCAGCTCGGTCTCGCTCACGCCGTTGTCTCGGGCGTGGCCGAGGTGGAAGCGCAGCTGGTCGGCATCGCCGCCCGCAACGAGGGCGGCGACGGTGATGAGGCTGCGGTCGCGGGCTGCGAGCTCGCCGCGGTTCCAGACATCATCGAAGAGGACGTCGTCGGTGAGCTCGGCGAGCTTGGGGGCGACGTCACCGATGCTGCGACGTCCTGCGCCGATCTGCTTGCGCTGTTGGGGCTGGTCAGGCATGGAAGTCCTCGAGTCTGTGGTGGGTCAGTGCTGCTGCGCAGCGTCGTACTGCTCGTCGGTGACGTGCTCATCCCAGTCTGTCTCGGGGCCGTCCTGGCCCCCGGCCAGTCCGTCCCAGATCGCGAGGTGGGTCATGAACTGGTTCGGGGCTGCCCCGTGCCAGTGCCACTCCCCCGGCGGGCACCAGGCGGTGTCGCCGGGCCGGATCACGAGAACTGGGCCGCCGCGGGACTGGGTGAGGCCCACACCTTCTGTGACGTGCAGGGTCTGGCCATTGGCGTGGCGGTGCCAGGCGGTCCGGGCGCCGGGGGCGAAGTGCACCGCGTTGACCTTGCCGCGTGACTCAGTGCCGGGGGCGATGACGTCGAAGTACACGTCGCCGGTGAACCACTCGGGCGGGCCTTTGACCGACGGTTGCTTGTCCAAAATCCTCATATGTCCTCATCTGCTGGTTCTGGGAAGTTGCTTCATGTCGCGTTGGTGGCAGCGGTTGGCGAGACTGGTCCCGCGTCGGGTCAGACTGTTTGGCCGCCGTCGACGACCATGGCGTGGCCGACGACGAAGGAGGCTGCGTCGGAACACAGCCAGAGGACGGCGGCGGCTCGGCCGCAGTCCTCAGGAGGTCGTGGCGGCGGTCGAGTCCGGCGAGGTGCCGGCCGAGGTGCTCGACGCCCGGGTCCGCACGGTCCTGGAGCTGGTCGCCAAGGGCATGCCGGTGCTCGAGCTGGACGAGTCGTTTGACCCGGACGCTCACCACGCCCTGGCGCGGGAGGCGGCCGCGGAGTCTGTCGTGCTGCTGAAGAACGACGGCGTGTTGCCGCTGCCCGCCGACGCAAGGATTGGGGTGGTCGGGGAGTTCGCCCGGACACCACGGTTCCAAGGTGCGGGGTCTTCCCAGGTGAATCCGACCCGGGTCGACGCGCTGCTCGACGAGCTGCGCGCCGTCTACGGTGAGGTCCCATTCGCGGCCGGCTATGGCATCGGCACCACCGACGACGACGACGCTCTGCTGGACCAGGCCGAGCAGGTGGCCGGTTCGGTCGACACGGTCGTCATGATGATCGGGTTGCCGGGGGCCGACGAGTCCGAGGGCTTCGACCGGACCCACATGGACCTCCCGGCCAACCAGCTCCCGGCGGGTACGGGGCGGCGCTCCAGGATCAGCCACGGGGTCCATCCCGGCTGCGTACCCACCCGACGGGGGCGTTGTCGACGTAGATGCGTTGGTCGGTGAACTGGCCGTCGGTCACAGTGAAGATCGAGCAGGCGTTGATCTTGATCTCAGTGTCGTCGTGGAGGCGCCAGATGCTGGTCACCTCGAAGATGACGACGCCGTCTTCTTCCTGCCAGACGTTGATCAGCGGGTGGGCCAGCGACTTGACCTTGCCGAGCAGAGTCGTCATCTGTGCCAGCATGGCGTCCCGGCCGGTGATGGTCGGTGCGTTGGCGAAAGTCAACGAGATGTTGTCGGCGTAGTAGGAGCCGAGCCGGTCGAAGTCCTTGGCCTCCATGGCGTCGAAGTAGTCGATCAGTAGATCGATGGTGGCCTGGTCGGCTTGAGGCATAAGGGGTTCCTTTTGCTGGCGATGAAGGGCTGGGCTGGGCCTTAGCAGTCGAGCGAGAACTCCCGACGGCTGGTACCGGGGCATGACCAGTTGCCCCTCCCGTGGCTGTTGAGCACCTCAATCGGTTGAGGTTGAGCCGGTCGTAGCGGGTGGCCGTTCCGGTCCGTCGCCGGCGCGGTGATAGAAGGCTGCTGGTTCGCTGGCCAGCGCGGTGAGTGCGTCCATCTGCGCCGGTTCAAGTGCGACGTCGGCTGCGGTGGCGTTGGCCCGCAGTTCGTCGATGGTCTCCGCGCCGACGATGGCGGAGGCGACGACCGGGCGGGACAGCAGCCAGGCCAGCGAAACCTGATACGGCGCCAGTCGCCAAGTACGGCTGAGTCGCTCGACCTCTCGGGCGACGGCAATCTCGGCCTCGGTGAACCCTGCTCCGGAGAAGCGTTGGTCGCCGGCGACGTCGCGGTCGAGAACGGCCAGGTCGGCGAGCAGGCCGCCGTGCAGCGGCGCGTAGGGGACGAGGGACAGCCCGAACTGCTGGCAGGCGGGTGCGAGTTCTCGTTCGGCGGCCCGGTCGATGAGGTTGTACTTCACCTGGGCGGCGACGGGTGCCTGCTGGCGCCGGTCGTCGGCGATCCACAGGGCGTGGGTGACCTGCCAGGCGGGATGGTTGGACAAGCCGACATAGCGGATCTTGCCCTGCCGGATGAGATCGTCATAGGCCGCCAGGGTCTGCTCCATGGGCGTGTCGGGGTCGGGGTCGTGGGCGTAGTAGAGGTCGATGTAGTCGGTCTCTAGGCGGCGCAGGCTCGTCTCGACCTGGCGGATGATGTGGCGGCGCGACAGGCCGCGGTCGTTGATGTCGAGCCCGACGATTCCGTTGGACTTGGTGGCGATCACCATTTGGTCGCGACGGCCGCGGAGGGCTCGCCCGAGGATCTGCTCGGCGGGTTCACGGGCGGCGGCGGCCGGGGCGCCGGGCCGGTCGAAGACCGGCATGTTGCCGTACACATCGGCGGTGTCGACGAAGTTGATGCCGACGTCGAGAGCGGCGCCGACGACGCGGTCGGCGTCCTGCGCGGTCGGGGCGACCCCGAACGTGGCGGTGCCCAGACAGATCCGGGACACCTTCACACCGGTCGCGCCGAGGACGGAGTACTTCATCAGAGTTTCCTTGTCTTCTGTGGGGGTGGAGGGCGGAGCTAGCAGGGGCGTTGTAGCCGCGGTGACGGAAAGGCACAGCGGCTTGGGTGGCGAGGTTCAGCAGGCGCCGGTCGTCTGTTGCTGTCAGGCGAGGTGATCAGATCGAGAGCCTCGTTGGTCGAGGCTGTCGATCAAGCCCGCAGGTGCTGATCAGCCTGTTCGCCGCGATTTCTTCCGTCCGCCTGGACCAACTATAACCGAGTGGTAGGCTTTGGTCAAGTCAGCATGAGAAGGTGAGGGCCATGTCGCGTAGCACCG
>JBJMIR010000127.1:0-14973 GCA_045806785.1 Propionibacteriaceae bacterium | reverse complement strand
AGTTCAGCACCGCCCACAACATCAACAGTGTGAACCCGCTAACTGCCAGGAGACCGCCCACAGACAGCGTGAACGCTTTGAGGTTGTTGCTCATAGTCCTCCCGCCTTGTGTCGTGCCAGCGCCGTGGCGGACTCGGCGATGATCCTGACGATCATCGGCGCCACAGCAGCGTAGTCGGTTGCGGCGGCTGTTGCGGGGCGTAGCAGCGAATGCACCCGCACGAGTCCGGGGGTGCGGTCGCCGGGTTCGATCAAGATCACGGTGATCTCGTCGCGGTTGTTGATGGTGCCGCTGGCAAGCGGCGTAGTTTGAGCCATTGGGGATTCCTTCCGATCCAAGGGGTCTCTTCGCCCGGTCGCTGTGCCATCACTGGTCGGGCCACTAATGTCTTGTCGGTACGTGCCTTTCGGGCACAGTCACTCACGTATGGGTGGGGGCCGGATGTTTCGCCAAGGCGTTCTGGCCTGGTTTCCCGACCGGGGCTGGTGGCGCACCCCTTGGACATGGGCGGAGCCTAGGGCCTAGCTAATCGAACGTGCATTCGGTACCGCTGAGAGTGCCGCCTACAGGGGAATGACAGAGCCCCTCGGTCAGCAAGACCGGGGGGCTCTATATCTCGGGGTTATTTGTTGCCTACCCGATCAGGTAGGCCTTAACCCGATTCGCCGTCAGAGCTTCTTCCAAACCTTGAGGCCGGCCAGTGTCGTACTGGCGTTCGCCAACAAGCGCATGACGTTCGCGGCGACCTGATCGTAGGCGCCTGCTGTTGTCACGGTCGCTTTGCATGGCCAACGGATCGCGACAACGGTTGGCTGTAGGTCGGGGTCGGGGGCTTCGACCAGTTCGATGATGAGTTGGTCGTGGCCGTTTAGGGTGCCGCTGGCGAGCGGCGTAACTTGAGACATTGGGTGGACTCCTGACTGGTAGGTAGTTCGCCTAGGCCAGTCGGGAGGTGCTACTCCTGGCTGGCCACTTTTCCTGTGAGTCAGCGCGGGTTTCGCGCTAGCACTCGCAGGAGTATGGGCACGCCTTGTGGTCCCTGGGCATCCGAACGTCCGGGCTGATGGCAGCCGACCTGCAGGCAGAGTTCGACAGGGGCGCCTTCCTTAGAACGCACATTTTGCGTCCAACCTGGCACTTCGTGGCCGCCGAGGACATCCGCTGGATCTTGCACGTGACGACCGCGCGCGTACAGCGGCTCAATCAGACGATCTACCGCCAGGAGGGGCTCGATGCAGCCACCTTGGATCGCGGTGCGGCGCTGATCGGGGAGGAGCTGCGTGGCAGACGGTACCGAACGCGCGCGCAGCTGGCCGGTAGCTTGGCCGAGGGCGGCCTTGCCAGCCAACGCCTCCACTTGGCCTACATCGTCATGAATGCCGAGCTGGAAGGCTTGATCTGCAGCGGGCCGATGCGGGGTGCGCAGCAGACGTACGCGTTGTTGGATGAGCGCGCGCCGGATTCGTCAGCAGGTAGCGGAGATGCGCCCGAGCTGGCCTACCGGTTCTTCATGGGCCATGGCCCGGCTAGCGTCCAGGATTTCGCGCGCTGGTCCTCGCTCACCATCGGTCGGTCTCGGGAAGCTGTCGATGCTGTCAAGGATCGACTGGACTGCGCAACCGTCGATGGAGTCGAACTGTGGTTCGACCCGGAGGCACCACAGCCAGGCTCCTCAGCAGGTGCGTTGTTGCTGCCGCTGTACGACGAAGTCACCTTGAGCTATCCGATGATCAACTTCCCGCAGGCGTCAGGTCATCCTCATCAGCCTGGTCAGGATCTGTTCGTCGGCTGCGTGATCATCTCCGAGACGAATGTCGGTCTTTGGCGGCGTACCGTCAAAGGCTCGAGGATGATCATGGAGATCAGTTTGGCGCCAGGGGTCGTGGCACAGTCCAGGTCGCTGGTCGAGGCTGCGGCCGCTGAGCTGGCAACCTTTGCTGGAAAGGAATTGCAGCTGACAATCACTGGCTGACGAGCGAAGCAGCCCGATAGGGTACGGGGAATTCAGGCAAGGAGGTGATCGTGACCGTTCGATCGTCCAGCCATACGGTTCTGGCGTCGGCGGACAGCGAGGTCTACGCCTCCGTTCGTAAGCGTCCCAGCACGCGTGCGGAGCGATATGCCATGGGCCGGGCGCTGCGGGGTGAGGTGCCGCGCAAGAGCCTGAGTATCTGGCGCGCTTCCGACGACCGTCCCGACCCAGTCGACTTGATCAAGGAATCGCACGAGGGCCGGCTCGATTGGCTGATTCCCATTCGCGTCGGGCGGATGGTGGCCTCGCCGTACGGATTTCTGCGCGGCACCGCAATTGTGATGGCCGATGATGTTTCGCGGCTCCCTGCCACCGGCATCAACCCAGTCGTCTGTGGAGATTCCCATCTAGGCAATTTCGGCTTCTATGCCTCGCCCGAAGGCGAGCTGGTCATCGACCTGAACGATTTCGATGAGGCGCATCCAGGCAGCTGGGAATGGGACCTGCGGAGGTTGGTCGCCAGTATCTGGGTCGCGGGCCGGGAGAACGGGTCATCGGAGAACCAATGCCGGTCCTCGGTTCTAGCCTGCGTCGCGGCGTACCGCAATGAGGTTCGGTTTCTGGCTGAGCAGCCGCTGCTGATGCGCAGCTACAACCGCCTCGACGTTGGCCGGCTCCACGAGACAGCCACCGAAAAGTCGCTTCGCGAGGAAATCGAGCGGTCGGCCAAGCGCGCTCGCTCCCGAACCAGCGATCGTGCCCTGCCGCGCTTCACGGTGGAGCGGAACGGGCAGCGACACATCATCGAAGAGCCGCCGCTGATCACCCGGCTGGGCGCCCAGGACACAGAAGCGGTCGCAGAATCGCTGGACGAGTACCTGCACACACTGGCACCCCACTGGCGGAGGGTGGTCGGCGGCTACACCCTCATCGACGTTGCGCACAAGGTGGTCGGGGTGGGAAGCGTTGGGCTGCGGGCGTACGTGGCACTGCTGGAAGGGAGCAGTCCCGACGACGTGGTCTTCCTGCAGCTCAAGCAAGCGCGGCGTTCAGTCCTCGCCCGCTACGTGCACGGCGACTCTGCGTGGCACGCACACCAGGGGCAGCGGGTCGTGGAATACCAGCAGGCCCTGCAGACCGTCAGCGACCCGCTACTCGGCTGGACCACGATCGGTGACCTGCAGTACTACGTCCGCCAGTTCCGCAATATGAAGGGCACCATCCCGTTGGATGCCATCGATGCGGCCGCGCTCACCGACTATGCGGGCATCGTGGGTCACCTACTGGCGAAAGGTCACGCTCGCACCAGCGGAGCGTCCATGATCGCCGGTTATGCGGGAGCCAGCGACAAGCTGGATCAGGCGCTGGCGAAATTCGCGCGGTCATACGCCGACCAGACCGAGGCCGACCACGCCCGGCTGGTGAAGGCGGTACGCCAGGGCGCGCTTCCGGTTACCGAGGGGGCGTTGCAGAGAACTGGCTCGGCGTATCGCCCCTGAGCTCAGCGCCGGCGATCAGTGTGGGCGGCCGGGCCGCCAAAGCACCGCCACTCCGATCACCGTGATGGCTCCGACGCAGAGCACCGCAATTCCCGCAACAGCGAGCCCCTGAGTCACGATCCGATCGGCGTTGGTGGATCTCTCCTCGCGATCAGAAGCTCCAGGCAGCGGCTGCGCGGGTCTGCCCAGAGTGGGAGGTATCGCGCCGCTCGGCAGGTTGCCGCTGCACAGCGTGGTCGTCAGCCGATTGACGGCTCGATCACCCTCTCCTTCGATGCTTTCGATTGCGAAGATCACCCAGGTGCTCCCGACCTCGGGATCCAGGCCACAGGCATCAGGATCGTGTCGAGACGCCACAACCTGCTCTGAATAAACGGCGCCCTTGTAAACCCCATCGACGCTGAAGCGGATGTCGGTGCGAGTCGCGTCGCCACGGCCAACGATCTCCTTGCTGATCACGCGGCCGCGAAAAACGGCATCCGCTTCCTGCGCGGCGCGCCTGGTTGAGATGCCAGCGCAACTGCAGGCGAACGCTGGTCTGATATCGACAAGCACAGCGCAGGTGCCGAGCAGCACCGAGGCCACCAAGACGAGCAGGCGCAGCGTGAGCCTGGTCACGTGGCAAGTCTCGGTTGCGTTGTGGTGGAACACAAACGCTTCATGCCTCGCAACCAGCGGTTGGTAAAACCACTGCGGGTCCTGGCCGGCCGGCCCTATATCGATTGCTCCACTCGCTGCCCTCGCTCTGTCCAATTGCTCGCTCCGCTCGCTGCGATGTTCGCTGGGGAGCCGCCGTCTTCGTCGGATCGACGAAACGATCATGTCGCAGAATCAGATCTCTCTTCTCGGGGCGTTTCGTCGGCTCAGACTGCAGATCGGCGGCGCGAACATCGCGGGCGCGGATCGCGCCTTAAAGCGCGCCTATTTCGTCACACAGCTCGCCGCTGGGCCTGGTGCTCGCTCCGCTCGCGCGATTTGTTGAGGTCGCTCGGGAACGGAAAAGCATGTCCCCTCCCTCCTCCTGAACACGGCGCGTGGCGCGATCCGTAGGATCGATCTCCGTGATGCGTACGCACGGCGCCGGCACTCTTCGTGGCGAGCATGCTGGAATCCCGGTGACCCTGGCTGGCTGGGTGGCTCGCCGTCGTGATCATGGTGGAGTCGCTTTTCTTGATCTTCGCGATGCCTCCGGCCTGGTGCAGGTGGTGGTGCGTGATGAGATGCTGGCTGCATCCGGTGCCCACGATCTGCGGAACGAGTACTGCATTCTGGTCACCGGTGATGTCGAGCTGCGCCCCCAAGGCAACGCCAACTCAGAGCTTCCGACAGGCGATGTCGAGATCGTCGCAAGCGCGCTCGAGGTGCTGAGCCCGTCGGCAGCCTTGCCGTTCCAGATAGACGAACGCGTAAATGTCGGCGAAGAGACCAGGCTGAAGTACCGCTACCTCGATCTGCGGCGTCCTGGCCCCGCAGCGGCCATCCGGTTACGCAGCGAAGTCAATCGGGTCGCTCGTACACTGCTAGCCGAATGCGGTTTTGTCGAGATCGAGACGCCGACCTTGACCCGCTCCACTCCGGAGGGGGCGCGTGACTTCCTGGTTCCGGCCCGGCTCCAGCCTGGCTCGTGGTATGCGTTGCCGCAGAGCCCGCAGTTGTTCAAGCAACTGCTCATGGTGGCTGGCATGGAGCGGTACTTCCAGATCGCTCGCTGCTACCGCGATGAGGATTTCCGGGCAGATCGGCAGCCGGAATTCACTCAGCTCGACGTCGAAATGAGCTTTGTCGACCAGGACGACGTGATCGAACTGACCGAGGCGTTGATCACCGCCATCTGGCGCTTGATAGGAGTCGAGGTCCAGACTCCGCTGCCGCGGCTGTCGTACGCCGAGGCCATGAACCGCTTCGGCACCGACAAGCCGGACCTGCGGTTCGGGCAAGAAATCGTTGAGTTGACCGACTACTTTCCACAAACCCCCTTCCGGGTCTTTCAGGCCGAGTACGTCGGTGCGGTGGTGATGCCCGGGGGCGCCGACCAGCCCCGTAGGCAACTGGACGCGTGGCAGGAGTTTGCCCGGCAGCGCGGGCATCGTGGCTTGGCGTACGTCTTGGTCGGCGAGGATGGCGAGCTCGGCGGACCGGTCGCGAAAAACCTCTCTGAGTCCGAACGCTCTGGGCTCGCTGCTGAGGTCGGTGCGACGCCGGGAGACTGCATCTTCTTTGCTGCCGGTCCCCGCGCCTTGGCACAGTCCCTGCTTGGCGCCACCCGGCTTGAGATCGGTCGCCGTCTGGGGATGATCGACGAGCACGCCTGGGCCTTTTGCTGGGTGGTCGATGCCCCGCTCTTCGAGCCGGCAACGGTCGCGTTGGCGGCCGGTGATGTGACCGTTGGGGCAGGCGCCTGGACCGCGGTACACCATGCCTTTACCGCCCCGCAGAATCTCGACACCTTCGATTCCGACCCTGGGTCGGCGCTGGCGTACGCCTACGACATCGTCTGCAATGGCAACGAAATCGGCGGCGGCTCGATCCGTATCCACCGCAGGGACATCCAAGAGCGGGTGTTCGCCGTGATGGGGTTGCCGAAGGAGGAGGCCCAGGAGAAGTTCGGCTTCCTGCTGGAGGCGTTCAATTACGGCCCGCCGCCGCATGGCGGGATCGCGTTTGGCTGGGATCGGATCTGTGCCCTGCTGTCGGGAACCGACTCCATCCGTGACGTCATCGCCTTTCCGAAGACCGGAGGGGGCGTGGACCCGCTCACGGACGCTCCAGCGCCGATCACCCCGGAGCAGCGCAAGGAGGCGGGAATCGACGTTCAGCCGGAGATCTGACGCCAGCGGGAGTTTCGTAACACATTTCTGACCGCCACATCCCGTGGCAGTGAGTAAATTCAGGATCGGACCGAATCGGCACACCTATAGGGAGCATAGGGATGGCTGCGACGCTGCTGACTGCTCAGGACGCCAACTGGAATCTGGAGCGCCTGGCGTTCAACATCCTGGTCGATCAGCAGCCGGCCGGCATAGCGCTGCCACGCAGCGCCGACGATGTCAGCGATGTGGTCCGTTCCGCCTCCGCCGACGGCAAACGCGTCGCTGCCCAGCGCACCGGACACAACGCGGTGCCGCTCGGCGCGTTAGCCAATACCGTGCTCGTGCGTACTGCAGGCCTCGGCGGCGTCCAGATCGATGCTGATGCTCGTACGGCACGGGTCGGTGCCGGAGCACTCTGGGGTGATCTTGTTTCCCAGGCTTCAGAGCAGGGCCTTGCTGCACTGCATGGTTCCGCCCCGAACGTCGGAATCGCCGGCTACACGCTCGGTGGCGGCCATAGCTTCTATGCACGCAAGCACGGCCTTGCTTGTAATCACGTCACCGCACTTGAAGTGGTCACTGCGGGCGGTGAACAACTTCGCGTCGACGCAAGCAACGAGCCCGATCTGTTCTGGGCCCTCCGTGGCGGTGGTGGCAGCTTCGGTGTCGTTACAGCCTTGGAGTTCGGCCTGTTGCCGTTGCGCGAGATCTTCGCGGGCGCCTTGTTGTTCCCGCCAGAACAAGCGGGTGAGGTGCTCCAGGGGTGGCGTGAATGGACCGCTGGGGTTCCAGAGGAGATGACGTCGGTCGGCCGGCTGATGAACTTTCCGCCGGTTCCCGAAGTGCCTGAGCCCGTCCGCGGCAAATCATTTACGGTGCTCGAGGTGATCTATTGCGGTGATCCTGCAGACGGCGAGGAGCTGGTGGCGCCGCTACGGAAGCTGGGCAGCGCCGAAATCGATACGGTCCAGACCCAGCCGCCTGGAGGAATCGAAGAGCTGCATATGGACCCGCCGGCGCCGGTGCCGTATACCAGCGAGACGCTGCTGACCCACCAACTTCCGGCGGCGGCCATCGATTCCCTAGTGGAGGCGGTCGGCGCAGGCTCGGGCTCGCAACTGGCCTCTGTCGAATTGCGGCACGGCGGTGGCGCGCTGTCACGGGCACCGGAAGGAGCCGGAGCGCTGGCCACCTTGCCCGGGACCTTCCTCGCCTTCGGAGTCGGCTTTGTCCCCATGCCGGAAGCCATGGCGCCAAACCGCGCCTGGCTAGGCGCTTTCAAGGCCGCGTTGGAGCCCTACGACGCCGGTCGCTACTTCAACTTCGTCGAGGAGTCCTTCGACATAACCAAGATCTTCCCGCCAGAGGTCCTCAGCCGCCTCCGCGAGGTCAAGCAGCGCTACGACCCCGACAACCTCTTCCAGTCCAACCATCCAGTCACCGCCTAGGACGGTCTCTGGTAGGAGAGTGGGCCCTGGTTTTGCATCGCCAGTGAGCCCTAACCCGGCCATCAAGGCCGATTTCCGGGCTCTGGTGATGTGTTTTCAGGGAGTTGTCACGAATCCGCGACGGCCTGGAGCTCTCGAGTCATCTGTTCGACCAGTTCAGGGCGCCCATGGAACTGCGCGGGAGTGTTTTGAAACAGCACGATCCTCCATTGGCCGTCCTGCTCTTGCGCGACGACTGTCTGGTGAGAGTTGGTCTGGGAGTTGATGGCACTCTGCCCCGGTGGCACGAGTCCGGCAATGGCTCGCAAGATCACGGCTTGTGATCCCAGCCCGCGTACTGAGTTCACCTTGACGGCATAACGTCCGGTTTCGTGGTCGGCGAAGATGCTGGCCATCTCGGCGCCGATCTTCTGCTTACCCGAGCTCACACTGCCATCGAATCCGATGATCACGCCGTCCTCGGCGAACGATGCCGCCATTGCCTCAGCAGCGTGAGCGTTCCATCCGGCGATCATCTTCTCGTAGAGAGCTCTGACGTCGTTCTCACTCATGGTGTGCATCATGCCCATTGGATTGCTCCGCTCGCTAGCGCTCGCTCCGCGCGGATCGCGCCTTGGAGCGCGCCTACTTCGTCGTTGCTCGGGGACGAACAGCGTGTCCCCTCCCTCCTCCTCAGCACGGCGCGTGGCGCGATCCGATTTGGATTGCTCCGCTCGCTTTATCTAATGGCTAGCTCGCCTCGCTGCGTAGGATCTCTGCCGATGAGTGAGGACCTCTTCGGCGGTACCTTCGGCGGTCCGCCGGCCATGCCCAGTGGCAGCCTGGCCGACACCGACCGGGAAGGGTTGCCGCTCGCCGTACGGATGCGGCCGCGCACTCTCGAGGAGATTGTCGGTCAAGATCATTTAATGGCACCGGGATCGCCCCTTCGCAGGCTGGCCGCCGGCGAACCTATGTCGGTGTTCCTGTGGGGACCGCCGGGAGTTGGCAAGACCACCATCGCTGCGGTCGTCTCCCAGCAGAGCGACTCCAGGTTTGTCGAGCTATCGGCTGTCACCGCCGGGGTGAAAGAGGTCCGCGCGGTTCTCGACCAGGCCAGACGGGACTTCGGTACGGCCAGGGAAACGGTGTTGTTCATCGACGAGGTGCATCGTTTCTCCAAGACCCAGCAAGACGTGCTGCTCCCCGCGGTGGAGAACCGGTTGGTCACACTCATCGCAGCTACGACGGAGAACCCGAGCTTTTCGGTCATCTCGCCGCTGCTCTCCCGATCCTTGCTGTTGACGCTGAAGCCGCTCACCGATGACGACATCACGACCCTGCTCGATCGCGCGCTGAGTGAGGACCGCGGACTCGGTGGCGTTTACCAGCTGGACTCTGAAGCCAGGGACGTGATCATCCGGCTGGCCGGCGCCGATGCGCGGCGTGCCCTGACGTTCCTGGAAGAAGCCGCCGCTGGCGCAGCTGCCGTTCAGCAGACCTTCATCACCACTGATCTGGTTGAGCGCGCGGTCGACAAGGCAGCGGTCCGCTATGACCGCGCGGGCGATCAGCACTACGACGTGATCAGCGCGTTCATCAAGTCGATTCGAGGGTCGGACGTCCAGGCAGCGCTGCACTATCTGGCGCGCATGATCGCCGCCGGAGAAGACCCGCGCTTCATCGCCCGGCGGCTGGTGATCTTGGCCTCGGAAGACATTGGCCTGGCCGATCCTACGGCGCTGCAGACAGCAGTCGCGGCCGCTCATGCTGTTGAGTTCATCGGGATGCCAGAGGGCCGGATCAATCTGGCTCAAGCGGTCATCGCACTTGCGCTGGCGCCCAAGTCGAATGCGGTGATCAAGGCTGTCGACGCCGCACTTGCCGACGTCAACGCCGGCAGAATAGGCCTGGTGCCACGCCATCTACGCGATGCGCATTACCCAGGTGCCAAGCGCTTGGGACATGGGCAGGACTACGCGTACGCCCACGATGAGCCGCACGGGATAGCTGCCCAGCAGTACCTTCCCGATGAGCTGGCTGATGCGCGGTACTACGTTCCCACCGAGTACGGTGCCGAGGCAGCGATCGTGACGCGGCTGGCGCGCATCGAGGAACTCCTTGGCCGCTCTGAGGAGTAGCATCTCGGGTCCGCTGACGGGCTCAGCGCAGGTACCCGAGCGAAATGGCAGAATCACGGGTGTCCACGCAGGGTAAGGTCGCATAGTCACGGCGCGCGGGCGCTCCACAGCTGTCAACAACGAGAAGGAAATCCAATGTCCGGAGGGGAGATCGCAGGTCTGATCGCTGCCGTTGCATTTGTTGCGTTAGTAGCAGTGACGGCCGTGCCGCTGCTCAAGCTCGGGCGGGTACTAGAAGAGCTTCGGCTCGCGGTGCGTGACATCGGCCATGAGTCGGTCCCGATTCTGACCGAGCTGCGTGGCACCGTACGCGCCACGAACGACGAGCTCGTCAAACTGAGCGTTGTGACTGAGGACGCCGCCAGGGTGAGCCGCAATGCGACTGTCGTCACCGAGAATGCTGCGCAGATGACGCAGTTGTTCTCAGCTACGCTCGGCGGGCCGCTGGTCAAGACCGCGGCATTCAGCTACGGCGTACGGAAGGCCATCAAGGGCAATGGCTCCCGCAAGGCAAAGCGGAGCGCATGATGGTCCGACGCTTGTTCTGGTTCCTTATCGGCGCGGGCGTCGCGATCTTCGTTTACATGAAGATCCGGCAGTACGTGAAGAATGCGAGGCCGGAGGCCATCGGTCAACGCGTCGCGAATTCCGCGAGCGGCGTGAGCGAGTCTGCGCGCAACTTCGTCGACCGGCTACGGGCCGGGATGGCCGAGCGCGAAACCGAGCTCCGCGAGACGCTCAATCTGCCGGACGACCAATCTCCTCGCTAGCCTCCCAAGGAACACCTCATGAAAACCGCCGAGATTCGGCGCCGCTTCCTAGATTTCTTCGCCGCTCGTGGTCATGAAGTGGTGCCGTCCGCACCTCTGCTCTACAACGATCCGACGCTGTTGTTCGTAAACGCCGGCATGGTCCAGTTCAAGCGATACTTCACCGGCGCGGAGACTCCGCCTTTCGACCGTGCGACGAGTGTCCAGAAATGCGTACGAACTCTCGACATCGACGAGGTCGGCAAGACCACCCGGCATGGCACGTTCTTCCAGATGAACGGGAACTTCTCGTTCGGCGACTACTTCAAAGCCGAGGCGATCCGTTTCGCTTGGGATCTGGTGACCGGCTCGCAGGAAAGCGGCGGCTACGGGTTCGACCCGTACAAGATCTGGGTTACCGTCCTTCACTCCGATGACGAGGCGGCTGCCCTGTGGCAGAGCATCGCTGGTCTGCCGCCGGAGCGCATTCAGCGCCGCGGCCTGCTGGACAACTACTGGCACATGGGCATCCCCGGACCCGGCGGCCCGTGCAGTGAGATCTATGTCGATCGGGGCCCGGAGTACGGTCCGGATGGCGGGCCTATCGTCGACGAAGACCGTTTCCTGGAAATCTGGAATCTGGTCTTCATGCAGGAAGAGCTGTCGGCCGTCCGGAAGAAAGACGACTTCGATGTGGCGCGGCCCTTGCCACGTAAGAACATCGACACTGGCATGGGTCTGGAGCGTGTCGCCTTTCTGCTGCAAGGCGTAGACAACCTTTACGAGATTGATCAGGTCTATCCGGTGATCGATCAGGCTGCGCAGCTGGCGGGCAAGCGCTACGGCGATCGGGACGAGGACGACGTACGGCTGCGCGTAGTCGGCGACCACATCCGAGCCGGACTGATGTTGATCACTGACGGGGTGACCCCGGGCAACGAGGCGCGCGGTTATGTCCTGCGCCGGTTGCTGCGTCGAGTGGTACGGGCGATGCGGTTGCTTGGGGTTATGGAGCCGGTGTTTCCCGAGCTGCTGCCGATCAGTCGCGACCTGATGGCAGAGTCCTATCCCGACGTCGCGTCTGACTGGCCACGCATCTCCCAGATCGCGTACGCCGAAGAGGACGCCTTTCGGCGGACCTTGGCGACCGGCACGCAGATCTTCGACCTCGCGGTGGCGGATGCCAAGAGCCAGCACCAGACCACGCTGAGCAGTGAGCGGGCCTTCCAGCTCCACGACACGTACGGATTCCCCATCGACCTCACCCTGGAGATGGCTGATGAGCAGGGCCTCACCGTCGATGAAGCAGGCTTCCGGCGGTTGATGCAGGAGCAGAAGGATCGCGCCAAGGCCGACGCGAAAGCCAAGAAGGCCGGTGCTCAGGCGGTAGAGATCTACCGTGACCTGCGGGCCGCTGGCCCGACACCCTTCACCGGCTACACCGAGCTCAGCACCGAGTCCGAGGTTCGCGGCATTGTCGTGGACGGGATGCTGGCCGAGGCCGCCGAAGAGGGCGACGTCGTCGAGGTGGTCCTGGAGCAGACGCCGTTCTACGCCGAATCGGGCGGCCAGGACTCCGACGCCGGCCGGATCATTGGCGACGGCGTCGAGCTTGAGGTTGTCGACGTGCAGCGCCCCGTCAAGGGCTTGATCGTGCACCGGGTACGCGTCAAGCAAGGTGAGTTGTTGAGCGGTGCCCAGGTGTTGGCAGCTGTCGACGGTGAGTGGCGGATCGGGGCGTGCCAGGCGCACTCGGGAACACATGTCATGCATGCTGCGCTTCGGCAGGTGCTCGGCCCGACGGCGTTGCAAAGCGGCTCGTACAACAAGCCCGGCTACCTGCGGCTGGACTTCGCCTGGCAAAGCGGTCTCAACCAGCGGGTCCGGGCCGATGTCGAGGAAGCGGCCAATCAAGCGATCCGCAAAGATCTCAATGTCAGTGCGACGATCATGCCGCTGACCAAGGCGCGTGAGATCGGTGCGCTGGCGCTGTTTGGCGAAACCTATGACCAGCAGGCGGTACGCGTCGTCGAGATGGGCGGTCCCTGGTCCCGTGAGCTATGCGGCGGCACCCACGTGCAACACACCTCTCAGATCGGGCTGGTCACGATCACCGGCGAATCGAGTGTCGGATCCGGAGTCCGCCGCGTTGAAGCGTTTGTCGGCATTGAGGCGTTTCGCTACCTGGCGAAGGAACGGTCGTTGGTCATGGGCCTCAGCGAGGCCCTCAAAGTGCAGCCGGAACAGCTGCCCGATCGGATCAACAGGCTCATTGCGCAACTCAAAGCAGCCGAGAAGCAGATCGCTGATCTGAAGAGCCAGACCGTGCTCTCGGACGTGTCAGGCATCGCCGCGAAAAGTCACGACATCTGGGGCGTTGGCTACATCGCCCACCGCGCCGACGGCGTGTCCGGCAACGACCTGCGCACGCTCGCGCTGGAGGTCCGTAACCGAGTTCAGGACACACCCGCAGTTGTCGCAGTTGTGGGCGGAGCGGTCGACAAGCCTAGCGTGGTGATCGTGACGACCCAGGGTGCCCGTGATCGCGGGCTTGACGCCGGCGAGCTGGTACGCGTCGCGGCCGAAACCCTTGGAGGCCGCGGTGGGGGCAAGCCCGACATCGCTCAGGGCGGCGGTACCGACGGCGCTCGCGCCCAGGACGCCCTCAAGGCGGTGGAGTACGCCATCGGGCGCACAGTGCAGTCATCCTGAGGCCGCTCTTATCTCGACTTCGGGACAGCGGGATCCCACGCTGGTGGGATGTTGAGGCTGTAGATGGCGTGCATGCCATGTACAGCGCAAGCAACCTGGGTACAGCTCGGCCAAATTCACAGCGGTTAGTAGGGGATCAACGGCACATGCGACAGGGCGTACGACTGGCGCTCGACTGGGGTGACGCACGGATTGGGGTGGCTGCATGCGACCGGGACGCTGTGCTGGCTTATCCGGTGAGCACTGTTCCAGCGGGTGAAGCTGAGATTGATGAGCTGATCGCGGTAATCAATGAATATGGCCCGATCGAGGTGCTGGTCGGCTTTCCCCGAAGCTTGAGTGGGAGCGAGGGGCCGGCGGCGCGGAAGGCACGTGAGCATGCTGCCGGGCTAGCTGCGGCGATCGACGTGCCGGTGCGGCTGGTGGACGAGCGACTCACCACCATTACGGCCTCGCGGCGCCTTTCCGAGACCGGCAAGCGAGTCAGGGTGCAACGGAAGTTGATCGACGCAGCGGCCGCCGTCGCGATTCTTGAGCAAGCTTTGGCCTTCGAACAGTCCAAGGGTGAGGCTCCGGGGGAGTTAGTATCCGGCGACCTCCGTTCCGGTAAGTAGCGGCCAGTCCAGCAAAACCGGCTTTAACTAGGCGTTTCACCCCTACCTCGAGGTCTCGCCATGCCATCCTGTCCAAACCTGTGCTAACGGGTCCGTTAGCAAACCGTTTGCAGAGGGGAGGCGATATCAAGATCAACTTCCAGACAGATTGGATCGAGATCAGAAGGAGGTGAAGAGAACATGCGGCGCACGATCAAGATCAGCGTCACGGTCAATGCTGAAACCGAGGAACAGGTGCAGCAGATCGCGGACCAGTGCATAGCCGTGGTCCACGCGCTGATTGACGGTCAACCCATCGCCTACCGGAACAACCACGGGCAGACCGTGCACATCAACGACCCGGAATCCGAGAGAACATGACGATACCTTTTAGTGCCCAACCCGGAGGAGGCGATATCAAGATCGTGCTAACCAGGCTGTTCCTCGAGGCATCGTCATGCTGTTTCGCATCGCCGACAACACATCCAAGATCGCGGCCAGCAGCCAGCCTCAACCGCAGTTGTACCCAGCGGCGGCAGTCGACGCCATGTGGGGATAGGCATCGCCGCTGGGCCTGCCTGCGCAGCCTACCGACCAGGTCCGGGCCAGGCAGGCATACTTAGGACGTGTCGGGTACTCGACATCGATGACCTGCTCGTCCCGGCGTGTTCCCTCGCCTTTCCCGTCGGAGTCGCGGTCGGACGATGGTTGCCTGGCACGCGACGCCAAACTGTGATCTAGCCACACGAAACGCCCCGGAAATTTCCTCCGGGGCGTTTCTCATTCCCTACCGAGCGGGCAACGCTCAGGCTGCCACGTTCAACGCCAACGGTGAACCGTTGCGCCGTAACAGCCACGCGGTTGACGTGGAGTAACTAGCACGCGTCACGAGCGACCGCGGCCTCCCCGTGTCCGCCTGCTCCTCGGTTGAGTGGGTTCCTCGTCGGCCGCCTGCTCCTCGTCTTGAGTGGGTTCCTCGTCGGTCGCCTGCTCCTCGTCTTGAGTGGGTTCCTCGTCGGTCGCCTGCTCCTCGTCTTGAGTGGGTTCCTCGTCGGTCGCCTGCTCCTCG
>JBJMIR010000126.1:0-4766 GCA_045806785.1 Propionibacteriaceae bacterium | reverse complement strand
CGGACTCACGGTGTGTCGCCGGCTCCGACAGGTTGGAGTTCGGACGCCGGTGCTCATGCTCACCGCTCGGTCCGCTATCGCCGACCGGGTCGGCGGACTGGACGCCGGAGCCGATGACTATCTGGTAAAACCGTTCGACCTGGACGAGCTCCTGGCGCGGCTCCGGGCCCTTCACCGACGCGCCAGTGGTGAGGAAGATGACGAGGCGCTGAGGGTCGACGATCTGCTGCTGGACCCAGGGGCGCGACGGACCAGTCGACAGGGCGTGGAGATTGAGCTATCAGCACGCGAGTTCGACATTTTGCACCTGCTCATGCAACGAGCCGGTCGGCTTGTGACCCGGTCGAACATCCTTGACGAGGTGTGGGATGGCGAGACCGACCTTCGCAGCAACGTCATCGACGTCCATATCGCGGGCCTGCGCGCCAAGATCGACAGGCCCTTCGGCACTCACACCATCACGACCTTGCGCGGCGCCGGCTACCGGCTCGACCACGACAGCGGATGAGCCGGATCTCCGCGCGGGCGACCCAGTTTCCGCTTCGCGTCCGGCTGGTGGCCGGCTTCTCCGCAACCATGCTGCTGGTCTTGGCCGCGGCTGGCAGTTTCGTGTACTGGCGAGTCGCGTTCGCTTTGGACCGCCAGGTGAACGAGGACTTGACTGAGCTGTCTCATCGTCTTAAACCGTTCGTCACACCCGGTGGGCAGCTGGCCGCCGACGCCCCGGCCCTGGCGGGCACCGAGGCTTACCAGGTGCTGGACCGGGCAGGGCAGGTGCTCGCACACAGCCGGTCGTTGACCGCAGACAGCCTTATCACTCCTGCGGCGGCCCATAAGGCGCTGAAAAGCCCGGTACGGCAAGACATCGGTCCGCTGCTGCCGATCAACAACCGACCTCTGCGAGCGTACGCCGTCCCACTCCCACATGCTGGCGACCAGCGAGCGGCCGTGCTGGTCGTCGCGGTCCGCCGCGATCACCGCGATGAGGCTTTGTTGGAGCTTCTTGTTCAACTGTCCGTCGCCGGGATCGGAGCTCTTCTCGTGACGGCGGTTGTGGGTGAGCGGCTGGCCCGGCTCGCGTTGCGACCTGTCGAGCGCTACCGGATCCAGGCCGTCGGCATTATCGCCGGCGATACCGGAGTCCGGCTCGATGTGCCGCCGAACCGCGATGACGAGGTCACTCGACTTGGCCACACGCTGAACGCCACTCTCGACGCCCTGGAGAACGCGCTGGAGACGGAGCGGCGCTTCGTCAACGATGCCAGTCACGAACTCCGCACTCCCCTGACTCTGCTAAAGACCCGGGTCCAGCTGGCGCTCCGACGGCCACGGACTGCCGCCGAGCACGAGGCCGTGCTCGCCGAGATCGAAACCGACCTCGTCCGGCTCACACGACTCGCGGACCAGCTGCTGCGGATCGGCGCGGCTGAAGCCACGAACCAGAACGCTGAGCGCACTGACTTGGCGGACGCGGCTGAGCAAGAAGCATCGCGACGCAACGCGCTCGCCACCGGCGACGGTAACGGCCATGCCAACCATCCCATTGCGGTGCATACCTTCGGCCCCGTATACGTCAACATCGGACTCACCCAGGTCAACCAAATCCTCGGCAACCTCCTCGACAACGCCGCCTTGCACGGGCAGCCACCCATCACCATTACCGTCAACCACACAGCAGGCATCGCCCGCCTCCTGGTGGTCGACGCGGGCGACGGTATGGACGCGGAGATGCTTGCCAACGCCACCCGGCGATTTTCACGCTCAGACAGAGCCCGATCCCGGGCCGGGTTCGGGCTCGGACTCTCCCTTGTCGAGGCCACCGTCAACGCAGCCGATGGCGAACTGCGGCTCTGCCACGCAGGCACCCACCAAACCTTCGGACACCCGCAGCCCAGCCCTTGCGACCACAGCCAGGCAATGACGGCCACAGTCCTGCTCCCCACCAGGCAGCCGAGCGGACCCCTCGGCGTAGCCACTGTAGAAACCGGCCCAGCGGTCTTCCACGTGCGGCACCAATCAAGCCCCTGATTTGGTCCTGGTTTGCCCTCTTGACCGCCCCTGGCCTCGGTCATGTCTTAACGAACTCTTCATTGCCGCTGCCTAACCTCGGCAGAGTCCACAGCATCATCAGCTGGTTCAGAAGGAGCCCACCCTGTCCACCAGGACCCCCCAGGTCATTGCAGCCACAACACCCATCGACGTCGATGTCGACGCCATCACGGCCAATCCGCGCTCAGAGGGAAGCCACCTGTTCAGACCTCAAAACGGGCTAGATCGAGTGTTCGAGATCGGCATCATCGGCAAGGGCCTCAACGGCGCGCTCGAGATCGTCGGCGGCCTGCTGTTGCTCTTTCTGACACCGGACCGGATCCACCATGTGCTCGCCGCGCTAACCCAAGGAGAGCTGTCTGAGGACCCCGGAGACTTCATCGCCACCCGTCTGCTGCACACCGCCAACGGTCTGACCGGCAGCGCCGTCCTCTTCGGTGCCGCCTATCTCCTGATTCACGGGATCGTGAAGGTGGCACTTGTCACAGCACTGCTAGCCAACAAGCTTTGGGCGTATCCGTGGACGATCGCTGTACTGCTGCTCTTCATTTCCTACCAGCTGTACCGGATAGCACTCAGCCCTACGGCCGGCCTGATCGCGCTCACCCTATTCGACGCGGTCATCGTTGCCCTCACCTGGCGTGAATACCGCCAGCAACGCCGGATCCGCGCCGCGCCGGCAACAACCTCGCCAACCTCCGCCGCTTACAGCGGCTCAGGTCCAACGTGACCCATCTAAGTCAGCGCGGAACTGCTTCTGACCGATACGGTGACGCCACCCGAGACGAGTCCGCCGGTGTCACCACCGAGGTCGGTCTGCCTGAGCACGAGATGCCCTCCAGGCCCCGTCGTATTGGCGTGGGTGCTCGGGTTCGCCGTCGTGACCGGGGCCGCTGACATGGTGAACGAAGGCGCCCGGTCAGAGGCCGGCCCCCTCCTAGTCCGACTGATCAGTGGCGACACGGAGGCCATGATTCTGCTGCGACGGTCGGCGTTCGCATCGTCGGCGGAACGCAGCGGTCGTCGGTGGACGTTGGCCCTGGCCGGGTGCCAGACCACAGTGATCTGCGTACCTGCCCTGGCCAGCCCGCCCTTCGTCGGCGGCGCCGGGCCCAGTTCTCGCCTGCATTCACCTACCAAGCGAACCGGCAGAGCGATACGCAGCTCGGCCAACACAGCATTCTTAGCGCGGCCGCCGCATCGTCGGACTCATCCGGGCGTTCGTCACATACACAGCAGTGGTCGCGGCCGTCTCGCGGTGGCGTTCTCCATCGTCCGATTCGTCGCAGTCGGTTGATTGCTCAATACCTTCACCTAGATCCATCTTCAGCCACCCCTCTCACCCAACCCAGGATCAACGATGCCAACTTCCGGAATCCGCGCCTCACATGCCAAACCCCGGGCTGAGCATAGGCCTAGTCACACGTACACGGCGTTGGCTCAGGCCACCCGAAAGCTCAATCTCCAAGATCGAACACGCTGGTTTTACGCGCTGCTGTTCAGCGGTCTGGTGCTCGCTTTGGGGGGTGCTGTGACCGGATTAATTCTCTTGAGCAACTCATGGCTCGTCCTGCTAATCGCTGGCGCCCTCGGCCTGATCTTCACCCAATTCGCATTCCTCGGCCACGAGGCGTCGCACCGGCAGATCCTGGCATCCGGACCCGCAAACGACCGTATCGGCCGGGTGCTGGCGACCTTATTCGTCGGGATCAGCTACTCGTGGTGGATGAACAAGCACACCCGCCACCACGCCAACCCCAACAAGATCGCCAAAGACCCCGACATCGGTGCCGGCGCAATCTCATTCCATGAGGAGAGCGTGGTAACCCGTACAGGTTTAATGGCGTGGCTCACCCGCCGTCAGGGCTACTTCTTCTTCCCGCTATTACTCCTCGAGGGGCTCAACCTGCATCTGAGCTCGATTCGCGGGCTGCTCAACCGGCGGGAGGTGGAGGGCCGCTGGCTGGAGCTGGGACTGCTCGGGGGCCGGTTCGCCGTCTACCTGGCGATCATGTTCTGGCTGCTGCCACTGGGCATGGCCTTCGCCTTCCTCGGAGTCCAGCTCGCCGTATTCGGCTTGTACATGGGAGCCACCTTCGCCCCCAACCACGTCGGCATGCCTATCGTCCCGCGCGAGGCCAAGCTGGACTTCTTCAGCAAGCAGGTACGGACGTCGCGGAACGTGTCCGGCGGCTGGTGGGCGACGATCTTGATGGGCGGCCTCAACTACCAGATCGAGCACCACCTGTTCCCCAGCATGCCCCGGCCCCACCTGCACAAGGCCCGCCGGCTGGTCCAAGAGCACTGCCGAACCCTCGACGTGCCCTACACCGAGACCTCCCTAATCAAAGCCTGGGGCATCGTTATTAACCACCTGAACCGGGTCGGGCTCGCTGCCCGAAACTCGTTTCACTGTCCGATCGCCGGTCAGCTGCGAGGCATATAGATGAAGCCGACGCCTACCCGACACAGCAGATCCACTCGTGCCAGCGGCTGTAACTGTCGCGAGCTCAAATTCGATCAGGCCTGAAACGGCGGCTGGTCCGGAGCACGTGGTGGACGAGCTGCGGCCGGTCGGC
Organism: Propionibacteriaceae bacterium; assembly: GCA_045806785.1. GTDB lineage: Bacteria > Actinomycetota > Actinomycetes > Propionibacteriales > Propionibacteriaceae > Microlunatus. The sequence continues at coordinate 138 of JBJMIR010000126.1, read as the reverse complement.
CTGACGGGTGAACTCAGGCTGAGACACTTCCACTATCGGCCATCACCAGCAGACCACGATTCCTCGCCGGTCACGCGCCCATTCGGGGAATCGCCACCTAACTTTTGAGCGCTGACGGTACTTGCCGAGCGCTCTAGC
>JBJMIR010000125.1:0-7884 GCA_045806785.1 Propionibacteriaceae bacterium | reverse complement strand
AAAGGAGTGTCGTGGGTCTATACGTGGTTCTTCCGGGCCATTCCTCGCTATGTGTTGCTCACGATCATGGGAGCGCTCGGCGTCCTCTTCACGACGGGCCTGTCTATCGGGGTGCCGTTCGACTGGAAGATCATCGAATGGCTGGGCTTGTCCGGTGACTGGCGCATTGCCACCTTTGACGCCAACGCGATCTTCGTCGGCCTCATCGGCGGGGTGATCGGCTTGGCCGCCTCCGAAGCCGCGTACATGGCCGAGATTGCGCGTGCCGGCATCCTCAGTGTGGACAAGGGTCAGATGGAGGCCGCGCAGGCACTCGGAATGAGCCGTGGCAAGGCGATGCGCCGCGTCGTGCTGCCCCAGGCGATGCGGGTAATCGTGCCGCCGACGGGCAATGAGACCATTGCCATGCTGAAGGACACCTCGCTGCTGCTGGCGATTCCGGTCACCACCGAGCTGTTCTTCCAGCTGCAGGCCATCGGCGCGCGTACCTTCCAGGTCTTTCCGATTCTGGTCGCCGCCACGCTCTATTACCTCATTGCCTCCAGCGTCATGATGGTTGGCCAGGCGTACCTCGAGAAGAGGTTCGGCCGCGGCTTCGGCACCCAGGTGAGCGCGGACAAGGACGAGGCCGCCAAGGGCCTGGCGATCGGAGGAGCGAAGTGACTGCCACATCGACCGAGGCCGACCATCTGGTACGCGCCGTCAATGTCACCAAGGCGTTCGGTACCAACGAGGTGCTGAAGGGGATTGACCTCGCTGTGGACGCCAAGGAAGTCGTATGCCTGCTGGGCCCCAGCGGATCAGGCAAGACCACGTTCTTACGCCTGATCAACCAGATGGAGAGCCTGACCGGAGGCCGGATCTGGGTGGGGGGCGAGTTGATCGGCATCGAGGACCGCAAGGGCAAGCTGCACACGCGCAAAGACAAAGACATCGCACGACAGCGATCTCGGATTGGCATGGTCTTCCAGCGCTTCAACCTCTTCCCGCACATGACCGCCCTCGAGAACGTGATGGAAGCGCCGGTCAAGGTCAAGCGGCAGTCCAAGGACAGTGTCAAGAAGGAGGCGCTCGAGCTCTTAGAGATGGTCGGCCTCGCAGACCGGGCCAGGTACTATCCGTCGCAGCTCTCCGGTGGGCAGCAGCAGCGGGTCGCCATAGCGCGAGCTTTGGCCATGAAGCCGGAGCTGATGCTCTTCGATGAGCCCACGTCGGCGCTCGACCCGGAGCTGGTGGGTGAAGTCCTGGGCGTCATGCGCAGTCTCGCCAACGAGGGTACGACCATGATCGTTGTCACCCATGAGATGGGTTTTGCCCGTGAGGTCGCCGATCGCGTGGTTTTCATGGATCAAGGTGTAGTGGTCGAGGAGGGCTCGCCTAAGGACGTACTGCTCAACCCGAAGGAGGAGCGCACCAAAACATTCCTCCGCCGTGTCAAGCAGCAGGCTGAGGCCGAAGCCGCGCATGACGAAGAGCTGGCACACATCCTCGAGGAGCTAACCGAGTAGGGGCGGGCAGACCAAAAGATGTTCCGTTCGATAGGCTCATGGCTTCTACGTGCGCATCCAGGTGATGGCATGCAAAACGCCGGGGAACTTCCCCGGCGTTGCTTGCTGCTGGACGAAGGCTATGCGGTGCGGATGCGCGCGCGTGCGGCGCGGCGCTTCAACGCTCGCCGCTCATCTTCGCTCAGACCGCCCCAGACACCATGATCCTGACCCGCTTCCAGCGCCCACTGCAGGCATGCGTCCCTGACCTCGCATCGCCGGCAGACCTGCTTGGCCTCCTCTATCTGGAGGAGGGCCGGTCCGGTATTGCCGATCGGAAAGAACAGCTCCGGGTCCTCTTCCAGACAGGCGGCCTTATGGCGCCAATCCATGGCGTTACACTCCTAACCTGGTTGCTCCGGGTCCTGCACAGGACCCCGCAGTATGGGGAAGCCACGAGTCCTCTACACTGAGCCTTGACTCGCGCCCCCAAGACTTTCAAGTATCGAGACGCAATACAAGACTTTCGAGCGTTCGGTGGCTCACATTTCGCTTCAGTTATGGTCTGCGGGACCTTGTACCGGCTTCTACCCGCTTCTGACGGTGCAAAACACCTTCTATGACTAAGTCACATACTCAAGCTTCACGCGGTCGACGGCCGCCCACCATCCTGGTAGCAGCAGTCCTGTTGGCGCTGGAGGCGCTCATTGCACTCGTGTACGCCGTGCTCGAGGTCGGACAAGTCCAGCAGTCGCGTGCTGTTGTGGGAGTCGGAGTGACGATACTGATGGCCTTGTTCGGCGTCGTGCTCCTACTGGTAGCCCGCGGGGTGTTCCTCGGTAGAAGGTGGAGCAGAGGACCGGCGGTCGCCACCCAGCTGATCTTGTTGCCGCTGGCTTGGAGCTTCGTCGGTGGCAGCACGACCTGGGTGACAGTGGTACTGGCTGTCATGGCCATCGGAGCTCTGGTTGGGCTACTCCATCCGCGCTCAACAGCGGTCTTCATTGGATCGACTGTGGATAAAACGACGAGCTAATAATTCGAAGCGGAACCAGCTGCCCTGGCGTACGGATCAGAGTGGAATCTCCACCACTGCCCGGGTCCCCGGGCCTGCCTGCCGTGGTCCGAGCTGGAATGAACCTTCCATCTCGGCAACCAGCGTGTTGACGATGGACAGCCCAAGACTCCGTGACGTACGCCAATCGAAACCTTGTGGAAGCCCTCGCCCGTCGTCGCTGATCTCCATTCGCAGCCGACCGTCGAACCGACTTGGGATAACGCGTACCTCACCGGACTGCTCAGCAAGGCCATGTTCGACGGCGTTCTGGCAGAGCTCACTGATGATCATCGCCAGACTGGTGGCCACATCGGCCGGCAGCAGGCCGAAGCTGCCGTTACGAACCGCCGAAACCTCACCCCAAGAGGCGGCGACGTCACCGACCGTCTGGAGCAGCTCGTCGGCAACCCGGTCGAACTCGACGATCTCATCGAAGGCTTGCGACAGCGTCTCGTGCACGACGGCGATGGAAGCAACCCGAGACATGGCGTCAGTCAGCGCAACCCTGGCTTCCGACGATTCGATTCGGCGCGCCTGCATGCGCAGCAGCGCTGCCACGGTTTGCAGGTTGTTCTTGACCCGATGGTGAATCTCGCGGATGGTGGCGTCTTTGGTGACCAGCTCGCGCTCTTTGCTCCGCAGGTCGCTTACATCCCGGCAGAGCACGATTGTGCCGACGCGTTCGCCGCCGTCGACCAGCGGCAGTACCCGAACCATCAGATGCGCCTCGCCCGACACCAGCTCGGTCCGGCGTGCCATCCGACCCGACAAGATCGACTGGACTGACTCATCTACCGGATCGGGTCCGGCCGGCAGCAGCTCCGCGGTCAGACTGCCCAGCTGCTCGCCGACGAGGTCGCCACGCAGACCGAGCCGCCGATAGGCACTCAGTGCATTGGGACTGGCGTAGGTCACATCGCCGCCAGCATCCAGGCGGATGAATCCGTCACCGACGCGCGGGCTGAAAGCCGGATGGGTCGCATCGCTAGGAATCGGAAAGGCGCCGACCGTGATCATCTTGGCTAGGTCTCCTGCCGCTTCCAGGTAAGCCTTCTCCAATGAGCTTGGCGCACCGCGTACGGCAAGTTGGCTTGTGAGCTGCTCGACGACTGCGACCACATGATCATCGACCTTGACCGGGATGGCATGTGTCTGAACAGGCAGTCCAGCGTGCAGCTTACGTTCGCTGGTTTGGACGATTTCGCCGCTGAGGAAGGCCTCCGATACCAAGTGCTCGGGCGAATAGGCGATCAGCTCGCCGACCACGTCATCGAACAGCGAAGTCGCGCCGGTGAAAGGACGGATCTGCGCCGCGGCCCAGAAGACGTTCGGATCATGGTCGCGTACCCAGAGGACCAGGTCAGAGAAGCTGAGATCGGCGAGCAGCTGCCATTCCGAGACCAGCAGTTTCAGCCAATGATGGTCGGGCTCGGAAAGGTCGGTGTGCTCGGAGATGATCTCCGACATGGAGGGCATGTCGTAAAATCTACGGTTGCTCGCAACATCGCTCGGCCTTGAAGCCGGATCGCACCGAGCGAGCGAATGCGAGAGGCAATCAAAAAGGAGGCTCAGATGGCCAAGAGTGCCCGTAAGCGCCGCGCCCGCAGGAAGAAGAGCGCGAACCATGGCAAGCGTCCCAACGCCTGAGGGTCGCTAGCCCATCAGACACAACAACCCCACGCAGAGCAGCGTGGGGTTGTTGTTCAGGCCTTCAGCGTCAGAGCGTCTTACGGATCACTGTCAGCTGGGAGACGATCTTCGCACGAAGGTAGCTCGGTGCAACATCGCCGCCACAGCACCGGTGAACCAACGACTTGACCGCCTCCTCGACATCGAATCTTTCGAGGCAGGGTTCGCACATGGAGAGGTGATGTCGGATGGCATCACCGGTGGCGTCGTCAACCTCGTTGTCCAAGAACTGATACACGCGTTCCAGTACGTGCTCACAGTCGTCGAGCGATGCGTCCTCGGGTCGTTCGACGTTCATGTCCTGCTCGCCTCCGCTCGCTTGATGCCCCGCTCCCGGGCATAGTCGGCCAACAGATTGCGCAGCTGGGTCCTGCCGCGATTGAGTCGCGACATCACGGTCCCGATGGGGGTGCCCATGATTTCGGCGATCTCCTTGTACGAGAAGCCTTCCACGTCGGCTAGATAGACCGCCAGCCGGAAGTCAGGAGCGAGCTGTTGCAGCGCTTCCTTGACATCAGTGTCCGGCAAGTTCTCCAGCGCCACCATCTCCGCGGACTTCAGCCCACTCGAGGTGTGCGACTCAGCTCTGGCAAGTTGCCAGTCCTCCACGTTCTCGCCATCGGACAGCTGTGGCTCACGCTGTCTCTTCCGATAGGAGTTGATGTAGGTGTTGGTCAGGATCCGATACAGCCACGCCTTGAGATTCGTGCCCGGGGTGAACTGGTGGAACGACGCGTACGCCTTGGCGTACGTCTCCTGGACGACGTCTTCGGCGTCGGCCGGGTTGCGGGTCATGCGCAGTGCGGCGGCATAGAGCTGATCGAGGTACTGCAATGCATCTTGCTCGAACCGCTCGTGTCGTTCGTCGGCTGTCTCACCATGGCCAGCGTCACTATCCGGCACTGATGCAGCGGCGCCACTGGAGGCGCTAGGAATACTCATCACGTACGAGAGTACTGGCGAGGTGCGCAGGCTTGACTGAACGTCGAAACCGTCCACCAACAGGGGCATGTGATATGCAACGCGGTCATGAGGTCGTTATTCCCACCACGGCGGCGATGAATCGGCTTACCTCGGTGACGATGGTCAGTGTTGGATTGCTCGCTCCGCTCGCAGCGGATCGCGCTTTGTCGCCGCCTACTGCGTCGTCGCTCGCGGACGGAAAAGCGTTGTCCGCTCCCTCCTCCTTAGCACGGCGGCGCGCGATCCGGAGAGCGTGGTCCGCTCCGGGCAGCTCCACGACGGTGATCCCTTCCGGGGACCCTCCGATGGCAGCGCGGATTTCCTCCGAAGTGCCGAAGCTGTCCTTACTGCCCTGCAGGACCAGCCGTGGCATGGTGGGCGCTAGCAATTCGGCCAGCCGGGAATCGTCGGGACGGCCGGGACGGTGCAAGGGAAACGCCAGGCACACAATGGCTGCAGGATTCGTCTCCGAAGCCGTACGGCAAGCGACCCGAGCTCCGGCACTACGACCGCCGACAACAAGTGGATGGCGGCCCCACTCCTCCCCCGTGAGCCACTCCAGGGCTGCAATCCAGGCCTCGTCCAGCCGCGGCGGTGGTGCGCCCACCTTGCGCCCCGCAGTACGCCACGGCTGCTCGAACCGCACCACGCTCGTACCGAGTTGCGGCAAGGCGGCGGCCAGCAGTTCAAGATCAGCAGCCCCGACGCCACCACCGGCGCCGTGGCCCAGGACCAGAATCGTGCTTGGTTGCTCAGCAAGATCGAGGAACAACCGGCCCGGCCCTTGAGGTGTTTCCACCGGTACGACGGTCGTCGCCATGATCAGATCAGCGTCTCTTGATCATGCTGTTGCTCCGGTTCGACAGCAAGAGGCTCGACGAGTGATGGATTGTTGTTTTCAACGCTATTGACGTCAGTGGAAACCGCGTACGCCTCCAGGGCCGAGGCCTCGGTAACCTCGAGAAGCTCTAATGCCTGCTTGGGATCTGTGATCTCCGGATCCAACCATGCATCAATGGCCTCACGGGTGATCACCATCGGCATCCGATCATGAATGTGCCCGGCAGCGTCGGTTGCCTGTGTGGTGATTACCGAGCAGGTGCGCAGCCAGGCGTCCTCGTCCTCTGGAGGTTTGCGCGGATCGCGCCAGATCTCGTAAACGCCCGCCATCACGAGCCGCTCGCCATCGGATCGATGGATGAAGAACGGCTGCTTGCGTGGCTTGCCTTTGCCTCGCCCGGCGGAGGCGCCCGGCAGCGGCTCAGCCGCGTACCACTCATAGAAGCCGTCCGCCGGCAAGATGCAGCGGCGCGCGCTGAAGGCCCGCTTGAAAGCGGGCTTTTCCCCCACCGTTTCCACTCGGGCATTGATCATCCGCGAACCGATCGACGGGTCCTTTGCCCATGATGGCACCAGACCCCAGGTCAGCGGAGCCAGCCGGCGCCTCACCTCGCCAGTGTCCCTGTTGCGGCGCTCGAAGATGGCTGGCACGGCGACAGTCGGGGCGACGTTGTAGTCCGGCCCCGGGAGACCGTCGAAGAGATCGTCGACCTCGAACTCCTCCATCAGGTCCTGGGGCCTGGCGGAGGATGCATAGCGTCCGCACATAGATTCGAGCGTATCTGCGGCTTCTGACCAAACCTGCCGCGAGAGTGGTCGTATGCGACCACTTTTTCGAGAAGTGGCCCCCCTGTTGGGCTGAAGCGGCTCAGTCAGGGTAGGAATAACCCATGACCTTGCTGCGCGCTATCCCTCGCACCATGCTGGCCTCCTACTTCGTCGCGGCCGGGATCAAGGCCATCCGTGATCCCGAATCGCTTGTCCCAGCAGCCGAGCCCCTCGTTGATCGTGTCGTACCGCTTGTGAAGGAATACACGCCCGAGCAGGTATCCGGGTACGTGCCTGAGAACACCGTCACGCTGGTGCGCATCAATGGCATCACTCAGGTGACGGGCGGTCTTGCCCTGGCTACCGGCAAGGGCCGGCGTCTGGGAGCTTTGCTGCTGGCCGGCTCCCTGATCCCAAGCACGATCGCCAAGCATCCTTTCTGGACAGTGCAAGACCCTGAAGCGCGGTCCCAGGACCGCAGTCATTTCCTCAAGAACGTGAGCCTGCTTGGCGGTGTGCTCCTCGCCGCGCAAGACACCGAAGGCAAACCAAGCCTGGTCTGGCGCGCCAGGAAGGGCGGAGAGGTGATCGCCAAGGAAACGCGCAAGGCCTCCAAGAAGCTGACCAAGGGCAGCAGCGAAGTTGCCGATACTGCAACTGAGTTGGCCGAAGCTGCCGTCGCCACTGGTGCTGCGCTCGTCGAGGCTCTCACTTACTCCTCGCGCAAGCTGCAAAAGCAGGCGGGCAGGCAGCTGAAGGAGGCCAAGGCGGTGGCAGCCCAGACGGCCGATGAGGCACAGGAGGCCGCAGCCAAGGCAGCCAAGGAGGCCAAGAAGGAAGCGAAGAAGCAGGCCAAGGCACAGAAGAAGGTCAACGAACTCGTGAACGTCCAGCTCGGCGAGAACTGACCCCCCATTTACCGACTTGTCAGCCTCTCAGCGGGCTATAGGCAGCTGAGAGTCTGACAAGTCGGTTGTTGGTGGCGGCTGGCGCCTAGGATCTGAGGAGTGTCTGAACTTCGACAATGGGCTGCGCCTGAGGCGCCCACACCAATCACCGCAACAGTCGTCCTTCCCGCTT
>JBJMIR010000124.1:0-157664 GCA_045806785.1 Propionibacteriaceae bacterium | reverse complement strand
GAAACCGTCGCGGCGAAGGCGAGGCAGCCGTCCTCTGCCACGATCTCGGCCATCGGGATATCGGCCCAGCTGTTCCAGCTGCCTGCCAGCCGGGCGTTACGAAACGCCCGTCGCCGCTGTCCGGTCATGTAAACGAAGCGCTGGAGGGCGGAGGCTGCAAACCTAATCGTCGGGTGAACCCCGGTGGGGCTCGATGGAAGTGTTGCCCAGAGCGGATTCTCTAGTGGCGTTCCAATGGAGACTTCCGCATTTGCACGACAGCGGAGGAATGAGGGAAGGCACAGGGAAGGTGGCCCTTCTAGCGTGACCGCTGTCATGGTCCACCACTGAATGGAGTTCCTTTCATGACCACAGCAACGGTTCAGCGACCTCCTCGCAATGGCGTCGACGTCCCGACCTTGTTCGCCACTCTCAACGTGGTCAAGGGTGCGCCGGAGGTCGCCCAGTTCCAGTTCCGCGCGACGAACGAATGGATCAGCGGTACCCACAACCGCTCAACAATTCAAGGCTTTTACGGGGCCGGACAAGAGGATACATCCCGCCTGGTTCCGTTCAGCTACGACGCTGATCATCCAGCGGTCCTCGTGGGATCGAACCAAGCTCCCACACCGGTCGAGTTCTTGCTGCATGCCATCGCGGCTTGCATCACCTCGGGCCTTGCGAACATTGCCGCCGCCCGTGGCATCACCCTGCGGAGGGTCTCGTCGACCGTCGAGGGTGACATCGACCTGCTCGGCATTCTCGGGCTCTCCGACGTTGTTCGAAACGGCTATCGGCAGATCCGTGTGCACTTCGACGTGGAAGGTGATGCGTCGCCGGAACAGCTGAGGGCGCTCGTCGAGCAGTCCCGACGCCGTTCCGCTGTCTACGATGTGCTGCTCAACGGCACCGATGTGCAGATCGATGTCAGCACCCGTTGATCACGGTCGCAGTTGGGATGTGATCATCATTGGCGGCCGGGTGGCCGGCGCGTCCACGGCCCTGCTGCTGGCTCGCGCCGGCGTACGGGTGTTGGTCGTGGAGCGATCGCGCCGCGGCGCCGACACGGTGTCCACCCACGCCCTCATGCGCGGCGGAGTCCTGCAGCTGCAGCGCTGGGGTTTGCTGCCTCGGGTAGCGGCCAGTGGGGCGCCGCAGGTCCGTGGTGTCACGTTCCACTATGGCCATGACTCCATGCCTGTCACATTGAAGCCGTACGCCGGCGTGGACGCCCTTTACGCTCCGCGGCGAACTGTCCTTGACGCTCTGCTGGTCGAGGCCGCCGAGGAGGCCGGCGCGAGGTTCGACTTCGGACTGGCGATGAGCGACGTCGTTCACGATCGCGCGGGGCGTGTTGTTGGTGTTGTCGTCCGTGACCACTTTGGCACGACTTGGACCGAACGCGCGGCGCTTGTTGTGGGTGCTGACGGCCGCTACTCGCTTGCGGCCAGGCAGGTGGAGGCTCCCACCGTTGTCGCCGGCAACCATGCCGCGGCTTACGTCTATGGATACTGGCCCGCAACGAACCTAGACGGCTACCACTGGTACTACGGCGACGGGCTCTCGGCTGGCGTGATCCCAACGAACGACGGCCTGGCCTGCGTATTCGCCGCCGGCCCGGCGGCGGTCTTCGCGGCGCGGATGCGCCACAGCCGCCCACTCGACGCGGCACGCGACCTCCTGACACGCCTCGATTGCCAGCTCGCCGAGCTCACCTCAACCGCGCCGCTGGGGCCCATCCGATTCTTCCGCGGTCTGCCCGCCCGATTGCGGCGGCCGCACGGGCCGGGCTGGGCGCTGGTCGGGGATGCCGGGTGGTGGAAGGACCCGCTGTCCACATACGGAATGACCGACGCGTTCCGCGACGCCGAATTGTTGGCTCGGGCCGTCATCACAAGTGCCGCCTCGGACCACGCAATGCGGATCGGCCTCTGCCGCTATCAGGCCGAACGTGACCGCCTCGCGTTGCCGATGCACCCGATCGTTGACCGGCTCGCTTCGCATCAGTGGGACTTGACCGAAGCGCAACAGCTGCTCCGCGGGCTCTCCTCTGTAATGGCGGATGACGTGGAGGCCATTCGGGCGTTGGCTCCTGCAGTGCACGGAATCCATCCGGTCTCCTCGGATACCGAAGTCAAGATCAATTGCTTCGATGGCATTGCCGCCCGGACCGCCTGACCTCTACATTCGCTGTGGAGCCAACGATGAACGTCGAGATCGACCTGCTGGGCGGCTTCGCCGTCCGGGTCGGCGGCCGGCCAATTCCTGCCACGGAGTGGCGCCGCCGACAGGCGGCGTCGCTTGTCAAACTGCTCGCGCTGGCGCCTCGCCACATGCTGCACAAGGAGCAAGTGATCGATGCGTTGTGGCCTGGCACTGCGATCGAGGATGCCGGCCCGCGGCTGCATAAGGCAGCGCACTTTGCCCGCCGTTCGCTTGGCGACTCGGGCGCGCTGGTCTTGTCAGGGGACACCGTTTCGCTGTTTCCCGACGCCCACGTGATCGTCGACATCGATGAGTTCGAGTGCAGTGCCAAGCGAGCTATCGCTGCCCTGGACCGGGATCCCGAGGGACGCGCATCGGCGGCGGCCGTTGCTGACCGGTGGGCCGGTGAACTCCTCCCTGGGGACCCGTACGAGACATGGTTGGAGGTTCCCCGTGATCGGTTGCGGCAGCTTCATCAAGAGCTGCTGCGGCGATCCGGGCGGTGGGGCGAGCTCGCCCTAGCCGACCCGGCCGATGAGGAAGCCAGTCTGGCCTGCGCCCGGCAGTTGGCTGACGGCGGCAATCGAGGAGCCGCGCTGCGCCAGCTGGAACGGCTGGAGCGGGCGCTTCGCCGCGAACTGGGCGTTAGCCCCGGCCCTGCGGTGGCCTCACTGCGGGCGGAGTTGCTTGCATCCGGCGCTCCGGAGACTCAGCGCCGCCCGGTGAGGGTTCTCTTCGGCCGCGACGCCGAGCTGCGCCGGATCGACCGGCTCCTCGTCGCAGCTAGCGCCGGCCAGGGGCGGACGCTCTTTGTGTCCGGTCCTGCCGGCATCGGCAAGACAGCCGTGCTGCGGTGGCTCGACCGGCGTGCGGAGGAGCGTGGGCTGCGGGTGGGTGTCGGCGCTGCCGCAGCTCTAGAGGGTGCTTGGCCGTATGCACCGGTCCTCGAAGCTCTCGCGGATCTCTGTCGGCGCTGCCCGGCGCTGCTCGATGGTTTGGCTGATGAGTATCGAACCGAGATCGAAGGTGCGCTGCGGGGCAGCTCGCCTGAGTGGGCAGGTGAGAGCCGTCACCAGCGGCTGTTCGTGAGTGCCGCCGAACTGTTACGGCTTGCCGCCTCCGGTGGGGGCGCGGTGCTCATCGTGGACGATGCCCACGACGGCGACGAGGCGAGTCTGCGGCTATTGCACTATCTGTCACGCGCCGCGGTCGGTGAGCGGATTCTGATTGTCGTCGCGCACCGTCCATGGCCGCTGCGACCGGCCATGGACGCGATGCGTCGAAGTCTGATCGGTCGTGGCACGTCGGTGCCACTCGATCTCGGTCAGCTCCCCGACGAAGACATCCGGCGGTTGGCGAACCGGGCCGTCGGCGAGGACCAAGTGGTTCTGGAACGCGTCGTGAAACTTGCCGGCGGCAACCCCTTCGCGGCGATCGAGCTGGCCCGCACGGCCGCATCCGGTGACGATCGAGGTGCTCCGACCGGTGCCCTCGTGCTTCGTGGTCTCGGCGACGGGGCCATCTCTGCCTTGACCAACGTTGCGGTGTTGGGGGCTGAGTTCGACACCGACGAGTACGTCGCTGTAGCCGGCGTCAGCGAGGCGCAGGCCTATGCGCTTCTTGACGAGGCGCTCGTCGGCGGTGTGATCGAGCGAATCGCAGCGGGCTACCGCTTCCGGCACTCGCTGGTTCGCGACGCCCTGCTCGACGGGCTGCCGCCGCACCGTCTGCTCCCCTTGCATCGTCGCGCCGCGGAGGCGCTGCACGGCCTCAGCGCATCCCCAGCGCGGATCGCCCACCAACTGCTGCAGGCCGGCGATGTCGGTGCTGCCGCACCGATCCTGCTGCAGGCCGCCCGAACCGAGGCGGCCATCGGCGCGTACCGTGATGCGCTGTCATTAATTGACGCTGTACGCACCGATGTCCGGGATCCGGAACGCGGGCCGATGCTTGCATTGCGTGCCGACATGCTGATGGCCACCGGGGATGCGGGTGCGGTCGCCGCGTACCGGGAGGCGTTGTCCGCCACCGACGATCCCGCTGAGCATCGGCGGTTGCGGCCCCGGCTGGCAAGGGCCGCTACCTTCGCCGGGGATTACACCACCGCTGGTGAAGCGCTGGAGGGACTGGAGCCGGATGGCTCCGCCGACGATGCCGCGCTGCTTCTTGCCCAGGGGAACCTCGCCTATTTCACAGGCGATCTGGTAGCCGCGGAGGCTGCGGCCGATGAGGCACGTCGACGTCTTGCGTTGGCCGATCTGGCCGATTGGAGACTCTACGACCTCATCACGCTGCAGGGATTGATCGCCCATCTGCGTGGCGAGTGGTTCTCGCGGCTCGCGGTAGAGCTCCGCGCCAGCGCCGACCGGCCGGACTTGGCACGGGCGATGTTCGACAGTCACTTGTGCGTCGGGGAGTACCTGCTGTACGGTCCGACGCCGTACGAGGAGGTACTCGTCCTCTCTGCCAGGCTGCGCGAGTCGGCGCAGCGATCTGGGGCGCTGCGGGCCGTCGCCTTCGCCACCGCGCTGCGCGGCGAGGCGGCCCTCCTCTCCGGTGACCTGACCCTTGCCGAAACAGAGCTCACCGAGGCCGCCGAGCTGCACCACGACATCGGATCCACCGCGGGAGAGGCGCACAGCCTGCAGAGGCTTGCCGAAGTGCGCCTCGCTCAGGGCGACCGCGCGGAAGCTCAGCAGCTGCTTCGCCGGGCGCTGCCGCTAGCCCGCTGGTCGGCAACTGCTCTGCATCTGCTCCAGCGCGTGTACGGAACGATGATCCGTGCCGCGCCGGACATTGAAACAGCCCGTGCCGTGGTGGATCAAGCCATGTCCACTGTCGGTCAGGAGGACGCGTGTCCTTTCTGTTCGATCATGCTCGCCGTGCCAGCCGCGATCGCCTGTGCCGACGCCGGCGACCTAGACGATGCCCGCCATCATCTGGCGATTGCCGAGCGCTCGGCCGCATTGTGGAAGGGATCCGCCTGGCAAGCGTCGATAGCCGAAGCTCGCGCGCACCTGCACCGCGCGGAGGGTGATGCCGAAACCGCGCGCCGTCGGTTGCACGAGGCGGCGGAACTCTTCGCCGCCGCCGGTCAACCGCTCGACGTCGACCGCTGTCTCGCCTGACGTCCCTCGGCAACTCACAACCTCGATGGCGCCCCTCCGCGCCCACATTTTAGGGAAGCCGCCGGGAATGTCGCGGGAAGACGAGGCACGTAGCGTCACCTTCGAGCGCGGGAGGAGGTGGCGCGATGGTTGCGGAGCTGCTCGGATGGTTCGGGGCCGGCCTCTCCTGCGTGATCAGCCTGCCCCAGGTTGTGCAGACGATCCACGCCAAGCAGCTCGACGGCATCTCCTCCGCCACCTACTGGCTCGTCCTGGCCAACGCTGCAGCATGGACCGCGTGGTCGCTGCTCACTGGCGAATACGCCGCGGGAGTCCCGGCCCTGGTCAACGGCCCGGCTGCGATCGTGATCTTGCGTCGGGTCGCCACCCGTCATACCGCTAGTCCGAGCCAGTTCGATACCGGAGTTCGCGAGAGCGCACCCATCCGATTCACTGACATCCGGCGCCAATCGCCTCCCCCTCAAGTCGAAGCGGCTACGCCGCAGGTCCAAGTGCGCGCCGTTGGGCGACTGTAGGGGATGCGGGCATTCCATCCCGTAGACGCTTTCCTTCTACTGGATGGGGATTCCCATGGGCCAACACCGAATAGAGCGTCGCGCAAGCCGACCGGCTACCGGACATCGCGACCTCCGCGAGAGGAACCTTCAGGCCAGGGCGGTGCAGGCAGCTGAGCAGGCTCGCCCGACTCGCGGTGGCTGGCGCGAAGCGCTGGTCTTGCATGCAGCAGAGCATCCGAGTAGCAAGCAGCAAATGGCGAAGCGCCGTCCACCGCGGGCATGAAGATCGGTCACGGCATCCCACGAGTGTCGTCGTAGAACAGGCCCTTAGAGGATCAACATTGGGAAGTTCATTGACCTCAAAAGCGGCCCTTCAAGCGCCGGCAGCTCTGCTGATATGCGTCGCAGTCTTGTTCGTGATCTTCCATACACCGTCGTGTCGGATCAGATTGTGTAGATCGACATAGGAGTTCGCCATGTCATCGGGTCGGTCCCAACCGAGTAGGACATTCGCAATGCCGCCGGCTTGAGTTACAGAGATCACCCGGCCGTTAGCCTTGCCCCCGGCAGGTTGCGACCACTCCTCAAAGCACTCGCTGATCAAACCCCTGACGAGGTTTCCTTCCGCGTCGGTGTAGAAAATCCAGGCGTCCTCGTGGAACGCCTCTTCGAACATGTTGATGTTGCCCGCGCCGAAGGCGTCGCTATACAGGTGAACAACCCGCACGATCTCGTCGTAGTCCGGCGCACTGCTTCTCATTGACGTAGTGGCTGTCGTCATTCCGGCCCTCCTACCCGGGGGTTCGCTCATCTGGCTGTCGGTTTCTCCGCTCCACGGTCCGCTTCGGATTTCCGACATGGCCCGGTGGTGCCACAAATACTCGTCCGCCACCAACTGCGGCGCAATCCCTGGCCAGCGACCACTACGGATCCTCCCGCCATCGGGCCACAGCTCTCGGTCTACAAGCCGGGTTGCACTGCGTCCCTGCGCGCCACTCGGCTGGCCGACATCTCTGCGACAGCGCCTGTCCTAGTAAGCCGACTCCCGCGAGACGACCGCTCATCGGGACTGTACGAAATAGGTCCCGCGGTTTGCTGTTGGGCGCTGATTCAGCGGTCGCGGCGACAGGTCAGGATGTATGCGTGGTCATGGTCGACGACGTCCGAGCGGTGCTAGCGCGGTTGCCGCGCAGCAGCGAGGTGCTGGTGCGCGATCGCGTGAAGTTCCGTGTCGGTCAGATCGTGTACGTCGCGTTCAGCCAGGACGAGACCGAGATCGGGTTCGCATTCCCGAAGGAGGAACGCGCCGCACTGGTGGCGGCGCGGCCCGACGTCTTTTTCCTCCCGCGCGAGTCGGAGCTGCGCTTCCACTGGATTGAGGCGTGGCTCGATGCGCTCGACGCGGACGAGATGCGCGAGTTGGTGCTAGACGCGTGGCGGATGGTCGTGCCGCAGCGGGTCGCCCAAGAGGTGCTCGGCCCGCCAGCCGCGGGCCACGAGCCGGGTCGGACCGGGTAGCAATCACGCCCTAGGTCCCCTCGGACTAGCCCGATAGCCGAACGATCTGCGACATGGCCTACGCCACGGTGGCCCATCGCCGCCCTCGAGCGTGCCCAGCGCTTGCCCCGCAGGCGACCGCCCAGCAGGGCGGCCGTCGGGCTACGACATGGCCCCGGACGACTTCGCCGCCGAGATGGACCGCCTCTGGCTGCAGGTCAAGCCGCTGTACGACGCGCTCCACGCCTTCACGCGCACAGCTTGGTGAAGTCGTTGAGCCGCTCAGCGATCCGCCTGGCGACGGGGCGGCTGTCTTCACGTTGGAAACGCGATTCTTGACCCGCCCGGTCGACAAAGCTGTCAGCCGATGATGCTCGGACCGGCTTTCGTCGGCGTGACCCGGATCAAGCAGCGGCGTTGTTTGATCATGGCGGCGCGGTAGTCGTCCCAGTCCGGATGCTCCCCGGAGATGGAGCGGTAGTACTCGACCAACGGCTCCATCGCACCAGGCAGGCTAACGACCTCGACGTCCCCACTGATCTGCGCCCAGTCGCCGAAGAACCTGTCATTCAGCACACACAACCAGGCTCGGGGGTCGCGCCGGACGTTCAAGGTCTTCATTGCGGATTCGCGGGTACTGACGACCAGACGATCCTGCGAGTCGACGCCGACCAATACCGGCGACAACTGAGGAGTGCCGTCACGTTTCATGGTTGCAAGAACGGCCTGTGGGTTCTTGCGGGCGAACGCTAGCGCTTCTGCGGCATCCATCTCAGCGGCTAAGTCAATCAGAATCGCTGACGAGGCCGCTGGCCGGGGCGACGATCGTTTGAACCGGTCGACGGTTCGCCCGTCGTGATGGGCGTCACTGGCACTGCGGCCATCATGCGCTGCCTACTGCTGCATGATTCGAAAGCCTGCATACGCGTGTCGCAAGCCGATGCGCTGCCAAACACGGTCATCCCTAGGGGACCGGAATCCCAGTGGTGACGCAAGGGGGAAGCTCAGCGGGCGGTCGGTGACTTACGTCCCATATGACCCGTCCTCTGAAACGCCCGATGAGGGTGGCCCTAACGGACGCCTAACAGGGGCTCAAATCCCGACCGGAGTCAACCCAGCCGAGTACAGCTGGTGTTTCTAAGCCGGCGCATTCTCTACTCTCTCTAGAGCCGCGGCTCATTCGCCTCCGATCTGTGCCGCACGTCGGGGGCGTCCCGACCTTTGACTCTCAACATTGGCAAGTAGCGGACGTGACCTCACCGCGCGTCGCTTTCAGGCTCCCGCCGATGCGTGTCGCCACCAATCGAAGTCACGTGTGTTCGGAAACTTTCAGGGGGACGTTGGTCTGACCTGCGTAAACACCGACGTACCCCGACGTACCTCCTCTCTGGCGTCCTGTGGAGGTACGAATCCGGTGATCTCTCCTCCTCAGGATTCGCCACATAGACCAACTGCTGGTCTCGACGGAGCACGAACGACCACTGCCGGAATGTGAGAGAGAACCGGCCGAACGCTGAGGAGAATCGACATGAGCATCACCCAACCGGCCGAATCGCCCTACACCCCGCACGTCAACGACGAGCTGCTCACCATGAAGGAGGTCGCCGGTGTGGTCCGCGTCCCCGTGGCGACCCTGCGCTACTGGCGCCACCTCGGCACCGGCCCACACAGCTTCCGTGTCGGTCGCAGCGTCCGCTATTGGTGCACCGACGTCCTTCACTGGCTCGAACAGCGGAGCAACGACCCACAGGCATCCCGCTGAATGTCGCCGCGACGACCGAACGAGAGTGAGCAGCACAACAAGACCTTTGACCGCATGGTCGAAGCCGAGCGGTTCCTCGCGAACGTCGAGTCGTCGAAGACACCGGGTCCTTCGTCGACTCGGTGCTTGCACGGATCACGATGGGGGACTGGGCCACACACTGGCTCGACAACCAGACTCACCTCAAGGCGTCCACTCACGAACGGTATGCGGGGATCATCCGCGAGCACATCCGACCCACGGCCCGGGTGAAGCTCGCCAACGTCTCCCATGCCGACGTGCAGAAGTGGGTAACAGCGCTATTGAAGACACGCTCACCCGCACCGTCCGCAAGGTCCACCGTGTGCTCTCACTGATCCTCAACATGGCCGTCAAGGACGGACGCCTGGCCCGCAACGTCGCGACCGGCGCTAATCTCCCACGCCTGACCAAGGAGGAGCAGCGATTCTTGACCCACGCCCAGGTCGAAGCCCTCGCCAAGGCATGCGCCCGCCCGGCGGACGTGAGCGAGCATCGCCGGCTCGATGAACGTGAGAATCAGGCCTACCGGCTCGTCGTCCTGTTCCTCGCCTACACAGGCGTCCGGTTCGGCGAGATGGCCGCACTCAGAGTGAGCCGCCTTGACCTAACTCGCCGGCGCGCGACCATCGCCGAGTCCGTCACCGTCGTGCAGGGCAAGGGCCTGGTCTGGGGCACCCCCAAATCTCACGAACGCCGGCAGGTGCCGATCCCACGGTTCCTCGTCGCCGAACTGCGAGACCACATCGCGGGCAAGGAGCCCGACGAGCTCGTGTTCATCGGCGTACGGGGAGGCGGGCCATTACGCGCTCCGATCTTCCGCGCCGGTTTCCACGTGGCGGCCGCGGTGATCGGCATCCCCGAGCTCCACCCGCACGAGCTGCGCCACACCGCCGCCAGCCTCGCCATCGCCAGCGGCGCGGATGTGAAAGTCGTGCAGCAGATGCTCGGCCATTCGAGCGCCGCGATGACGATGGACGTCTACGGGCACCTTTTCAGCGACCGCCTCGACGAGGTCGCCGACGCGCTTGACACCGCCCGATCCGAGGCCGCCCGATCCGCCGCTGCTGTTGCCAATGCTCAAAATCCTGTTGCCAAAGTGTTGCCAAACGCCGATGTGATCGACTTGGCCGCCTACAAAGCGAAAGGTAAAACCGCAGGTCAGACGCCAATTTCGGATGGCGCCCCCGGCGAGATTCGAACTCGCGCTCCCGCCTCCGGAGGGCGGTGCTCTATCCCCTGAGCTACGGGGGCTGGGCCGTGTGGACTTGGCACCTCACGGCAATGGGCCGAAAGGCAATGTACCAGCGTCGCTATCGGATCAACTCCGCTCTTACAGGTGGGACGTTCTCCTCGTTCTATTCTCAAGCACGTGCCGGGCGGTCGGTGGAGCGCAGGCGCCGCACTGGCGGCGGTTTTTGTTGTGCTCATGATCACCGGCTGCGTCCGCCAGGCCGCTCCCGCTCCGGCTGTCCAACGGACTACGCCGCCACCGTGGAGTGCGCCGCGGGACGCCGTGTCCTACATCGAAGCTGCCGGCCTGGAGCCGCAACCCATTACCAGCAGTGAGAATTCCCGGGTCGTCGATCTGCGCATCACCGTCGATGGCGGACAAGTGGAGGTGCCTGCGTACGTGGGCATCGACCGGGTTCGTGCATTACAGGCCGCTGTGCATACTCACGACACCTCGGGGCAGGTGTGGCTGGAGGGCCGTGGAGCGAGCGATGTAACGCTCGGTCAGTTCTTCATGCTGTGGGGTGTCCGATTCGATGATCAATGCCTGGGTTCAGCGTGCGGAGCGTTGCAGATCAAGGTCGACGGAGCCGTCGTTACCGCTCCTCGCGAGGTGCGCCTGTCTCAGAGTCATCGGATCGAAGTGGCCGCGACCGCCTAACGGCCCTCCCGCATGTCCGCGAGGTGGTAAATCGGCCTCTGTTTGACCTTGTCTGGCACAGTTTCGCGATATGACCCACACCCATGTCGCCGGCTCGATCCACGCCGATTCCAGCCCACGGCCGCCGAGCTGGTTGCGCATGCCGAGCGACGTCAATGCCTTGTTGCCGAGTCTGTGGAGCAGCGGCGTACGCAAGGACGAGTACGGGGTGCTCACCGTCACCGGCCTCAGCGTGATCGACATTGCCAACCAGGCTGGAACGCCGGTCTACGTTGTGGATGAGGCCGACCTACGTGCCCGGGCCCGCGCCTTTGCCGAAGCCTTTGAAGGATGGGACGTCTATTACGCCGCCAAATCCTTCCTCTGTACGACGGTTGCGCGTTGGGTCACCGAGGAAGGGCTCGGCATCGATGTGTGCACCGGCGGTGAGCTGGCTGTCGTGCAGCGCGCCGGAATCGATCTGCGCCGAGTCGGGCTGCACGGCAATAACAAGAGCGCCGAGGAGTTGCGTTATGCCCTGACCTCCCCCGTCGGACGGATCATCATCGACTCTTTCGACGAGATCGGCCGCCTTGGTGCTATCGCTGAGGAGCTGCAGATCCGGCCGCGGATCATGGTCAGGGCAACTACTGGGGTGGAAGCACACACCCACGAATACATCGCCACCGCACATGAAGATCAGAAGTTCGGTTTCGCCATCGCGGGCGGTACCGCGATCGAGGCGCTGCTCGCTTGCCATCAGCATCCTTGGCTAGAACTGATTGGCATTCATTCCCACATCGGCTCACAGATCTTCGACGCCGAGGGCTTCGAGGTGGCCGCTCGGCGTACTCTCCGGCTGCACGCCGATTTCGCGAACCAGACGGGCGTCGAGCTAGGCGAGCTCGATCTTGGCGGGGGCTTCGGTATCGCCTACACCAGTGTTGATACGCCATCGACTCCCGCGGCTCTTGCAGAAGATCTTGAAGGAATCATCGCCAAGGAATGCGCAACGCTGGGTATCAAGATTCCCCATCTATCGATTGAGCCGGGACGGGTCATCAGTGGCCCAAGCACTTTCGCGCTCTATCGAGTAGGCACCGTCAAGCCCGTCACGCTGGATGGCGGCGCCAGCCGGCTCTATGTGGCCGTCGACGGGGGAATGAGTGACAACATCCGGACCGCCCTGTACGGCGCCGAGTACTCCGCCACGCTGGCTTCGCGGCTGTCCACAGCTGCGCCGGTGCTGGCCAGAGTGGTCGGCAAGCACTGCGAAGGCGGAGACATCTTGGTCCGGGATGAGTTTCTGCCCGCTGATATCACCCCCGGCGATCTGCTCGCCGTGCCAGGCGCCGGCGCCTACAGCCGCTCCATGGCGAGCAACTACAACCATGTCCCTCGGCCGCCGGTTATCGCGGTGGACGCTGGCGAGATCAAGACGCTGATCCGGCGCGAAACCATCGAGGATTTGCTGGCACTGGATGCTGGCTCATAAAAATTTGGTTTCGCGGACCTACTGCCGATAGTGACACAATGAAACCGCCACGATTCGGGGTCGTGGTGTTTGCGTAAATGAGGTTTCTGTGACTCTAACCAGCGTGCAGCCCACGCCACTCCTTGACAGTTCAGCGCTAACACCGCTCCGCGTCGCCCTGCTCGGCTGCGGAGTCGTGGGCTCGGAGGTGGCGCGCTTGATCACCGGGCAGGCGGAGGATCTCCGTGCCCGGGTCGGCCGACCCCTTGAGCTTGTTGGCATCGCCGTACGCCAGTCCGAGCGAGAGCGGCTCGGTATCGACCTTGGGCTCCTCACCACCGACGGAGAGGCGCTGGTAAGCCGGGATGATGTTGATCTGGTGATTGAGGTGATCGGCGGCGTCGAACCGGCCCGCTCGCTGATCTTGACCGCGCTGCACCACGGAGCCTCGGTAGTCACCGCGAACAAGGCCTTGCTTGCCGAGGACGGCGCAACCCTGTTCGCAGCTGCCGAACAAGCTGGCGTCGACCTTTACTTCGAAGCTGCGGTTGCCGGGGCAATCCCGATCATCCGGCCGCTGCGTGAGTCGCTCGTCGGTGATGAGATCACATCGGTGATCGGGATCGTGAACGGCACAACGAATTACATCCTGGATCGGATGGACACCGGCGGCATCGGATTTGACGAGGCCCTAGCGGAGGCCCAGCAGTCCGGTTACGCCGAGGCGGATCCGACAGCTGACGTCGAAGGGTTCGACGCCGCAGCTAAGGCTGCGATCTTGGCCAGTCTGGCATTCCACACGCGGGTCACCAGTGCCGACGTGTACCGGGAAGGCATCACACAGGTCACGCCCACCGACATTGCCTCAGCACAGGACATTGGTTGTGTGGTCAAGCTGCTTGCGATCTGTCAGTTGTCACCACCCGCTGTCCCAGGCGGGAACGATCGGACCGTCTCAGTTCGAGTACATCCGGCCATGATTCCGCGGTCCCACCCGCTCGCGGCAGTTGGCGGTGCGTACAACGCGGTGTTCGTGGAGTCGATGTCGGCCGGACGGCTGATGTTCTACGGCCCTGGCGCCGGAGGCTCTCCTACAGCCAGCGCAGTTCTGGGTGATCTTGTCACAGTTGCCCGGAACCGGCTGCGTGGTGCCGTCGGCCCCGGTGAGTCCAGCTACGCGGCACGTCCGGTCAGCAAGATCGGAAGTGTTATGACCCGTTATCACCTCTCCCTGGAAGTTGCTGACGTGGTCGGAGTTCTTGCCACCATTGCCCAGGTCTTTTCCGAGCACGGCGTGTCGATCGAGACTGTGCGGCAGAACGGCCGTGGTGCCGATGCCCAGCTGGTCATCGTGACCCATCACGCGCACGATGCTGCCCTCAGTGCCACGGTCACTGCGCTGCGGAACCTCGAGATTGTCCGGGAAGTGACCAGCGTGATGCGAGTCGAAGGCGACTGACGTGCTGCCGGAGTCCTTCATCGGCGACCGACACACGTCGCTCAAGCACCGGCCGGGTTACGGGGTGATCGCCCACTACCGGGACTGGTTGCCGCTCTCCGACAGTGATCCGGTGATCACTCTCGGCGAAGGAGGTACGCCCCTAGTAGCCGCCGAGAAGCTGTCGGAGATCCTGCGGTGCGAGGTGTGGGTCAAGGTCGAGGGAGCTAATCCAACCGGCTCGTTCAAAGACCGTGGCATGACGGTCGCACTTAGCATCGCCGCCGGACAGGGTGCTCAGGCCGTGGTCTGCGCCTCAACCGGCAACACTTCTGCGTCCGCCGCGGCGTACGCGGCTAGGGCAGGGCTATCCACGATCGTGCTGCTGCCGGCCGGCCGAATCGCGACCGGCAAGCTGGCCCAGGCGATCGTGCACGGAGCCAAGGTCGTACAGGTCGATGGCAACTTCGACGATTGTCTGCAGCTTGCTCGCAAGCTCGCCGACGAATATCCCGTCGCGCTGGTCAACTCGATCAATCCGAACCGGATTGAGGGTCAGAAGACCGCCGCGTTCGAAGTGATCGACGAGCTGGGCGACGCCCCTGATGTGCACGTCATACCCGTTGGGAACGCCGGGAATATCTCGGCGTACTGGCGTGGTTATAGGCAGTACGCATCCGCCGGCAAGGCAACGCGAGCCCCCCGAATGTGGGGATTCCAAGCCGTGGGCGCGGCACCCCTGGTGTTAGGACATCCGGTCCTGCAGCCAGAGACGGTTGCCACTGCTATCCGTATCGGCAATCCAGCCTCCGCCGAGCAGGCGCGCGCCGCTCGCGACGAGTCACGCGGACTCATCGAAGCGGTCGATGACCAGCAGATCCTCGATGCCCAAGGCTTTCTGGCTCGCGAGGAAGGCATCTTCGTAGAGCCGGCTTCGGCCGCCGGAGTTGCCGGGCTGCTAGCCAAGTACGAGCGAGGCGAGATCGAATCGGGTCTGCAGATCGTGATCACCGTTACTGGACATGGCCTCAAGGACATCGATACCGCATTGTCACGCGTAGGGCCTATTCACGCCGAGGTTGTTACCGCCGATCTGCTCGCCATTGCGTCGGTCTGCGGGCTGGTCGACTAGGCGTCTGGATGACGCTCGACATGAGAGGACGCTCGATCAAACAAGACGCTCGATCAAACAAGGAGAGGACCATGGGTCCTGAGCCTGCCGATCAGCTGACGCCCGGCACCTCCGTGACGGTGGAGGTTCCGGCCACTAGCGCCAACCTGGGACCAGGCTTTGATTGTTTTGGCCTTGCACTCGACTGGCGTGAACGAGTGAACCTGGCAGTGATCGAGCACGGCTACCAGGTCGAGGTGTCCGGCGAAGGGGCAGCCGAACTGCCCCGAGATGAAAGCCACCTCATCATCCGCGCCGCTCTGGTCGGTCTGGCGGATCTGGGCGTGCAGGCACCTTGCCTGTGGCTTGGCTGTCGGAACACAATCCCGCATGGGCGTGGCCTCGGGTCTTCCTCGGCTGCGATTGTGGCGGGACTCGTCGCAGCTGCCGGACTGGCCGACGTTCTGGTGACGCCGAATTGGCTATTGGGACACGCCAATGCAATTGAGGGGCACCCTGACAACGTGGCCGCCGCCATCTACGGAGGTTTTGTGCTGGCGTACCAGGGCCGGAACGGCGTAACGGTCGCGCAGGGCAGGGTGGATGCCGCTATCGGTGCAGCACTGTTCATCCCCGAAACGTCGTTGGCTACCGAGGCTGCTCGCGGTCTGCTTCCCGATACGGTTCCGCATCCCGACGCAGCGGCCAACTCCGGTCGGGCGGCTTTGCTGGTTCACGCTATGGCGTCGGACCCGAACCTGCTGTATGACGCCACCTGCGACTGGCTGCATCAGGGGTATCGAGAAGCCGCCATGCCGCGTTCCTTCGAGCTCATGAAATCGCTTCGTGGGCAGGGTTTTGCGGCCATGGTCAGTGGTGCCGGCCCGAGCGTTCTGGTGTTAGGGCGGCACAGAGATCTCGCGGTACTCCAAGATCAACCTGCCCCAGGGTTCTCGGTTCGGCTTAGTGGCGTAGGTTCAGCCGCAGCGATTATCGAGCCAGGCATTGGCACAGACGTACGAGATCGGGCTGTGCGCGCACTATGACGGGCGGCGCGCTTCGCCGACTGCAGGAGCTCGCGACTGGGCAATGTAAGAAGGCTCGGTTGGGCTGGCGAGCGACGAAGGAGGCGAATCTGGCGGGCTGCCCGTCATAGTGCCATCAAAAATGGAAAGCCCGGATGCAGGTGCTAGCCTTGGAGAGCCGACACGGTCAGGGCAACTGCGGTGACCGGCTCCCCAACCAGCCAAGTCACAAAGACGCACGTCTGACCAAGTAGCGCCTCAAAGGTCAGGTGCGACGCGGACGAAGCTTTCCGGCATCTTCGGTCAGCCAATCTCGAGAACAATCGTCGCGATGCGCTGAGGACCTCAAGGAAGACCCGCTGGTCGGGGAGACTACCCCGTGCCATGGATGGGCACTGATGAAGTGCCCGAACGGACAAGGACACACGTTGACAGAAATCGCCGAAGTGACGAGCGCATCTCCGATCGAGAAAAGCGCCGGCGAACAAAGCAAGCAATCCACAAGTGATCGTCGCAAAGGCTCAGGCTTGGACTCCATGGTCCTCGCCGAGCTGAAGCAGCTGGCCAGCTCGCTGGGCCTGAAGGGTACTGGCGCCATGCGCAAGAGCCAGCTGATCGACGCAATTCGGGCCGCGCAACGCGGTCCCGGAGCTCCCGCCTCATCCGAAGGCGCAGAGCACGGCAACGGCTATCGCGGTCAAGAGGGACATGGCAGCCAGCAGGACCGCCCCAACAGGGATGTCGCCAGTGCAGCGAGTGAGCTGCACCAGGCGCCGCGTGAGGCAGTCAGCCAGCGCGAGGAGACACAAATGCTTGAGCATGACGTACAGCCTGAGCTGATGGCAGCAACGACCGATTCGGCCCTGGGCGAACGGCGAGCGCCAGCTGAGGTCAAGGACGGGAGTCCGGCCCGCGAGGACACCGGCACACCGCAAGATCGCGGTGATCAGATCCGGGAGCACGCTGGCCCGCCGCAAGACAGTAGTGATCACGTTCGGGAAGACTCCGGTACATCGCAGGAAACCGCCGACGGACGGCGTCAATCCAATCGCTCCGACGAGCAGGCTCGTAGCGACGAACAGGGGCGCGAGGTTCGCACTGGTGATGGTGAGCGTGGCGATGGGTCCCGCGAGGGTCGGCAGACCGACCGTCGGGACCGCCGGAGCCGCGACCAACAGGCACGAGACAACCAGCGCGACAACCAGGGTCGAGACAACCAGGGTCGAGAGAACCAGGGACGCGACAACCAGGGACGCGACTGGGATGAGGAAGGCGGCCGCCGGGGTCGGCGGCGCCGCAGCCGGGATCGACAAAACCGACGGAGTCGCGGTGGCGGCGGCAACCTGGAACGCTACGACTCCGAGCCTGTGGTCTCCGAGGACGACGTCCTTGTTCCGGCCCGGGGCATCTTGGATGTCCTCGACAATTACGCATTCGTCCGCACCAACGGCTACCTTCCCGGTCCCGACGACGCCTACGTGTCGTTGTCCATGGTCAAGAAGCTCGGTTTGCGCAAGGGCGATCTAGTCACCGGCATGCTTCGTACGCCGCGCGAGGGCGAGCGCAGAGAGAAGTTCAACCCGATGGTGCGGATCGACACCGTCAACGGTGGCGACATGGAGACCGCCAAGCAGCGGGCAGACTTCTCCAAGCTCACCCCTCTCTACCCGCAAGAGCGCCTCAAGCTCGAAACCACGCCAACTCAGATGACGGGCCGGATCATCGACCTCATGTCGCCGATCGGTAAGGGGCAGCGGGCGCTGATCGTCTCGCCGTCGAAGGCTGGCAAGACCCTCATCATGCAGGCCATCGCCAATGCCGTCGCCACCAACAACCCTGAGGTCAAGTTGATGGTGGTGTTGGTGGACGAACGGCCTGAGGAGGTCACTGACTTCCAGCGTCAGGCCAAGGGCGAGGTGATCTCCTCCACCTTCGATCGACCTGCAGAGGACCACACTGCCGTTGCCGAGCTGGCGATTGAGCGCGCCAAGCGTCTCGTTGAGCTGGGGCATGACGTCGTGATCTTGCTCGACGGCATTACCCGACTCAGCCGTGCCTACAACTTGGCAGCGCCGGCTTCGGGTCGGATCTTGTCTGGTGGTGTCGACTCCGCTGCGTTGTACCCGCCGAAGAAATTCCTCGGCGCGGCACGCAACATCGAAGGCGGCGGATCGCTCACCATCATCGCGACCGCTCTGGTGGAGACCGGCTCGAAGATGGACGAAGTGATCTTCGAGGAGTTCAAAGGCACCGGTAACTCCGAGATCCGGTTGCGGCGGGAATTCGCCGAAAAGCGGATCTTCCCCGCGATCGACGTGGACGCGTCCAGCACCCGTCGCGAGGAGCTGCTGATGAGTCGCGAGGAGCTGGCCATCGTCTGGAGGCTGCGTCGCGTGCTGTCCGGCCTGGAGAGCCTGCAGGCGTTGGAGATGCTGCTGGACCGGCTGCGCAGGACGCAAAGCAATGCCGAATTCCTGATGGCAATCACCAAGAGCATGCCTGCCCAGGAGTAGGCACCGGGACTAAAGCCAGGCACTTAACCGTTCATCATTTGGTGTCGCAGCTGACGCTGCGGCAGAATCACTCTTTGGTGCCGGTTCACGTCATAAGCGCACGATGCGTGGCGACCCGGCGCCCATGATGAGGAGATAAGTATGAAGCCCGACATTCACCCCACGTACGTGGAAACGCTGGTGACGTGCACCTGCGGCAACACTTTCACGACGCGTAGCACTGCACCTAACGGCGTGATCCACGCCGATGTGTGCTCCAACTGTCATCCGTTCTACACGGGCAAGCAGAAAATTCTTGACACTGGAGGTCGTGTCGCCCGCTTCGAGAAGCGGTATGCGGCGAGGCAGCCGGCCAAGAAGAAGACCAGCAAATAGCTTGATATGCAGCGCCGGGAGGCAGGGAGATGTGCCCCTGCAGCCCGGCGCTTGCCGCGTCTCGATCACCGACTTGTCAGCGGCGGTGGTCACCAGAGCAACCACCCACGCTGACAACTCTGAGAGGGAAGTGTCGGATGTTTGAGTCGGCAGCTCCCGTTCGTGCTGAGTTCCAGGAGCTGGAGGCAGCGCTTGCCGATCCGGCGGTCCATGCTGATCTTGCACGAGCCCGCAAGGTCGGACGGCGTTACGCCGAGCTGGTGCCGATTGTGAAGGCATTGGACGAGTACCAGCGAATCACCGATGATCTTGCTGCGGCGAAGGAGCTCGCGGACGAAGATGCCTCGCTGGCTGCCGAGGCGGTCGAGCTTGAAGCACAGCTGGGGCCGATCACCGACCGGCTGACTCGATTGCTGGCGCCTCGCGACTCCAACGACTCCTCAGATGCGCTGATGGAGATCAAGTCAGGCGAAGGCGGCGAGGAGTCGGCCTTGTTTGCCGCCGACCTGCTCAAGATGTACTCCCGGTATGCGGAGAACCGCGGCTGGAAGATCGAGATCCTCGATGCCCAGGAAACTGATCTTGGTGGGTACAAGTCCGTAACCGTCGCGATCAAGGCTCCCGCTGCGGGTGAACCGGATGCCATGCCTTATGGGGTGCTGAAGTTTGAAGGCGGCGTGCATCGAGTGCAACGTGTGCCGATCACCGAATCCCAAGGTCGAGTCCATACCTCCGCCGCTGGCGTGCTGGTGATGCCCGAAGTCGCAGAAACCGAGATCGAGATCAACGAAGATGATCTTCGAATCGACGTTTACCGCTCATCAGGTCCCGGTGGCCAGGGTGTCAACACCACCGATTCGGCGGTACGGATCACCCACTTACCTAGCGGCATCGTCGTCTCGTGTCAAAACGAGCGCTCTCAGCTGCAGAACCGCGAGCAGGCCATGCGCATGCTTCGCGCCCGGCTGATCGCGGCAGCTGACGAAGAGGCTGCCAACGCGGCCTCGGCGGCACGACGCAGCCAGGTTCGTACTGTCGACCGGTCTGAACGCATTCGCACCTACAACTTCCCCGAAAACCGCATCTCCGATCACCGGATCGGCTTCAAGGCCTACAACCTTGATCAGGTTTTGAACGGCGACCTGGACGCGGTGATCAACGCGCTGCAAGAAGCTGACACGCAACTGCGGCTCTCCCAGGTGGGTGTTCCCAGCCAGTGAGCAAGGCTGTCCGGTCGCTGCTGGCTCAGGCTGCGAGCCAGCTCCGGGAGGTGGGGGTCGACTCGCCAGAGCAGGAAGCGCGGCAGCTCCTGGCGTACGCCGCCGCCATCGAACTGGCTCGGTTGCCGCTGCTCGATGCCGTTGAGGATGACCAGGCCAGCCAGTTCCAGACGCTGATCAACAAGCGAGCGCATCGGATACCGCTCCAGCATTTGACTGGCCGCGCGCACTTCCGCTACCTGGAACTGGAGGTGGGTCCAGGCGTCTTCATACCCAGGCCCGAAACAGAGGTCATGACGGGCTGGGCGATCGAGCAATTGCGTCCCATGGTGTACGCGGTGGCGCGTGGGAAGTCCCGCCACTTGCCGGTAGTCGTTGAGCTCGGTACGGGATCAGGCGCAATCGCCAAATCGATTGCCACGGAATTGACCGGCACCCGGGTCCATGCAGTCGAGATGTCGGAGGAGGCGGCGGCCTACGCGATGCGCAATCTGGCGGACACGACCGTCGAACTCTACGTGCGGGACATGATCGGCGCGCTTCCCGAGCTCAACGGCGCCGTTGACCTGGTGATCGCCAACCCGCCCTACATCCCGCTGGATGCCTTCGAGTCTGTGGTACCCGAAGTACGTGATCATGATCCGATCCTCGCTTTGGTCTCTGGCCAAGACGGTCTGGATGCGATCAGGGCAGTAGTTGTGGAAGCCGCGCGTCTGCTACGACCGGCTGGTCTGCTCTGCGTTGAGCACGCTGACGTACAAGGTGAATCTGTGCAGCAGATCATGGTCGATCATGGGGCCTTCGCTGGCGTGCGCGATCATCGCGACCTGGCCGGCAAACCGCGATTCGTCACTGCAATCCGCCGTTCCTGATCGCTTACCGAGCAGTGAAAGCGGGTCGCGCGCGGCTTCCAAAGCGCGATCCGCGCGGAGCGAGCGCAGCGAGTGCAGCAATCAATACGATTGACCGGTGACCACGACCGCCGTGCCGGGCGAGAACGACCCCAGTGAGGCGGCCGAAACTGAACGCAAGGTGAGCTATCAGCGGTTCGACTGCACAGCCGGTGATCCGTCGCGCAACGCGGAGGCGACTGAGGCCGCTCGCCAGGCTATTGAGGCTGGCGAGTGCATCGTGCTGCCCACCGACACCGTCTATGGGATTGGTGTTGACGCGTTCAGTGCCAAGGCAGTGCAGCGCCTGCTGGACGCCAAGCAGCGCGGGCGTGACATGCCGCCGCCAGTACTGATTGGCGAGTCGACCCTGATTCGGGCGCTGGCCGTGGACGTCCCGGAGACAGCCAAGGATCTTGTCGAGAAACACTGGCCCGGAGCGCTCACGGTGATCTGCCACATCCAGCCCAGTTTGCGGATGGATCTTGGTGAGACTGAGGGCACTATCGCCCTTCGGGTGCCCGATCACGAGCTGGCCCGGGAGATCTTGCGGCGCACCGGTCCGATGGCGGTGAGCAGCGCGAACATCAGCGGTAGATCAGCAGCGCTGACCTGTGACGAGGCGATTGAGCAGCTCGGAGATTCGGTCGCGATCTACCTCGATGGCGGTCCGCTTCAGGATGCGGGGGGTGCGCCGTCAACCATCGTGGACTTCACGCGACACGACGACGGCCAAGTGCTGCGGCGAGGTGCGATCAGCCTCGAAACGCTCCGCGAGACGGCGCCGAATCTTCTTGATCTGATCGATGAAGAGAAGGTCGCGGAAGAGGCTCCATTGGGCGGTTCAGGGCAGAGCCGGGATGAGGATGGGTCCTCGGACGTACCAGGACAGGACGAGGATGAGGATGGGTCCTCGAACGCCTCAGGGTCAACCCCCGCAGCGGGAGGCTGAGTGCGCGAGTATCTGTTGGTCCTTTGCATTGCAGCCGCGGTCACCTATCTGCTGAGCGGTGTATGCCGCCGCTTGGCGCTGCGTACCGGGGCCATGGCTCGAGTACGGGACCGTGACGTCCACACGATCGAGATGCCGTACTTCGGCGGCGTCGCCATGCTGGCCGGCGTAGCGGCCGCGATCTTGATCTCATGGCAGCTGCCATTCCTCGGCAGGCTCGTCACGGTGCAGCAAGACTCCCGCGCGGTCTTGGTCGCCGCCGTGGTGATCTGTCTGGTGGGTGTGCTAGACGATGTGTTCGAGCTGCCACCACTGACAAAGTTCGCGGGGCAGGTCTTTGCGGCCGGCATTGCCGTGGCACTTGGCGTCAAGATGTTGTGGATCCCCCTACCCAACAAGATCGTCTCCCTCGACGGCACAACATCCGTGGCTATCACCGTGTTCTTCATCGTGCTGTGCTCGAACGCGGTGAACTTCGTCGATGGGCTTGACGGACTAGCCACCGGGGTAGTGGGCATCGGGGCCTTGGCGTTTTTCGCCTACTCATATCTGCTTACGGTCACCGAGGGCCTTACCAGGGCTACGACCTCAAGCCTCGTCACCGTCGCTATTGCGGGCGCTTGCCTTGGTTTCTTGCCGCACAACTTCTTTCCGGCGCGGATGTTCATGGGCGACTCAGGGGCGATGTTGTTAGGCCTACTGCTCGCTACCTCGACTATCAGCCTGACCGGTCAGATCGATATCTCGCAGCTTCAAGACGGCCGCGGCGGATTGGTGCCGACAGTCCTTCCGCTCGTACTGCCGCTCGCCATCCTCGCCCTACCCTTCCTCGATCTCTCCTTGGCCTTTATTCGCCGTACGTACGCCGGGAAATGGTGGTTCCTGCCCGACAAGCAGCATCTGCACCACCGGCTACTGGAGCGCGGCCACAGTCAGCGGCGCGCGGTCTTGCTGATGTATGTCTGGTCGGCGCTGGTCTCGTTCGGCGTGATCATCTTGGGGCTTGTTCAGACCGAACGCCAGTGGACCGTGGTAGCTGTCGGAGCTGTCTTCGCATTGGGCTTGATGGTGCTGACCCTAGGTCGTCCGGTACGCGCCAGGAACCAGATCCGCCGCGGCGAAGCGCTGCGTTGATTCCTGGCTTGTCAGAAACCCGAAGTGCTCTAGCGCTGTTCAGTTCTGACAAGTCGGAGTGCGCATGTTAGCGTGCACGCACGCAGCCCTGCGACGGTTCGCACCACGCGAACCGGCCCCAATCCGATCACGCACGACATAGTTCCGACACCGGCAAAGAGGACTGCTTCGCCCATGACCGTCGACAGCCGCTCTGAACATGCGGCGATGCCTGCGGATGGACCGAGCATTCACGTCGTCCGGGCACGCAAGCTGCTGGTCGGCGGCGCCATCGGCGGCGTGTCGGCGTCGGCGCTGTGCATGATCGGCTTCACCATCGCATACGGGACAAGCGGCCTCATTTCGGCTGCTCTGGCGGCAGCCATGGTGTTGTTCTTCTACGGCGTAGGCCAGTACGTCATGGTGCTCTTCGCCGATGCCGGAGCTCGGACTCTGCTGACGGTGTCGATGTGCAGCTACACCGCGCGAGTCGTGATTTTGGGGTTGGTGCTCGTGCTGTACAACGCCCACCATGAAGCCTGGCCGACATTGATCCCAATGGCGATCTTTGTGACCACGATCATCGTCGTTGCAGGGTGGCTGGCTGTCGAAGTCTTTGTCTTTTCTCGCTTGCGAATCGGGGTCTATGACACCGAGTACGTGCCGCCGAGCAAAGGAGTCTTGGAGCCGTGACCGGCGCAACAATCACTGCTAGCGTGTGTCGCACCATGAAGGAACAACCCGAGGCGCCCTACGACCGGTCTAAATCCCAAGGAGCCCAGGAATCCGCCGGCATGGACCAGGGGCTACGTGTGCTCTCCTATCTGATCTCCGGCGTGCTGCTTTATGGACTGCTTGGATGGCTCGGCGACCACTACTTCGGCACTCGTTTTTTGGTGCCCATCGGCATCGTTGCAGGCGCCGCTTTCGGGGTATTTGTGATCATCCGGCGCTATGGGCGCATCGATGAAGTGCCAGCTGCGCCGGATGGAAAGAATCGGGGCGAGGAAGCCGCGGTAACCGAGCACAGGCACAGGGCGGAGTAGGGGGAGCGGTGAGCGGTTTCTTGTCGGGCCTGACGCCGCTGGATACGGGCGGGTTTGAAGCTCCCGGTGTGCACAGCTTCGACTTCCCGCCGATCTTCGAAAGCGCTCCCTGGTTCGACAAGTACATGCTCCAGGCGATGCTCTCAGTAATCTTGATCTTGGCATTCTGGTTGATCATGGCTCGCAAGAACGCCATGGTGCCAAGCAAGGGCCAATATATCGGTGAGACGGCATACTTCTTCGTCCGCAACACCATTGCCCGAGACATGATTGGGCATGACTTCCGCAAGTATCTGCCACTGCTGATCGCCCTGTTCTCCTTTGTATTGGTCAACAATCTGTTTGGCGTCTTCCCGTTTCTGTTGCTTCCCACTCCTGCACACGTGGGTTGGCCGTACGGTCTGGCGATCATGGTGTGGTTGATCTACAACGGTGTCGGAATTGCCAAGCACGGCTTCTTCGGCTACCTCAAGCACACGTCGCTGCCATCCGGAGTGCCGGCGTTTATGTGGCCGCTGATTATTCCGTTGGAGTTCGTGTCCAACATCATCGTTCGCCCGATCACCCTTTCCTTGCGACTCTTCGCCAACATGTTCGCCGGCCACTTGCTGGTGCTGGTCTTCGTGCTGGGTGGGGAGTACTTGCTGTTGCACTCCGCGTCGATCATCAATAAGACCGCAGGTGTCGTGGCCCTGATCTTCAGCATGGCGATCTTCGGCCTGGAGATCTTCGTTCAATCCCTACAAGCTTTTATCTTCACCGTTCTCACTGCCCAGTACATCTCCTCGGCCGCAGCCGAGGAGCACTGACAAGCCTCGGTTTCGGCAGGTCCGCGAAACCCCGTCAAAGAAAGAAGTCCCAATGACTCCACTGGAACTCACCGGATCCCTCGGCATCGTCGGTTACGGCCTCGGTGCTATCGGCCCCGGTATTGGCGTCGGTTTGATCTTCGCCTCGGTCATCCAGGGCACTGCGCGACAGCCCGAAGCGCGCGGCGCGATGATGGGCACGGCCTGGATCGGATTCGCGGTGACAGAGGCGCTGGCGATCATCGGCATCGCCCTCGCCTTCGTCTTCGGCTGAGCAGGTGGTCGCAATGACCACGCTCTTGATACCGCTCCAGGAGGAGAATCCGCTACTGCCGAACTGGGCGGAGGTGATCGCTGCAATCGTATTCGCACTGTTGCTGACCTTCATCATCGCCAGATTCGTGGTACCGCGGTTCGAGGCAACGTACGCCGAACGCACTGAGGCCATCCAAGGTGGGTTGGAGAAGGCGGAGAAGGCTCAAGAGGCTGCTGAGGCGGCACTGCGGCAGTACAACGAGCAATTGGCTGACGCCCGGACCGAAGCTGCCAGAATCCGCGAAGAAGCCAAGAGTGAGGGCACTCAAATCCTTGCTGATCTTCGAGAACAGGCCAATGCCGAAGTGGCCCGGATCAGGGCGCAGGGCCAGGCGCAGCTTGACGCCGAGCGATCAACTGTGATGGCCCAGATGCGAGCCGAGATCGGCACCCTGGCCACCACGTTGGCGAGCCGGATTGTCGGCGAGTCGCTTGAGGACGATGAGCGAGCGCAGCGTACGGTGGATCGCTTTCTCGCTGAGCTCGAAGGTGAGGGCGAGCCAACTCCTGCCGGTAGATCATGACTGCTGCGACCGACGCTCGACTGAGCTCGCTGGACCGGATGCTGGATGACAGCCAGGTCGGCGACAGCTTCGCTACCGAGATGTTTGCTGTGGTCGATGCGTTAGAAGGCTCGGCTACGCTACGACGCGCGGTGACAGATCCGGGAACACCCGAAGGCGCTCGCCGAGCACTGGTCCATGGGTTGCTCGACGGCAAGGTCGATAAGGCGGTGGTGGATCTGGTGGCCGAGTCAGCGACGTTGCGCTGGGCGGGAGGCCGGACGTTCGCGGCTGCATTGGAGCGGCAGGCGGTACGTGGCCAACTGATCGTGGCCGATCGCGGTGGTGAGCTGGATGACACCGAGGACCAGCTCTTTCGATTTGCCCGGCTGGTGGAGTCCAACCCTGAACTACGCAACTTACTGGGAGACCGCGCGATCGAACTCAGCAAGCGGCAGGAGTTGGTCGAAGGGCTGCTGAGCGGCCGCGCTACCGTCCCAACAATCGTGCTTGGCAAGCGTGCCGTCGCCGCCCGGGAACGGACATTCGGCCAAACCATAGAGGGTTACGTCACGCTGGCCGCAGCACAGAAGAATCGAGCGTTGGCGACCGTACGGGTGGCCAAGCCGCTCTCCTCCGATCAGCGCAACCGGCTCCGCGCTGCACTCAGCAAACAAGTCGGTCGCGATGTCGCGATCCAGGAGATCGTCGATCCAGACGTCTTGGGCGGAATGCGCGTGGAGATCGGCGACGAGGTATTTGAAGGCACTGTCTCCGACCGGCTGGAGGAAGCCAGGCGTCTATTCGGATAGATCGCTCAGTTCCTTCACAATAGAAGAAACATCTGTCGAAATAAGAGCAGAAAGCGCAGGCGATGGCAGAACTCACGATTCGTCCAGAGGAAATCCGCGAAGCACTAGATCGCTTCGTTCGGGGATACACGCCGGAAACGGCCAGCCGCGAAGAGCTCGGGACAGTCGTCACCTCCGGTGATGGCATTGCGCGAGTCGAAGGCCTGCCTTCGGCCATGGCCAACGAGTTGCTGGAATTCGAGAACGGCACTCTCGGCATTGCACTGAACCTTGACGTCCGGGAGATCGGTGTCGTCGTGATGGGCGAATCCGAAGGCATCGAGGAGGGCCAGGTCGTCAAGCGCACCGGTGAGATCCTTTCCGTGCCGGTCGGTGACGGGTATCTGGGTCGTACGGTTGATGCTCTGGCCAATCCGATCGATGGTCTTGGCGAGATCACCGACATTGGCGAGCGGCGTCCGCTTGAGCTGCAAGCCGCCGGCGTCATGGACCGGCAGGGTGTCAATCAACCGTTGCAAACCGGAATCAAAGCCATCGATGCGATGATTCCCATCGGCCGCGGCCAGCGCCAGTTGATCATCGGCGACCGGAAGACCGGGAAGACGGCCATTGTCGTTGACACGATCATGAACCAGAAGAGCGCCTGGGACAGCGGTGATCCGGAGCAACAGGTGCGCTGCATCTACGTCGCCATCGGCCAGAAGGGCTCCACCATCGCTGCCGTTCGCGGAGCGCTGGAAGAGGCCGGTGCGCTCGAATACACCACGATCGTCGCTGCCCCCGCGTCAGACCCGGCCGGCTACAAATACGTTGCGCCGTATACCGGTTCGGCTATCGGGCAGCACTGGATGTATCAGGGTAAGCACGTGCTGATCATCTTCGACGATCTGACCAAGCAGGCCGAGGCGTACCGTGCCATGTCGCTGCTGCTGCGCCGCCCGCCGGGCCGCGAGGCGTACCCCGGCGACGTCTTCTATCTGCACAGCCGGCTGCTAGAGCGCTGCGCAAAGCTTTCCGATGAGCTGGGCGGAGGATCGATGACTGGCCTGCCGATCATCGAGACCAAAGCCAATGATGTGTCGGCGTACATCCCGACCAACGTGATCTCGATAACTGACGGCCAGATCTTCCTCCAGTCGGATCTTTTCAACGCCAATCAGCGACCAGCCATCGATGTTGGTATCTCTGTATCCCGCGTTGGTGGGGCCGCCCAGATCAAGGCAATGAAGAATGTCGCCGGCTCGCTCAAACTTGAGCTTGCGCAGTACCGCGACATGCAGGCCTTCGCCATGTTCGCATCTGACTTAGACGCTACGACTCGCCGCCAGCTCGATCGCGGCGGCCGGTTGGTGGAGCTACTGCGCCAACCGCAGTACTCCCCATATCCCGTGGAAGAACAAGTTGTCTCAGTTTGGGCTGGTATTCAGGGCCTTATGGACGAGGTGCCAGTTGACGACGTGCTGCGCTTCGAGCGCGAGCTGCTGGATCATCTGCGTCACCACGGCGACGTACTACGCAACATCCGGGAAACCAAGAATTTCGACGACGACACGGCCGCTGCGCTTCGCGAGCAGATTGCCGAATTCAAGAAGGGCTTCCAGACCTCAGAAGGCAAGCTGCTGGCCGGCCGCGAGGAGCATGTCGCGCTGGAGGAGGAGGATGTAACGCAAGAGCAAATCGTGAGGCAGAAGCGTGGCTGACCCTCGCCGAGCGTCGAGAATCGCGCGCCGACGAATGGAGGAGCGATGAGCGAAATACGCTTTTTCGTTTCACGAAGAGTGACGACAGCGTCGGCGACCGGCGCGATGCGCGAGGGGAGGGCTTAAATTGCCGGCAAGTCTGCGTGAGCTCCGACAGCGCCGCGCCTCGGTGACGACTATCAAGAAGGTCACCCGGGCGATGGAGCTGATCGCGGCCTCCAGAATCATTCGGGCGCAGCAGCGCGCCCAGGGGGCAGCTCCGTACGCGCGAGAGCTGACCAGGGCGGTGTCGGCGGTGGCGACGTACTCCAACGTTGATCATCCGCTTACTACCGAGGCGGAGAATCCCAGCCGGGCGGCGGTATTGTTGATCACCTCCGATCGCGGCTTGGCGGGCGCTTACTCATCCTCGGTGATCAAGGAAGGTGAACAGCTGAATCAGCTGTTGCGCCAGTCGAACAAGGAGCCGGTGCCCTATCTTGCCGGGCGGAAGTCGATCGCGTTCTATGGCTTTCGGCGACGCGAGGTCGCTGCCAAATGGGAGGGCTTCTCGGATGCGCCCACGTACGGACATGCTCGTGAAATCGCTGACACCCTCATCGAGGCGTTCTTGACGCCAACCGAGGAGGGCGGGGTCGACGAGATCCATGTCATCTTTACTCGCTTCATCTCGATGCTGACGCAACGAGTCGATGTCATTCGAATGCTGCCGCTGGAGGTTGTGGAAGGCGAGGAATCGCCATCAACGGACGAGCTGCTTCCGCTTTATGAATTCGAGCCCGACGCAGAGACGGTTCTTGATGAGTTGTTGCCGCTCTATGTGGCGAGCCGCATTCACTATTGCCTGCTACAGGGCGCTGCCTCCGAACTAGCCAGCCGGCAGAAAGCCATGAAGTCGGCAACCGACAACGCGCAGCAGCTGATCGAGCGGCTGACTCGGGAAGCCAACCAGGCCAGGCAGGCCGAAATCACCCAAGAGATCTCCGAAATCGTCGGCGGAGCAAGTGCGTTGGCGGAGGCCACCGCGGTCGCAGAGTGAGATCACCGCAGTCACATCACCAGAGATCACCACAGATGAATGAGGGAACGAGATGACCTCCACCATTGAAGAACAAAACATTGAAGCCCCTGCCGGGGGAATTGGCCGTGTGTCTCGGGTCATCGGCCCGGTGGTCGATGTTGAGTTTCCGGTCGATCAGATGCCTGAGATCTATAACGCGTTGACGGTCGAGATCGGTGTCGACGGTGAGACACGCAGCATGACGATGGAGGTCGAGCTGCATATCGGCGACAATCTGGTTCGCGCCATCGCATTGAAACCGACCGACGGCATGCAGCGAGGCACTGAGGTACGCGACACTGGGGCGCCGATCTCCGTGCCTGTCGGCGACATCACTAAGGGCCATGTGTGGAATGTGACTGGCGACGTGCTCGACGTCGACCCCTCGACCATCGAGATCACCGCGATCGAGGGCGCTCCCAACGGGCGCTGGCCGATCCATCGCTCGGCGCCCAAGTTCGACGAGCTCGAGGCTAAGACCGAGATGCTCGAGACCGGCATCAAGGTGCTCGATTTGCTCACCCCGTACGTGACCGGCGGCAAGATCGGCCTGTTCGGCGGTGCCGGTGTGGGCAAGACCGTGCTTATCCAGGAGATGATCTACCGCATTGCCCACAACTTCGGCGGCACGTCGGTCTTCGCCGGCGTGGGAGAGCGTACGCGCGAGGGCAATGATCTGATCCATGAGATGGCCGAGGCAGGCGTATTCAAGGACACCGCTCTTGTGTTCGGTCAGATGGACGAGCCGCCGGGGACGCGGCTTCGGGTCGCGTTGTCCGCGTTGACGATGGCGGAATACTTCCGCGACGTGCAGAACCAGGACGTGCTGCTCTTCATCGACAACATCTTTCGTTTCACCCAAGCGGGGTCGGAGGTTTCGACCCTGCTGGGACGGATGCCTTCGGCAGTGGGATACCAACCCAACCTGGCCGACGAAATGGGCCAGCTGCAGGAGCGCATCACCTCAACGCGCGGGCACTCCATCACCTCGATGCAGGCGATCTACGTGCCGGCTGACGACTACACCGATCCCGCTCCGGCAACGACCTTCGCCCACCTCGACGCCACGACCGAGTTATCACGTGAGATCGCCTCCCGCGGCCTGTACCCCGCGGTGGATCCGCTGTCATCCACCAGCCGAATTCTGGACCCGCAGTACATCGGCCAGGAGCATTACGACGTCGCAGTGCGCGTCAAGCAGATTCTGCAGCGCAACAAGGAGTTGCAGGACATCATCGCGATCTTGGGTGTGGACGAGCTTTCCGAGGAAGACAAGATCGTGGTCAACCGGGCGCGGCGTATCCAGCAGTTCCTCAGCCAGAACACCTACATGGCGGAGAAGTTCACCAACATTCCAGGGTCCACGGTGCCGCTTGGCGAGACGATCGAGTCATTCCGGATGATCTGTGATGGGGAAGTTGATCACATTGCAGAGCAGGCCTTCTTCAATGTGGGCAGCATGGAAGACGTCGAGCGTCGTTGGTCGGAGCTGCAGAAGGAAGCCTGATCTTGGTGGATCGTAAGCTGGAATGATCGAAGGGCCACAAGAGAGTGGAGCGGTATGGCTGAACCCATGCAAGTGGAAGTCGTCTCGGCCGATCGTGTCGTCTGGTCGGGCAAGTCGTCCAACATCATCGCCAAGACCGTTGAGGGTGAGATCGGCATCCTGCCGGGTCATGAACCGGTGCTCGGTGTGCTGGTACCGAGCGCGGTTGTGATCTTTTGCGAAGACAATCCAACGCGCGAGATCGTTGCCGTAGACGGCGGTTTCATCTCCGTTTCACAGGGCCGCGTTTCGATCTTGAGTGAATACGCTCGGATGGCCGATGAGGTGACCGTCGCCCAGGCGGAGAAGGAACTGGCCGAGGCACAAAGGGCTCTCGATACCGGCAACGGAAGCGACGAAGATCGAAAGCATTTCCTGCGTGCGACCGCGCAGCTTCGCGCGGCGCAGAAAGCGCAGTAAGGTCGCTGCTAAACATAAGCCCGCGATCTGAGGACGTTCATGCACGGCTGGCTCGGGGTCGTCGAGATCATCGGCATGCTGGCGGCCCTGTTAGCCATAAGCGTCTTGATGCTCACCGTGCGGCGTCGCTGGCTTGATCGCGTTGGTGGCACGTTCGATTGCAGTCTGCGACTGCGGATGAGGACTCCGGGCGCCGGATGGGTGCTCGGAGTCGGTCGTTATAGCGAGGGAATCTTGGAGTGGTTCAGATACTTCTCCTACTCGCTTCGGCCACGAATGGTGTTCCCGCGGCGTAATGTCCGCGTGCTGACGACGCGGATGCCAGACCCTGTAGAGGCAGTGGCACTGAATTCCAACGAGAAGGTGCTGCGCCTGGAAATGCAGGATGGCCATGCTGAGACACAGTGGGAGTTGGCCATGAGCCAGGAGTCCTTGACCGGCCTGCTCAGTTGGCTTGAGGCAGCGCCTCCCGGCGTACGCCGCTTCGAGTAACCGCTAGGGCTGGTGCCGGACGCGGTCTAGCTACCGGGCGAACCTGTTCCTAGTCTTTGGTCGCGAAGGCCGCATCAAAGGAGGCTTCGGACGGGTTGATGGCGTTCATACTCCGAATGAAGTCCAGTGCCTCAGGGGCCCCGTCCAACCGATCCATCCCGGCGTCCTCCCACTCGATCGATATGGGTCCGCCGTAACCGATGTAGTTGAGCATTCGGAAGATGTCCTCCCAACGGGTGTCCCCATGGCCGGTGGAAATGAAATCCCAACCACGGCGCGGGTCTGCCCAGGGAAGGTGCGAGCCCAGCCGACCGTTGCGGCCGTTGTTCATCCTGATCTTGGTGTCCTTGCAGTCCACGTGGTAGATCGAATCCCGAAAATCCCACAGGAAGCCGACGTAGTCCAAGCCCTGCCAAACCATGTGCGAGGGATCGAAGTTCAGGCCGAAGCCTGGCCGATGATCTATCGCCTCCAAGGTGGCAACTGTGGACCAGTAATCGTATGCGATCTCACTCGGGTGCACTTCATGTGCGAAGCGCACGCCCACCTCGTCGAAGACGTCGATGATCGGATTCCAGCGATCGGCGAAATCGGTGTACCCGGCCTGAATGACCTTGTCCTCGACCGGCGGGAACATCGCTACGTAATGCCAAATGGCAGATCCGGTGAATCCAACCACCGTGTCAACACCGAACGCGGCTGCAGCACGTGCTGTGATCTTCATTTCCTCAGCAGCCCGCTGGCGGACGCCCTCGGGGTCACCATCGCCCCAAACTCGCGGATTGACCATATTCTTGTAGCGATCATCGATGATCAATTCACAGACCGCTTGGCCATTGAGGTGGTTCGAGATGGCCCAACAGCCGAGCCCGTGCTTCTCGAGAATGTCCCGACGCCCTTGCAGGTAGCGGTCATCCTCAGCTGCCTTTGC
The DNA here is from genome assembly GCA_045806785.1 of Propionibacteriaceae bacterium. Lineage (GTDB taxonomy): Bacteria > Actinomycetota > Actinomycetes > Propionibacteriales > Propionibacteriaceae > Microlunatus. Next base: position 124,960 of record JBJMIR010000124.1, on the reverse strand, counting down.
GACATCGAAATGATCACCCCAACAGGCGATCTCCAGTCCGTCGTAGCCCCATTCGGCAGCCAGTCGTGCCACCTCCTCAAACGGAAGGTCGGCCCACTGTCCAGTGAATAAGGTGACCGGTCGTGGCTGCAGTGGCTTGGCCTTGCCGGTGGCTTCCTTCAGACTGCGGGCATCAGTTGGCATTGCATCCTCCTGGTCGGGGTCTAAGGATTGATCAATTTGACTACTTTTGGGGTGGAGAGCTGCTGCTTCGATCACCTCCGGGCACCCACAAAACATCGCCGTCGGTGCCGTTGACGACACGGGTCAAGATGAACAGCAAGTCGGACAGCCGATTGAGATAGGTGATCGCCAGCGTGTTCACCCCACCCGGACCCTCCTGATCGGCGATCGGCTCGGCTCCATACACCTGAACCGCAACCCAGGCCGCGCGCTCCGCACGCCGGACCACCGTACGCGCCAGGTGCAGTTGGGCGGCAGCCGGAGAACCGCCGGGGAGAATGAACGATTTCAGATTCGGTAGCGGGTCACCGAATTGATCACAGCAGGCTTCCAGCCGGTCGATGTAGTCCTGAGTGACCCGAAGCTCCAGTGGCGCATCGCCGGAATTGGCCAGGCGCAGCGGCATGGAGAGGTCAGCCCCGACGTCGAACATTTCGTTCTGAACGGTTCGCAGCAGTGTGGCGACATCATCAGGCACACCACCGGTCGCGAGAGCGATTCCGATCACTGAATTGGCCTCGTCCACGTCTCCGTACGCCTCGACCCGTGGATCGGTCTTGCTGACCGAGGACAGGTCGGAAAGCTGAGTGCTTCCGCTATCACCTGTCCGGGTGTAGATACGGGTCAGCCGAACCATGATCACACCCTACGCAGCCCTTTGGCTGGAGCGGGCTGGGGTGAGGTCAACACCCGGCTTCTCGTTGCCGGGAAGCCGGCTAGCGCTGTGGCACAGTACAACCGTGCTGGGCCCCCTTCGTATCGCGACGCCGGTGATCTTGGGATTGGCGATTCTTCTGAGTGGCTGCGGACAGATCCCTGGTGCCCCGCCTCCTGTTGCTCCGCAATCGCCGAGCCCACCGGCACCCTCAGCCTCACCGTCTGATCAACCGAGTGCGGGCGCGGTAGCAGCGGATGGAGCCGGCATTTGTGAGTACTCGATGTCCGGAGTGGCGGCGCGCCCAGTCGCACCGCCGCCGACAACGGGGATCCCGACCAGCGGAACGGTCACGTATCTGCTGACGATGACGAATGGCGACGTCAAGATCACGTTGGATCGAGCGAAGGCCCCTTGCACGGTCAACTCCTTTGCCTCATTGGCGGATCAGGCGTACTTCGACAAGACCAGATGCCATCGGCTGGCTGACTCAGGGATCTTCATCCTGCAGTGCGGCGACCCAAGTGGCACAGGAAAGGGTGGTCCTGGCTACGAGTTCGCGAACGAAACCGACGGCACGGAAAGCTACGCCGAGGGGGTTGTCGCCATGGCAAATGGCGGGCCCGGCAGTAATGGTTCGCAGTTCTTTCTGGTTTGGGCCGATTCAACCAGCCTCGATAAGAAGGGCGACTTCACGATCTTCGGCGAAATGGATAGGGGCTCGCGCGACCTGGTGGCGTCAATGGCCGAAGAGGGACAGGACGGGCGCAATCCCGACGGCACCGGCCGCCCAAACAACCCGTGTGAGATTACAACGGTGACTCGAGTTTGACGCCTGTGACGAATTCAGTCGTTAGGTATGTCAGGCCTGGTCCGCTTCGGCCGGTGGTTGAGTAGCGCCATAGCGAGGAGCAAAATGCCGAGCCCGATAAATCCGCCGATGACGACATAAGCGGCATACCCGTGACTCTCGCCGGGATATACCGCGGGCGATGAGATTGGCGTGGGTTGCTGCAGCACTACATTCAGCGGTGTAAGTGTGAGAAGTCCCATCATGAACTCAGTCACGGCCGGCAACATCCCTTCTACAGCCCGAGGAACCGGCGAATTGTGGCGAGGAACGCGGCAGGCTGCTCGCTATGCACCCAGTGGCCCGCACCTTTGATCTTGACGAGCTGAACCCGCGGGAAGTGCGCCCGCATGATGTGTGTGTACTCCGCCCGAACGTAGCCAGATTTCGCGCCGGCCAGCCAGAGTACCCGGCCCTGGTACGGCTGGGCGCCCAAGTCTGGCCAGCCGCCCATCACACTCAGGTTCTCGTCAAGCAGTTCGAGATTTATCTGCCATCGCCAAGCCTCACCGGCTGTGGAATGATCGTGTCGCAGGTTCTGTAATAGGAAGCTCCGAATAGCTGGGCTGCTGACGTAGGCGGAGAGCTTGGCGTCAGCCTGTTTGCGCCCCGAAAGCGTCTCCAGGTCAATCGACTGCATGCCTTCAATAAATGTCTGGAATTCGTGAATCTCCTGATTTGGCACCGGTGAGATATCGACAACGCAAAGTCGCTCCACGAACTCTGGCTGAAGCAATGCCAGCGTCATGGCCACCTTGCCGCCCATGGAGTGCCCGATGACTGCCCACTGATCATTGCCGCCTTGGGCATGCAGGAGCTCTGCCACCTGGCGAGCCATCTCTGGGTAGGAGAAGTGATCAGTCCACGGAGACTGACCATGGTTCGGCAAGTCCACCAATGTCACGCGTGCAGAGTCGCTCAAACCTTTGGCGATGGTCGTCCAGTTCTTCCCCTGGCCGAACAAGCCGTGAAGGAAAGCCACGCGTGGCCCCGTGCTTCCCAGTTGAGTGCTGAACAGCACATTGTCAGCCGCATGATTCGTCACGGTCGGCGCTGCCAGCAGCCGGTGTGCCAGTGCCGGCGCTCTTCCACGCCAGATGCGGACAGCAGCCCGGGCGTATCAGGCCATGTGACCAGATGCGGCGTGCCGGGAGCGATCTCGACGTTACAGCCGGGACACCGGTAGGCCTTGGTGGCTGCTGCACCGGAGACGCTGCGTACGATCCACCGACCGTCGCGCTTCACGGCAGATGTCGCGTGACCGGAGCTCAACGGTCGCGCCGGTCTGAGGTGCTTACTCGGTCGTCGGGCCACGGCTGGCTCCCTGCAGGACATGTGATTGAGGCTGCTTGCGCGAGATTCAACCATAGGTCCGGCCAATACCTTCCGGTGTGCGCAGCCTCGGCGGTTACAGAGTCCAAGGAGATGCCCAGTTGCCTTAATGTGTATCTCCGTGCGGTTGGTGATTGCCCGTTGCCAGGTCGACTACACGGGCCGGCTGACAGCCCATCTGCCGATGGCGAAGCGGCTGATCTTGATCAAGTCCGATGGCTCGGTGTCGATTCATGCCGATGACCGGGCGTACAAGCCACTGAACTGGATGAGCCCGCCGTGTTCGCTGATCGAGCTGGCAGCCCCTGAACCAAACCATCCGTTGGTGCCGGTCGACGAACCACTGACAGCGCTTTGGGAGGTACGGGGTCGTGACGGCGACACGCTGCAGATATGGCTTGGTGAGGTTTACCACGACTCCTCCCACGAACTTGGCCTAGATCCAGGGCTGCAGAAGGACGGGGTGGAGGCGCATCTGCAAGAACTGCTGGCCGACCATCCCGAGTCGCTGGCGCCGGGTCTTTCGCTGGTACGCCGCGAACACCCGACGCCGATTGGTCCGGTCGACCTACTTTGCCGCGATGCCGCCGGAGCGTACATGGCGGTGGACATCAAACGTGGTGGAGAGATTGACGGAGCAAATCACTCTCTACCCGCCTACAGCCATTGGGCCGTTGAGATTAAGCGGGTTGCTGGCCTGGACGCCGTGGAGCAGCTGGCTCGCTACGTCGAGCTGATGAACCGGGACCCGCAGCTCGCCCCGGTCGGCGGTATCCTCGCCGCTCAGACCATCCGGCCACAAGCGCGCACGCTGGCTAAGGACCGTGGTTTTCGCTGCGTGGTGGTGGACTACGACGCTCTTCGGGGCCTGGATCCAACTAACCCCCGGCTCTTCTAGCCTCATGCGAGGACAGTTCAAGATCCGAGTGCAATGACACCAGGCATAGCGGAGTCACTCGACGAGTCTGGATACAGAAGGTCTCGGGGACTCCGAAGAAGGGTGCCCAGCATGGCGGGACAGTCGATCCACGGCGCTAGACGCGACCCGGCACGGGTCAGCGCGTCCGGGAGCGGCCGCTTATCTGGGCTGCGTTGTGACCCCGGATCACCCTCGTCGCACTCTGCTTTCCCGAAGCGGTACGACGTTCAGGTGATCGCTTGGGCCGTTCGAAGCCCGGTTGGGTGCGTTGGCGGCGACGGTTCGAGCGAGGGCCGCCGATGCTCGGCTTGGCGGGAACGGCGGCGCGCACCGGTGGGATCAGGACGCGCTCGCCGGGCGCCAGCTCTCGCAGGACCGGGTCGGCGACGTTCTCGACCCGCGTCGTGATGGGCCTGATCCCGGCAGCACGGGTGAGCGCGCGGACGTCGCCCAGCTGCGCGGCGGTCGTGAGGATGATCACCGTTCCGGCCTTGCCGGCTCGTCCGGTTCGGCCCGAGCGGTGGAGGTACGCCTTCTGCTCGACCGGTGGGTCGGCATGTACGACCATCGTAATGTCGTCGACGTGGATCCCGCGCGCGGCGATGTCGGTGGCGACGAGGGTGCGGACGCGTCCGGCATGGAAGGCTGCCAGGTTGCGCGTACGGGCATTCTGGTTGAGATCACCGTGCAGCTCCACAGCAGGGATGCCCTCCATATTGAGCTGACGAGTCAACGCCTTCGCCCGGTGCTTGGTTCGGGTGAAGACGAGGGTGTGGCCCGGAGCACTGGTGAGGTCCGCCAGGACGAGAAAGCGGTGCTCGTGCTCGATGTGCAGCACGTAATGCCTCGTCGGAAGTGCCGACGGTTCGGCCGAGTCGGCTTCGTGCGTCACGGGATTGCGGAGGAACCGCTTCACCAGGACACGGACATCGGCGTCGAGGGTGGCCGAGAAGAGCATCCGCTGACCGCATGGCGGCGTTTGCGCCAGGAGGCGTTTTACCGGCGGCAGGAACCCGAGATCTGCCATATGGTCGGCCTCGTCGAGCACCGTGACTTCGACGCCGGCCAGGCTGCAGTGACCCTGCTCGATCAGGTCCTCCAACCGGCCGGGACAGGCGAGAACGATGTCGACTCCGGACCGTAGCGCGCGCACCTGGGACTGCTGGCTCACCCCGCCGAAGATCGAGACGCTGGATAGGCCGGCGACTTGCGCCAGGGGCTGAAGGGCTGCCTCGATCTGGCCGACCAGCTCGCGGGTGGGAGCGAGGACCAGAGCCCGCGGGCGGCGGGGACTCGGCCGTGATTTCGAGGCGGACAGCCGTGCCACCAGCGGCAGCAGGAAGGCGTACGTTTTGCCCGAGCCGGTGCGACCGCGGCCGAGGACGTCGCGGCCGGCGATGGTGTCGGCCAGCGTCGCGGCCTGGATGGGGGTGGGGACAGTGATATCCCGGCCAGCCAGCACGCGCGCGAGGGATGCGGGCACGCCAAGATTGAGAAACGAAGGAGCAGGCACAGGTAGTCGAATTCTTGTTCAGGCGGCCCCTGGGCGGATCCCAGGCGCAGCAGTCGTCCCGCACAAGGGCTGTTTCGGCGGGAGGAACAAAGCTCGACATCACCGGTGACTCGGGCGAGACTGGCCGAACCACGTTGCCACAACCCTACCCGAGAACTGGACGGGCACCTATTTCCACCGGACGGCTAGGCTGAGGGCATCTGCGCGAACAAACCGTCCGCGAGCCATTCGGTTCGTCGATGTCCACCGACTGGGAAGTCGACGACCGAATCAGGGGCAGTCCTATCTCCACTATCGAGTTGCCCGGCGCAACTGCCCGGCTAAGCCACCAACCGTTCACCCACACATTCACCGAACTGGCCCATGCCGTCCGTACCCAGGGGCTGCAGCGTCGCCGCACTGGTTTCTATTTGATGATCTTCGTGTGTCTGTTGCTTGCACTGGCGGGCAGCGCGACAGGAATGATCTTGCTTAATGACTCCTGGCTGCAGCTGCTGCTGGCGGGCGCTCTCGGAGTGATCTTTACCCAGTTTGCCTTTCTCGGGCATGAGGCTTCTCATCGACAGATCTTCGAGTCCGGTCCGGCGAACGATCACAGCGGACGGGTGCTGGCTGGGGCTTTCGTGGGCATTAGCTACGGCTGGTGGATGAACAAGCACAGCCGGCATCATGCGAACCCGAACAAGATCGGCAAGGATCCGGACATCGAGCCCGACACTGTGTCGTTCTTGGAGGAAAACGCTGCGATCCGCAAGGGCGCCTTAGCGTGGATCACTAGACGCCAGGGCTATCTGTTCTTTCCGCTGCTGCTGCTCGAAGGGCTCAACCTGCATGTCAAGTCGATCCGCAGCTTGATGACGCGTTCGCGAGTGAAAGGCCGCTGGATCGAGGTCGGCATGCTGGCTGTGCGCTTCATGATCTACTTCGGTTTGATCTTCTGGCTGCTGCCGTTCGGTATGGCGTGGGCCTTCATCGGGGTGCAGCTTGCCGTCTTCGGCCTCTACATGGGCGCGACCTTTGCACCGAATCACAAGGGCATGCCGATCGTGCCGGCCGATGTGAAGCTCGACTTCCTGAGCAAGCAGGTGCGTACGTCGCGCAACATTGCCGGCGGCTGGTGGGCCACGATCTTGATGGGTGGACTGAACTACCAGATCGAGCATCATCTGTTCCCGAGCATGCCGCGACCGCATCTGCGCGCGGCTCGTGCCTTGGTCCGAGAGCACTGCCGCAGCAACGATGTCCCGTACGTCGAGACCAGCCTGCTCTCCTCCTACAGGACGGTCATCGGCTACCTCAACCGCGTCGGGCTCGCCGCACGCGACCCCTTCGACTGTCCGCTAGCCAGCCAGCTGCGTCCCAGCTGACCGGCTATGCGTTCCCGCGCGGTGTGAGGACCACCTTGCCGATATTGCGGCGTTCGGCTAGGTAGCGGTGGAGGTTGTCGGTCGGCCACACCGGGCACTGAGCTATACCCAGGCTTCGACGAGCCTAGGTGGAACCTAGAGGGTTGCCTTACGCCGCACTAGGTTTCGACTCCGGCGCGTACTCATGCCGATCGGCCGGGGATTCGCCGGGCTGCGACTCGGACTCCTCGCTGGCCACTCCTGGCCCTTGCCCATGCTGCTCAGCCGCATTGCCTAGTGTGGGATCGCTTTCCATCTGGGCATCCCGGGCGCCGTGGCCGTCGGTTGGAAAGCCGGCTATATCCGCGAACTCTGATTCAGCCACGTCAGGCACGTCAGGCAGGTTCTCGGCCGTCTGAACTGCAAGCGCACTGAGTGAAGTGAGCTGGTTGAGCATGGCGTGCTTGCGACGGTTGAGCAGATCCTGTTCGTCCCTCATCTGACGCCGTCGCAACGCAAGTTCCTGGCGTGCTCGGTTGTCGATGGCGGCGGCCTGATGCCGCGCCCGGTCAATGATCTGTTCGGCATCGGCGCTGGCATCCACCTTGATGCGTTCTGCTTCGGCGAGGAGCTCAGTACGCAGTTTGGCTGCGTGCTCGGTCTCTTGGCTAAGGTGTTCGCCCGCTGCCCGCTGCAAATCGGTTGCCTCAGCCAGCGACGCCTGAATGGCTCGATTCGCCGATTCCTGCGCCTGCTTCAGCTCGGCCAGTACGCGCTCACGCTGATCTGCCACTTGCTGGCGTATGGCTGCACTGTCGCGTTCGGCTGCGGCCAGGAGCTCCTGAGCCTCGAAGGTCGCGGCCTTGCGCAGTCCGTCGGCGACTGCTTCCGCCTCCGCGCGTACGGCTTCGGCCTGCAGTTGCGCCGAATCCAGCAGCTGTGCGGCCTCGGCTGTGGCCCGCTCTCGCAGTTCGGCTGCGTCTTGCTCGCCATGCTGTCGCATACTGTCCAGCTCGGCCAACTGCGCGTCTCGGAGCTGGGCTAGCTCGGCGGCCGCGCTCTGGCGCAGCTCATTCAGCTCCGCATGTACCTGCGCGCTTAGTCGATCGGCCTCCTGGACAGCCTGTTGGGTGATGTCAGTTGCCTGCTCTTCTGCGATATGAAGTAGCTCCTGCACCCGGCCTCCCAGGCTGGAGAAGTCCGCATGGCTTGCTCGAGTGTTGGCTTCCGCTAGGGCCTGGCGAAGCTCGTGGTTGTTAGCCAGCAATGAGTCATATTGCTGCAACAGATGTGCCAGCTGCGCATGCGTTGATCGCACAAAATGGTCGACCGCTTCGCGTTCATATCCCTTGCGCGCCAAGGGGAAGCGCCCGTTGTCTAGAGGTTGGTCAACTCGCGGGGGCATATTCACGCCGGCTCCTCACACGCCAAAGTGCCGTTACCCCGAGTCATCTCAGGGTAACGGCACCCGAAGCTCTAGAGCCAGGCGGCCGTCCACGATGATCATCCAGCGGCCGCCGAATTGGACCTACTTCGACTTGGCACCTTCACTGGACAGATCCGATGGCGCGACGAGCACGGTGGCGTCACCATCGATCTCAAGTTCCCCGCCCTCGCCAGACTTCGCGGATTCGCCAGACTTTCCGCCATTCTTGGCGGGACTACCCTTGCCGCCGGCAGAGCTGTCCTCATTCGGTCCGGCAGGCGGCAGCATGTCGGGACGCATCACAGTGCGATCTCCAACCTCGCCCTCAAGATCGGTTGGGTCGTCCAAATCTGGGAATGCGCTGGCTGTCTGCTCCGCGAGTGCGGACAAGCTGGCCAACTGGCTTAGCACAGCCTGCTTACGCTGGTGCAGCAACTCCGTCTCACGGCGTAGCTGCTGTTTGCGCCAAGCGAACTCTTGCTGGGTCCGCTCATTGATAGCCGCTGCCTGCTTCTTGGCGGTAGCGATTCTTGCTTCGGCTTCTTGAGCGGCCGAGCCCTTCGTCTGCTCGGATTCGGCAAGAGCTTCGGCACGAATCCGGGCCGCCTCCGCTAGGTCGGTCTCCAAGCGCTCCGCCGACTCGCTGTGGTACTTGGTTGCCTCAGCGAGCAGCGCGGCGGTCTTCTGTTGCGCCTCGTCATGCGTGGTCTTGAGCTGCGACACCGCCTGCTCCCGCTCGGCAGCAAGCTTTGATCGCGCTTCCGCGGCCTCGCGCTCAACGGTCCGGCGCAGGTTCTCCGTGTCGAGGTAGGCATTCTGCCGCGTTGCTTGTGCATCATGATCGGCCTCGCGCCGAATCGACTCGGCTTGCCGGCGGGCAGCGGCGATCAGAGCACCAGCCTCAGCCTTGGCCTTCTCAACCTGGGCCTCGACCTCTTCCCGCAGCTTGGCGCGCAGTTGATCAATCTGTGCGGCACCACCAGTCTTGATGGCATCACCCTCCCGCGCAGCGTTGCTACGCAGACCATCAGCCTCGCGCCGCGCCTGTTCCTTGACCTTCTCGGCCTCTAGCGTCGCGTTCTGTACGAGCTCGCGCGCTTGCTCTTGAGCGAGCCGGAGGATGTCGTTGGCGCGGCCGCCAAGATTGGCGTAGTCGATTTCTTTATCGCCGCCCCCGTCGCCAGCCGAGGCCACCTCGTCTTGCAGCAGGTTCACCTGCTGCTCGAGCTGAGAAGCGTGTCGGCGAGACTTGACGACACTCTCCTCAAGGGTCCGAACGTAGTCGTCGACGGCCGTTCTGTCGTAGCCTCGCAGTGCTGTGGGAAAGTTCCCGACTGCGCTTGCTGTGTCGTCGAACAGGCCAAGCCCCGTGTTGTCTGATGCGTTCACCGCAAGAAGCCCTTCCCGAGAATAGGTTGTGACGCCGAGTCTGTGCCCGCGTGAGCGACGGCTATTCGCTCAGCCCCAATCTGATTGGAAACCACGCGGATCCGCCGCGGTGTGCTCGACCAGCTCGAGCAGAACGCCGCCAGTGTCCTTGGGGTGGACAAAGTTGATCTGCGAGCCGCGGGTACCGGCTCTTGGTGCATCATAAAGCACCCGCACACCGCACTGACGCAGTATCGAGGCTGCGGACCGGACATCTGAAACAGCGTATGCCACGTGGTGCAGGCCAGATCCGCGTCTCATAAGAAAGCGGTTGAGCGACGAACCCTCGCCCAAGGGCATCAAGAGCTGAAGCTGATTTTCGAGCGGTCCGTTCTCGCTCGTGGACAGCATCGCTTCGGCTACTTGCTGATCGAGATTGTCTTCACGATGAATCACGCTCAGGCCAAGCAGATCGCGATAGAGGGTGATCGCCGCCGCCAGATCGGGCACCGCTATCCCGACATGATCAAGGCCAAGTAGACCGGGCAGCGCCGCTCCAAGATCGGAGTGCCTTCTGGTCATGGACATTAGACTGCCAGACTGGGCTTGAGGCACATATTGGACGTGATCGTCAGCGCAGCGGCGAGCCTGGAGGTTGAGTATTGGTGGTGGCGAACAGGGTGATGCCTTGATGATCACCGTTGCTGAAGACGGCAGCTGGAGCTAAGGCGGGCGCGGCCGTTTCCCAAAACAAGGCTTTGCCTGTTGACCGTGGCAAGGTACCTGAGCTTGTGGCTGCCGTCCGGTCGGGCAATCCGCGCGCACTTGGCCGGTTGATCAGCTGGATCGAGAATGCCTCGCCGGCGTTGCCAACGATCATGAAGGAGCTTGCGCCAGACACCGGACGGGCACATATCGTCGGGCTGACAGGAGCCCCTGGGGTCGGCAAGTCAACCACTGCTACCTCGCTCGTCCGTGCGCTCCGGGCCCGCGGTGAGCGAGTCGGAGTCTTAGCGGTTGATCCCAGCTCGCCGTTCTCCGGCGGAGCGTTGCTTGGTGATCGGGTCCGTATGCAAGAACACGCTCTCGATCGGGACGTCTATATCAGGTCCATGGCGACCAGGGGCCATCTCGGCGGCCTTGCCGTTGCAACCCCGCAGGCGCTCCGGGCATTCGACGCCGCAGGATTCGACACGGTCATCGTGGAGACGGTGGGGGTGGGACAGTCCGAGCTCGAGGTAGCCGAAACCGCGGACACGATTCTGGTTCTGTTGGCACCGGGCATGGGAGACGGTATTCAGGCGGCCAAGGCCGGCATCTTGGAAATTGGGGACATTTTCGTTGTGAACAAGAGCGATCGGGAGGGGGCCCAGGCCCTGGTACGCGAGCTACGGACGATGATTGCACTAGTGCAGCGGGAGCCGCAGGACTGGAAGCCGCCGATCGTCACGACGGTCGCGTACGAGCATCGCGGTATTCACGATCTGCTAGAAGCCATAGACCGTTTCCGGGCAGCACAGTCGGAGACCGGACGGGGCGAGGAACGGCGGGTCGTCCGTGCTCGGCATGAGGTGGAGGCCATCGCCCTCGCCCGACTGCGCGCGGAGTTCCAGCTGAACAGCAAAACTGGATTGGATGATCTTGCACAGGCAGTAAGCCGGGGTGAGCTTGACCCGTATGCGGCGGCCGACAAAGTGGTCGCGGGACTCTGAGCCACAAGTCTGTGAGCAAGCGCTTGATTGGGCCGCAGATGATCGGCGGCGAGCCTGCTCCCAATCTGCCGATCCATCGGGTAAAAAGAGAGTGTCGATACGTGTGTCTGTACATGCGGCAGGGCGTTCGAATAGTCTGCACTGAAGACCGGAAGGATGAGTAGTCCGACATGACATGGGTCAAGCGGTTCATCATCTTCTTGGTCGTGGGCTTTTTCCTCTTCTATTTGATTGCACAGCCTGAGCAGGCCGCGGGCGCTGTCCGTGCCGTCTTCGGAGCTCTTGCACGGGTGTTTCGCTCGATCATTGTGTTCTTCCAGTCCCTGGCTGGGTAACCGTGCGTTTGGTGAGCTGGTTCGATCCGCATGTCGACCAATACATCTTGAGTACGGCCGACGAAAAGAAAGTTATCGAAGTCCACAAGCACTGGATTGTGATGGTCTGGCCGGCAGTGCGCGTCGCCATCGGAGTGGTAATCCTCGTCAGTGCCTTTGCCTATCAGGGGGCCATCTTCTGGGTGTTCTTCGTGCTGGGGATGGTGATCGGCTTACAGGCGCTCTATCGAATCCTCGAGGAGTACCGCGATCGCTTCATCATCACGAACCAGCGAGTGTTTCGAGTCAATGGCGTCTTCTCTACGGCACGCGCTAGTGTGCCGCTGCTGAGGATCTTGGACATTACTGTCAATAAGTCGCTCATCGGCCGCTGGCTGAATTATGGGCATTTCATCTTCGAGTCGGCCGCTCAAGTCCAGGGCCTAAACAAGATCACCTACGTTGGCGATATAGACCAGTGTGAGGATGTGCTACGTATGGTGATGCAGCCGCCCGATGTGCCTCAGCGGGTAATCGGGCCATCGGAAGATGACGGAACATGACCGCCTCAAAAATCAGCGCGCTGGAACGACACCGGCTGCCCTTCGACCCGATTCAGGAAGCGGCGAAGCAGTGGTCCGCCACCCAGTGGGGCGAAATGCCTCGGATGCGGGCTGTGACATCGCTTATGCGAGTCCATCAGCTGCTCATCACCGAGCTGGATGAGTTGCTCCGCCCACTGGGCCTGACCTTTGCTCGCTACGAGGTCTTGGTCTTGCTGTCCTTCTCACGCCGGGGCGCGCTGCCCCTGGGCAAAATCGGTGAGCGGCTCCAGGTGCACGCCACGTCCGTGACACCACTGGTGAAGCGGTTAGAGGCTGCCGACTTGATCAGGCGTACGCCGCATCCTGAGGATGGTCGCGCAGTGCTGGCCTCGATTACTCCCAAGGGTCGAGACGTGATGGAAAAGGCAACCCAGGCAATCGTTGACGCTCGTTTCGGACTAAGTGCCTTGACTGAGGAAGACTGTGATCAGCTAACCTGGCTGCTGACCATGCCGCGGGAAGCTGCGGGAGATTTCTGAGGCTAATTTGATTGCGTCGCTCGCTGCGCTCGCTCCGCGCGGATCGCGCCTGGCAGCCGCCTACTTCGTCGTCGCTCGGGGACAAAAAGCGTGTCCCCTCCGTCCTCCTCAGCACGGCGGCGCGCGATCCGGTGTTTGATTGGTGCTGGGTTTGATTGGTGCTGGCTATGCGCGTGCCGATCCACAGGAGCCTTGGGCCTATTACTAGGAGATCCTAGTATTTGAAGCTGGAGGTTTGATGACCGCGGAGGGCGCTAGCGGCAAAAAGGGTTGGGCGGCTGCCTTTGCCGAGGCCGAGGTGAAGGGCCAGGTTCGCGACGCCGACTTCACCACCATCTCTGGTCTCGAAGTCGATCCGGTCTATGGACCCGATGACGAGACAGTCGACGAACGCATGGAACGGATCGGCTGGCCAGGAGAGTTTCCCTTTACCCGAGGTCTTTATCCGACTGGCTATCGCGGGCGCGGTTGGACCATCCGACAGTTTGCCGGTTTCGGCAACGCCCGGCAGACCAACGAGCGCTACAAGATGATCTTGGCGGCCGGTGGAGGCGGGCTCAGCGTCGCATTCGACATGCCGACGCTGATGGGCCGGGACTCCGACGAGCACCGCAGTCTGGGCGAGGTCGGTCACTGTGGTGTAGCCATCGACTCTGCCGCCGACATGGATCTGCTGTTCTCTGGAATTGATCTTGGCTCGGTGACGACCTCTATGACGATCTCCGGCCCAGCTGTGCCGATCTTTTGCATGTATGTGGTGGCTGCGGAGCGCCAGGGCGTCGACGTGACCACCCTCAACGGCACTTTGCAGACCGACATCTTCAAGGAGTACATCGCTCAAAAGGAATGGCTGTTTCCGCCGGGGCCGCACCTCCGCCTGATCGGCGACATGATGGAGTACACCAGCTGCAACATTCCGGTGTACAAGCCGCTCAGCGTATCGGGCTATCACATTCGAGAGGCCGGATCGACCGCTGTTCAGGAGCTCGCCTTTACCTTGGCCGACGGTTTCGGCTACGTCGAATTAGGCCTGTCTCGGGGCCTTGACATCGACCGCTTCGCGCCCGGCTTGAGCTTCTTTTTCGATGCCCACATTGACTTCTTCGAAGAGATCGCCAAATTCCGTGCGGCACGCCGGATCTGGGCGCGCTGGATGCGAGATCGCTACGGCGCGACGACGACCAAGGCGCAATCGCTGCGATTCCATACTCAAACCGCTGGCGTCTCACTGACCGCACAGCAGCCCCATAACAATGTGGTCCGAACTGCGATCGAGGCACTTGCCGCGGTGCTGGGCGGCACCAACTCCTTGCACACCAACGCACTGGACGAGACGCTGGCGCTGCCAACGGAGGAGTCCGCCGAGATCGCGCTGCGGACGCAGCAGGTGCTGGCTGAGGAGACGGGCGTGATCAACGTCGCCGATCCGCTCGGCGGCTCCTGGTATGTCGAGGCACTCACCGACAAGATCGAGTCCGAAGCCGCGGCGATCCTTGATCGAATCGAAGAGCTGGGTGGGGGCTCGGCCCGGCAGCACGACATAGGTCCAATTACCTCTGGGCTGCTGCTGGGAATTGAGGAGGGTTGGTTTACCGCACAGATTGCGGATGCGGCATTCCGGTATCAGACCCAGCTGGAGAAGGGCGATAAGAAGATCGTCGGTGTCAACGCCCACACCGGCACCGTCACCAAGCCGTTGGAGATTCTGCGAGTCAGCCATGAGGTTGAAGTTGAGCAGTGTGCAGCACTGAAAGCTCGGCGGGATACTCGTGACAATGCACGAGTTGAGACTGCCCTGGCTGAGATGATCAAGGTCGCTAGAACCGGGGACAACATGATCGACTCGATCCTCGAGGCGGCTCGAGCTGAAGCCACGCTCGGAGAAATCTGCAATGCACTGCGTGGCGAATGGGGGGAGTACGCCGAGCCGGCGCGCTTCTAGAGCGACATGTCGCCTGAGATGGTCACCAAGTCAATCCACCGCGCGTCGCTGAGCGATGGGCGTACGCGCTGACTAGTGTCGTGCTAGCACGACACTAGGGTGGGCATGAGGAGGTGCACTGTGCCGACCGGGGCCTGGCTCGTCATTGGGATCGGGAGCGCGCTGGCGATCATCACAGTGCTGCTGGTCTTCGTCCTTCCCTCCAGTCCCCGTGCCTCCCGCCTCACTCCGCGACGCCTAACACTGCCCCGCCGTGAGACTCCCTCCCCATCACCCATCAGGTCCTTGCTCACGGGGTTTAGCTACCTGTACGCGCCGCTCAGTTACCCGCACGTTCACTACAGCGTGGCTGGCAGGCTGGAGCATGCCATCGCGCGTATCGATGCTGTCGATCCGTCGGTCGCACCAGATCGGGTCGGACAGGCGTTGCAGCAGATGGTGGATCTGGTCAGCATCGCAGAGGAATCACCGGTACCAACCGAAGAGGGCGAACCTGCTGTGGACACCTTTGATCAACCGCGAAATGAGGAGCAGATATGACTGAGCGGCCAGCTCGCTATGACCGTTATCAGGATCCGCTGCAGGTCTACGCCGAAGCAGATGCCGAAACCCGTGCGGTGATCGAGAAGGAGCTAGATCGCATTGCTGCTCTTGATCAACGCGAGGTGCGGCTCAACGCACGTGGTCTCAACTACGGCGTTGGCATCACCCTTGCGTTCCTGGCGGCTTGTGTTTATCTGATCGCAACGGGCCACGGTGTTGAGGGCACGGTGCTCGGCGTCATCTTCATCCTCGGTTTAGTTGCTGTGATCGCTTTCGGCCGTCGGCGCTAAGCCGTGGACAGACGCAGCTGGCCTTGTCGAAAGGGCAGTCGAGGACTTTGGCGAAGTTCACCGACCGAGCTGCTGCGGACTCAGGATGGCAAGGCTTCCCGTGCGTCGAACCAGCTGGTGGGATCGGTTGGATTAGAGGCCAGCTCGAGGTGAGCGGCGATCTGATTGATCACTGATAGCGCGCCGCGTTGTTGTGAGATGTCGATCCGGCCGGGTGTGCTGATCTCACCGCGGATACAGACGTGACTGTCCGCGAACGGCCGGCACACGGCGGCCAGTCTGCCATTGGCGTAACGGGTTACCAGGGCGGAGTTGCTCACTCCGTACATCGGCAGACCGGCTGGGTAGCGGATACTGACCTGAATGTTGCCTTCGGGGTAGTCATTCCGGGTGACATACACGACTGTCGAATTGCTCACCAAGCCCTTGCCGACCGATGTGACGTGATAGCCCGAAGGCAGTGATCGAATTCGGTACGGCAGGAGGACCGGCTCAGCTACCAGAGCCACGTGGCTAGCGATCTTGGGGAGGGCTTTGCCCGGCATACTGACGCCGCCACATTCGATGATCACCAAGGAAGCGTCCGCGTACTGCCACCACAGCATCGCACCGCCTCCGTTGGGCCAGACCCTGTCGGCAAAGAAGGCCGAGTGGGCGCGGACGCGCACTGTGGTCGGATGCTCCGGCAGCTGGCGTATCCAGATGGCCCGCCTGGCACCTACTGAAACAGAGCACCGGCCACTACTGGGTGATTCGGCTCGGACAATGGTGGTTTCCCAGTCCCGCTCGACGGTCCGGCTCCGAATTGACCACCCTGGCATAGGTTGAACAGTGTGTGAGAATGCCCACACGCCCGCCTGACGCGGCTCAACGTAGGGCCGATGCACTGCACTAAAGGTGATCAGTACGGCTATCACCGTCGCTGCAGCGACTCCAACGAATCCGATCCGGTGTCTTCGGCGCATTCGCGTCGTGGTGTGCCGGCGGAGTGCCCGGGAGACGTCGACAGGATCTGGAAGCTGCCAGGTGATCATGTCGAGTGCAGCCCGCATCGAGTACGGATCGGCGTTGGCGATGGCAAGCGCGCGATCAATTTCGATGCCTACCCGAGCCACTGAGCGGTCGATCATCCCGGCAATCTCCGCGTACGTAACGCCTTCCAGGCAGCTGAGCATGACGATGGCTCGCTGCAGTTTCGGCAGCTTGTCGTATGCGGAGACGACGACGCAAAGCTCCTCGGGGATGCGCTCAGTTCCTTGCCGCAGAACCGGCTCGGCCGGCTCGGAGCTGCGTAAGAAGGTGTGAACGGTCAGCTCCCGCAGATCCGCGGGCGAATCGACCAGCTTCGACCAGCGCGGGCCCGCGGCGAGCACCACGGCACCCGCCAAATCGGCTGGATCGGTACTCAGCGCCGCGCACCAGCGAAGGAGATCCGCCAGGTCGTCGGCGTGCATTCCTTAAGTTTGCGCCCCACGCCACCGCCCATCCAGCCTGTCGGTATCCCACGTAGCGTGGGTTATTGGCGCGGTACACGGCATGCACGCCATGTACAGCGTGAACATCCCACGCAGCGTGGGGTCTTGCGTGGGATGTTGCCGAGACGCCCGTTACCTCTCGAGAGCTGCCGAAACCACGGCACGGGCCGCTTCTTGGACCTCGGCGAGGTGCTCGGGACCCTTGAACGACTCCGCGTAGATCTTGTAGACATCTTCGGTGCCAGACGGCCGGGCAGCAAACCACGCTGACTCGGTCGCGACCTTCAGTCCGCCGATCGGGGCGTCGTTCCCTGGCGCCCGTGTCAAGATCGCCGTGATGGGCTCGCCGGCGAGCTCAGTGGCGGTGACCGATGATGCATCGAGCTTGGACAGCTTGGCCTTCTGTTCCCGATTCGCTGGTGCATCGATGCGCGCGTACGCTGGAGCGCCGTGCTCGGCGGTGAGCTCGGCGTAGAGCTCACTGGGAGATTTACCGGTGACCGCCTTGATCTCGCTGGCGAGCAGGGCAAGCAGGATGCCGTCCTTGTCGGTAGTCCAGGTGTGGCCATTCAGTGCCAGGAAGGATGCGCCTGCGGACTCCTCGCCGCCGAAGCCGATCTCGCCGGTCCGCAAACCTGGCACAAACCACTTGAATCCCACCGGCACCTCGACGAGGGTACGGCCCAAACCGGCGGCGACCCTGTCGATCATGGACGAGGACACTAGCGTCTTGCCGATTCCGGCATCCGGTCGCCAGCCGGGCCGGTTGGCGTACAGGTACTGGATTGCAACGGCCAAGTAGGCGTTGGGATTCATCAGCCCGGCGTCCGGCGTCACGATGCCATGCCGGTCGGCATCCGCATCATTGCCCGTTGCAATGTCGTACTCGTCCTTATTGCGGATCAGGCTTGCCATGGCATTGGGCGAGGAGCAGTCCATCCTGATCTTGCCGTCGGTATCGAGGGTCATGAACGACCAGCGAGGGTCGATTTTGGGGTTCACCACCGTTAGGTCGATGCCGAGGTTTTCTGCGATGTAGCCCCAATACTGCACGCTCGCTCCGCCCATCGGATCGGCGCCAATGTGCACTCGGGCTTCCCGGATAGCCCTGAGATTCAACGCATTGACGAGGTCCTCGCAGTACCCGCCGAGGTAGTCAAAACGATGAACGTCTGAGACGACATCCGCGTACGGACTTCTCCGTATGGCGGATCCGTCGGCGAGCAACTCGTTCGCCCGGGCGGCGATCGCACTGGTTGCGTCGGTGTCCGCCGGCCCGCCATGAGGCGGGTTGTACTTGAATCCGCCATCGCGGGGCGGGTTGTGAGACGGCGTCACCACGATGCCGTCAGCTGTGTTGCCGGCCGTCGCCGTTGCGTTGTGCACCACGATTGCCCGCGAGACAGCGGGGGTCGGGGTGTAGTCCTCATCGTCCTCTGCGCGCACCGTGACACCGTTAGCCACCAGCACCTCGATGGCGGTTGTCCAGGCCGGGGTCGAGAGCGCGTGAGTGTCCTTGCCTATGTAGAGCGGCCCGGTGATGCCCTGGGACGCGCGGTACTCCACGATCGCCTGGGTCGTCGCGGCAATGTGGGCATCGTTGAATGCGGAATCCAAGCTTGATCCGCGATGTCCGGACGTCCCGAACGCCACCTGCTGATCCGGATTGCTGGGATCCGGCACGAGGTCGTAATAGGCGCTGATAACTGCGTCGACGTCGATGAGATCTTCAGGGAGAGCCGGTTGGCCGGCGCGAGGGTGAGCCATAGGCCACATTCTGCCGTCGTTTCGGGGGGCCGGTGATGTCTGGCCCCATGGCTTCTCAGAATCCGTCGATATCCCAGGTGGTCTTAGTGCTCGGTCGCCACCGCGAGGATCGCTGGGCTTTGAAAGGATGAGTGCATGAGTTCGTCCAGCTTCCACCGTCCTGGCGCTGTTGATCTTTCTCAGGTGGCCCAGCGGGCCAAGTCTTCCGGCGCCGGTTCGCCCATTGCGCCGAGCAGTGCCGGCGGTTCGTACGTCGTCGAGGCCACAGAGCAGACCTTCGAGGCCGAGACCATTCGCAAGTCGCTGCAGCACCCCGTGGTCGTCGAGCTGTACTCGCCCCGCGTCGCCACTGGCCAGCAGCTGTCCGATGCCTTGATCGAAATAGCGAACGCATCGGAGGGGAAGTTTCTGCTGGCCCGGCTGAATGTGGATTCCGCGCCTGCAATCGTCCAGGCACTTGGGCTGCAGGCGGTTCCTACCGTGATCGCGCTGCTCAACGGGCAACTGGCTCCCTTGTTCCAGGGAGTGCTGCCGAAAGATCAAGTGCAGGCCGCCATTGATCAATTACTCAAAGCCGCAGTAGCTAATGGGATGGTGGGACGTGCGCAGCCTGTCGGCTCTGAGTCATCAGCAGCTGCAGAGGCCGAGCTGGAGGCCGATCCGCGATACGCAGCGGCAGATGATGCATTGGAGCGCGGTGATTTCGCCGCAGCTAGGGAGGAATTCGACAAGCTGCTGCAGGCCAATCCAAACGATGCGGGAGCACAGGCTGGCAAGGCACAGGCCGGCCTCTTCGCGCGTGCCACCGCGCTTGATGCCCAGTCAACAATTGCAGCCGCGAATGGCAGCGACGACTTGAACAGTCAGCTCGCTGCTGCTGACGTGGAGATGATCACTGGACAGGTGGAGGCCGCATTCACGCGGTTGATCGGGCTGATCAAGCGATCGTCCGGTGAACAACGCAACCAGGTGCGCGTACGACTGCTCGAACTTTTCGACACCCTGGCCAACACCGATGATCGGGTTCTCAAGGCACGTAGCGACTTAATGACCGCACTGTTCTAAGCCAAATCAAGCTGCGTTTCTGAACAGGCTCAGCTCGTTTCCGTGGTGCAAAGGACTGAACCTCACTTCGTTTCTCCGAACCAGGCCACGTCCGCCGGCCAATTCCTTCAAGACCGGCCAGATTCGTGGCCGTGTGCGGAAAAACGTCGGAGTGAGGCGGCAGGTCTCGTGCGCAGCGCAGCGCTTCGAGTCGTCCAGCTTTCTCCGGCGCAGTGCGTAGCCGCCACATATGCTGGCCCGGTTGCTCGAGGCTCGGGGGGAAGACACCATGAAGCGGTTCTTGCTCGCCGTGTTCACGACGCTGCTGCTGGCGCTGGCCGGGTGCTCTGGCAACTCGGCGACATCCGGCCCAACTCCGACACCGAGCAGCTCGCCGCCGGCTTCGGCAGGGCCCGCTACCAGTAGCCCGAGAGCCCTGATGCCAGTGAGCGATTGCATGGATGGGCGCTATCGACTGGTCCGGTTCGTCGGCGTAGGAGAGAAGGGAACCTATGGAACCGGGCAGGATGGCGACGTCACGGTGACGTTCAACGACGATTCATATCTGCTCCGCGGCGCAGGCAAGGAGCCCATCAAGTTGACGTTAGCCGGCCAGAACGGGCGTCTGTTCGTCGACGGAACCATCAGTGGTGGCTATCGCGTGGATGGTGACAAAGCGAACTTCACCGTCGGTAGGAGCAGCGGCTCTGCCACACTCAATGTCGGCAACCAGAAGCAGTCATTGCCGATGGCAGAGGTAGGCAACGTGCTCGCCCCCGACGGGGAGGCGAGCTTGGCGTGCGAAAAGAATGCGCTGATCGTCACGCTGCAAGACGTACGCCTGGAACTCGGGAAGGTCTGAACCGGCGGAATCAACGGGCGCGTGGTATCACCTCGGAGCCATCGCTCAGCTAGGGCCTGCGGCCTTCCTCGGTGTAGGCCATTTCATTGGGGCCCAGCAACGCTGCAAGTACCAGCCGCCGATGAGCCAGCGGCGTGAGCAGGCTTGCCGCGGTGTCGAGATCTACCAGGGCCACCCGCTTGATCTCGGTTGGCTGCAGCGACCAGGCGGCCAGATCCTCCTCGTTTATCTGGCCGCCATCGAAGATCATCTCGATCGCGTCGTCCCATCCCAGATAAGGCGGCATCCAGTCCACCACCAGCAGCCGCCCGACGGCGCGCTCGATGCCAAGCTCCTCGGTAACCTCGCGGCTGGCACCTTGGCGAGGGGTTTCGTACGGTTCGACAATCCCTCCAGGGAGCTCCCAGTCGGCCTTGAACTGCGTCTCACAGAGCAGCACCCGTCCAAGCACGTCCCTCAGTAACACGTGTGCGATAAGGCGCTTTTTCGGCAGCGCTGAGTTCATCACACCCGAGAAGCCATGCGGGCCGTACGGCTGGTCCGACGCCAGCCGGGCGAAGAGGCAGATGTCCCCATAAGAGCCGTCGGGTCGCTCGACCGCCTGGCGGCGTATGCCCTCGAGCCGGAAGCCGGACCGCAGCACTGCGCGGCGAGCGGTCAAATCCTCGGCAGGCAATGACACCTCGAGCCGACGCAGGCCCTGGCTAAGGAGTGCGTCATCCGCCGTGGCTTTGAGTGCCTGCTCGAGCGACTCGCCGCCGATCGATCCACTCCAGCTCAAGGTGGCGATTCCGCCGTCCGAGATGCTGATGGTCAAAGCGAGGTTAGTCACGCTTCCGCAGCCTGTTCATCCGCCTGCCACGATCGTTTGGTGACCAGCCTGCTCGTGCGTGCATCGACGCTGTGGTCAGCCGCTCCTCGGTAAGTTCGGCGAGCTCGGCGAAGCCGGGGAATCCGGCGAGTCGGGACTGTCGGGCGAGTCCGGACTATCCGGTGAGTCAGGTGACTCCGGGCTGTCTGGCGAGTCCGGCGATTCAGAGCTTGCCGATGACTCCTCGGCGCTTGCGGTGGCGGCCGCAGCCGCGGCGGTCTTGGCCCGTGGCTGGGTCGGCCCGGTCACTGCCTCATCTGAGGTCGTGGCATGTGGTGATGCTGCCGAGGCGGCCGCGATGACGCCACGGGTCGCCTTCTCAGTCTCAATCGACTGTTCCTCATCCAGTTCGGGCTCGAGCCGGAGCCACACCGCGCCCAGCGGCGGAATTGTAACTGACGCGGAGGCCGAGTATCCATGCGATGGCACTGGATGCGCAATGACCTGCCCAAGATTGCCGATCGAGCCCGTTCCGTCGTACACCTCGGCATCGGTGTTCAAGATCTCTTTCCAGACGCCCTCCCTGGGCAGCCCGATCTGATGGTCTGGGCGCGCCTCGGAGGAGAAGTTCGTGATGCAAGCGATCATTTGGCCTTTGCCGTCATATCGCAGCCACGAGAAGACGTTTCCGCCATGATCATCTGCGTCGATCCAGGAGAAACCTGACGGGTCGGTGTCGCGCTTCCAGAAGGCCGGATGCTCCTTGTAGATCGTGTTCATGTCCTTGATCAGTCGCTGCACGCCGCGATGTCCCCACTCCGCGCTCTGCCACCAATCGATACTGCGGCTCTCGGAGAACTCCCGACGCTGGCCGAACTCTGTCCCCATGAACAGCAGCTTCTTGCCGGGGTGTGCCCACATGAACGCGTAGAAGGCGCGCAGCGTGCCAAACTTCCGCCACTCATCCTGTGGCGCGCGCTCAAACATCGACCCCTTGCCATGGACCACCTCGTCGTGGCTGATCGGCAAGATGAAGTTCTCCGAGTACGCGTACGCCAGCGCGAACGTCATCTCGTGGTGGTGGAACTGCCGGTAGATCGGCTCGCGACCCATGTAGCGCAACGAGTCGTTCATCCAGCCCATGTTCCACTTGAAGCCGAAGCCGAGGCCCCCCTGCTTGGTGCTCTGGGTGACGCCCGGCCAGGAGGTCGATTCTTCAGCGACCATGACGATGCCGGACTCGCGGCGGTAGGCGTGGGAATTGGTCCGCTGCAGCAGCTCGACCGCCTCAAGATTCTCATTGCCGCCGTATTTATTTGGCACCCACTCGCCCGCTTCCCGTGAGTAGTCCAAATAGAGCATCGAGGCGACGCCGTCTACGCGTAGCCCGTCGATGTGGTACTCCTCCAGCCAGTAGTAGGCATTGGAGATCAGGAAACTCTTCACCTCGTTGCGCCCGAAGTTGAAGATGTAGGAACCCCAGTCGGGATGCCAACCCAGCTTGGGATCCTCGTGCTCGTAGAGCGCGGTTCCATCAAAGCGCTGCAGGGCCCATGGGTCGGTCGCAAAGTGACCAGGTACCCAGTCCACGATGACGCCAATGCCGGCCTGATGCAGCTTGTCGACGAGATGCCGGAACTCATCGGGGGACCCGAACTTCGACATAGGCGCGTAGTAGCCGGTCACGTGGTAGCCCCAGGAACCTTCGAAGGGATGCTGGGCTACTGGCATGAATTCCACATGGGTGTAGCCCTGCCAGCTGACGTACTCGACCAGTTCGTTGGCCAACTCCAGGTAGGTGAGCCCCTGCCGCCAGGAGCCAATGTGCACTTCGTAGATGCTCAGCGGCTCAGCATGCATCTTCGCTTCACCGCGGTACCACATCCACTGGTCGTCGCCCCAGGCGTATTGACTCTCGTAGACGATCGAGGCGGTGTGCGGTGCAGCCTCGGCGAAGCGTGCCATCGGATCGGCCTTGAGGCGCCATACGCCGTCAGCACCGAGTACCTCGAACTTGTAGAGGCTGCCCGTGCTGACGCCTTCGACGAACAGCGCCCAGACGCCAGCTCCTGGAATGAGGTGCATGTAGTGCCCCTCGCCGTTCCAGTAGTTGAAGTCGCCGACCAGCCGGACAGCCTGCGCATTCGGAGCCCACACCGAGAAACGGGTGCCTAAGATCTGGCCGCGCTCGGAGTCCTGGACAGTCATCTCGTGCGCCCCTAGGCGGCGCCAGCACTCCGTGTCATGCCCTTCATGGAAGCCGGTGAGGTCCCAGCCAGTCAGCCCGCCGCTCGGATCGTAGGACATGAGTGCTACTCCTGTTCCTTGGTCGGGCTGGCTAGCCCGCCATCTTTATTGGTCGGGCTAGCGAGCTCGCCCGGTTCCTTGGGGTCTTGGTTGTCCGCCGCTAGTTCCGCCACTGCACGCAGCGGGATGTCGATCCAACCCGGCCGGTTGCGCATTTCGTAGACGACTTCGTAGATCGCCTTGTCGGCCTCGTACGCGCGCAGCACGCCCGCCTCGGCCTCATCCAACTCCCCGTCGGCATAGCCGCGCAGAAAGGCACTCCGACACTGCGTCGCCCAGGCCCTACTGTGCTGACCGGGTACGCTCGCGGCCGCGTAATCAAAGGACCGCAGCATGCCGGCGACATCTCGCCAGACTGAGTCTGGGGTGCGTCGTTCAGCCATCGTTTTGGCCGGTTCGCCCTCGAAGTCGATGATCTTCCATCCCGATGGGGTACGCAGCGTTTGCCCGAGGTGAAAGTCACCGTGTACGCGTTGCGTATCAA
This sequence comes from Propionibacteriaceae bacterium, assembly GCA_045806785.1. Taxonomy (GTDB): domain Bacteria; phylum Actinomycetota; class Actinomycetes; order Propionibacteriales; family Propionibacteriaceae; genus Microlunatus. The sequence continues at coordinate 100,694 of JBJMIR010000124.1, read as the reverse complement.
GCGTTTCGGCTCCCAGCTCATCGAAGCGGCGCAGCAATCCGGGCACGTGCGGCGCGAGCGCAGGAACGATCCGGACCGCCTCATGCAGCCGATCCATCATGATCAGGGACGTTCGTGCGCCCAGCACTCTTGTTGTGGAGAAGGAAGATCGCAGGGCATCGTGAATCTCGGCAAGCGCTTTACCCAGTGCCTCGGCTTCACCGGCGAAGCCTGAGCCGGTCTCGATCATCGTCGAGGCATTCTGCGCTCGCAGCGAATCCAGTGCCAGGTCCCAGCCGTCGACCGCGTCTGCCAGCTGCTCGATCACCATGGCGAGATCAGCATCCACTTGGCGACCGTCGGAGACCCAGCTGCCCTCGATCCAGCCGAATAGACCCGCAACGTCGGTAACCCCGACGGCATTGAGCGCGGCATGGAGCTCGATATCGAGATTGCGACCAAGTTCCAAGCGACGGAAGAGCTTGAGGATCGCGGTGTCTCCGAGCATCACCGACGTGTTGCTCTGTTGGCCAGTGAAAGGCCGCGGCTCAAGATCGGTGTGAAGGCCCGCGGCTGCGGTGGCGTTGAATCGCGCCTCGTTGTCCGGACTACGAAGCCGCCGGCCACCGAGCAAGGCATTCATGATCACGCGCGTTGCCTCTGGATCTTGGGCGGCGTCGTACGCGATGACCGGACCAAGATCGGGATCGGTGAAACGACCGATCTCAGCTTGATGCAGCTCAGCATGCGGGGCGGGTCGGTAGGAGACTGCTAGGTGGTAGTACTCGGTGGCAGCCGGACCGCTCTGCCGGACCATCTCAGGCGGCTCGCTTGCCACCGATTCCAGCACCGGCTCCATATCCTCTTCGGCCGGAGCTGGCATAGCCGTCGCTGGCTCGGGATCCTCCTCAGGGGGATATGTCAGCTCGGCAATCTCGAACCGTACGCCTGGGGGAGCGGCGGCGGAAAAGAACTCCGAAACATCAGTGAGCCAGGGCAGCGGTGTCAATGATTGGAATTGCACCCGCCGACCCTTGCCCGCGAACCACCGCGCATTGCAGATGTACCTCAGGACCTGGTCCGCGACCTGAGGATTGGCTGTCCCCCTCACGGCGTCCTAGCCCTGTGCGCCTAAGCCCTGTGCAACCGCAGGCCCCGAGGCGGTGCTTTGTGAGCCGTAGCGCATCAGCGAAAGAATGTGCGCCGGATCCTCGTGCGTGAGCCGGACGAAGGCATGCTGTCCCCAGCGCCAGGTCTGTCCGGTGAGTTCGTCGTGGACCAGGTAGACATCGCGCGCGGTCAGGCCGAGTGCCTCCATGTCCAGATAAACCTCAGTCTCCACAATGTTGTGCGGATCAAGGCTGCATACCACGATCACGACGTCATCGCCGCTCCGCTTGGAGTAGACCATGGCGTTGGCATTCGGCGCGTGGTGGAAATGCAGGTTTCGCAGTTGTTGTAGGGCGGGATGCTCCCTGCGAATCTGATTGAGCCTGCCGAGCAGCAGGTTGAGGTTTTCGCCGCTCTCCTCGGCCGCCTTCCAGTCCCGCGGCCGATACTGGAACTTCTCGGAGTCCCGGTACTCCTCGCGACCCTGGCCAAGTGCGGCGTTCTCGAACAGCTCGAAGCCCGAATAGATGCCCCACAACGGCGACAGCGTCGAGGCCAGCACGGCGCGGATGGTGAATGCCGGTTTGCCACCCCACTGCAAGAAGTGGGGCAGGATGTCAGGGGTGTTGGGCCAGAAGTTCGGCCGGAAGAAGCTGTCTGTCTCGGTTGTCAGCTCCGTCATGTACTCCTCGATCTCCCACTTCTCGTTCCGCCAGGTGAAGTAGGTGTAGGACTGCTGGAAACCGGCTTTGCCAAGGGCCTGCATCATCATCGGCTTGGTGAATGCTTCTGCCAGGAAGAGCACATCCGGATCGGTCTTGCGAACCTCGGCCAGCAGCCATGCCCAGAAATTCACCGGCTTGGTATGCGGGTTGTCCACCCGGAAGATTCGGACACCGTGGCTCATCCAGAGCTTGAGAATGCGCAGGCACTCCAGGTAGATACCGTCGCGGTCATTGTCGAAGTTGATGGGGTAAATGTCTTGGTACTTCTTGGGCGGGTTTTCGGCGTATGCGATTGAGCCGTCAGCCCGTTTGGAGAACCACTCCGGGTGCTCGGTCACCCAGGGATGATCAGGCGAGGCCTGAAGTGCGAAGTCCATGGCAACCTCGAGCCCAAGTGAGTTGGCCTGAGCGACGAATCGGTCGAAGGCGTCGAAGTCGCCGAGGTCAGGATGGATGGCGTCGTGTCCGCCTTCAGCGGCGCCGATGGCCCATGGCGAGCCGGGATCGCTGGGGCCTGGCGTGAGCGTGTTGTTTGGACCCTTGCGGAATGTCCGGCCGATGGGATGGATGGGTGGCAGATAGACCACATCGAAGCCCATCGCCGCCGCGGCCTCGAGTCGTTCGTACGAAGTGTCGAAGGTGCCGGATATCCATTTTTGGTTCTCCTCATCCCACCTCGCGCCCTGCGACCGCGGAAAGAACTCATACCAGGACGAGAACAAAGCGTTGCGGCGATCCACGAAGATCGGATAGTCCGGCGTCGGCGAAACAAGATCACGAGCACCGTACCGTTTCATGACCGCGCGTACGTCGTCCGCCAGCACGACTTCGAGCCGGTCCTCTACCTGCTGTCCTGAGTCCAGGTTTTTAGCCGCGCCCTGCAGCAGCGCTGCGGCCTGATAGTCATCGGCCGCCTCGGCATCAGCAGCGGCCCTATTGAACAGTGCAATCCCTTCAGTGCACACCAGCGCAACGTCGATGCCGGCCGGAATCTTGATCTCGGCGTTGTGTACCCAGGTCTCCCAGGGATCGCTCCAACCCTCGACGCGGAATGTCCACAATCCCTCTGTCTCGAGGACCACAGAGGTCGTCCACCAGTCGAAGCCCTGTGGAGTCGTAGGGTGCATCGGCTCCAGGCGCTCGTTGCCGTCGGGATCAGTGAGCACAACGGAGGCGTTAACGGCGTCATGACCTTCGCGGAATACCGTCGCGCGGATCGGAACGGATTCCCCGACCACGGCCTTGGCTGGGTAGGCGCCGCCCTCGATAACCGGTGACACTTTATGTACCGGAATGCGGTCAAAGATCGCTCCCAGTGTGGGCTTGGTGATCTCGACGGTGGCCGGGGTATCGGCTGGTGCGGCGGACGCGCCCGCCGATGGTTCCGTCGAGGATTCTGCGGGGCCTGACTGACCCGTGTCATCAGGCTCAGACATCGGGATTCCTGGATTTGTCGCCGTCACGATCCTCAACTTATCGGCCCCACTGCCCCAGCGGCAGGGGTCGAATACATCGAGCTTGGCTGCATGAGCTGCATTCGCTTGGGGTACACGCAGCCGTGCGTCAATTCGCCCGACCGGGATTGCCAGGCAGCTAGATCAGGAGTGTGAGCAGAAACCCCATGTCATCGAAAGTTCGCCGGTAAGTTATCCCGGTGCGCGCTATTCGCCGTTTCATCGTTCGCCCGGTGCTGCCGGAGCCGCTCAAGCCATTGGGCGACCTGGCTCGCAACCTTCGCTGGTGTTGGCACAGTGAAACCCAGGGTCTGTTCCGATCGGTGGACCCCCACCTGTGGGATAGCACCGGCGGCGACCCCGTCCGACTCCTTGCCGATATCTCCGTTGAGCGCCTTCAAGCGCTATCCATTGACAAGCGTTTCCTTAAGAATCTCCGCCTGATTCAGGCTGACCTGGCCGACTATCTGACCGGCGATTTGTGGTACCAGGGCTATGCGATCGAGAATCCCACAGCCCCGGTGAGTATCGGTTACTTCTCACCCGAGTTCGGTATTACCGAGGTGCTTCCGCAGTACTCAGGAGGCCTCGGCATCCTCGCCGGTGACCACCTGAAGGCCGCAAGTGATCTTGGCGTGCCGATCATCGGTGTTGGACTGCTGTACCGCCAGGGGTATTTCCGCCAGTCGCTGAACGCCGCCGGCTGGCAGCAGGAGCGCTACCCGCTCCTGGACCCGAACTCCTTGCCTTTGACGCTGCTGCACGATGACGAGGGTCCGGTTCGCATCGAGGTCCCGCTCGCCGGGCGCACGCTGTACGCCCAGGTTTGGCTGGCGCAGGTCGGCCGGGTGCCGCTCCTCCTGCTGGATTCCGATGTCGAGCAGAACGCCGCATATGAGCGGGAGATCACAGACCGGTTGTACGGCGGTGGCACCGATCACCGGCTAGAGCAGGAGGTGCTGCTCGGCATGGGCGGCGTACGCGCCATCCGGGCCTACTGTCACATCACCGGAGTACCGGCGCCGGTGGTATTCCACACCAATGAGGGACATGCCGGCTTCATGGGTCTGGAGCGGATCCGGGAATACATGCAGAACGGTCTGGACTTCGATACCGCGCTCGAACTCACCCGTGCTGGAACGGTCTTTACCACTCATACCCCGGTCCCAGCCGGTATTGATCGTTTTCCCCGCGAACTCATCACCCACCAATTCACCGGCTTCGACGACCTGCACGTTGATCGCGTCCTGGCGCTGGGCGCGGAGGACTATGAAGGCGGCGACCCGAACAAGTTCAACATGGCGGTCATGGGCTTCCGCCTTGCCCAGCGGGCCAACGGCGTCTCGTCACTGCATGGCGTCGTGTCACGCGAGATGTTCCAAGGCCTATGGCGGTCGTTCGACACCAGTGAGGTGCCGATCACTCAGATCACCAACGGCGTACACCATCTCACCTGGGTGCACCGCGAGCTGCTCGAGCTCCTCGAGGCTCCGACCGGCAGTCCGTCGGAGAGCGATGGATATGACTGGAACGCGCTGGCACATGTGGAAAGCAAGACGATCTGGGCCCTCAAGCGGCGGATGCGCGAGGATCTCATCGCCATGACCAGGGAGCGCCTGGCCGCCAGCAGCGCAAATCGTGGCATGCCGACGGACTGGGTAACTAAGACCTTCAACCCTGACGTTGTGACGTTCGGCTTCGCCCGTCGGGTGCCGTCGTACAAGCGGTTGACCTTGATGTTGCGCGACCCGGCCCGGCTCAAGGCCCTGCTCACCGACAAGGAGCGACCGATTCAGATCGTCATCGCTGGCAAGGCGCATCCAGCCGATGAGGGCGGCAAGGCTCTGGTGCAGCAGGTCGTGCAATTTGCCGATGATCCCGAGGTCCGGGAGCACATCGTTTTCCTGCCTGATTACGACATGGCGATGGCCAAGCGGCTCTACCCTGGCTGCGACGTCTGGATGAACAACCCGCTGCGTCCCTATGAGGCATGCGGCACCTCAGGAATGAAGGCGGCCCTGAACGGCGCGGCAAACTTGTCGATCCGGGACGGGTGGTGGGACGAGTGGTTCGACCCGGCGTACGGCTGGGAGATCCCGTCGGCCGAAGGCGCCGATGGTTCGGATCGGCGTGATGATCTTGAGGCCAAGGCGCTCTACGACATCATCGAAAACGAGATCGTGCCGCGCTTCTACGATGTTGATCATCATGGGCTCCCGGAGCGCTGGATCCAGATGATCAGGGATACCATCGCCGGGCTGGGCCCCAAGGTGGTGGCGTCGCGGATGGTCCGGGAGTATGTGACGGATCTTTACGCGCCGGCTGCGGCTTCCAGCCGCGTGCTCAACTCCTCCGGGGGCGGAGCGGAGGCACTGGCCAAGTGGAAGCGGCGGATTCGGGACGCCTGGCCGACCGTCTCTGTTGAGCACGTGGAATCACTCGGCGGCGAGCAGGTCGAAGTAGGGACCAAGATTCACGTCAGCGCGCTGGTACGGCTCGGCGAGTTCACTCCTGACGACATTCAGGTGCAGCTTGTGACGGGTCGCGTCGGCGAGGACGACCGGCTTTATGAGCCGCGAGTGAATCCGTTCCCGACAGGAATCGCTGTTGACGGAGGGCTGCGACGATACGAGGGCTGGGTGGAGGCCAAGCGCGCCGGGGCGATCGGCTACACCGTACGGGTGGTGCCCTATCACCCGTTGCTGGCTAGCCAGGCGGAGATGGGTCTGGCAGCAGTCCCGGGGAGCACGCCGACGCCTCCATCAGCCAGTAACGTGTCCTAACGGCGGAAACTCAATCGACCTGGAGCACGACGACAGTACGACCTGGCAGTTGCAGAGCCAATCCGGCGCCGATCTTCTCTGACGGCAGCTCGCCCTCCGTTCCGGTATGGGCGAGAACCGTGTAGGCCTCTGCCCACGGCCCATCGGGTAGCTCGACCTGGATCGGGTCGGAGCCGGCATGGAACCAGATGAGAAATGCCTCGTCCTGAACTCGGTACGGATCGTCGTAGGCGAGGTAGATGCCGAGCGTGCGTCGGGTCGGGTCACGCCAATCGTCTTCGCTCATCTCGGCGTTCTGACCGCCGAACCAGGCGATGTTCTTGCGCCCGTGCGGCTCGCCTTTGGCGCCCAGCAGGAATTCACCGCGGCGGTAGCTCTCGCGTCGCAGGACGGGACGCTCCGCACGCAGTTGCAGCAGTTTGCGCGCCAGATCGGTTTGATCACTCCAGGCTTCATCGGTATCCCAGTGCACCCACGAGATCGGTGAATCCTGGCAGTAAGCGTTGTTGTTGCCCTGTTGAGTCCGGCCGAGCTCGTCGCCGCCTGTGATCATGGGCACTCCGACGGCCAAGATCAACGTGGCCACCATGTTCCGCGCCTGACGATGCCGCAGGGCATTCACCTCCGGATCGTCGGTCTCGCCCTCCACGCCGCAGTTCCATGATCGATTGTCGTCTGATCCGTCGCGGTCGGATTCGCCGTTGGCACCGTTGTGTTTGACGTTGTAGGCCACCAGGTCACGCAGCGTGAAGCCGTCGTGTGCCGTGACAAAGTTGATGCTGGCTGTGGCTGGTCGGTCGTCACGATCAAAGATGTCGGGGGATCCGGTCAGCCGCTGTGCCAGTTCACCCACGCCGTTGGTGTTGCCGCGCCAGAAGTCGCGAACATGATTGCGGAAGCGATCGTTCCATTCACTCCAACCTGGCCCGAAGGCACCCACTTGATAGCCGTACGGACCCATGTCCCAGGGCTCGGCAATGATCTTGACCTGGCTCAGTACCGGGTCCTGGCGGATCGCCTGCTTGAACGGATGATCTTGGTCGACGTGATGCCGCTCGTCGCGAATCAAGGTTGTGGCCAGATCGAAGCGGAAACCGTCCACGCCCATTTCGGTAACCCAATAGCGAAGCGAATCCAGCACCATGCGGAGCACACCAGGCTCAGAGGTGTCAACAGAGTTGCCACAGCCGGTCACGTCGTAGTCGTTGCGCTTGTCGTCGGTCAGGCGGTAGTAACCAAGGTGGTCGATGCCTCGAAAGCACAACGTGGGACCTTCATGGCCGCCCTCGCCGGTGTGGTTGTACACGACGTCGAGAATCACCTCGAGGCCGGCGTCGTGCAGAGCCGACACCATCTCCTTGAACTCCCGCACCTGCTGTCCCAGCGTGCCGACCGAGCCGTACGCGGCATGTGGTGCGAAGAAACCCAGGGTGTTGTATCCCCAGTAATTGGACAGCCCGCGACCGGCCAGGAACGGCTCGGAGATGAAGTGGTGCACAGGTAACAGCTCGACGGCGGTAACACCAAGGTCTACCAAGTGCTGGACGACCGCGGGATAGGCCAGTCCGGCGTACGTGCCACGTAGATGCTCAGGTACCGCTGGGTGCAGCCGGGTGAAGCCGTTGACGTGGAGTTCGTAGATCACCGTCTCCGACAGCGGCCTCCGCCGAGCGATCGGCCGGGGCGGCGGTGAGCCAGGCACGACGACGCTGAGCGGCACGGCGGCGAAGGAGTCAGTGGTATCGGGGACGTAGTCAGACTCTTTGGTATGGTCCAGAATCGGGCCGGAATAGTCAACGCCGCCGGTGATCGCGCGCGCGTACGGGTCGACAAGCAGCTTGGCCGGATTGAAACGCGCTCCAGTCGGCGGGTCCCACGGGCCGTGTACTCGGAAACCGTACCGCTGCTCGAGGCCGACGCCATGTACGAAGACGGTCCAGACGCCATCCGGCTCCCGGCTCATGTCGTAATTGGTCTGGTTGCGGTCCTCATCCACCAAAGCGAGCTCAACCCGTGTCGCCCGGGGAGCCCAGAGCCCGAAGGAAGCACCGCCGTCGCGGAGATGGGCACCGAGACTGGAAGTGTCCTCCGGCACTGGCAAGGCAGTGGACATATCTAGGTGCCTTTGCATCGGCTACTCGCGGAACCGCTCACGGTGGAAGCGACTTACCCCCCTTTCGGGAGATAGATGCGCCTCATTCTGCACCAGATGGACGACAAATGCCGATGATCCGGGCGCCGAGACTGCATCGCAACCGGTTGTGCCCAACGGTAAGCATGGGCATGTCGAGGTCGCAACACATTCGGGCATAGCCGCGAGATGTTGGTTTGAACCGGATGAATCTCAGTCTGAAGTCTCAAAATTTCTGACCATTGCGCAGTTTTTCGGCACTCAAGCGGGCGGCCAGGCGGCGGTCTCGTGGCTGGCGTAAGAGCCCGGTAGACAGATATGAAGAGCTGCGGACGTCATCTCCTAAACGCCGATCTTTGATCCGGCTCGCACGTAGAGGCCGTGAAACATTCGCTGGAAGCGGCGGCTGCCGAGCTCGACATCGGTGAGTTGGCGGCGAGCGCCTCGGCGCGCGTGAATGGGTGTGAAGTATCAAACGACATCGCTGAGCCTGATGGAGGACCGCGCAGCGTGCGGGATAGCCAGTACCCGATGACAGGCAGCAGACTGCTCTAGTGGTGATGAACGATATTCGAGAGCTTGGCACGGTCTTGTCGATCTGGGCGCATCCCGATGACGAGGCCTATCTGTGTGGCGGCGTCATGGCAATGGCTGCTGCTGCGCAGTCCCGTGTGGTCTGCATAACGGCCACTCGTGGCGAGTTGGGCGTAACCGACCGTACGAAGTGGCCGCCAGAGCAACTCATAGCAATACGTGAGGCCGAGTTGGCTGAGTGTCTTCGAATCCTGGGCGTCACCGAGCATCACTGGCTGGGCTTTCCCGATGGCGGCTGCGCAGCTGCCGCCGTCAACGATGCGGTGCAGCAGATTGCCGAGATCATCACTGAGGTGGCGCCCGACACGATTTTGACCTTCCCGCCCGACGGTCAGACAGGCCATCCGGACCATATGGCGGTGCATCGCTGGACAGTCGAGGCGGTACGCCGTACTGGCATCGGCACCCTGCACGTTGTCGCCAATACCAAGGAGTGGCTCGATGATCATCTGGCCCAGTGGATCGAGCTGGGAGCTATCGTCGGCGAGCCTCCAGTGGCCTGGACCGGACCGCTCAGCATCGATCTTGCTCTGACCGGCGACGTGCTGGACCGCAAGTACGCGGCCCTCGCCGCGCAGGCCAGCCAGACCGAACCGCTACGTGCGATCGTGGGTGAAGAGCGCTATCGAAAGATCATCGCAGTCGAGCGGTTTGCCATCTTCACAGTCGAGGAACACCCGGCGCAGCAGTCAGTTGGCCCACAGAAAGGCAGTCTTGTTACTCACGAGTAATATAGCCGCGGCGGAGCCGGGGCCCAGGCGGAGGGAGAGGCGAGCGAGATGAAGATTGTTGTTTTGGCCAAGCACGTTCCAGACGCCACCGGGGAGCGGACTTTCGCCGCCGATGGCACAGTCGACCGAGGTTCCAGTGACGGATTGCTGTCCGAGCTTGACGAGTACGCCGTCGAGCAAGCGCTGCAAATTGCGGACGAGCACGACGGTGTCGAGGTCGTTGTGATGACCCTCGGACCTGAGGATGCCGCTGACGCGATCAAGCGTGCGCTGCAGATGGGCGCATCAGCCGGCGTCCACATCATGGACGATGCCATCCACGGCTCTGATGCGCTGGCCACGAGTGCGATCTTGGCCGCGGCGATCAAGAAGGCGGCACCTGATCTTGTGATCTGCGGCATGGCGTCCACCGACGGAACCATGGGCGTCGTCCCCGCCATGATCGCGGAACGACTCGGTTGGCCGGCGGCAACCCTAGGCGCAACCCTTTCACTGGGTGATGGTGAGGTCACGATCCGTCGAGACGACGATGTGGCCAGCTTCACGATTGAGGCAAGCTTGCCGGCCATTGTCAGTGTCACTGATCAATCCGGTGAAGCCCGATACCCCTCCATGAAGGGCATCCTCGCTGCCAAAAAGAAGCCGGTCGAGACCTGGACGCTCGGTGATCTTGGTATTACCGAGGCAGCGGTCGGATTGGATGCCGCTTGGAGCAAGGTCCTCCAAACCAGTCCACGTCCGCCCAAGGAACCGGGCCGCGTAGTGCCCGAGGAGGGCGGTGCTTCGGCACTGGTCGATTTTCTGGCCGCCGGAAAGTACATCTGAGAGGAAGACATCGATGACTGAGGTCCTGATCGTCGCCGAACATGCCGACTCACACATCTCCAAGCCGGCCCTCGAGCTGCTCACGCTGGCGCGTCGGCTCGGCGACCCGGTCGCGGTGATCTTCGGTGACACCGACGAGACCGTTGCCAAGGCGCTGGGCGAGTACGGGGCCACCCGGGTGCTCACAGTCACCGACCCGGCCATCAATGAATACCTTGTCGCTCCCAAGGCCGAAGCTCTGGCGCAGATCGCCGAAAGCGTTCAGCCTGTCGCGATCTTGATCACCTCTACCCCAGAGGGAAAGGAGATCGCTGGGCGGCTTGCGATCAAGCGTGGATCCGGTCTGATCACAGACGCCACCGACATCGTGGCTGATGGCACAACAACGCAGTCGGTTTTCGCCGGCAACTGGACGGTTGCCGCCTCCGTGACACACGGTGCTCCCATCGTCACCATCAAACCGAACGCAGTAACGCCGGCGCCGGCGCCCACTGAGCCGACGACCGAGCAGATCCAGGTAACGATCTCCGAGGCCGCCAAGGGTGCGCGCATCGTGAACTCCGAGCCCAAGAAGTCCAGCGGACGGCCCGAGCTCACCGAGGCCGCAGTGGTTGTCTCCGGTGGGCGTGGCACCGGAGGGGACTTCACAGCCATCGAGGAACTGGCCGATGTCCTGGGTGGTGCGGTGGGAGCCTCACGCGCTGCGGTCGACGCCGGCTGGTATCCATACGCGTACCAGATCGGGCAGACGGGCAAGACCGTCTCGCCGCAGCTCTACATAGCCGCTGGAATCTCTGGAGCCATTCAGCACCGTGCCGGAATGCAGACATCCAAAGCAATTGTGGCGGTGAACAAAGACGATGAGGCCCCGATCTTCGCTCTTGCTGATCTTGGCATCGTCGCCGACCTGCACAAGGTGCTTCCTGTCGTCATCGATGAGATCAAGAAGCGCAGAGGGTAATTACCATTGCTGACAGGTCGGTGGAAGCTCGACTGAGGCAAACTTGGGGTTCATGAGCCGGATCTACCTCGACCATGCGGCGACGACGCCAATGGTTCCCGAGGCCGTCGAGGCGATGACGCGTGAGCTAACAAGGGTCGGCAACGCGTCATCGCTGCATGCGTCGGGGCGCTCGGCACGGCGGATTGTCGAAGAGTCTCGGGAAGCAATCGCGGCGCAGGTCGGGGCACAGCCCGCGGAGGTGATCTTCACCAGTGGTGGAACCGAGTCGGACAATCTGGCGATCAAGGGCGGGTTCTGGACTGGGGTCGAATCTGGTCGCAGACGGGTCGTGACATTGACGATTGAACATCACGCCGTCTTGGATTCCGTGGCCTGGCTTGGGCAATCAGCCGCGGCGGAGGTGAGATACGTCCCTGTCGAGTCGAATGGTCGGCTCAACATGCCAGCGCTTGCCGGCACCGTCGATTCAGACACCGGACTCGTCTCCGTGATGTGGGCCAATAATGAGGTCGGCGCACTGCAACCGATAGGCCAAGTCGCCGCAATGGCTGCTGAGCATGGTGCGATCTCACACAGCGACGCGGTGCAAGCTGTTGGCCATGTCGAGGTTGACTTCGCCGCGAGTGGGTTGGATTTGCTCAGCTTCACCGCTCATAAGCTGGGCGGCCCGTACGGGATCGGTGCCCTGTTGGCACGTCGAGAGCTTCGATTGGCGCCGATCCTGCACGGTGGCGGTCAGGAGCGCGACGTACGCTCTGGCACCCTGGACGTCGCCGCCACGGCGGCATTTGCTGCAGCGCTGCAGGCTGCGTCCCGAAATCGAGTCCGCGAAGAGCAACGCATCGCTGAGCTACGGCGAGAGCTGGTCGACCGTGTGCTTGCAGCCGTGCCATGGGCAATCGTGTATGGCCCGACCGATGAAGCTGATCGCGTCCCCGGGATAGCCAACATCGGTTTCCCGGGCTGCTCAGCCGATGCCATCTTGATGCTGTTGGACTCCGCTGGAATCGACTGCTCCACCGGGGCGGCGTGCTCGGCGGGGCTCGCCCAGCCGAGCCATGTGCTGATCGCCATGGGATGCACCGAGGCGGCGGCGCGTTCGGCGCTCAGGTTTTCACTCGGCCACACCTCGACCATGTCCGATGTCCGGGCGCTGACAGCGGCGCTACCTGAAGCAGTTCGGCGAGCCAAGGCGGCGGCTGTCTTCGCGTAGGGTCGATTCGCACTCTGACGGCTGCCCGCCAGACTCGCCTCCTTCCTCGCTCCCGTACGTGCCTCCAGTCCTATACGCAGCCAACCCGCGAGCCCCTGCAGTCGGCGAAGCGTGCAACCGTCATAGCGCGTAATGTCGCTTTGCCGGACTCGACCGCCGTGAGAGACTTGCGGCTTGCCCAGTACGGGTTGTGAACAGTACGGGTTGTGAACGGTAAGGACAGGCATGAAGGTATTGGCCGCGATGTCGGGCGGCGTCGACTCGGCTGTTGCCGCGGCACGCGCGATCGAGGCCGGACACGATGTCACCGGCGTGCATCTCGCCCTGTCCAAGAACCCGCAAACCTATCGATCTGGCGCTCGCGGGTGCTGCTCCAAGGAAGACGCCCACGACGCTCGCCGGGCGGCCGATGTGCTGGGAATTCCGTTTTATGTGTGGGATCTCTCTGATCGCTTCGCCGACGACGTCGTGAACGACTTCATCGCCGAGTATGCCGCCGGGCGTACCCCTAATCCGTGTTTGCGCTGCAACGAAAAGATCAAGTTCTCAACCGTTCTGGAGCGGGGTGTCGCGCTTGGTTTTGATGCGGTGTGCACCGGTCACTATGCACGGCTGATTCGTACTGAGAATGATGTCGAGTTGCATCGTGCAGCGGACGCTGCCAAAGATCAGTCCTACGTCCTCGGTGTACTCAACCAAGATCAACTTCGTCGGTCATACTTTCCGCTCGGTACATCGCTGAAGGCCGAGGTACGCGCCGAGGCGCGAGACCGGCGTCTGGCCGTTGCAGACAAGCCCGATAGTCATGACATCTGCTTCGTCAGCAACGGCGACACGGCGGGCTTCCTGGAGCAGCGGCTGGGGAATCGACCGGGCGACATCGTCGATCTTGCTGGTGCGAAGGTAGGTGAGCATGCTGGATCCCACCGGTTCACCATCGGTCAGCGGCGTGGCCTCGGCCTTGGCACGCCTGCCGACGACGGGCAACGCCGCTTCGTCCTTTCCATTAGCCCAGCGACCAACACCGTTACCGTCGGTCCCCGTGATGCGCTGGCGGTGAAGATCATAAGCGCGATCCGGCCTACCTGGACGGGTGCGTCGCTGGCAGGGGAGTGGTCAGGTCAGGTGCAAGTACGCGCCCACGGCCAACCAATGGCGGCCACCGTAGCCATGCATGATCAACATCTTGAGGTGGTGCTGGGGTCCCCGACTCGCGGTGTTGCGCCAGGACAGGCGGTAGTTCTCTACGCCGGGTCGCACGTTGTCGGCAGCGCGACCATATCGGCCACCCAAGCGTGACTGTTACGTCATCAGACGGCGAACTGGCGCCGGTCCGGACCACGGGCATCGGCTCCTGGCCTGGTACCGACCTCACGGACGCGATCAAGATCGCCTTCGCCGAATGCCCGGATCTTCCTTACCTGCCTGAGCTTCCGGCGCGCGGCCCGTACGCGGAGATGATCGGACGCTCGACAGCCTTTCTCGCCGGGCTCGCGGTAGATCTGCAGCCGACCGGCTGGCGGCTCAGCAATGCCTCCGGGCGCGAGCATCGGCTGGCGATCAGCACTCTGCGCACTGACCTCGATCTGCTCGAAGAGCATGCCCAGGGATACGAAGGCACCATCAAACTGTCAATCGCCGGTCCCTGGACGATGGCGGCCATGATGGAGCACCCGCGCGGTGATCGAGTGCTGGCCGACTATGGAGCTCGGCGCGATCTCAGCCAGTCGCTTGCTGAAGGAATCGCCCAACTCGTCGCGGAGCTGAGCCGGCGGTTGCCCGATGCCGATCCGCTGGTCCAGCTTGACGAGCCCATGCTGCCGGCAGTCCTTGCCGGCACGATCGCTAACGCGAGCGGTTTCTCGCGACATCGTGCCATCGAACCCAGCGATGTAAGTGCCGCCATCATCCATACCGTCGATCGGCTTTCACCGACGCCTGTCGCCGTGCATTGCTGCGCCGCGGACCCTCCCATTGAATTGCTCCGCGAAGCACGCGTGACCGGAATCCTTCTCGATGTTGATCAACTGTCCAGCACCGAGTGGGATGAGGTGGCGGCCAGTCTGGAAGCGAAATTGTGGATCGGAATCGGTGCGCTACCGACCGACCGCACCTTCACTCCTGATCAGGTTGGCCGCCGAGTTCTTGGACCACTGCATGATCTTGGTCTAGAGCCGACCGTTTCGGGACTCATCGTGATCACTCCCGCCTGCGGACTTGCCTCAGCAACTCGCGATAGTGCAATCCGCGCCCTACAAACAATCCGCTCCGCAGCCAAAATCGTCACCGAGCAGCTCGCCGACTAAGAGCGGTTTGTCAGCGTGGGTGGTCCGTTATTGCATCCACGCTGACAATTCGGGCTGCTTAGGTGGAACGCTGCGCGGTGGGCATCGGCACTCCTTGAGGGCATTGGAGAGGCGGACGCGGCAGACGCTAACAGCTTGAACCGCGCCCCGTGCGAGGCGCGCGTTATTGCTTCGTTATTTCGTTCTCTGCGCAATAGTGAGCCGCGCCGTCGGCTGCGAAGATCGTCTGGGGTGGGCGTTAATGTGCTTACGTGACGCAAGAAGAGGCCCTCTCCGCTGCGACCGGCGACGGAGAAATCGAGCTTTCCGAACGCTTGGCAGAAGCGAGTCAGCGGCACGCGGATCTCAGTGAGCGAGTGAACGAAGCGCGGTGGCGCTACTACGTGCTTGATGCACCGACCATGTCCGACGGCGAATTCGATGCCTTGATGCGTCAGCTCATGGAGCTCGAGGACGCGTTTCCGGCTTTGCGTACGCCGGACTCGCCGACCCAGCAGATTGGACCGCCACCCTCGACGACCTTCACCCCGGTCGAGCACCTGCAGCGGCTGATGAGCTTGGACAATGCATTCAGCCGTGAGGAGCTCGACCGCTGGGCGCAGCGTGCGATTCGAGAGCTTGGTGAGAAGCGGCTTGAGCAGTCCGGCTATCTGTGTGAGCTGAAGGTGGACGGCTTGGCGATCGATCTGGTTTACCAGGGAGGCCGGCTGGTACGCGCGGCGACTCGAGGCGATGGCCGTATGGGTGAAGACGTCACCGCCAATGTCAAAACGATCAAGGTCATTCCGCATCGGTTGTTTGGCACCGACGTGCCAGAGGTGCTCGAGGTACGCGGCGAGGTGTACTTCGCAGTCGCCGATTTCGCTGCACTCAACGAATCTTTGGTCTCAGCCGGGAAAGCGCCGTTCGCCAATCCGCGGAACGCGGCGGCTGGTTCACTGCGCCAAAAAGATCCGAAAGTCACAGCCTCCCGAAACTTAGGCTTCGTCAGCCATGGCATCGGCGCACTGGAAGGCTTCATCGCCGATCGACTCTCCGACGCATATGCAGCGATGGATGGCTGGGGAATTCCGGTCAGCCCGCATCGCAAGCTCGCGCGGAGCTTGGCTGAGGTTTGGGACTACGTCGAGTATTTCGGCGAACATCGGCATTCGGTCGAGCACGAAATCGACGGTGTGGTGGTCAAGCTTGACGAGAGGGCAGTTCAAGATCAGCTCGGCTCGACCTCGCATGCTCCCCGATGGGCGATCGCCTACAAGTACCCGCCGGAAGAGGTCACCACCAAACTGCTCAACATCGACGTCAATGTTGGGCGCACTGGCCGTGTGACTCCGTACGGCATCATGGAGCCGGTCCAAGTCGCTGGGTCGACGGTGAGTATGGCCACGCTGCACAACGCCAGCGAAATTGTGCGCAAGGGCGTGCTGATCGGCGACACCGTCGTACTGCGCAAAGCCGGGGATGTCATCCCCGAAATCGTCGGCCCGGTCGTTGACCTACGCGACGGCACCGAGCGAGCCTTCGTGATGCCTACCCATTGCCCGGCCTGTGGTACCGAGCTGAGACCGGAGAAGGAAGGCGATGCTGACCTGCGCTGCGCCAACACCAGGTCATGTCCGGCGCAGCTGCGGGAGCGCCTGTTCCACGTCGCTAGCCGAGAAGCTCTTGATATCGAGGTGCTGGGATATCAGTCAGGGCAGGCACTGCTCGACGCCGGCCTGTTGATGGATGAGGGCGACCTCTTCAGCCTGACCGAAGAGAAACTCGCCAAGACCGACTTCTTTACGACCAAGTCCGGGGCGCTCTCTGCCAACGGCGCAAAGCTCTTGGCCAACCTCGAAGTAGCCAAGACGCGACCCCTGGACAAATTTTTGGTGGCACTGTCCATTCGACACATCGGTAAAGGGGTCGCGCCGGACGTTGCAGCGGCCTTCGGTGACATCGATGCCCTCGCCAATGCGACTCCGGAACAGCTGGCCGATGTTGAGGGCATTGGCCCGACCCTCGTCACCGCGATAACCGACTGGTTCGCCGTACCCTGGCACCGCGAGATCATCGCCAAGTGGAAAGCCGCGGGATGCGTGATGCGGAACGAGCCGAAGGCGACCCAGGATCAGACGCTTGCTGGTCTGTCGGTGGTTGTCACCGGCTCATTGGATGGCTATAGCCGAGATTCGGCGACGGAGGCAATCACCTCGCGCGGCGGCAAGGTTGCTGGCTCGGTCTCGAAGAAGACCAGCTTCGTTGTCGTTGGCGATGCACCGGGCTCGAAGTATGACAAGGCGCTTGAGCTGAAGGTTCCCGTCCTAAATGGCGCCGACGCTTTTGAGGTGCTGCTCGAGCAGGGCCCAGAGGCGGCGTGTCAAGTCGCGACGGTCGGCGAGTAGCTGCTGTTTAGGAGGGGCGGAACTAGTTCCCGGCTGGAGTGCTCATCGGTGGTGTCGGCCTTATAGACCGAAAGTCTGGAGGAGCTGCTTTTCGTCGCCGATGCCGAAACCCCAGCTGCCGGTCATCAGGTAATAGACGTACCAGCCAAGCAAGAAGATTGCGATCAACGAGCCCAGCAGGGCGAGCGATACCCAAATTCGCATTCGCTTCTTCTGCTTGGTGCTCGGAACCTTCAGCGGACCCCATTCGCCGACCGAGGGCTGGACCCTCGGCGGGGTGGCTCCATGGAGATTCAGATTGCTCAAGATCCTCAACCGCACCGCACCACATTAGCCGGGACGATCAAACTTCCGGTGGCCGCTCACCTGGGTGCGTCTTCCGACACAGGTGTCAAAACGAACCCACGAACCGAGCTCGAAGGGTACTTTTCGCAGCACAGCCGTGAAAACGTACGCCCGAACCATTCCCAAGTCCAACGTGTCGAAGCTCAGAAGAACCAGTCGTGCAGCCCGTACACACCGGTCGCCACGAGCAAGAAGCGACCCAGCCGGCCTACGAAGACCGTGAGCCCGAACCAGAGAGGTCGCATCGTGGTCGCCCCGGCCAACAGTGCGACCGCATATAGCGGGGGAAAGCCGATAACCGCGGCAGCAAAGACAATCGGCAGTCCCCAACGCTCCTGTCCCAGAAGATCAAGAAGTTTCGCCCCCGCCGCCCGAATGCGGACACGAGTCGGCCCAATCGGGCGCTGGTTGCGGATTTCACGCCGATGTCTGACGAATGAAAGCTCCTTCCCCTCCCGTACGCCGAAGAAAAGCAGCAGTTTTCCTATCGTCTGGCCGATTGCGACACCGATGGCAATGGGAATTGGCCCTGCGACTGCAGACATCTGCGAGGCAATGATGTAGGCCTCCGCATTGACGATCGGTATGACAGCGGAGACGATTCCGAAACCGATCGAGGTGAGCAAGGCGACGACCCCAGCCCACCCAAATGCACCCACCAGCCGACCGTACTAGAGGTCGGTGAGTGCTCCTGCTTAACGCACGCCTACTTCACAAGCGCTGCCAGGTGATGCAGTCGGGCGATCTCCGACTCGAGGAAGGCCGGCCCGCCAAGGCGGCCGATCACAATCACGCGATCGCGAGTTAGTGGCGTCACGACCGCGGTTGTGTCACCCCATCCCGGGCTCCACTCCGCCTCCAGATCAGTGCGGTGTGTGGAGTCGAACGGTGTGAACTTCGCCGCAACCTCAGGGGTTAGATCCGGTGCCAGAGTGGTCGAGAAGCTGGGCCTGGGCGCCCCATCTGAGACATCGAGCAAACTGGCCCAGTGCGAGCGAAACACGACTGGGCACAGCGAGACGAGCGTTTCTGCGGCATGCGCAGGATCGGCGGTCATTCGCTCCAGCGCCTCTAGGTCAGACTGCAGCCCGCCGCCCTCGGGATACCGCGCGATCCATTCCACCCGTACGCCGGAAAGATTCTGGCAGGCCGTCACGATGGTCTCGGGAAGCTGGCTGGTCGGCAGGTCGACGATGAAGTCGTCGACAACACTTCCGTCCGCCTTCTTCTCCACAATCTCGACGGCATTGATGTCGGCGCCAACCCCGCCCATCGCTGTAGCGACCGACCCCAATGAACCCGGCCGGTCTGGCAGGGTGATCCGCATCAGGAACACGTGAACATCTTTCCTTACATCGATTACTGGCATGTTTCGGGTCGATGAAGGCTTTGTCGAATCGCCACTTCCGAGCCACGGTCAGACCTCCGCCTGACCCCCCGTTTCATTGCTCCACTTGCTTTGCTCGCTCCGCGCGGATCGCGCTTGGCAGCCGCCTACTTCGTCGTCGCTCGGGGACGAAAAGCGTGTCCCCTCCCTCTTCCTCAGCACAGCGGCGCGCGATCCGTGAAAACCTTGACCCGTGCCGCGCTTCGAACCCTTTGCTGCGATCCGTTACGCGACCCAGGACCTTGCATCTGTCATTGCTCCACCGTACGACGTGGTTTCCGATGCAGACGTTGATGTCCTCGAGGCAAGATCACCCCACAACATCGTGCGGATTGATGTACCGCGGGGTGGTGAGGATCGTTACGACCTCGCGGCCAAGACCATGCAAGCCTGGCTGGACAACGGAATCCTTGCCATGGACTTCGTGCCCTCTTTCACGATCTATCGGATGCGTTTCACCGACTCCACTGGGACCCAGCGCGACATCGCTGGCGTACTCGGTGGCCTCGAGGTCGTCGACGCGGAGGCCGGTGGGGTCTTGCCCCACGAGCGAACCACCGCAGCGGCGTCAACCGATCGCCTGGAACTGACCAGAGCCACTGCCGCAAACCTGTCGCCGGTGTGGGGCTTGTCCCTGGCGGGCGGCCTTACGGACCTGCTCGCTGAGCCCGGGGAAGGTTTGGCAACGGTGGTGGATGAGGGGGTTGAGCATCGGGTGGAGCGGGTCACCGATGACCAGCGGATTGCCGCCATTCGTGAGCTGCTGACTTCCGATGACGTGCTCATCGCCGACGGGCACCACCGCTACAGCGTCGCCCGGATGTACCGCGACGAGGTCCGTGAAACGACGGGGCGGACCGATACTCCGGCAGAGCTGACGCTCGCGTTTGTCAACGAGCTGATCGAGGATCAGCTGAGCGTCGCGGCGATCCATCGCGTCTACGCCGACATCGACATTGCTGATCTTGCCGCTGCGTTAGGCCGGTCGTTCGAGCTCATTCCAACCGAGCGTCCCGACGGCGGAACCGTTGCAGCTATGCAGAAAGCAGGCTTGTTGATCTTGGTCGGCCGCGATGCGGCTTGGCAATTGCGAGCCAGGCCGGGACGTTTTGACGGCGTACGCGCACTTGACGGGGGATGGCTGGAAACCGCACTCGCCGATGTTGCGCTGACAGTGAGCTATCAACACGGGCTGGAGGAGACTCTGAGTGAAGTCGATAGCGGGCGCGCATCGGCGGCGGTATTGATCAGGCCGGTCAGCGTTGCCGAGATCCAACGCACTGCCCGCGAAGGCCTGCTGATGCCACCTAAGTCGACGTTCTTCACACCCAAGCTCAAGACGGGATTCGTGATTCGGCCGCTGACTCAATGACTCCGATGGAGAAAGAGCCGATAAGGATGCTCAGTCGTTCGGACCGGTGTTGATATCCACATGCGGGTCAGCGGGCGTCTCCGATCGCCAAGGCGCGCGCCATTTCGGGGCCTCCCAGGCTTCCATGACATAGATCCGCTCTCGGGCCACCTTGTCGCCCCGGAATTCCAGCAACTGGAGACCCTGCAACCAGGACTCGCCGTCGTAGCTGGCCGTCAGCTCAACAACCGCAAGGTCGGTGCGGACGGTGACACGCCGCAGCTTGTAGCGCACCTTGTCCAGGTCGGCCGGATACAGTCGCCGCCACTCGGTAAAGGTCGCAACGCCTTCGAACCGCTCCCCGGACTGCGGAAACTCCAGCACCGCGTCCTCGTGATAGATCTCCGCTGCGCGCTCGACATCAGCGCCGACGTACTCGAAATAGCGCTCAACCGTCTCGAGGACTCGTGCCTCATCAGCCATGCTCCTCCTCCGGCGTTCGCTCGGCCTTCCGGTAACTAGATGCTCCAGTGTGCGGTGATCATTGCAGCGACGATGTCAGCCGCATGAGATTATCGAAGATCCGGTCCCGAGTTGGCCGTCGAAGCCAATCCTCCAGCACTACCTGGCGGCTCTTGGATCGGTAGTCGTCCTCGACAGCGCGCATCGCAGCCGTGAATTCGGCTCCATGAACTAGGACGGACAGCTCCATATGGAGACTCAGCGAGCGGATATCCAGGTTGGAGGAGCCGATCACCGCGACATCGTCATCGATGCTGAGGTGCTTGGCGTGCAAGATCGTTGGCGCCCGGTAGAGATAGATCTTCACGCCGGCCCGCAATAGCTGCTCGTAGTAGGAACGCTGAGCGTGGAACACCATGAACTGATCGCCTATCTCAGAGACGAACAGTTCCACGTCCAAACCCCGGGAGCCGGCGGTCACCATCGCCATCTGAATGGTCTCGTCCGGTACGTAGTAGGGGCTTGTGACGCTGATCCTCCTTCGAGCGTTCTGGATCATGGCCGCGAAGAGCTTCAGGTTGTTGTCATTGTCAAAGCTGGGTCCACTCGGCAGGACCTGGGCGTCGACGAGCTCGGAGTCATCGTCTGGTCGTACCGGTGATGTGTCGAGTGGTAGCAGCTCGTCGGTCTCGCTGTACCAGTCGGTGACGAACACCGCATCCAGCTCGCGTACCACTGGTCCGGTGAGCTGGACCATCAGCTCGTGCCAATGCAGGCCCCGTTGGATCCCCTTCTTCTTGTGGTAATGATCAATGATCATGTTCTGAGAGCCGGTGAATCCCACAGCGCCGTCTACGACAACAAGCTTCCGGTGGTTGCGAATATCGGGTCGGCGCCAATGTCCTCGCAGCGGTTGCAGCGGCAGCATGGGCCGATACTCCGCTCCCATCTCGGCGAACCTGCGGATGGTCTGTTTGCGATTCGGGTACATGAACTGTGCGACGTGATCGGACAGTACGCGGACCTGAACGCCTCGCTTACAAGCCCGCTCGAGAGCTTCGAAGAACGTAGCGGTGGCTTCGTCCTCGACCAGAATGAAGAACTCGACATGAACGAATGTGTCTGCTTGATCGATTGCGTCGGCCATCGCTTTGATCGATCCCTCATAGTTGTCGATCAACTCTGCTGAATTGCCGCCAACCATGGGCAACGAGCCGAGATTGCAGTTCATCGTCACCATCGAGACCAGCCAGGGTGGCCATTCGTCGCGATGGCTGACTCGGTCAAGACCGTCGGTACGCGTCAGCACGGCGTCACAGACTTCGCGCTGCTTGTCGCGACGCTCGCGGGGCAGTTTGGGGAACCCAATCAAGAGAAACAACAAGAGGCCTAATACCGGAACGAAGATGATCGCGAGTATCCAGGCGATCGCAGCTGAGGGCTTGCGATTGGCAGAGATGAAGACCGCTGCTACCAGAACGATCAGCACATCGGCCGCTAAGAGCAGCCAGCTCACTCGTCAGATTCCCGCCGCACGATCACGCTGGCGTTCGGCCTGTTGGCGCTCGGCAGCAGTAAGGCGGTCTCCCAGCTCACCATGCTCGACAAGACTAGCTACGACACTGGCTAGCGGCGATGCCTATGGCTCGACCCAATCAATGCAGCCGCCCATTGTGCTCGCGGATCGGAATCGATGAGCAAGACCTTTAGCAGCGAGGTGATGGGAATGGACAAAATTGCGCCGAGTGGGCCAAGCACCCAACCCCAGAACACCACAGCAATCACCTCCAATGGCACCGACATGTTGACGGCATCGCCTATGTAGTGGGGCGCGATTAGTGAAGTCAGCAACGAATTCAAAAGGATGTAGACGACAATCACCAGCAGCATCGTCTGCCATCCATGATCGAGCAGCGCGAGCAACGCGGGGGGTATCAAACCAATGACAAATCCGACATACGGGATGAAGTTGCACACCGCGGCCAACAGTCCCCAAAGAACAGCGAGAGGAATACCGAGCCACCAGAGCAGGAGGGTATCCGCGAAGCCGGTGATCAATCCAAAGATGCCGGTAACGGCAAGGTACCTCCGGGTGTCTCCCGCGAAGGTCTGCAGCGCCCGAGCAAGACCAGGGCGCTGTGCTGACAGCATCGCAATTCGGGAATCGATACCGACCGAGTCAATCGCCATAAACAACAGCAAGCTCAAGAAAAAGATCAGGCTAGCGCCGAAGCTGATCATGCTCCGGAGGAGCGCCGTCACCGCGGCCGCAGCACGCCGGAGATCGAGCGCTGCGACAACAGCCTGCAACTGTGGCGCAGCTATGCCGAGGTTCGACAACCGCGCACTCAAGGCTCGGATGATCGCATTCGCGCTGTCGGCGTATGCCGGCAGCAGGCCCGCTAACCGGGCCATTGAAAACGCAATGACAGCCACCAAGGCGATAACTAGCCCATAAATGCAGACCACGAGGCCGATAAGGGATATCAGAGCGGGTGCCTTGTGTTGTCGCAGCCAGGCATGCACTGGATGAGTAAGGGTCACGATCACCAGCGCCAAGAAGACAGGGCCAACCAGCCAGGCGAGTTGCCTTAAAGCGACTGCACCGACGAGCGCCGCGGCAAGAGCAACAAGGAACACTATCCCGCGCGGTGGGGAGGCCGACGCTGATGACAGTTCACGGCTCCGGCAGCTTGTTGTCGCGTCGCCCATGATCAACGCAGGCCATGCAGGGTTTCAGACAGCCCAACTGCGGTGAACATGGCACCTCCGAACAAGAAGTTGAGCCGCTGGGCAATTGCGGGCAGCGTAACAGCGTCTCTGCAGCGATGGGCCGGAGCTGCGAACGTCTCTAACGTGATCTATCCGATGATCAGTCTTCCGCGAAGATCTCGCGGAGTTTTGCTTCCTGTTCCGCTGACAGATTGCTGGCGATGAGCTCGGGCTTCATGTCTTTGAGCTCGGTTTCGATCTGCTCAACGACCGTGTCGTCGCTAAGCAGGAACAACGCCGAGGTCCCAGGGGTGACCTTGCTTTTCACGTTGTCGATGAACTCATCGCTGATCCCAATGTCGATCATCGAGGTGCTCAGCGCACCCATCGCGGCACCGATCGCAGCGCCCAGGAACGGCACCAGGAAGAGCAATCCAAGAAACATGCCCCAGAAGGCACCGCCTAGTGCGCCTTGCTTCCTTGTGTCGTGCAGTTGCCGCGTCTTCGGCTTCTTCTTACCGGGCTCCCAGCTGACCAAAGCCGCGTCATCGATGGTGATGTGACCTTGCAATTGCAAAGCATCCAATCGTTGGATGGCTGCTTCGGCGTCATCAACACCGGGGAAGGCCCACGCGGTCAGTGTCGTCATTGAAGCCCCCTAAGGCGAAGTTCGCGCGGGCGGAGTACAAGATCAGCCCGTTTGCTCATACTGGCCAGGCGCGCTCGAGCCTGTCAATCTCATCGGGCGGCATAGGATGAGCCGGACCCGACGCAGAAGGAGATTCGACACCGTGGCACTGACCGCTGAAGATGTGGCGAACCTGGCCAGATTGGCGCGGATCGAGCTGACCGAAGCCGAGCTTGAGATATTGGCACCACAACTGGACGTGATCTTGGAATCGGTTGCCAGGGTATCCGAGGTCGCAGCCCAAGACATTCCGCCGACATCGCACGCGCTGCCGTTGACCAACGTGTTTCGAGAAGATGAGCTTCGCCCGTCGCTGGCTCGAGAAGAGCTGCTCGCGGGCGCGCCTGCCGCAGAGCAGATGCGGTTCCGCGTGCCCAGGATTCTGGGGGAGGAGGCGTGACGTTACGCCAGCCTGCGGCTACCGAAATCACCCGGCAGACTGCTGTTGATCTCGCTGCCAAGATCAAATCGCGTGACCTGGGTGCCGTCGAGGTGGCGCGTGCCCATCTTGATCGCATCGATGAGATCGACGGCGAGATACACGCTTTCCTCTACGTCGATAGGGAACGCGCCCTAGCCTCCGCGTCGCGTGTCGATGCGAAGATCGCCGCCGGTGAAGATGTGGGACCGCTTGCCGGAGTGCCCCTCGGCTTGAAGGACATCCTCACCTATACCGGAGCGCCGACCACGTGTGGATCCAAGATCTTGTACGGCTGGCTGCCGCCGTACGACGCGACCGTGACCAGGCGACTTCTTGATCATGACATGGTGATCTTGGGCAAGACAAACCTTGATGAGTTTGCGATGGGGTCCTCGACCGAGAACTCCGCGTACGGGCCAACGCGCAATCCGTGGGACACCAGCCGAATCCCGGGCGGCTCGGGGGGTGGCTCGGCGGCAGCGGTGGCGGCGTACGAGGCACCGCTTGCCATTGGTACCGATACCGGCGGTTCGATCCGGCAGCCGGCCGCTGTAACTGGAACGGTCGGTGTAAAACCGACTTACGGCGGCAGCTCACGCTATGGCCTCGTGGCGCTGGCCTCGAGTCTTGATCAACCCGGCCCATGCGCACGTACGGTGCTGGACGCAGCACTGTTGCATCAGGTGATCGCCGGCCACGACCCGTGCGATTCGACCTCCATCGATCAACCGGTGCCAGATGTCGTACGGGCCGCGCGATCTGCCGACGTCTCGGGAATGAAGATTGGCGTAGTGACCGAACTCGGCGGAGAGGGTTATGCCCCAGGTGTCGAGCAACGATTTGGCGAGTCCGTCGACCTACTGGCTTCGCTCGGCGCGGAAGTCATCGAGGTGTCCTGCCCTCATTTCGTCTACGCACTGCCGGCCTACTACTTGATCTTGCCAGCCGAGTGCTCGTCGAACCTGGCGAAGTTCGACGCCATGCGATACGGGCTGCGGGTCGGCGATGATGGCGTGGCGAGCGCAGAGCAGGTAATGGCCATGACCCGTGAAGCCGGCTTCGGCGCAGAGGTGAAGCGGCGCATCATCATCGGCACCTACGCCTTGTCCAGTGGCTACTACGAGGCCTACTACGGGCAGGCGCAGAAGATAAGGACCTTGATCTCACGAGACTTCGACAACGCGTTCTCCCAAGTGGATGTGCTGATCTCGCCGTCGACACCGATCACCGCCTTCAAGATCGGCGAGAAAGTGGACGATCCACTCGCCATGTACATGAACGACTTGTGCACCATCCCGTCCAATCTGGCCGGCAACGCCAGCGCGTCCTTCCCGGTGGGTCTGGCACCCGAGGACGGGTTACCAGTCGGCCTGCAGGTGATGGCGCCGCCACTGGCCGATGACCGTGTGTATCGGGTTGGTGCAGCCCTCGAGGCTGCACTGGAGTCGGCGTGGGGCGGGCCGCTGCTGGATCGTCGTCCGGAGCTGGGGGCCGTTCGATGACTGTGCTGCCGTACGAAGAGGCGTTGGCCACCTACGACCCTGTGCTGGGCCTGGAAGTACACGTGGAGCTCAACACAAGATCGAAGATGTTCTGCGGCTGCTCGACCGCCTTCGGTGCTGAACCGAACACTCAGGTCTGCGCGGTCTGCCTGGGACTCCCGGGATCGCTGCCGGTAGTGAACGCAAAGGCCGTCGAGTCGGCAATCCGGATCGGGCTGGCCCTGAATTGCACGATTGCGGAGTGGTGCCGCTTTGCCCGGAAGAACTACTTCTATCCGGACATGCCGAAGAACTACCAGATTTCGCAATATGACGAACCGATCGCCTACGACGGCTGGACCGAGACCGTCCTGGATGAGCAGATCTACCGGATCGGTATCGAGCGCGCCCATATGGAAGAAGACACCGGCAAATCGCTGCACGTCGGCGGTGCCACTGGCCGCATCCACGGCGCGGACTATTCGCTGCTGGACTACAACAGGTCCGGCGTACCGCTGATCGAAATCGTGACCAAGCCGATCGAGGGCACCGGCGCCAAAGCGCCGCAGGTAGCCCGGGCGTACGTCACCATGCTGCGGGATCTGCTACGGGCGCTCGGGGTCTCCGACGTCCGAATGGAGCAAGGTTCACTGCGCTGTGATGCCAATGTCTCCTTGCGACCGGTCGGTACCTCGACCTTCGGCACCCGTACCGAGACCAAAAACGTCAATTCCCTGCGTAGCGTTGAAAGGGCCGTCCGGTACGAGATCACCCGGCAGGCGGCCGTGCTGGCCGGCGGTGGCAGGGTCATTCAGGAAACCCGGCACTGGCATGAGGACTCCGGGATTACCACCGCTGGCCGGAGCAAGGAGACTGCTGAGGACTACCGCTACTTCCCCGAGCCCGACCTGGTACCGATTGCGCCGAGCCGAGAATGGGTTGAGGAGTTGCGCGCCACGTTGCCGGAGCCGCCTGCGGCAAAGCTCAAGCGGGTGAGCGCTGAATGGGCATTCAGTGATCTTGAAATGCGCGACGTGATCAGCGCCGGCGCGGTTAACGCCATCGAGGCCACGGTCGCTGCCGGCGCGTCGCCGCAGTCGGCCCGCAAATGGTGGCTGACCGAGGTCGCGCGGCGTGCCAACGAGGTGGGAGTTGATCTTGAGAATGTTGGCGTCACGCCGCAGCAGGTGGCAGAGATCCAAGCGCTGGTGGAAAACGGCACGATCAATGACAAGCTGGCGCGCCAGGTCTTCGAAGGCGTGATCGCCGGTGAAGGCTCGCCAACCGAGGTTGTCGCTGCCCGGAAGCTGGCGATCGTATCCGACGAGGGTGCGCTGGCAGCGGCCGTCGACGAGGCGATCAACGCCAACCCCGAGATCGTCGACAAGATCAAGAGCGGCAAGGTGCAGGCGACCGGTGCCCTGATCGGATCGGTGATGAAGCAAATGCGCGGTCAGGCCGACGCCGCTCGAGTCCGTGAGTTGATCTTGGAAAAGATCGGCTGATCGCAGGAGCTACCCACTGAGGGGAAGCTGTACCCACCTTCGGCCCACCGAGCTGGCCGGGGCTAGATCAGGTTAGGGATTGACCGCCAAGAACAAGAAGGCAGCGAGCAGAACCAGGTGTACAGCGCCTTGCAGCCGGGTTGCCCGGCCGGGAACTACGGTGAGGATCGCGACGACAACGGTGACCGCAAGCAACACCATCTGAGTGGCGTCCAATCCAAGGATGAGCGGTCCCTCGAGCCAGATCGAAGCAATGGCGATGCCGGGGATGGTCAGTCCAATGCTTGCCATAGCGGAGCCGAACGCGAGGTTGAGACTGGTCTGAATTCGATCACGACGTGCCGCCCGGGCGGCGGCCAGCGTCTCGGGCAACAGCACCAGTAACGCGATGACAACGCCGACAAACGATTCAGGGAATCCGACCGCAGCCACGGCACCTTCGATCGCAGGAGTCTCGACCTTGGCCAGGCCCACCACCGCAACCAGTGCGATCAGCAGCAAGCCGAGGCTGGCCAGCGCCGCTCGATTGCTCGGTGGTTCGGCGTGCTCCTCTTCCTCGACGACCTCACCGGCAGACGTCAGCGGAAGGAAGAAGTCCCGGTGCCTGAACGTCTGGGTGATGACGAACACCCCATACAGCACCAGCGACGCGATAGCCGCAAACGCGAGCTGGGCCGGAGTGAACTCTGGGCCCGGGCGACTGATCGAAAACGTCGGCAGCACCAAGCTCAAAGTTGCCAATGTGATCACCGTCGCCAGCGCCGCACCTGATCCCTCGGCATTGAAGACTGTGATGTGGAAGCGTACGGCACCGATCAGCAGCGCGACACCGACGATGCCATTGCAGGTGATCATTACCGCGGCGAACACTGTGTCTCGTGCCAGCGCTGCGGTTCCTGGGCCACCGGAGATCATCAGCGTTACGATCAGTCCTACTTCGATGATCGTTACGGCAATCGCCAATACGAGTGACCCGAACGGCTCGCCGACCCGGTGCGCAACGATCTCTGCATGATTGACCGCGGCCAGAACCGCGCCCGCTAAGGCCAATGCGACAACAACCTCAAGGAGAGCGGGAATCTTATGTCGCCAGGTAAACGCGAGCAGAACGATCGCAAGCACGGGGACAATGACTGTCCACGACAAGACCTTGGGAGACGACCGGCCGCCATGGAGCCAGGCTTCCATAGCAACGCGGCTGGGTGAGGGAACGACCGCAGGAACTGCGCGCGCGTCAAACTGTCGGCACCTCCCGATACCGTCAAGCCATGGAATTCAAACTCGAACTGGTCGGAGTGCCGGTCAGCGACGTTGACCGTGCCAAGGCCTTCTACGTTGATCAGGCTGGCTTCAATCTGGACCACGACCACGCCGTTAGCGAGGATATTCGCTTCGTGCAGCTGACCCCGCCGGGCTCCGCCTGCTCGATCGCTATCGGTAAGGGCCTTACGCAGCTGGCGCCTGGCACGTTGGACAACCTTCAGGTGGTGGTAGGCGATATTCACCAGGCCCGGGCTGAGCTGGCTGAGCGGGGGGTTGAGGTGAGCGACGTTGATGTGCTGCCGTGGGGATCGTTTGTGTTCTTCCGCGATCCCGATGGCAACCGATGGGCCGTGCAGCAGTTGCCTGATTATTCAAGAGCGCTTGGCGGTAGCGGCGATATCAACGAAGGCTGGACTGGCTGACGCGCAGTCTCGCTGTGCTAGCTAGCGGTCACTTCCAGTGCGGCCGCCCGGGCGGCGCCTGAGGGCCAAGAAGATCAAGAACACGCCAATGACAAGGCACAGCAGTCCGATAGCGAGACAAGTGGAACTGCCCGTCATGAAGCTGCCTTTGATGAGAACGGCTCCTTGGCCAATCCAGACACCACCGACGAGCACGGCCAACCCGCCGATGATCAAGATGACCGTACGTGCCGCTCTCGATCTCATCGCAAGCGCGTCCTATCGCGTGATTCGGAACAAGCGGTCGTCGTCCCTGGTGGGATCACCTCTGCCGTCGGTATTGGAGCTGGTGAGCAGCAGGCTGTTTCCGTCGACGGCAACTTGCACCGTACGTAGCCTGCCGTAATCACCTCTGAAGTGAGCAATCGGATCATCCGCCTTTGCGCCATCCAGTGGAATCTGCCAAAGCCGTTCCCCACGCAGCCCGGCCATCCACAAATCGCCCTGCCAGTACGCCAGCCCTGAGGGCGAGGCATCATCGGTGCGCCAGACGACCTTGGGATTGGTCATTCCCTTGACGTTGCCGGACCCCTCCACCTCCGGCCATCCGTAGTCGGCACCCTTCTTGATCAAGTTCAGCTCGTCCCAGGTCTGCTGGCCGAACTCACTGGCCCACAGCCGGCCTTGATCGTCAAAAGCGAGCCCCTGCACGTTGCGATGGCCGTAGCTGAAGACCTCGTTGTCGAACGGGTTACCGGGCGCCGGTCTGCCGTCGAGCCGGAGCCTGAGAATCTTGCCGCCGAGTGAGTCTTTTTTCTGCGACAGCCGGCCGCTTCCACTCTCGCCGGTCCCGACATAAAGGTAGCCATCCGGACCGACCACCATCCGGCCGCCGTTGTGGATGAAACCCTTCGGAATGCCTTTGAGAATGACCTTCGGCGAGCCAAGATCACGGCCGTCCCAGCTCATCGAGACGATCCGGTTGTCATGAGCCGCGGTGTAGTAGGCGAACACAGTCTTCTCATCCGGAGTCATGGCCAACCCGAGCAGGCCGCCTTCCCCGGCCGGATCCGCTTCGTCGATGGTCCTGACCGTCGAAGTCGAGCCGTCTTTCACACGGATGATCTTCCTGTTGTCGCGTTCACTGATCAGAAAGCTGCCATCTTTCAGTGGCACCAGGCCCCAGGGCGCCTCTAGATCAGAGGCGATCACTTTGGCACGAGGATCGCCGCGCGACTGAACACTGCTGGGAGACGGACTGGTGGGTCGTGGACTAGCCGAATCGGAGCTTTGCGGCGCTGGAGTTGCTGGAGTAGGCGCGGCGGTACGGGTCTCAGGGCTTGGTTCGTTGCCCGGTCTGGTGCAACCGCTCAGCACAAGGAGTGCACAGCCGACCGCTATCAAGCTTGAGCGCCGGACCCGGTGCATCAGCCGCGTCACAGTGTGGCCTGGATTGTCAAGACAGCTCTCAGGTTCGTAAGTCTGATGAGTTCAAGATCTCAATCGCATCCGGCTCGCCAACCAGCTTGATCTCGGCGACGCTGGTTCTGCCATGCGCGTACAACATCAACTCACTCGGATTTCCAACAAGCGTGACGGTGGAGGTGCCGCTGACGGCTCGGATCGTCTCGGGTGCACCGTCTGCGTCGGCAGAGCCTAGGCGCTCGAGGACGACGCCGACCTGAACTCGCCGGAACCATGCTCGACCGAGCAGCTTGAGACGTCGCCACATCCACTCCTCGACATCGTCGTCAAGATGCCGCGAGGTCTGTGGTGAATCCCCGGCCCGGCGTACGTCTTCGTGATGGATGAAGAACTCTGTGGTGTTGGCGCCTTCATCGACGCCTGGAATCGCGAAGATCGAGAATCTGGCAGGACCTCGGCGGACCCGATCGACCAGCTCGGGGTATTCCCAGCGCTGCTTGATTTCGCCCATCCGACGCTCGTACAAGCTGGACAACGGCTTTGCCACTATGCCGCTCGCGCCGACCGGGTCAGTTTCCCGGATCCACAGGTGTGCAGCGAGATCATGGGTATCCCAGCCCTCACACAGCGTGGGCGCGTGCGGTCCGACCGTGTCGAGCAGCCCACACAGCTCTGCCCGTTCGGACCTGGCAAACGTCACGAGCGTCCATGGTAGCGGTAGCCCCTATGCCCTCCGCATCGTCGCACTCACCCGTTGCCAGCGGTGCTGCACCACATCTCAGCCATTGCTCGGAAAGCTCGCGAGCAGCACCTGATGGTGTTGGAACAATAGGCGCGTGACGGATCCAGCCACAGCTGCCGCAGGCAACACCCTTGATCCAGATATCGCCGCGCTGCTCAAGCGCGATCCGGCTGGACTGATCACGGCGGTCATCCAGGAGGACTCCACGGGCGAGGTCCTCATGGTCGGCTGGATGGACGATGTGGCGCTCCATAAGACTCTGACAACCGGACGCTCCACCTTCTTTTCTCGGAGCCGCCGGGAGCACTGGGTGAAGGGTGAGACGAGTGGTCACCGCCAGTGGGTACGCGAGGTCCGGCTGGACTGTGACGGTGACACGGTGCTAGTCAAGGTGCACCAAGAGGGCGCGGCGTGCCATACCGGTGATCGCACATGTTTCGACGCGCGCCGGCTGCCTGCGGTGGTCGCTCAGCACGCTGAGGAAGCAGGGAAGTGACCGAGCTTTCACCCTCGCTGGAGGAGTTCCGCAAGCTCGCCATCGAAAGGCGGGTGATCGCGGTCAATCGACGGCTGCTGGCAGATGCCGAGACGCCAATCGGGCTCTACCGCAAACTCGCACGAAACCTGCCTGGGACCTATCTGCTGGAGTCGGCTGAGCAGGGCGTGTGGTCGCGTTACTCCTTCGTGGGAGTCCGCGCAGCGGCGACGCTGACCGAGCAGGACGGCAAGGCGGTATGGAGTGGCCATGCCCCTGTCGGGCTGCCGACCGGCGGAGATCCCTTGGCCGCCGTACGGGAGACGCTGCGCTTGCTGCACACCCCTCGCGGTGACGGCTTGCCACCGTTCACCTCCGGTCTGGTCGGCTATCTGAGCTATGACGCGGTACGCCGTGTGGAGAGACTGCCGGATTCGTGCGTCGATGACCTGCAGATTCCCGAGCTCGCCTTCCTGCTCGCCTCCGATCTTGCCGTCCTTGATCATCACAATGGCGAGGTGTGGTTGGTTGCCAATGCGATCAACTTCGACAACACCGACGAACGAGTCGATGAGGCGTACGCCGATGCGGCTGCTCGGGTGGAAGCCATGGCCCAGCTGCTCGTCCAACCCACGCCAGCCGGCATAGTCTCCGCCAGCTTCGAGCAGGCCACGCTTCCCATCCGGCGGCAGCGTACGCCCGAGGACTACCAGCAGGCCGTCCGCTCCGCAGTGGAGGAAATCAAGGCAGGCGAGGCATTCCAGATCGTGGTCAGCCAGCGGTTCGAGGTGGACACCACCGCTGATGCGCTCGATATCTACCGGGTACTGCGCCTGACCAACCCGAGCCCGTACATGTATCTGCTGCGACTCGACGACTTCGACATCGTCGGGTCCTCTCCAGAGGCACTGGTCACCGTCAAGGGAACGACTGCCGTGACCCATCCCATTGCCGGCTCCAAGCCGCGCGGCGCCACTCCGACCGAGGATGCAGCGTTAGAGGCCCAACTGCTCGGGGATCCGAAGGAACGGGCCGAGCATGTCATGCTGGTCGATCTTGGTCGCAATGATCTTGGTCGAGTTTGTCAGCCCGGCACCGTTGAAGTGGTGGAATTCATGGACGTTCGCCGCTACAGCCACATCATGCATCTCGAGTCGACTGTCACCGGGACCATCGCCCAGGACTGCGCCGCGCTCGATGTGGTCCTTGCCGCGTTTCCGGCTGGGACACTGTCCGGGGCACCGAAGGTCCGGGCGATGGAGATCATCGACGAGCTCGAGATCTCCCGGCGAGGTCTCTATGGCGGAGTGGTGGGATATCTGGACTTCGCCGGCGACGCCGATGCAGCGATTGCGATACGTACGGCCGTGCTGCGCGAGGGGGTGGCCTATGTGCAGGCAGGCGGGGGCATCGTGGCCGACTCTGACCCGCCGACCGAGGATCAGGAAACGCAGAACAAGGCAGCCGCTGTCGTTCGGGCCATCTCGGTGGCAGAAAGCTTCGCAGCGCTCACGCCGGCGGTAACACCATCATCCGTGGCAGTGTCATCGGCGGGAGGGACCGAGCACGGATGAAAAAGCGAGCGCCTACAAAAAGCCGAGCAATTGCTTTCGGCTGCCTGCTGGCCGGCGGAGCGTTAGCGCTGATAGCAAGTGGGCAACCCTGGTGGCGTGGCGTCGAGGATGGTGCGAGTGTCAATGGTGCCGGGCTGAAGTTCACCGGGAGCCAGGCCACCGGAGGATTGAGTCAAGCGCTCGCGATCGTCGCGCTGGCCGGAACACTGCTCATGTTGGTCTTGCGGAGCCGGGGTCGCCGAATTCTGGGCGCTGTGTTGCTGCTCGTAGGCATCGCTGTGACTCTGGTCGGAGCACTGTGGATGCAGCCACGCCCGGATGCTGTCCGTAGCCAGCTTGCTCATGTTGGAGTGCTGAATACCGTCGGTCTCACCGCCACGGCTTGGCCCTGGCTCTTTGCCTTAGCTGGGCCACTGATGGCTACCGGCGCTGCCTTAGTTATGATCACTGCGGCCGGTTGGCCGGCTGGATCCCATCGCTTTCAACCGGACGCGCAGCTCACCAGGTCCGAAGAGCCCGCTGAGCTCTGGAAGGCGATGGATGCCGGGGTCGATCCAACGGCGGATGATCACGACACGCTGCCGGCGCAAGACCCCGAGATGCGCGATCGAAGGGCAAGAGACACAATGGATGGCACCGAGCAGGCGGCGCAGCAATTACCCTGGTCGGCCACGAGCCCGAAAATGGGCAACAGTACGGGCCAGGTGCAGCGAGGGCGCGGGGACCACGAGGCGTAGCGCAGTCCTGGACGGTAGGTTCTCGGAATGCAGATCCCGATCAGCAGAAGCGAGGGAACATGGCAGGCACAGCCCAACAGCCGGCACAGCACTCAGACTTAGCGCATGCGAGGAGCCGGCGTGGCAAGCAGGTGCACCATGGCCGCACGGTCGCAGCGTGGACCGGATCGGTCATCGCGCTGGTGGCGTTCATCGTCGGCGCGATCGCGCTCGTAATGCGACCGCAGAACTGGACAATGTTCTGGGTGGCTGCCGGCTTGGCCGTGGTGGCCATCATTGTGACCGTCGTGCTGCAGCGCATGGGCTACGGCGCACACTGAGCGGGCCGATCGTGGGTGCCTTAGACGACATCATTGCCGGGGTCCGCCAAGACCTGGCAGTTCAACAGCGCCAGGTTCCGCTGGACCGCCTGAAGGAGAGATGTCAGCACGTCGATGCCGCCATCGATCCGATGCCGCGGTTCCGTGGCCCAGGGGTTGCAGTTATCGCCGAGGTCAAGCGGTCTAGTCCCAGCAAGGGCACTTTGGCTGAGATTTCGGACCCAGCGGCACTGGCAGGGGAGTACGAGGCCGGCGGAGCGGCCGCTATTTCTGTGCTGACTGAGCAGCGGCACTTCTCAGGATCCTTAGATGATCTTGTCCGGGTACGCTGCGCAGTCGATATCCCCGTTCTCCGCAAGGATTTCATCGTTACCGCGTATCAGCTCTTTGAGGCGCGTGCCGCCGGAGCTGATCTGGTACTGCTCGTCGTCGCTGCTTTATCCGATCCGGAGTTGGTATCCCTGGTCGAACGGGCGCGCTCCATCGGGCTCACCCCATTGGTGGAGGTGCACACCGCTGATGAGGTACGGCGAGCCGTGGACGCCGGCGCCTCGATCATCGGAGTCAACGCTCGTAATCTGCAGACCCTTATGGTCGATCCGTCGATCTTCGCCCAACTGGCGCCGCTGATTCCGGACAACATTGTCCGGATAGCGGAGTCCGGCGTACGTGGACCGCACGATGTGATCGACTTGGCCCGCGCCGGCGCAGACGTCGTCCTCGTCGGCGAGGCACTGGTGACAGGTCGCGATCCACGCAGCGGCGTGGCGGACTTGGTGGCCGCAGGAGCGCACCCGGCGGTGCACAAGCCCTAGACCCTGATGTTGAGGCCTTCGCCTGTGCCTTATGTCGACATCACAGTAAGGAACCGAGTTGTCAAGGCAGTCTGAGCTGACCTCGGGGCTGCCTGCGCAGCCGAATGTGACATCCGAGCCTCCAGAGCTTGGGGCTTCCTTGCCGGACGCAAGTGGCCACTTCGACAGATTCGGTGGCAGATTCGTCCCTGAGGCGCTGTACGCGGCGCTGCTGCAGCTGGAGCGGGAGTTTCACGCAGCTGTGGCAGACCCGGCTTTCAAGTCCGAGCTCAGCGAGCTGCTGGCGGACTACACCGGGCGGCCGAGTCCGATCACCGAGACTCGGCGATTCAGTCGGCACGCTCTGCCTACCCCGACTGGACAGCTCCCGATCATTGTGCTGAAGCGGGAAGATCTGAACCACACTGGCTCGCACAAGATCAACAACGTGATCGGTCAGGCGCTGCTGACAACACGGATGGGGAAGACCCGGGTTATCGCCGAGACTGGGGCCGGTCAGCATGGGGTGGCGACTGCTACTGCAGCGGCCCTGTTCGGCCTGGACTGCACCATCTACATGGGCAAGATTGACACCGAGCGCCAGGCACTCAACGTTGCCCGGATGCGGCTCCTCGGGGCCGAGGTGATTGCCGTCGAGTCGGGCACTCAGACGCTGAAGGACGCCATGAACGACGCCATGCGTGACTGGGTCGCTTCCGTCGACAACACCCACTATCTGATCGGCTCGGCGGCCGGTCCACATCCCTTCCCGATGATGGTCCGGGAGTTCCAGCGGGTGATCGGCAGGGAGGCGCGCGCCCAGCTTCTTGATCGATACGACCGCCTGCCTGACGCGGTGGTGGCCTGTGTTGGTGGGGGTTCGAATGCCCTCGGGATCTTCGCCGATTTCGTCCCCGATACTGACGTCGCGCTCTACGGCTTCGAGGCTGGTGGCGAGGGCATCGAGACGGGGAGGCATGCCGCAACGATCTCGGCAGGGCAGATCGGCGTCCTGCACGGTATGCGTACCTTCGTCCTCCAAGACGAGGACGGCCAGACAAAGCCCTCCCATTCCATCTCCGCCGGACTGGACTATCCGGGGGTCGGTCCCGAACACTCATGGCTCGCCGAGGCGGGCCGCGCCCACTACGAGCCGATCACCGACGCCGAGGCAATGGATGCCTTCCAACTCCTGTCGCGCACCGAGGGGATCGTTCCGGCGATCGAGTCGGCGCACGCACTGGCAGGGGCGCTAAAGCTGGGTCCGCGTCTTACGCCGACCGAGTCGGGGCAACAGCCGTTAATCTTGGTAAACCTTTCCGGCCGCGGGGACAAGGACGTAGACACCGCGATCACTTGGTTTGGTCTGGATACCGCCGGTACCTCATCGGAGTCTGGACCTGCACCGAGCAGCACCGAGTTTGAAAGGTGAGCATCGATGCCGGGCACACCGGGCGAAGACTGCTAGAGGTCCGAGACCAGGGACGTGGAGCGCTGGCCGGCTTTCTACACGTGGGTTACCCGACGCTGGAGATATCACTGCAGGCTATGAAGGCGCTCACCGGCGAGGGTGAGTTTGCAGGCGTCGATCTGGTCGAAGTAGGGATTCCGTACAGCGATCCGGTTATGGATGGAGTAACCATCCAACGTGCCGGAACCAAGGCGCTGGAGCGTGGCGTACGGACCCGGGATGTATTTGCCGCTGTGGAAGCGGTGGCGAACTTGGGCACACCAGCGGTTGTGATGACCTATTGGAACCTCGTCGAGCACTACGGCGCGGACCGGTTTGCTCGCGATCTTGTCTCGGCGGGCGGCGCCGGAGCGATCACCCCGGATCTCACTCCGGATGAGGCAGCCGAGTGGATATCAGTTTCCGATGATCATGGTCTCGATCGGATATTCCTGGTCTCGCCTTCCTCGACTGACGAGCGCCTGGCCGCCACGTTGGCAGCCTGCCGGGGGTGGATCTACGCCACCTCTCTTATGGGTGTCACCGGCCCACGGGCCCAGACCTCAGCGGCTGCGCCGGATCTGGTGCGCCGGATTCGCGAGCTCGATCCGACTGCATTGGTTGGAATCGGATTAGGTGTCTCGAACGGCGTGCAAGCCCGCCAGGTTACCGATTTCGCCGACTTGGCCATCGTCGGCTCTGCGCTGGTGAAGACGCTATTAGATGCCGAAGACGCCGGGAAGCCAGAGGATTTGAGCGGCTTGCGAGCCCTCGTCGCCGATCTTGCCGATGGAGTACGCGCCCGCCGCAATAGAGACGAAAGCCAGCGTTCGTCCGGCCCCTCGGATGGTTCGGCGGAATCGGGAACTTCACAGCGATCGCCAGGGTTAGTCGGGACGTGAGCCGTCCAGCACGATCCCGC
Organism: Propionibacteriaceae bacterium; assembly: GCA_045806785.1. GTDB lineage: Bacteria > Actinomycetota > Actinomycetes > Propionibacteriales > Propionibacteriaceae > Microlunatus. The sequence goes on along the minus strand of JBJMIR010000124.1, from coordinate 63,037 downwards.
GACGTACGCTCCGGCAGGGCATCGTCGACCGGGCCTCAGGGCTCGGCACGGATCGGCCTTGCCGGGTCTGCGGGCCCGGCGCGGATGAGCCTTGTGGCGTGCTCGCTGATGGCGCTGGTCATGCTGTTGATCTCAGGCTGTATCGCGGCGCCAAGCGGGCCGACCGGTCAGCGGAACGCCGATCCGGGTGGCTACACCGGCGGATCCTCGCTACCTGAGCCGTACACCATGCCGGAGGTTTCCCTCACTGACACATCGGGTCGGCCATACAACCTAGCCACGACGCCGTCCAAGCCGGTTACGTTGCTCTTCTTCGGTTACACACATTGCCCCGATGTGTGTATCACCGTGCTCTCTGATGTCTCGCTGGCCATGCAGCGGCTGGCGCCAGCGGATCGAGATCAGATCCAGTTCATCTTCGTGACCACCGACCCGGCCCGGGACAAGGAGAAGCAGATCCGCGGTTATCTCGATCGCTTCAATCCCGCTTTCGTCGGTCTGACCGGTCCGCTGCCGATGATCAAGAAAACTGCAACCCAGGTCGGAGTCGATATCGAGGGGCTAAGGAAGCTCCCCAGCGGAGGTTACGAGGTGGGCCACTCGGCGCAGGTGATCGGCTTCAGCCGGAACTCCGGCGTAGTGCTCTGGACGCCCGGCACTCCGATCGCGGCATTGAAGCATGACTTTGCTCTCTTGGTGGAACGGTCGCGGTGAGTTCAACCATCGTTACCGAACCGCGGCTAGCCGCAGCCGCTTCATGGGTTTCAACTGGCGCGCGGCTCGTCCTGGGCGCGGTTTTTGTCGTCGCTGGAGGGCTCAAGGTCATTGATCCGCAGTCGTCGGTTACCGCGGTACGCGCCTACCGCCTGCTACCCGCGTCCGTCGCGACGATTGTCGGCTGGGGACTGCCATTTGCCGAGATAGCGCTCGGGATATTGCTGATAGCCGGCGTTGCGACCCGAGTCGCCGCTGCTGCCAGTGCAGTGCTGCTGATCGTCTTCATGGCTGCCCTCGCGTCCGCCGCGGCACGGGGTCTGAGCATCGATTGTGGCTGTTTCGGTGGCGGAGGTGATGTCGCACCCGGGCAAACCGCGTACGGCATCGAGATTGTTCGCGATGTCGGGTTGTTGCTGCTTGCCGCGTGGCTGGTGTGGCACCCGAGCAGCCGGTTGGCACTGGATCGGTTCATGAGCGCTGAGCCGCAGGCAGGGAAGAGCAGTGAGCACTTCTAGAAATGCCCGGGAGCGTGCTCGATTGGCTGCCGAGCAGGCCGCCGTTCGGAAGCGCGATCGGCGCATCTTGTTCATGATGATCGCGGTCTTCCTCGTTGTCGTCGTCGCCGGCGGCATCGCATTCCAGGCATGGCGTACCAGCCGAGCGCCATCGGCCGCGCCCTCCGCTGCCGTATCGGCCAGTCCGGTCACCCTTACCGACGGACATCCCATTCCTCTCGGCTCGGCTGAGGCGCCGGTCACCATCACCTTGTACGAGGACTTCCACTGCCCGCACTGCGCCGATTTCGAGGAGCAGTTCGGACCGATCATTACCAAGGCCCAGGAGGCCGGCACGGCTCGTGTCGAGCTCTATCCCATGGCCTTCATCGACGAGGGATCTCTGACGGCGGCCAATGCCATGGCCTGCGCGGCCGAAGCAGGCTTCGGTCAGGCCTACTACCTAGGGCTCTTCGCCAATCACACCTTGCAATGGAGTGATCCCCAGCTGATCGACCTGGCAGCAAAAGTGGCCGGAGCGCCTTCCGAGGCCTTCCGGACGTGCGTCATGCGGAGGGCACACGCCGACTGGGTGACCTCGGTGAACGCGGCCGCCGACACGAATGGCGTCGATCAGACACCGACAATGTTGATCAACGGCAAGAACGTTGATATTGCCACGCTGACCGCCGAGTCCCTCCAAACGATGATCAGCAACGCGGCCGAAAAGTAACGCCGTCTTCCTTATGCCAAGTCAACAACGCCTGCCTCATGTGAGATCCGGACCACCGCCAATAGCACCACTCCGCTGGCGAGGGCTGGTCATTACTGTCAGCGCGGTTGCGGTTGGCGGTCTGATCCTCGGTCTCGCCTTGCGTGACAGCTCATCGGTCGGCCACTTCACTTCTACGGCCGCGAAGGATCGTTTTTTGGCGGCTTACAACAAAGCGATGGAGGACCTGCCCCCGCCAGACAACGTTCTTGATCTCCACACCAGCTTCGGCATCGTCAGGCTTTACCGCTTCAATGGGGACGCGACACAACAAGTGCCAATCTTGCTGCTGCCCGGCCGGTCCTCAGCATCACCGGTCTGGGCCGACAACGTGCCCAGCCTGTGGCACCAGGGGCCCGTTTACACCATCGACCTGCTGGGCGAGCCAGGCATGAGTGTCCAAGACCGACCTATTACCAGCGCCGCCGACCAGGCCCAGTGGCTGCACGAGGTTCTCACCCAGCTGCCAGAGCCGCAGCTTGATGTGCTTGGGGTATCGATCGGCGGTTGGACTGGTATGAACCTTGCCGTGCGCCAGCCGGCAAAGATCCGCGCTGTAATGCTGCTAGACCCGGTATTTGTGTTCCATCCGATGTCGATCGAAGCGATGATCCGCTCGATACCAGCCAGCGTGCGCTGGTTACCTAAAGCCTGGCGGGACAGCTTCAATAGCTGGACCGCGAACGGAGTGCCGGTCAAAGACGTCCCCATCGCGCAGATGATCGAAGCTGGCATGCAGAGCTACGCTCTCAAACTCCCCGCTCCGCAGCGAATCAACCAACAGCAACTCATCCGTCTCGACCGCCCTGTCCTCGTTATCCTGGCCGGTCAGTCACCGATGCACGACTCCCAAGCCGCAGCGGCCGTCGCCCGGCGCACCCTACGCTCGGGCAAGGTCATCGTGTACCCAGAGGCATCCCACGCCATCAACGGCGAGTACCCCGACCAGATCGCTGCCGACATCAAGGCCTTCCGTGCTGAGCTAGCGTAAGTTGCCGCGGTAAGGACAAGTGAGGGACGACTAGACATTATGGGGACACAGAGGTGAAGACCAGCTGGGCACACGCTGTGCTCTCCATCCCAAGCCCCAGTACGAACGTCTGGTACATCGGCCCTTTTCCGCTGCGGGCGTACGCGCTGTGCATCATCGCCGGCATCATCGTCGCAACGATCATCGCGACTCGGCGATGGAAAGCCCGCGGCGGTACTGCCGACAGCATGGAACTGATGGTGGTCGTCGGCGTGCCGTTCGGCATTGTCGGCGCCCGCCTCTATCACGTGATCACCGATTACGAGCTCTACTTCGGACCAGGCCGGCACCCGCTGAACGCGCTCAAAATCTGGCAGGGCGGACTCGGAATCTGGGGAGCCATCGCCTTCGGTCTTCTCGGCGGATACCTGGTCGCGCGGCATCGCAGAATCGCCTTCCCAGCCGTACTGGATGCCATAGCACCGGCCATCCTGGTGGCCCAAGCCATTGGGCGGCTGGGCAACTACTTCAATCAGGAGCTGTTCGGCCGCCCCACGACCTTGCCGTGGGCGCTGGAAATCGCGCCGCAGTACCGCCCGGTGGGCTACGCACAGTTCACGACCTTCCACCCGACTTTTCTCTACGAGATGGTGTGGAATCTGATCGCCGCAGCACTTCTGCTATGGCTGGATCGCAGGTTCCGACTCGGGCACGGCAAGGTGTTCGCGCTCTATGTTCTGCTGTACACCGGCGGTCGGTTCTGGATCGAGGCGCTCCGCATCGACACGGTCAACGAGATCGCTGGATTCCGACTCAACAACTACACCGCACTGATCGGCTTCGTCGCAGCGCTGGTGTGGCTTATTTGGTTGATCCGCAACAGACCCGGTCGTGAAGAGGTTGTCGAGGGCATTGGGCCGGGCGGCGTGCCGGCCAGGACAGCCACCACGGCGGAAACGGCATCCGCGCGTCGTGCGGCAAAGATGGATTGAGTCAGCACCGGATGATCAGAATGATGTGGCGAGGCCACGCAACTACCAGGGAGCCCACTGTCACTCCTTAGTTCCACCTGCTTGTTAGTTCCACCTGCTTGTTAGTTCCACCTGCTTGGCAACCGCACAGCTGACTGAGACACTCCAGGAATGAGCCTGGGCAGCGTATCGATGGAGATTGACCAGGCGGCGCTGCGCGGATACGTCGTCGGCCCGCAAGATCCGAACTATGAGCTGGATCGCAGGATCTGGAATGGCTCGATCGACCAGCACCCAGCAATGATCATTTGTTGCCTGGGTGCGTCGGATGTCATCGCCGCAGTGAAGTTCGGGCGGGCAAGCGGGCTACCGGTCGCCGTACGGAGCGGTGGACACTCCTTCCCGGGCCTGTCGGTTGCTGACGGCGCCCTCGTGATCGATCTCTCGCTTATGAAAGGAGTGCGGGTCGATCCTGACAGGCGGACAGTACGAGTGCAGGCGGGTGTACTGCTAGGAGACCTGGACAGGGAAACCCAGGCGTTCGGCCTCGCGGTGCCGTCGGGCATCGTTACTCACACCGGCGTGGCTGGACTCACTCTCGGCGGTGGCATCGGCTGGATCATGCGTAAGCATGGATTGTCGATCGATCAACTCATCTCCGTTGATCTCGTTACGGCGGAGGGCGAGTTCATGCAAGCAAGCGCGGACCGGAATGCCGATCTCTTCTGGGCCGTGCGCGGTGGCGGGGGCAACTTCGGGATCATCACTGAGTTCGAGTTCCGTTGTGTACCTCTGGGGCCGCAGGTGATCGCGGGCCCCGTGTTCTGGCCGATGACTCAGGCGCCGGAGGTGCTGCGCTTCTACCGCGACTGGATCGCTGAGGCACCAGATGAGTTGATGACGATCGTGATCAACCGAAAAGCGCCGCCGCTGCCGTTCGTCCCGTCGGAACTTCACGGTAAGCCGGTCGTCGTGGTCGCCTGCTGCTGGGCCGGTGACATCGAAGAAGGGGAACGTTTCATCCGACCGCTGAAGGCGTTCGGTTCACCGGTCCTGGATGTATGCGTGCCGAAGCCGTTCCTGACACATCAAGCGATGTTCGATCCGAGCTTTCCGAAAGGTCGCTGGTACTACTTCAAGAGCTGCGACGTCGCCGAACTGAGCGACGACATCATCGACATCACAGTGGAGCACTGCCTGAAGATTTCATCGCCGCTGACATCGTTTCCCATCTGGCAAAGGGGCGGCGCGGTAAGCCGAGTAGGCGAGGACCAGACCGCGTTCAGCGGGCGCTCAGCCGGCTTCACATACAACATCGGCGCCAGCACTGAGACGAGTGAGGGATTCGCGGAGGAACGCGAGTGGGTACGGGACTTCTGGTCGGCACTGCGGCCCTGGCACGAGGGCGTCTATGTGAACTTTTTGGGGAATGAAGGTGCCGAGCGAGTTCGGCAGTCGTACGGGTCGGAGAAGTATGAACGGCTGCAAGCTTTGAAGCGGACGTACGACCCGGACAACTTCTTTCGGCTCAATCAGAACATCCCGCCCAATTGACCTGTTCGCACGGGAACGTCGCGCCTCGCCAGTAATTCTGAAACCGGACGGCTGCAATTCTCAGAGCAGTTTTCACATTCCATGATTCCGGTTCCGTGCGTTACCCTTTGCATCAACTTTTGGGCCAATGTTGTCCTGCAAGCTCTGTGGCGTGCACGTTTTGCCCCGAGGCTGTGCGCTCAGCCGTGACCGTGGCAGAGACCCCCGACTCTGCTCACCGGCTTCGACAAGGGAGTTGGTTCATGACAGCCGCTCAGGCAATTTCTCGGGCCCGCGCTGAGGGTCTCTACGATCCGGCGTTCGAACATGACGCCTGTGGTGTCGCCTTTGTAGCGACCTTGTCCGGAGTCCCGAGCCACGCCATCGTCGCCCAGGGCTTGGAGGCGTTGCGCAATCTTGATCATCGCGGCGCAGTCGGATCGGATCCGAAGACCGGTGACGGCGCAGGGATGCTGCTGCAGATTCCTGACGCTTTCTTCCGCAGCGAGGCGGACTTCGACCTTCCCCGACAGGGCGCGTACGCGGCAGGCAACGCTTTTCTTCCGACCGATCCTGAGCTGGCCGCGAAGGCCAAGGCCAACATTGAACACATTGCCGCAGAGGAGAGCTTGCGCGTGCTCGGCTGGCGGCAAGTGCCGACAAGCGACAGTTCCCTGAGTGACGTCACCCGTTCCAACATGCCTCACTTCGAGCAGCTGTTCGTTACTGCCAAGGGCGCACCTCTGATGGGCATCGCACTGGACCGACTGGCCTACTGCCTGCGTCGTCGAGTCGAGCACGAGACTGGCACTTACTTCGCATCTCTGTCGGCTCGGACCATCGTCTACAAAGGCATGCTGACTACCAAGCAGTTGCCCCAGGTCTTCCCGGAGCTGCTGGATGAGCGGATGGCGAGCGCACTGGTGGTCGTCCACTCGCGCTTTTCCACCAACACGTTTCCGGCATGGGAGCTGTCCCATCCGTACCGGATGATCGCCCACAACGGTGAAATCAACACTGTGATGGGCAACCGCAACTGGATGCGGGCCCGCGAGGCGCTGCTAGCCAGCGATGTCATTCCGGGCGATCTAGAACGGTTGTTCCCGATCTGTACGCCGGACGCCTCGGACTCGGCATCGTTCGACGAAGTGGTGGAGCTGTTGAACCTGGGTGGCCGTTCACTGCCTCACGCGATGTTGATGATGATCCCGGAGGCCTGGGAGAACAACAACCAGATGGACCCGTCGCGCCGGGATTTCTACGCCTTCCACTCCTGCCTGATGGAGCCGTGGGACGGGCCCGCGGCAGTGGTGTTCACCGACGGCACGGTTGTCGGTGGGGTGCTGGATCGCAATGGTCTGCGACCCGGCCGCTTCTGGGTCACCGATGACGGCCTGGTGGTGCTGGCATCAGAGGCTGGGGTACTGGACATTCCGCAAGACAAGATCGTCCAGAAGGGCCGCCTGCAGCCAGGCCGGATGTTTCTTGTTGATCTTGGTCAGCACCGGATCATCTCCGATGAGGAGATCAAGGCCCAGCTGGCGGCCGCAGCTCCTTACGGCGAGTGGCTCGTTGGAGGCAGGATCTTGCTGTCTGACCTGCCGGACCGGGAGCATGTTGTCCATACCCACGCATCGGTCACTCGCCGCCAGCAAGTCTTCGGCTACACCGAGGAAGAGCTGCGACTGATCTTGGCACCGATGGCCTCCACCGGTGTCGAACCCCTCGGCTCCATGGGCACCGACACCCCGCTGGCGGCGCTCAGTGACAAGCCACGACTGCTGTTCGACTACTTCTCACAGCTCTTCGCGCAAGTGACCAACCCGCCACTGGATGCGATTCGTGAGGAACTGGTCACCTCGCTGTACAACACGATCGGGCCGGAATGTAACCTGCTCGATCCCACTCCTGCCTCGTGTCGCCGGCTGGTGCTGCCATTCCCCGTGCTGGACGACGATGCCCTCAGCAAGATCGTCAAGATCAACCGGGAGGGTGATCTTCCCGGATATCAGACCTACGTCGCCAAGGGTCTCTATCAGGTTGACGGCGGCGCTGCCGCACTGACCGCACGGCTCGACGAGGTCTGCGCCGAGATTTCGGCGGCTATTGCCGACGGTGCGAGGATCATCGTGCTGTCCGACCGGCATTCCAACGCCGAACTGGCGCCGATCCCCTCGCTGCTGTTGACCGCGGCCGTGCATCACCACCTGGTCAGGGAGAAGACGCGGACCCAGGTCGGGTTGATCGTCGAGGCCGGCGACGTACGCGAGGTGCACCATGTTGCGGTGCTTATCGGCTACGGTGCCGCCGCCGTGAATCCCTATTTAGCGATCGAGTCGGTCGAGGATCTGGCACGGCACCAGGTCTACACCAGCGTCTCGCCGGAGAAGGCCGTCACTAACGTCATCAAAGCCCTCGGTAAGGGCGTGCTCAAGGTTATGAGCAAGATGGGCGTCTCAACGGTGGCGTCATATACCGGCGCTCAGATCTTTGAGGCGCTTGGCTTGTCCAGAGAGGTGGTCGACCGGTACTTCACCGGCACTACCAGCAAACTCGGCGGCGTGACGTTGGAGCAGATTGCGGAGGAGGTCCGCAGGCGGCATTTGACCGCGTACCCGCTCGATGGAATCCCGCTGGCGCACCGAACGCTGCCGGTCGGTGGGGAGTACCAGTGGCGCCGCGAGGGCGAACCGCACTTGTTCGACCCTGAAACCGTCTTCCGGCTGCAGCACTCGACTCGCTCTGGGCGCTATGACATCTTCAAGCAGTACACCCATCACATCGACACGCAATCCGAGCGTTTGATGACTTTGCGGGGCCTGCTGAAGTTCTCCTCTGACCGTGAGCCCATCCCCATTGAGGACGTCGAGCCGGTGAGTGAGATCGTGAAGCGCTTCTCCACCGGAGCGATGTCGTATGGCTCCATCAGCAAGGAGGCGCACGAGACGCTGGCGATGGCCATGAACAGACTCGGTGGCAAGTCGAACACCGGTGAGGGCGGTGAGGACAAGGACCGTCTCTACGATCCGGAGCGGCGCAGTGCGATCAAGCAGGTGGCATCGGGCCGCTTTGGCGTGACCTCTGACTACCTGACCAATGCCAGCGACCTGCAGATCAAGATGGCGCAAGGCGCCAAGCCCGGAGAGGGCGGTCAGCTGCCGGGCCAGAAGGTGTATCCGTGGATTGCCAAGACCCGGCACTCAACGCCCGGCGTGGGACTGATCTCCCCACCGCCGCACCACGACATCTACTCCATTGAAGATCTCAAGCAGCTGATCCATGACCTCAAGTGCGCCAATCCATCGGCACGCGTGCACGTGAAACTGGTCGCCGAGGTTGGCGTCGGTACCGTCGCCGCGGGTGTCTCCAAGGCCAAAGCCGATGTGGTGTTGATCTCCGGTCATGACGGTGGCACGGGTGCGGCTCCATTGACGTCGTTGAAGCATGCCGGCGGTCCGTGGGAGCTCGGCCTTGCCGAGACGCAGCAGACGCTGTTGCTCAATGGACTTCGAGACCGCATCGTGGTGCAGGTCGACGGGCAGCTGAAGACTGGTCGCGATGTGATCATCGGCGCCCTGCTCGGTGCTGAGGAGTTTGGTTTTGCCACGGCGCCGTTGGTGGTCAGCGGTTGCATCATGATGCGCGTGTGTCATCTGGACACCTGCCCGGTAGGCGTTGCGACGCAGAACACCGAGCTGCGCTCGAAGTTCTCCGGAAAGCCGGAGTTCGTGATCAACTTCTTCGAGTTCATCGCCGAGGAAGTGCGGGAACATCTTGCGGCATTGGGTTTCCGGACGCTGGCCGAAGCCATCGGTCACGTCGAAGTTCTCGATACGACGAAGGCCGAGCAGCACTGGAAAGCGCACGGTCTCAATCTTCGACCGATCTTGCACAAACCCGATCTTCCTGATGACGCGGTGTTGCACAACACGACCGGTCAAGATCATGGCCTAGCCGGGAAGCTGGACCAGGAGCTGATCAAGATCTGCCGGCCGGCGCTGGAGACTGGCGAGGCCATCCGCGCCTCGCTGCCAATCCACAACGTCGACCGAACCGTAGGAACGATCTTGGGACATGAAGTCACCAAGGCCACTCGAGGTGGAGGTCTGCCCGACGGCACCATCGACATCACCTTTGAAGGTTCTGCCGGACAAAGCTTTGGCGCCTTCCTGCCCGCTGGCGTCACGCTGCGCCTGGAGGGCGACACGAATGACTACCTGGCCAAGGGGCTTTCGGGTGGCCGCATTGTGGTGCGGCCGGCTCGTACGGCTCAGTTCGTTGCCGCAGACAACATCATCGCCGGCAATGTGATCGCCTACGGCGCGACGTCCGGTGAGCTGTTCATCCGTGGCCAGGTGGGCGAGCGGTTCTGCGTCCGCAACTCCGGTGCAATTGCTGTGGTCGAGGGCCTGGGGGACCACGGGTGTGAATACATGACCGGCGGTATCGCGGTTGTGTTGGGCAAGACTGGTCGCAATGTTGCGGCCGGTATGTCGGGAGGCATCGGCTACTTCCTAGACCTCGACCCGACCTTGCTGAACACCGAGATGGTTGATGCCCTGGTGCCGACTGAGGCCGATTTCGAATTCCTGAGGAAGCTGATCGTGCAGCATCATGAGGAGACTGATTCCGATGTTGCCGAGGCCTTGCTTGCCGACTGGCATGCTGTCGGCCGGCGCTTCACCAAGGTGTTGCCACGCGACTACGCACGCGTGATCGCCGCGCGCCAGCAGGGTGAGTCTGAAGGACTCGATGAGGCCAAGATCACCAGCAACATGATGGAAGCCGCCCATGGCTGACCCCAGGGGTTTCATGACAACGCCAAGACGGGTTGCGACACGACGGCCGGTCGCCGAGCGCATCCACGACTGGAAAGAGGTCTATCCGGGTACGCCGGGGCGGGCCGTGCTGCCGATCATCTCCGAGCAAGCCGGCCGTTGCATGGACTGTGGAATCCCGTTCTGCCACACAGGCTGCCCGCTGGGCAATCTCATTCCGGAGTGGAACGACCTGGTGTGGCGTAGTGACTGGGATGAGGCGCTGGAGCGGTTGCACGCAACCAACAACTTCCCTGAGTTCACTGGCCGGTTGTGCCCGGCACCATGTGAAACCGCCTGTGTCGTGGGCATCAATCGAGATCCGGTGACGATCAAGAACGTCGAGGTCGCGATCATCGATAGGGCCTGGGACGAGCGAAGGGTCGATCCGCAACCGCCGGAGTGGCATACCGGCAAGCGGGTCGCGGTTGTCGGATCAGGTCCGTCCGGGCTGGCGGCCGCTCAGCAGCTGACCCGCGCCGGGCACACCGTTGCTGTCTTCGAGCGGGCGGATGCGCCGGGCGGACTGCTGCGCTATGGCATTCCTGAGTTCAAGATGGAGAAATCGGTACTCGATCGCCGCATTCGACAGATGCTGGATGAGGGCACGAATTTCCACTGCGGAACCGAGGTTGGGGTCAAGATCACCGGTCCTGAGCTCAAAGAGCGTTACGACGCCATCGTGCTGGCTGTTGGTTCCACAGTTGGGCGCGATCTGGCGGTGCCAGGGCGCCATCTCAATGGCATCCATCAGGCAATGGAGTACCTCCCGCAGGCCAATCGGGTTGCCCTGGGACGGCGTGTGGACAATCAGATCACGGCCAAGGACAAGCACGTTGTGATCATCGGCGGCGGTGACACTGGGGCTGACTGCCTGGGCACCGCGATCCGGCAGCAGGCAAAGTCGATCGTGCAATTGGAGATCATGCCGACGCCGCCGGAGGAGCGGCCAGCACACCAGCCCTGGCCGACGTACCCGATGATCTATCGGGTTTCCTCGGCCCATGAGGAGGCGGGGGAGCGGGTCTACTCGGTGTCGACATCGGAGTTCATTGGTGACTACGACGGCAACGTGGCCTCCTTGCGAATGTCGGAAGTGCGATTCGAGGGCGGCAAGATCGCTCCCGTCGAGGGTACTGAAAGAGAGATTCCCGCCGAACTCGTCCTTATGGCGATGGGCTTCACCGGTCCGGAGAGCGACACTGTCGTCTCCCAGCTCGGGTGCGCGCTCGACGAGCGCGGCAACCTGGGGCGGGACAAGAACTATGCCACCAATGTGGATGGTGTGTTCGTCTGCGGTGACGCTGGCCGCGGTCAGTCGCTGATCGTTTGGGCTATCGCTGAAGGTCGCGCTTGCGCCGCCGGGGTTGATGAGTATCTGTCCGGCACCACAAAGCTGCCGCGACCGATACCACCGACCGCCCGCCAAATGATGGTCTGACCTCCACATGCGGAAACTGTCGGCAGATTGCACCTAATGGGCCACATAGATGCAATGTGTCGACAGTTATCCGGCCGTCCGCCAGTTGCGGATAGCTGGGGTGCGGCCTGGCCGGCCGAACATCGAATCTTCGATCAGCGCGTTCCATCGGCGAAGCCGTGAAGGATCCCAACGGCGACCCAGCAGCTTGTCGGTTGAGGCGACGATGGAGCCTCCCTCGTTAAGCAGCTGAGCTTTGGTGAAGCCGAATCGGTGCCAATCTGCCTCGATCAACCGCCGGTCTCGAGTCAGATCGGAGCTCTGGGTGCCGGGCTCGCGGTGCTTGCCGCCATCGAACTCATGCAGGCGGTTTGTGCCAAGAATCCACAGATCGCTTCGCGCGACGAACCGCCCCCATTGGTCGAAGACCTTATGCTGCGGCCGGACCGGTGCGGCCACGGGTCACCCCCACGGAGAGCGGCGAAGACGGGATGCGCGAGCTTCTGTGGCAACCACCAACCGCGAAGTTCAGCTGCGGTGAGGTGGGTGAAGGCCGCTAGCGGCGGAAGTACCAAACTCCAGGCCCTGACCTGGTCGGCAAGTCCGACCTCCTGCTGACTTTCGATGTAGAGGCCGTAGGACATTCTGCGCCAGCCGGCGAGACGCCGATGACCGCGGAACGCCTGCTGACCTCGGTCTGTAGAGACCTCCACGCGTGAAATATGCGTACGAGAATGGCTCGTTAGCCGGCCCACCTCTATGTCTGTGGACGCCGCTTGGACCGGACATCTGATTGTGGAGAACTAACTGCCGGCAGATTGCATCAAACGACGGCCTGATAGATGCGATCTGCGGACAGTTTCCCCGGCGGCACTGGAATGATGGCGACGTGGCTACCCATGTCGCCTTCCTACGCGGGATCAACCTTGGGCCGAACAACAAGATCTCCATGCCTGAGCTGCGCACCATGGCCGAGGGCCTCGGTTACACCGATGTCGCGACCTACATCAACAGTGGCAACTTGATCATCAACTCGCCGAAGAAGGCCGGCACCGTAGAGGGAGAAATCACCAAGGCGATCAAGGACACCTTCGGCCACACGATCGATGTCACCGTACGGAGTCCGGCGCAACTGAAAAAGATCTTGACCGAGAACCCCTATCCGGACGCTAACCCGAGCCAAGTCACGGTCGCATTCCTGACGAAGGCGCCGCCTGATGACGCCAAGGACAAGGTGGCGGCAATCGCAGAAGACTATGAACCGTTCACATTCGCCGGCCAGCAGGTTTACGTCAACTACTCGCAAGGCATGGGAAGGAGCAAGCTAGCCGAGAAGTTCAGTGCGATCATCGGTGTCAGCTCAACAGTCCGCAATATCCGGACTGTTGAAAAGGTAGTCGCCCTCTCCGGCTAGTGATTGAGCAAGGGCGTTGTCAATGACCTCAGCGGATCATGCCGCCGCTGCCGGCAAAGTGAACGCGCCTGCCGCATCCGATTGTCAGAGGCGCGTCGCAGACTTGTGCTCAGATCTGGCGACTAGAGTGGGCGCTTGCTGAGCTTCCCCACTCGCGTCCGGCACAGGCACGCGTGCAGCAGAGCAGGGTTCGATTTTGGAGGCCTTGATCGTTTTGATTGGTGCAGGTATGCCGGGGAGCATCCAGCTGGCTTCCTTGGCAAGCGGTGACGGTTCATTCGTCCACCTGCACGTGCACTCGGAATACTCGATGCTGGACGGGGCGGCCCGGATAGCTGACCTGTTCTCCGGTTGTGAGCAAATGGGCATGCCTGCCATCGCCGTTACCGACCATGGCAACATCTTCGGCGCGTACGAGTTTTACAAGGCCGGTCGAGCCTCGTCGGTAAAACCGATCATCGGGATCGAGGCCTATCTCACGCCGAAGACGCATCGCTCCGAGCGACGCCGAGTGCTGTGGGGTGACGGTGGTTCCGACGACGTCTCCGGAGGCGGAGCATTCACCCACCTCACCATCTGGGCCGAGAACACGCCCGGCATGCACAACTTGTTCCGGCTCAGCTCGCTGGCGTCACTGGAGGGCTACTTCTACAAGCCCCGGGTCGATCGTGAACTACTTGCCCGCTACGCCAAGGGCCTGATCGCAACCACAGGCTGCCCCGGCGGAGAGGTCCAGACCTACCTCCGACTTGGCCGCTATCATGAAGCGCTTGCCAGCGCCGCGGAGTTTCGCGACCTCTTTGGTGCCGGCAACTACTTCGTCGAGCTGATGGATCACGGCCTCATCATCGAAAACCGGGTACGCGCGGATCTACTCAAGATCGCCAAGGACCTGAATCTGCCGATCGTTGCGACGAACGACCTGCACTACACCCATCAATCGGATGCAGCCGCCCACGAAGTGCTGCTCTGCGTGCAGACCGGCTCAACTATGGCCGATGGAAATCGGTTCAAGTTCGAAGGCGACCAACACTTCCTCAAGTCACCTGCCGAGATGCGCGCGCTCTTCGCCGAGCTTCCGGAAGCGTGCGACAACACACTGGCGATTGCCGAACGTTGCAACGTGTCGTTCACCGAAGGCAACGGCACCTACATGCCGCGCTTCCCATGCCCAGCGGGGGAGACGGAAGACTCCTGGTTCATCCACGAGGTGGAGGCGGGCCTGCATCGGCGCTATCCAGGCGGAATACCCGATGAGGTACGCCGGCAGGCCGACTTCGAGACCAGCGTGATCATCTCGATGGGCTTCGCCGGCTACTTCCTGGTGGTTGCCGACTTCATCAACTGGGCCAAGGAGCACAGCATCCGCGTCGGGCCCGGCCGCGGCTCGGGTGCCGGCTCGATCGCCGCGTACGCGATGCGGATCACCGATCTTGATCCGCTGGTCCACGGACTGATCTTCGAGCGGTTCCTCAATCCCGATCGGGTCTCGATGCCGGATTTCGACATCGACTTCGACGAGCGCCGGCGCGGTGAGGTGATCCGCTACGTCACCGAGAGGTACGGCGATGATCGGGTCAGCCAAATCGTCACCTACGGCACGATCAAGGCCAAGCAGGCCGTCAAGGATGCCTCCCGTGTACTCGGTTACCCCTTTGGTGTCGGCGAGAAGATCACCAAGGCCATGCCGCCACCGGTTATGGGCAAAGACGTGCCGCTTGCCAAGCTCTTCGATCGTGATCATCCTCGGTACGGCGAGGGCGGGGAGTTCCGCGCTCTCTATGAGGTCGATCCGGATGTCAAGACCGTCGTTGATACGGCGAAGGACTTGGAGGGGCTGAAGCGTCAGTGGGGTGTGCACGCCGCTGGCGTGATCATGTCGAGCGACCCCTTGATCGACATCGTCCCGATCATGCGTCGGGAGCAGGATGGCGCCATCATCACCCAGTTCGACTATCCGACATGCGAAGCGCTGGGCCTGATCAAGATGGACTTCCTGGGCCTGCGCAACCTCACCGTCCTTGACGATGCTTTGGCAAACATCGCGCTCAACCGCGGCTTCGAGCTTGTCCTCGAAGATCTCCCGCTAGACGATGCGCCAACCTACGACCTGCTGGGCCGAGGCGAGACGCTCGGAGTGTTCCAGCTCGACGGCGGGCCGATGCGTTCCCTGCTGCGGCTGATGCGTCCCGACAACTTCGAGGACATCTCCGCTGTTCTTGCGCTCTACCGACCCGGCCCGATGGGAGCGGACAGTCATACCAACTATGCGCTGCGCAAGAACGCGCGCCAGGAGATCACTCCCATCCATCCGGAGCTCGCCGAGCCGCTTGCCGAGATTCTGAACACCACTCATGGGCTGATCGTCTATCAGGAGCAGGTGATGGCGATCGCCCAGAAGGTGGCTGGCTTCACGCTCAGCCAAGCCGACAACATGCGGCGAGCGATGGGCAAGAAAAAGAAGGAGATTCTCGACGCGGAGTTCGTGCCCTTCTCCCAAGGAATGCGGGCCAATGGGTACTCCGACGGCGCCATCAAAGCCCTCTGGGACATTTTGGTCCCGTTCTCCGATTACGCCTTCAACAAGGCCCATACGGCGGCGTACGGGATGGTTTCGTATTGGACCGCGTATCTGAAGGCCAATTTCCCGGCCGAGTTCATGGCGGCCCTGCTGACCTCGGTGGCCGACGACAAAGACAAGATGGCCATCTACCTCAGCGAATGCCGCCGGATGGGTATCCAGGTGCTGCCGCCGGACGTCAATGAATCGGCAGCCAACTTCACCCCGGTCGGTGCCGACATCCGCTTCGGTCTTACCGCGGTACGCAACGTCGGGCACAACGTCGTTGACGGCATCGTCGCCGCGCGCGAGGCCCACGGTAAGGCGGTGAACTTCCATGGCTTCCTTGATCAGGTGCCGCTGGTGGTATGCAACAAGCGGGTGATCGAGTCGTTGATCAAGGCTGGAGCCTTCGAGTCGATGGGCCATTCGCGCCGGGCGCTGATGAGCATCTACGAGGGCGCGGTGGACGCGGTGCTCGACCTGAAGCGCAATGAGGCCAACGGCCAGGACGATCTGTTCGGAGAGCTTGCAGAGACCGATCCTGTGCTGACCGGCAGCGTTCCCGATCTGCCGGACTGGGACAAGCGAACCAAGCTGGCCTTCGAGCGCGAGATGCTCGGTCTCTACGTCAGTGATCATCCGCTACAAGGCCTGGAGCACATCCTGGCTGCGGAACGCGATATCGGCATCGGAGAGCTGCTTGGCGACGATGGGCCGCGCGACGGCACGGTGACCATCGCAGGCATGATCACCAGTATCACCCGCAAGACCACCCGACGCGGGGATATCTGGGCAGTGATCAGCGTTGAGGACTTGGAGGCGTCGATCGAGGTCTTGCTGTTCCCCAGGGCGTACGAGATGGTGTCCACCGTGCTCGCCACCGACACCGTGGTCAAGATCAAAGGCAAGGTCAAGGTCGACGACGACGTGGTCTCGGTCAACGCATCTGAACTCAGCCTGCCCGACGTCAGCCACGCGCCTAGCGTGCCCGTTGTGATCTCGTTGCCGGCGAATCGGTGCACTCCGCACGTCGTACAGCAGCTCCGTGAGGTGCTGGCTGCGCATCCTGGCCTCACCGAGGTACGACTGCGGCTTCGATCCGCGGAGAAGACAACTGTCATGAAACTCGACGAGCGGCTGCGAGTGACACCCTCGGCGCCGCTGATGGCCGATCTGAAGGCCCTGTTGGGACCGTCGTGTCTGCTGTCGTAACGGAGTCATCCGCCTCCACGACCAGTCGTGGCTGGCGGCTGGGGGCACGATTGATCGGCTTCGCACTCAGCTGCCTCGCCTTGGGTGCTGCCGCTGGAGTGGTGTGGTGGTTGATCGTGAAGCCGCCGGCGTACGAGCTGAACAACAACGGCGGGGCTTCCACGTCGGAGCGCGGCCTGAGCGAGTTCATCGCCGGCGACGCCTGGTTCTGCGCAATTGGCCTGGTGGCTGGACTGCTGATTGGTCTCGCGGCTTGGCGCTGGCTACGCAGCATCGGCTGGTCTTTAGTGCTTGTGGTGCTGGTGTGTGCGGTGGCCTCCGCCCTGACCTGCTGGCTGGTCGGCTACCGGCTCGGTCCCGGCGACTTCGCGGCTCGGTTGGCAGCGGCTCAACCAGGTGAGCTGGTGCCGATTCCGCTTACATTGCGAGCCCGTGCGTCCCTGCTCACCTGGCCGTTCTTCGCCGTCATCCCAGTGCTGTTGGGTTCCTCGCTGGGTCGCGACGAAGAGGAGCCGCGGCCTATATTCCGCCGTCGTACGCGCTCACGTGATCAGGCGCAATAGGGCTGTCACCGAGATCGCGATCAAGAACACCACAAGGAAGCCGCGTCGTAGCAGCAAAGCAATGACACCCGCCGCGACGCCAGCCAGAGTCCGCCAATCCGCCGAGTAAACGCCGCCACCATCGAAGAGTTCAACGGCCACCAGTGCAGACAACATCGCGATCGGCAGCAACTGCGCAACTCGCTGGACCTTGGGATGGTTCAAGATCGACTCGGGCAGTGATACCCCGGCCAACTTCAGGAGATAACAGCCGACCGCGGCGATCATGACCGCCAGCCAGAGCGCGCTCATCTCGGATCCCTCTGATCGATCGGCTGCATCGGCTGCCGAGCCGGCAGGAGGCCACTCACTAACGCCACAATCGCCGATGCGAGTACCGGGATGCCTGGCGGTGCTATAGGCACCAGCGCCAGCGCTAACAGGGCGCCGCCTAGCGCCACCCAGCGCGCCTCCAGACGTCGCAGCATGGGCCAGAGGAGTGCCAAGAAAACCGCGGGCGCCGCAGCATCTAGGCCGATATCGGCCGGATTGACCGCGCGGCCCACGAGCGCGCCTGCCAGGCTTCCCAGCTGCCAGAGGCAGAACAACATAAGGCCGGTTGCCCAGAAGGCATAGCGCTTATCCCGAGGCGTGGCCTGACTGACGGCCATTGCCGTGGTCTCGTCGATGACGAAGTGTGCGGTCCACAGCCTGGCGGAGGCGCGAGGGTGCAATATTTCTGAGATGGGTACGCCATAGAACGCGTTGCGCACCCCGAGCAACAGAGCCGCGGGTACTGCCGCGAAGGGCGAACCGCCGGATGCAGCCACTCCGACGAACGCGAACTGGGATGCGCCGGTGAACATCACCAGGCTGAGCGCCATGGTTTGGCCAAGGCTCAATCCCGAACCGACAGAGATTGCGCCGAAGGAGGCGCCGAAAGCCATGGCATAAAGACCGATGCCAATTGCGGCCCTCAAGATCATGCCGCGTTCTGACAGCGGCTCGGGCATGAACCTCCTCGAGATGACCCAGCGCGCGGAGCGAGCACCAGCGAGCGGAGCAATCAACACATGACGGGTGAGATATTAATCCGTCGCCCAGACCGGCAGTTGATTATCGGTCGGCGCAGGGTGCCTGGGCCGTAGAATCTCCCCCGTGCTTCGGGTGATCAATCTTCGCGGCCGGCAAGCGGCCGGCCAGCGGCTAGATTACGCCGCCATTGTGCCCCGAGCCGACTTCGACGTGGCCGCCGCAACCGAGATCGTCCGTCCGATCTGTGACGATGTCGCGCGCCGTGGGGCGGCGGCGCTGGCCGAGTATTCGATGCGTTTCGATCGGGTGCTTCCTACCACGTTCCGGGTACCCCAAACCGCCTTGAAGGATGCTGCGGCACGGCTCCATCCTGATCTTCGGAAAGCCTTTGCAACAGCGATCGAGCGTCGCCGCCGGGTCTGCGAGACCGAACTCGGCGACACCGGCGGCGAGGTAAGTGTCGCGCTTGGCGCGGTGGTACGCCGACGCATGATTCCGATCGGGCGTGTCGGTTTGTACGTCCCAGGCGGGTTGGCGCCGCTGGCTTCGAGTGTGATCATGAACGTAGTTCCCGCGAAGGTCGCCGGCGTACCGTCCATAGCGCTCGCCTCCCCGCCGCAGATCGAGTTCGGCGGGCTGCCGCATCCCAACATCCTCGCGCTGTGCCACATCCTCGGTGTTGACGAGGTCTATGCGGTCGGCGGCGCGCAAGCGATCGCGATGTTCGGCTACGGCGTGCCGGACCTGTGCCGACAGGTCGATCTGGTCACCGGACCAGGCAACATCTACGTCGTTGCCGCAAAGCGGCTGCTCAAGGGGCGGGTCAGCATCGACTCCGAGGCAGGCCCCACCGAAATCGCCGTGCTCGCTGATGGCACAGCCGATCCCGTCCACGTAGCTGCGGACCTGATCTCCCAAGCCGAGCATGACCCGCTGGCGGCAGCGGTGTTGATCACCGACTCCGACGAGCTCGCTGAGGGAACTCAGTCCGAATTGTCGGCTCAGGTTCCAGCGACCAAGCACGTAGAACGCATCGTGCAATCCTTGGCCGGTCGCCAATCGGCCATGGTGATGGTCGATGACATAGAGCAGGGCATTGAGGTAGCCAATGGCTACGCCGCAGAGCACCTCGAAATCCAGACTGCCGAACCTGAGCGAGTTGCTTCCATGATCACCAATGCCGGAGCGGTATTCGTCGGTCCGTGGTCGCCAGTGTCGCTCGGCGACTATTGCGCCGGCAGTACTCACGTACTGCCGACCGGGCGGTGCGCCTGCCACTCCTCAGGTCTGAATGTACGCAGCTTCCTGAAGATGATGCATGTCGTCAGCTACACCCAGACCGCCTTTGAAGAGGTGGCCCGTAAGGTCGAGGTGTTTGCCGACGCCGAGGATCTGCCGGCTCACGGCGCCGCCATCGCTCGGAGGTTCTTCCCATCGACGCGCACCCGGTGATCTCCCAAGCTGTTTCGGGGGGGCGCGGTGGGGTCGTCCCTCCCGGGATCAACACCGCCACGGCCAGTCCGGCGCTCGAGGAGCTTCCGTTACGACCTGAGCTGGTCGGTCAACAACCGTACGGAGCACCTCAACTGGATGTTCCAGTTTGCCTCAACGTCAACGAGAATCCCTATCCGCCTAGCGAGCAGGTGATCAACAAGATTGCTGCCGCGGTCGCTGAGGCGGGCCGCTCGATGAACCGATACCCCGAGCGGGACGCGCTCGGGTTACGCGGCGATCTCGCTCGCTACCTCGGGCATGGCTTGACCGCTGACCAGATCTGGGCTGCCAATGGCAGCAATGAGGTGATGTTGCACGTGCTGTTGGCCTTCGCCGGGCCGGGCCGGCGAGTGCTGTCTTTTGCGCCGACCTACTCGATGTATCCGGAATATGCCCGCGACACTCACAGCGAGTGGTACACGGCCCCGCGACGCGACGATTTCACCATCGACCCGAGCGCGGCCCGGTCAGCAATCCTGGAGACTCGCCCCGACGTGGTGCTGATCACCAGCCCGAACAACCCTACCGGCACAGCCGTCAGTCTGGACACGCTTCGATCGATCTGCGACGTGGCACCGGGTGTCGTTGTCATCGATGAGGCGTACTACGAGTTCGCGCGCACCGGCACTCCAAGTGCGCTCGAGCTGCTGCCGGACTACTCTCGGCTTGCGGTCAGCCGGACCATGTCCAAGGCCTTTGCCTTTGCAGCCGGTCGGCTGGGCTATCTCGCCGCGGCCCCGGCGTTCATCGAAGCGCTCCGCATCGTACGGCTGCCCTATCATTTGTCGGCGCTGACCCAGGCTGCCGCGCGGGTCGCCTTGGCCGATGCGCCGGAGATGCTGGCCAAGGTCGACCAGCTCCGGGAGGCTCGCGATGATCTTGCCGGCTGGCTCGCTGCCCGAGGGCTGCAGGTTGCAGAGTCAGATGCCAACTTCGTCCTTTTCGGGCGGTTTGCCGACCGGCATGCGGTGTGGCAGGCGCTGCTGGACCGTGGCGTCTTGATTAGGGAAACCGGTCCGGAAGGCTGGCTACGGGTATCGGCCGGCACTCCGTCGGAGATGCAGGCCTTCAAGGATGCACTTTCGGCGGTGCTCGAAACCAAGACATACAAGGAGATGCGATGACCGAGTCCCGTACCGCCACGCTGGAACGGCAGACCTCGGAATCCAAGGTCAGAGTCAGCTTGGATCTCGACGGCACCGGCCGGGCTCAGATCTCCACCGGTGTCGGATTCTTCGACCACATGCTGACCGCTTTGGCTGTCCACTCCCTGATCGACCTCGAGGTGGAAAGTGCCGGTGACTGGCACATCGATGCGCACCACACCGTCGAGGACACCGCTATCGTGCTGGGTCAGGCGATCCGTTCCGCGCTTGGCGATAAGCGGGGGATTAGGCGATTCGCAAGCGCCCTGGTGCCACTGGATGAGGCGCTGGCGCAGGCAGTGGTCGACGTGTCCGGGAGACCATATTGCGTTCACACCGGTGAGCCGGCGGGGCAGGAGTATGTGCTGATCGGCGGCTCGCCAGGAGCAGGTGGCGCCCCAGGCAGCGCCCCCTATGTTGGTGCGCTGACGCGGCACGTGATGGAGACCCTCGCTTTCCACGCACAGATCTGCTTGCACCTGACGGTGATCTCTGGTCGGGACCCCCACCACATCGTCGAGTGTCAGTTCAAGGCGCTCGCGCGGGCACTTCGAGACGCGATCGCCATCGATCCGCGGGTTGAGGGTGTGCCCAGCACCAAGGGAGCCCTATGAGGACGGTTATCGTCCTTGACTACGGGTCGGGCAACATTCGCTCCGTTGAGCGTGCGGTTGCCCGAGCCGGCGCATACGTCACGGTGACGACAGATGCCGAGCTTGCAGCATCGGCCGACGGCCTGGTGGTGCCCGGAGTCGGCGCGTTTGCCGCTTGCATGGCGGGTTTGGCTGCCGTTGGCGGCCCCGACATCATCGCGGCGCGTTTGACGGCTGGGCGCCCGACGCTTGCCATTTGCGTCGGCCACCAGGTGCTCTTCGACGCAGGCCTTGAACATGGCGTACGCGCCGACGGTTGCCGCCTCTGGCCGGGGCTGGTGGAGCGACTGCACGCCGAGCGGCTGCCGCACATGGGATGGAACACCATCCAGGCGGCGGACGGTAGCCGGATGTTTGCCGGCGTCGAATCAGAACACTTCTATTTCGTACACAGCTACGGCGTACGTGAGCTACCGACAGATTCGCAACGCAAGATCACCTGGGCTGAGCATGACGGAGACAGGTTCGTGTCGGCGGTGGAGGAGAACTCGCTGTGGTCGACCCAGTTCCATCCGGAGAAGTCCGGTGACGCGGGCGCTCGGCTGATTCGTAATTGGGTCAGCACGCTATGAGCCGCAGACGCTGGCTCGACTACTGCCTCAGCAAGCCGGGTGCATGGCAAGACGAGCCCTGGGAAGGTGATGTCGTCGCCAAGGTCGGGGACAAGATCTTCGCCTTCCTTGGGAACGAGACGGCGATTGGCTTGAAGTGCGGTGACCGTGAGACTGCCGACCTGCTGCTGGACCGCTATCAGGGCGCGGCGTCCAAGATGGCCTACATCGGCAAGCACGGCTGGAACACCTTCCAGCTGAACGGGACGATCCCTCCGGAGGAGATCAGGGAGCTGATCAACACCTCGTACGACTTGGTGGTGGCCAAGCTGCCAAAGTCCAAGCGTCCGGCCTAACTCTCGGCTGGCGATAGGGTCTTCTGGTGCATTCGGCAAGTTCTTCACGTGCCGCACCGCGTGCCGACCGGCTTGTGCTGCTTCCCGCGGTAGACATCGCCGGCGGTCAGGCGGTGCAGCTGGTGCAAGGCCGCGCCGGTTCCGAAAAGCGGTTCGGTGACCCGCGGGCTGCTGCCCAACGCTGGCAGGACGCCGGAGCCGAGTGGATCCATCTGGTCGACCTGGATGCAGCATTCGGACGCGGCAACAACGCCGACATCATCGCCGAGCTGATCTCACATCTCAGGCTGGATGTTGAGTTGTCCGGCGGCATCCGTGATGACGAGTCACTCGAACGGGCGCTGGCAACCGGATGCGCCCGGGTGAACATCGGCACCGCCGCACTGGAGCGCCCCGAGTGGTGTGAGGAGATCATCGATCGATTCGGGGAGCGGATCGCCATAGGACTTGATGTCAGAGGCAGGAAGCTCGCGGCACGTGGCTGGACCCGTGAAGGCGGCGATCTGTTCGAGACATTGCATCGGCTGGACCGCGCCGGTTGTGCGCGCTTTGTGGTGACTGACGTTTCCTCTGACGGCATGTTGCGCGGTCCCAACCTGGAGCTGCTGCATCAGGTTTGTGAAGCAACCAACCGACCGGTTGTGGCGAGCGGCGGCATCTCGAATCTGGAAGACATCCTGGCACTGCGCGACATGGTCGCAATCGGAGTCGAAGCTGCGATCATTGGCACCGCGCTCTACGTCGGCCGCTTCACCCTGGAAGAGGCCCTGGTGGCCGCGCAACTCGGCAGCAACGCAGAAAGCAATCGCGCATGACTGCAGCAGCACAGACTCCTCCCTCGTCGGTACAGCGTCTCGACGGCCGGCTGCGCGATCTGCTGGCCGGCAAGAAGATCGTGATGACCGGCGTAACCGGCTTCATCGGCGAGCAACTGTTATGGAAAATCCTCACCGAGCTACCTGAGACCGTCCCTTCGGTGCTGGTGCGGCGCAAGGGCTCGGCGAGTGCGCCGGATCGCATGATCGCGGTGGTCAAGAAGCCGATCTTCAACGACGTCCGGGAAGCGGCTGGGGGAGCTGCGGAACTTCTCGACAGCAGGCTTGAGATCATCGAGGGCGATCTGCCGAATGTGCCCGAGCTTCCTGCCGATCTCGACATCCTGGTGCACTGCGCGGGCGACGTCTCCTTCGATCCGCCGATCGACCAGGCTTTCACCACGAACGTCATTGGCACCAAGGCACTGCTGAACCGGATGCTCGAGGCCGTCAGGGACGATCATGGTCAGCGGGTCAAGATGCCGCACTATGTGCACATCTCCACCGCGTACACGGCTGGCCGCCGCCGTGGCGCGATTCCGGAGGCGCCGCAGGTGCACGACGTCGACTACGACGCCGAAGCCGCCGCCGGCATCGCCATGCGCGATCTGATCGAGGCGGAGTCGCGTACCTCGGGACAGCTCGCAAAGCTCCGCAAGGACGCTGAGCGCGAGCATCGGCAGGCCGGTTTCCTGACGACCGCTGCCGATACCGAGCGCCGCCGCATCGAGTGGGTCGAAGCCGAGCTGATCAAGGCCGGTACCGAGCGAGCCCGATCCCTCGGCTGGACCGACGTGTACACCTTTACCAAGGCCCTCGGCGAGCGGGTCGTGGCCGACGTCGGACGGAACGTGCAGGTATCAATCGTTCGGCCGGCAATCGTGGAGTCCTCCTGGCTGCATCCCTATCCCGGCTGGATCGAAGGCTTCAAGATGGCCGAGCCGTTGATCTTGGCCTACGGGCGCGGCGAGCTACCGGAGTTTCCCGCGACTCCGGAGGCGGTAGTCGACATCGTTCCTTGTGATCATGTGGTGAACGCCATCCTTGCGGTGTGCGCCACGCACCCCGAGATCGGCAGTCCGGAGTATTACCACGTCAACTCGGGGGCTCGAAACCCACTGACGTTCAAGGATCTCTATACCTACACGCGGGCATATTTTCTCGAGCATCCGTTCGAGGGCGGTCCGCGCGGAGCGGCCCGGTTGCCGCAGTGGAAGTTCCCTGGCGGGTCCTCGATCGAGCGGTTGCTGTCCACCTCAGAACGCACTCACAAGATCGCGGAGCGGTTGCTTGCGCAGGCACCCCGATCCGACCGCAGCCGCAAGATCGCCAAAGATCTTGATCGCACCGGCGTCCGTCTCGACTTCCTGCGGCGTTATCACTCCCTCTACAAGGAATACGCCCAGTCCGAGCTGCACTTCGTCGATGACAACACCCTTGCCCTGACCCAGGCGCTGCACCCTGATGATCAAGCAGCATTCGCCTTCGACACCTCGGTCTTCGATTGGAAGACCTACATCCAAGAAGTGCACTGTCCATCGATCACCGCACCTGTACGCCGAATGGACGCCATCCGAAGCAAGCGCGGCAACCGGCCAACCACGATGAAGGATCTGGACAAGGACACCACCGGCTCTGCGGCGCTTGCGATCTTCGACTTGGACGGCACCATCATGTCCACCAACGTGATCGAGCAATACCTATGGGCCCGATTGCCAGAGCTGTCGCGCACTCAGCAATTGGCCGAGGTCGGGCAGGTGATCAGGCGCCTCCCGGCGTACCTGCGCGCTGAGCAACGAGATCGCGGCACCTTCCTGCGGGCGGTCTATCGCCGCTATCGCGGCGCCGATCTTGCCGCCCTGGAACGTTTCGTCGACACATCGGTGGCTCCGCATATCTTGAGCAGGCTTTCCCCGGAGGCCGTTCGGAGGATTCGCGAGCACCGTGCCGCGGGCCACACCACGATCCTGATCACCGGCGTAGTGCGGCCGCTGACCCGCCCGATCCAGCCGCTGTTCGACGTTGTCATTGCGGGCGATCTTGGTGTCGACGAGGACGGCCGTTGTACCGGCTTCCTCACCGGTCCGCCGGTAGTGGGAGAGTCGCGGGCCGCATGGCTGAAGCACTACGCGACCCAGCATGGGATCGATCTGGATCGTAGCTTTGCGTATGCGGACTCACACTCGGATCTGCCGATGCTGGAGACAGTGGGCAACGCTGTCGCTGTCAGTCCTGACATCGCCTTGATGCGGGCTGCCACAAAGAACCAGTGGTCAGTGGTGGAGTGGAAGATCAAACCGATCATGCCGCGCTGGGCGCTGCCGACGTAAGGAGATTGGTAGATGGGACGACCCGGCTTCGTCCTCGAGGTCGACGATCGCACCCCGCCACTGCTGGTGCCTGACGGTGATCGTTTCCGCCTCGAGAAGTTTCCCCTTGGTACGCGGGTGGTTTATCCGGTCGAATCGCTGCCTCGAGTGCCGGACCTCAGTGAGGCGATCCGTGCCGCGCTCGATACGCCACTGCAGTCAGAGCCGCTGTCGGCGCTGCTGAGGCCGGCGATGCGGTTGACGATCATGTTCGACGACATCGGTACTCCGACGCCGAAGATGCGACGACCGGATATCCGAGGCAAGGTGATCGAGGCCGTCTTAACGCTGGCGGCGGAGGCAGGGGTAGACGATGTCGCACTCGTGAGTGCCAACGGCCTCAACCGTCGGATGACTGCGGAGGAACTGGAATACATCGTTGGTGAGCGGGTCTTTCGATCTTTCTACGCCGATGCTCTGCTGACCAATCACGATGCCGAGGATGCCGGGAATCTGGTCACCATCGGCAGCACGGCGGCTGGCGATGTTGCACTGAACGCTCGGGCCGCGGGCTCGGATTTGTTGATCTTCGTACACCTGGCAGATTCACCGCACCGCTGGGGTGCGGCGGAGATCGCCGCCGGCCTCGGCTCCACAGCTACGATCAGTCAGCTTTCCGGGCTGCAGTCTCAGCGAAGCGACGCGGCTGCGGCTGAGATATCTGCGTTGGTCTCCGCGGCCGTGCGAGTCTTCGAGATCGATGCGGTTCTGGACAATGACATTTTCGCTTCACCCCTGGAGTTCCTGGGCAGACGGGAATGGGAGTGGAGCCTGAAAGACAGGGCGACCTGGCTTGCCGTACGCCGCGGCCTGGACTGGACGCCACAACGTGCTCGGCGCCGGCTCCTGAACCGTACCGAAGCCGACTACCACACCACCTTGGTAACTGCGGGTGCGCCAGCGGCAGTTCAAAAGGTCAGCTCGGCGCAGGTCACCGCGCAGCAGCTCGTCGAGGTGCCGGCGCAAGCCGACGTCGGTGTTTTGGCTGTGGGCGCCCAGACGCCGTACAGCGTCGACTCTGTGATCAACCCGATCCTTGCCGCATGGAGCGCGCTCGCCGGTGGATTCGGCTCCCATACCGGAACACCTCTGGTACGCCAGGGTGGCGCGCTCATCGTCTACCACCCACTCCGGTCGGAGTTTTCACCGCTGCACCATCCGTCGTATGTGGATTTCTTCGTCGACGTACTGACCGTGACGACCGATCCACTGCAGATCTCGGCTGACTATGAAGAGAAGTTCGCCAACGACTCGTGGTACAGCCACCTGTACCGCACTAGCCAGGCGTTCCATGGCGTGCATCCGATGCACTTGTGGTACCAGTTGGCCGAAGCCAAGCAGCATTGCAGCGACATCGTCTGGGTTGGCGCGGACCGTGAGAGCGCAGCGCGGCTGGGTTTTCGGGCTGCCTCCACACTTCCCGATGCGCTGGAGATCGTGGCGTCGAAGGTCGGTCATTCGCCTTCCATCAGTTACCTGCATGCTCCACCGCAGATCGTGGTTGACGTCAGATGAGGAACGGTCGGCCAGCGAAACGGACCGGCTGGGCACGCTTGGCACCGGTGCGTGCGCTGCGTGAGTTCATTCAGGTAGTGGGTGTCAAGAACGTGATGCGGAACGAGTTGGCAGTTGAGGTCTACGGCCTGGATGAGCTTCGCCAATTCGATGGTCCGGCTCTGATCGTGCCTAATCACGCCTCACATTTAGACACGGCCGTGCTGGTATCGACCTTGCCGGCCAATCGCCGGCGCCGTACCGCGGTCGGAATCGCCAGCGACTATTTCTTCGACAGCTGGGTACGAACAAGCGCATCGGCAATTGCCTTCGACGCCTTTCCCATCGAGAACAGCGACGGTGCATTGGCCAGTACCGCCGGAGAGTTGCTTGGCAAGGGCTGGAGTGTGGTCATCTTCCCCGAGGGCACGCGGTCCAGCGACGGTTTCCTACGTCCATTTCGGCTGAGCGCTGCGCAGCTGGCGATCGAGTGTCAGGTGCCTGTCGTGCCGGTCGGGATCCTCGGCACATATGCGGCAATGCCGAGGGGCAGCTATTGGCCTGTTCCGGGACGCCCCCGAGTGAGTGTGCGGTACGGAGCGCCTATCGTTTCCGAGCCGAGTGAGACGGTCGGCGAATTCGGCGCCAGGATCGCCGACGCGGTCAGGCAACTCCTTGCCGAGGATGCCGCGACATGGTGGAAGACTCAGCGTGGTTTGGTCGAGGTAGCCGAGCCGCCAGCCGCTAGGTGGCGGCGTATCTGGCAGCAAAGTGACCCGCCTGTCAAGGGTGGAAAGCTGCCTGAGATGCACATCTGGCGACGCTGAGCGGTCGCCTGGTTAGGCGTTAGCCGGAACGGCGAGGCCGAGCTGGCCGAGCAGCTGGTCCAGTTGGCAGGCACGCTGAATGGCGAAGCCTGTCTCAGGACCAGCAGGGATGCTTTTGATCAGAAATGAGCCCGCGCCACGCGACGGTTAGGATTTCGGCTATGTCCGGTCACTCCAAGTGGGCCACCACCAAGCACAAGAAGGCTGTCGTCGATGCACGCCGCGGCAAGCTGTTCGCGAAGCTGATCAAGAACATTGAGGTGGCGGCTCGAGTAGGGGGCGGCGACCCCGCCGGAAACCCGACTCTGTATGACGCAATACAGAAGGCCAAGAAAAGCTCGGTTCCCAACGACAACATCGACCGTGCAATCAAGCGCGGCTCAGGGGCTGAGGGCGGTGGAGCGGACTACGAGACCTTGATGTACGAGGCGTACGGGCCGGCCGGCGTGGCACTGCTGATCGAGTGCCTGACTGATAACCGGAATCGTTCCGCTTCCGACGTACGGGTGGCAGTGACACGCAATGGCGGAACCATGGCCGATGCCGGCTCGACTGCCCGGATGTTCACTCGCCTGGGAGTGGTCATCGTCGCCAAGCAGCAAGACGGTCGGAGCATCAGCGAAGATGATCTTCTTGAGGCCACCTTGGATGCTGATCCTGAAGAGATCAACGATCTGGGTGACACCTTCGAGATCATTACCGAAGCGGGCAACACGGTTGCGGTGCGCACTGCGGTGGAACAGGCCGGTTTCGACTATGAATCCGCCGAAGTGTCTTTCGTCCCTCAGTACACCCAAGAGGTGGACGCCGCGACGGCCGAGAAGCTGATGAGAATCATTGACGCCCTCGAGGACTCCGATGACGTCCAGAACGTGTACGCGAATTTCGATGCCTCGGACGAGGTGCTCGCCAGCATCAGCTAGTGCTTGACGTTAGCTGATTTCCGCACAACGTCTTTCCGCATACAGCCGCGAATGTTTGCCAGATGCGGCCCTTGCTACGCCATTGATGGCGTGGTGCGCAGAGACGACCGATATCACGGCGGACGGCTAGGCATTCTGGCCTCGCTCCATCCCGACGGGCGGCGGCTGCAACACTAGTTGCGAACGGACAGCGTGTCGCGGTCGGTAACGTCAGGGGCACCACTAGGCTGCCGAACATCTGTTCGTTTATTCCAGGGCAAGGGGGATCGCGTGGGCGATCCGATCACGCGGCAGGTGGGGGCACGCATGCGGGTGCTGGGCATCGACCCGGGCCTGACCAGGTGCGGCCTGGGCGTGGTCGATGGCGTCCCCGGTCGCCAGCCGCGGCTGGTGGCCGTTGATGTCGTTCAGACTGCGTCCGATCTGGATGTCGCACGGCGTCTGGTGGCTATCGAAGAGACGATCGAGAGCTGGATTGCTCGTTACCGGCCGACCGCAGTTGCCATCGAACGGGTCTTTGCCCAGCACAATGTGCAGACGGTGATGGGCACAGCTCAGGTTGCGGGAGTAGCGATGCTGGTCGCTGCCAAACACGGGATCCCGGTGAGCCTGCACACGCCGAGCGAAGTCAAGGCCGCGATAACCGGGTCCGGCCGCGCCTCCAAGGACCAGGTAGGTGCCATGGTGACCCGGATTCTCAAGCTCGAGGATGTGCCGCAGCCCGCCGATGCCGCGGATGCGCTCGCACTTGCCATCTGTCACGTATGGCGTGGCGGCACTACCGCACGCCTCAATGCTGCCGTGGAGGCTGCGGCCAATCATGGTCGACAGCGTGGTGGGTTGGGTAGGTCCTCCCGTCCGCCTTCGAGGAGGCAGGAATGATCGCCCAGCTCACCGGTGTGGTGGCTCAGGTGGGCCCAACATCGGCAGTCATTGAAGTCGGCGGCTTCGGCGTACAGGCAGTCTGCAGTCCCAATACGGTGGCGGGACTTCGACTGGGTCAACGGGCAACGCTGGCAACATCGCTGGTGGTGCGGGAGGACTCGCTGACGCTATATGGCTTCGACTCAGCCGATGAGCGGGAGTTCTTCGAGCTTTTGCTGACAGCGACCGGAGTCGGGCCCAAACTGGCCCAGACGGCACTCGCCGTGCTCACCCCCGAAGAGCTACGCAAAGCCATTGCCACCGAAAATCTGGTCCAGCTGTGCAAGGTGCCCGGCATTGGTCGCAAGGGCGCGCAGCGCATCGTCATCGAACTCAAAGACAAGATCAACACAGCCGCCGAGGCCGAGGAGTCAATCCCCGCCGCCGGTCCAGCCACAGCCTGGCGCGCGCAGGTGATGCAGGGACTGCAGGGCCTTGGCTGGTCAGCCAAGGACGCCGACGCCGCCTGCAATGAGGTCGAGCAGCTGGCGCAGGAAGACCCGCAGATGAACATCGCGGTCCTGATGCGAGCCGCACTGCAGAGCCTGGCGCGAAGGTAGAGGAACGACAGTGAGTCACGTAAGCGATGAGGACCTCGCTGCGCTCGTCCGTCCGTACGCGGATCCTGCAGAGCGCGCCGCCGAGTCGGTGCTCCGCCCCACGACGCTGGTCGAGTTCGAGGGGCAGCCGCGGGTCAGTGACCAGCTCGGTCTGGTTCTCCAGGCGGCGCGGCATCGTGGTGGTGTCCCTGACCATGTGCTGCTCTCCGGCCCGCCAGGCCTCGGTAAGACGACGCTCGCGATGATCATCGCCAGCGAAATGAACGCGCCGCTTCGGATATCCAGCGGTCCGGCCATCCAGCATGCCGGTGACCTTGCGGCGATCTTGTCGGGACTGGTTGAGGGTGAGGTTTTCTTCCTTGACGAGATCCACCGGATGTCTCGCCCCGCCGAGGAGATGCTCTATCTGGCGATGGAGGATTTTCGGGTCGACGTCGTGGTCGGCAAGGGGCCGGGAGCGACGGCGATTCCGCTCGACATTCCACGCTTCACCCTTGTTGGAGCGACTACCCGGGCTGGCCTGCTGCCGGGCCCGCTGCGTGATCGCTTCGGTTTCACCGCTCAGCTCGACTTTTACGACGCCACGGCACTTGAGCACATCCTGCACCGCTCCGCGGAGCTACTCGGGGTCCCGCTGGAGCCGCCGGGTGCTGCCGAGATCGCACGCCGCTCGCGTGGCACTCCACGCATCGCAAACCGACTGCTGCGTCGAGTGCGCGACTATGCTCAGGTTCGAGCAGAAGGCCGCGTCACACTCGATGTGGCCAAGGATGCGCTGGAACTCTACGAGGTGGACGAGCTTGGCCTCGACCGGCTGGACCGCTCCGTACTCGATGCCATGTGCCGCAGGTTTGGAGGAGGTCCGGTTGGGCTGTCCACGCTCGCCATCGCAGTCGGCGAGGAGCGCGAGACCGTTGAGGAGGTCGCTGAGCCGTTCTTGGTACGCCAGGGTTTCCTGATGCGGACTCAGCGTGGCCGTGTCGCTACACCGGCCGCCTGGCGACACCTCGGCCTGGTTGCACCCAGTTCACCGCCTGGTGTTGCTCTCACGCCCGATCTCTTCACCTGAGCGATGCAGGTTTTCGGCGCAGACTAGGTAGAGTACGGCGGTCGGTGCCTTTAGCCCCAGCACCGACAACGTCGCGCAACAATTCACACAACTATTCATTTGGTACTGCGCAAGCTGCGCAGTACCCCACAACCGGATGCCGGAGCGATGCAGCAATATTCCACCCTGATCTTCATCGCGCTACTAGCGCTGGCCTTCTACTTCTTGATCTTGCGGCCGCAACGCAAGCGCCAGCAAGCGGTGCAACGAACAATGAACGCGCTCGGCCCGGGCGACAGAGTGATGCTGGCCAGCGGACTATTCGGCACGGTTGTCTCAGTCGGGTCGAAGCAGGTTGTACTGGAAATCTCTCCGGGCTCTGAAGTCACAGTTCTCAAACAGGCGATTAGCAGGATTGTCACAGCTGAAGATGAAGACAATCTTGAGGAGCAAGACGAGCTGGACTCCGAAGGGGCGGTTGTAGAAGACGTAGCACCAGCGGAGCCAGAACTACCGGTGGCGCGTCCGGCAGAAGAGCCGACAACGGCAGCTGACACTGAGCCCGCCGTCGAGCCGGACTCCTCACCAACCAGCAACTCCCAGGCCCTGCCGACAGAGCCCCAGACCTCGAAGCCTCAGACCGCCGACTGAGCTTTTCTGGAACCAGCTAGGAAGCACTAGGACACGTACGCGAGTGGCAACGACGACTGGTCACCCGGGCCGCATCCTGATCGTTTTGGCCGTGCTGGTCGCAGGACTGATCACCCTGCTCGCGGTCAGCGGGCACTGGACACCGAAGCTTGGTTTGGACCTCCAGGGCGGCACCACCATTACCTTGACGGCCAAGAACACCACTGGCAGCGGGGCGGTAGACCCCAACAGCCTGCAGCTCGCCAAGACGATCATCCAAAGCCGGGTGGACAGCCTCGGTGTCGGCGAATCTGAAGTCACCACATCCGGCGACAACCAGATCATCGTGACTGTGCCCAATGTGCAGCAAGACGAGCTTGTCCGGCTCGTCGGCCAGACTGCCGTACTGCGTTTCCGGGCGGTTTATGCGGCCGAGCAGGTGCAGCCGGCGGCCCAGCCGACGCCAGGGGCCTCAGCCGAGCCGACCCAGGGAGCGACTGCCACACCGAATGGCGAACCGACGTCAGCGCCATCTGAGGAGGCTAAGCCTGCGGAACCGAGTGCCACTCCCAAGGACAACAAGATGCCGCTGCCCGCTTTGCCGACAGCGCCACCGGTGCCGCTGGACAAGGCCTGCGTTCCAGCCGACGGCAAGGGAACGCCGCCAGACAAGGCGCTTGATTGGCAGCCATCTGAAGGCTGTCAATCGGCGTTTGCCGAATTCACCTGTGAAACAAAGGTCACCGACGTCGCCGATCAAGGCCTGCTTGCCTGCAATCAGGAGAAGACCGAGAAATATCTGCTTGGCCCTACGCTGATTGAGGGCAACCAGCTGACCAGCGCGGTGGCCGGCATCCCGCAAAACAACGTCAACTGGGTGGTGAACCTGGAGTTCAACTCCCAAGGTGCGGCGGCGTTTGAAACGGCCACGCGGCAGCTTTCCCAGAACAGTGATCCGCAGAACCGCTTCGCCATCGTCTTGGACGGCGTCTCCATCTCAGCTCCATCTGTCAATGAGCCCATACCCGGTGGCCGTGCCGAGATCTCGGGCAACTTCACGCAGAAGAGCGCCACTGAGCTGGCCAATGTGCTGAAGTACGGCGCGCTACCACTGGCATTCGACGTCTCAGAGGTGAACAACGTCTCGGCCACTCTGGGCGGGGAGCAGCTGCGAGCCGGCATTATCGCCGGCATCATCGGCCTGGCCCTGGTTGTCGGTTACTGCTTCTTGTACTACCGCGGACTTGGCATTGTGGTGGTTGCCTCGCTTGCTATCGGCGGGGTCATCACGTACGCCAGCATGGTGTTGCTCGGCAGCTCCGTCGGTTTTGCTTTGAATCTTCCCGGTATCGCAGGCGCCATCGTCGCCATTGGTATCACTGCCGACAGCTTCGTCATCTTCTTCGAGCGGATCCGTGACGAGGTACGGGAAGGTCGCAGTCTGCGTACGGCTGTGGAAACCGGCTGGCGACGAGCCCGGCAAACAATCCTGATCGCGGACACCGTCTCGATGCTCTCGGCTCTGGTGTTGTTCGTCCTGGCAATCGGCGCGGTCAAGGGATTCGCCTTCACGCTGGGTCTGACAACGCTGATCGATGTGATTGTGGTCTTCCTCTTCACCAAGCCGTTGATGACTCTGCTGGCGCGAACCAAGTTCTTCGGTGGCGGGCACAGACTCTCTGGTCTGGATCCGGGACACCTCGGCGTTCAGGCATTGCCTGGTTCACGCTCTCGTCGGCCGGCTGTCGGGCGTCCGGCGGCGGTAAGCGAGGAGAGCCGCTGATGTCGAAGCTGGGTGCAATCGGCCATCGCCTCTATACCGGCGAAGTGTCCTATGACTTCATTGGACACCGGCGTCGCTGGTACATCGTCTCAGGCGTCCTCATCGGGGTTTCGATTCTCGCCTTGCTGTTGCGGGGGCTTGACTACGGAATCGAATTCAAGGGTGGCGCCGACTTCAAGGCGGCGACCACGGTGACTGCGCAGACCGTCGACTCCATGAAGGATGCGCTCAGCAATTCCGGCGTACCCAATCTGGACGACTCGACCGTCAACACCATCGGCAATAACCAAGTCAGGGTGCAAACCCGGACGCTGGACCCAACCGAAGAGGTGCCGAAGGTACGGGCCGCGATCGCTCAAGAGGTTGGCATCACTCCTGACCAGGTGGCCTATAGCCTGATCGGGGCATCCTGGGGCGGCCAGATCACCGAGCGAGCGCTGATCGCGCTGGGGGTGTTCTTGGCGCTGGTCGCGCTTGTTATCGGGATCTACTTCCGAGACGTCAAGATGTCGGCGGCAGCACTCATCGCGCTGGGACATGACTTGATCTTGACCATCGGCATCTATGCCCTGGTCGGTTTTACGGTGACACCAGCGACGTTGATCGGCATCCTCACTATCCTCGGCTATTCCCTCTACGACACCGTTGTCGTGTTCGACAAGGTGCGTGAGAATGTTCGCGATCTTCGCTCCAGTACCACGCGGACCTATTCCGAAGCGGCCAACCTCGCTGTCAATCAGGTTCTGGTCCGATCGATTAACACCACCATCATTGGCGTGCTGCCGGTCCTTGCGCTGCTGTTTGCCGGGGCCGTGATCTTGGGCGAGGGTCCACTGAAGGATCTCGCGCTGGCGCTTTTCGTCGGTATGGTGTCGGGCGCGTACTCCTCGATCTTCATCGCAACACCGCTGCTGGCCCAGATGAAGGAACGGGAGCCCGATATGAGGAAGGTTGCGGCACGCGTCCGTGCGCGCCGCGCCAAGGAGGCCCAGAAGGAACGGGTGTCGACGAGCGCCGGAGCCATCCCGACGGCCAACCCAGAGGCCGCTGCCAGCGTCGCCGAGGAGACCGAACCAAGCAACGCAGAGCTCGAGCAGGCGAGTGCCACCGCAGGAAACGGCGCCAAGCGCGTC
The DNA here is from genome assembly GCA_045806785.1 of Propionibacteriaceae bacterium. Taxonomy (GTDB): domain Bacteria; phylum Actinomycetota; class Actinomycetes; order Propionibacteriales; family Propionibacteriaceae; genus Microlunatus. The sequence continues at coordinate 27,872 of JBJMIR010000124.1, read as the reverse complement.
GGCTCTGTCGAGGTGACCGTCAAGCCGGACGTACGGTCACATCGCGAGGGAGCCCCTCGGGAAGCGGCTCGTCGCGAAGGGGCGGCAAAGCGTCCCCAGCCGCAGAACAAACCGCGCAGTCAGCGGAAGAAGTAGGCCAATGAGCCTCACCGAGGCGACGCGACGGGACGGCTCCAGTCGGTCCTGGACGAACGAGGCGCTGGTCAGCCTCCCCGCCCATAGCTCATCACCGGCAATGGAACTGCTGCGCCGGGGACTGCTGGCTGTGCTGTTGCTGCTGGCAGTGGTGTTGATCGTGTGGATTGACCGGGAATCCTACACAGACAGCTACGACGGGCAAGTCGGTCTCATTGATGCGATCTACTACGCGACCGTAACGATCACGACGACTGGCTACGGCGACATTACGCCGGTGGCTCCGCATGCCAGGCTCATCAGTGCGGTCATCATCACACCCTTGCGGATTGCGTTTCTAGTGTTGTTGGTCGGGACGACCCTTGAGGTACTGGCCCACCACGGCCGTCGCATCTTCAAAGACGCACGCTGGAGGAAACGAATGCGCAATCATGTTGTCGTTGTGGGCTTTGGCACCAAGGGCAAGAGTGCTGTGGAGACCCTTCAGAACAATGGGGCCAACCCCAGTCAGGTCGTCATCATCGACAGCCGGCCATCCGCGATTACCGATGCGAACGTCCGCGGATATGCCGCCATCGAAGGTGATGCCACCCGGCGGGAGATCTTGCGTCGAGCCGAGATCATGAAGGCTCGGGAAGTGCTGATCACCGTTGATCGGGACGACTCGGCAATCCTGGTCATGCTGACCGTCCGCCAGCTCAACCCAAGCGCGCATGTCGTGGTAGCGGTACGCGAAGACGCCAACGCTTCACTGCTGCGTCAGTCGGGAGCAAACGCGGTGGTGACCTCATCCGAAGCAGTCGGACGCGTTCTTGGGCTGTCCGCGGTCAGCCCCAACCTCGGCGCGATCATCGAGGACCTGCTCTCCAGCAAGGAGGGGTTGGAAGTGGCCGAACGGCCGGTCACCAAGGACGAGATTGGCCGCTCCCCAGGCGAGGTCGACGGAGAACGCGTCATCGCAGTAGTCCGTAACAAGACGCTGCGCCGCTTCTACGACCCCACTGTCGCGCATTTGGAACCAGGCGACCAGGTTGTCGTGGTACGTCATGCGGCTGAGGAAATCGAGCACGAGACGATCAGCGCAGGTCGTCGGAATCGCGTCCCACAACAGGGCTGAGCGCCTCAACTCAGGGCTGCGGCACAGCGGTTCCCGATCTTCCGCTCAGCTGATCTCCGCAACATTGTTGTAATGCAATGCCTGCTCCGGGGCGACGACTGCCCTCGGCAGCCCGCCGGCGTCTAGACTGGCATCCTGCTGAGGAGGAACGCGCTGTGAGCGATTACGGAGCGGTCATCCGGCCGACTCCTGCCCAAGAGGCGAAGCCACCGGGTCCGAGAGGCCATGTGGCGCATGAGCCGCGCCGGGCGCTCATCGTGCCGGAGACCGAAACCAACGGAAACGAACCAAGCAACCTTTCCGGCAGAATCAGTGCCGGCGCCGAGCAGCAGCGGATCAAGATGCGGCAACGCATCGCCCGCTTCGGCTCTGGGCGCCCCCAGACGCCCGCTCTTGATCCGCTCTTCCGTATCATTCGCGCGAATCACCCAAAGGCCGACCTCGGGCTGGTCGAACGCGCGTACCGCAAGGCCGAGCGCCTGCATGCCGGGCAGAGCCGCAAAAGCGGAGATGCCTTCATCACCCATCCGCTCGCGGTAACGACCATCCTTGCCGAGCTGGGCATGACCGAGGCGACGCTCTGCGCCGCCTTACTGCACGACACCGTCGAAGACACCGACTACACACTTGCGCAACTGACCCACGAGTTCGGTGAGGAGATCGCGCTCCTGGTCGACGGCTGCACCAAGTTGGACAAGGTCAAGTACGGCGAGTCGGCGAAGTCGGAGACGATCCGCAAGATGGTCGTCGCGATGAGCAGGGACATCCGGGTCCTGGTGATCAAGCTCGCCGACCGGCTGCACAACATGCGAACCCTGCATTACCTGCGGCCGGACAAGCAGTCCCGGATCGCCGCGGAGACGCTCGAGATCTTTGCGCCACTTGCCCACCGGCTCGGCATGAACACCATCAAGTGGGAGCTGGAAGACCTGGCCTTCGGCACCATGTATCCCAAGGTTTACGACGAGATCGTGCGACTCGTGGCCGAGGCAGCCCCTAGCCGGGACCACTACATCTCCCGTGTCACCGATCAGGTACTGGCCGACCTACGCGCCGCCAAGATCAGAGCGACCGTCACTGGACGACCCAAGCACTACTACTCGATCTACCAGAAGATGGTGGTCCGCGGCCGAGACTTCCAGGAGATCTACGATCTGGTCGGGTTGCGCATCCTCGTCGAGTCAAGCCGTGACTGCTACGCGGCACTTGGTGTGCTGCATGTCCGCTGGAACCCGCTGCCGGGCAGGTTCAAGGACTACATCGCGATGCCGAAGTTCAACATGTATCAGTCCTTGCACACCACGGTCCTTGGGCCGGAGGGGCAGCCGGTCGAGCTGCAGATCCGCACCGACGACATGCACCGTCGTGCCGAGTACGGCGTGGCGGCTCACTGGAAGTACAAGGAAGCCAAAGGCGGCGCGCTGCTTCCGGTCAAGGGCGCCGACGATGCGGGCGAACTGATCTGGGTCCGGCAGCTACTCGACTGGCAGCGCGAAACTGCCGATCCCGGGGAGTTCCTGGACTCCCTGCGCTTCGAGATCAACACCAACGAGGTTTATGCCTTCACTCCGCGGGGTGATGTCATCTCACTCCCGCAAGGCTCAACGCCGATCGACTTCGCGTACGCCATTCACACCGAGGTCGGTAACAAGACCATCGGAGCCCGTGTCAACGGTCGGCTGGTTCCGCTGGAGTCGGTCTTGGCGAACGGCGATGTTGTCGAGATCTTCACGTCCAAAGCCGAGAACGCGGGGCCCAGCCGAGACTGGCTGACCTTCGTTCGCAGCCCACGGGCGAGGAACAAGATCCGGCACTACTTCACCCGTGAGCGTCGCGACGAGTCGATCGAAAGCGGCAAAGAGCTGCTGGCCAGGCAGCTGCGCAAGGGCGGTCTACCGCTGCAGCGGCTGCTGACCCTTGAGCACCTGACCGCTGTCGCCGGATTCTTCAAGCTGGCCGACGTCTCTGCCTTGTACGCCGCAGTCGGTGAGGGCACCGTCGGTGCGCAAGCCGTCGTCAACAGACTGATCGCTGTCGAGGGCGGCGACGAAACGGTCGCCGAGGAGATCAGCGAAGATCGGGTCATCACTGGGCGGCGTCGGCGCAGCAGTGGTGGAATCGACTGCGGCATCCGGGTGATCGGCGCGAGTGATCTGCTGGTCAAGTTGGCGAAGTGCTGTACGCCGGTGCCCGGGGACAAGATCTTGGGCTTCGTCACTCGCGGCTCGGGCATTTCAGTGCACCGCGACGACTGCAGCAATGCGGAAAATCTGCGCTCTGAGCCGGAGCGGCTGATCCCGGTCGAATGGGCGCCGAATGCCAAGAGTTCCTTCCTGGTAGCGATTCAAATCGAGGCACTTGATCGAAACCGGCTGCTCTCCGACATCACTCGGGCACTGTCGGATCAGCACGTGAACATCTTGTCCGCCGCCCTGAACACCAGCAAGGACCGCATCTGCCGGGCCAAGTTCACGTTCGAGACGGCAGACCCCACTCACCTTGATCACCTGTTGCGCGCGGTACGAAGCGTGCCCGCGGTCTATGAGGCGTACCGGATCCAGCAGTAGCGGGCCCGACTACCCGCCGAGATCACTTGCTGTCCGTTGAGCTTGCGCGAGCCACTCGCGATAGGTAGCAGCAGAGGTGATCGCCTCCTGTGCAGCCTGATGATCACCACGCGCCTCAGCCTCCGCTGCGCGCGCCTCGAGTGTGGCTATCTGGGCCTCCAGCTTGGCGGCGGTGTCCGCCGCACGGGCCTTCGCCTCCGGATTGCTGCGCCTCCAGCGCTCCTCCTCGGCAGCCTTGATCGCATTGTCCACCGCCCGGAGCCGAGACTCGAGCGGGCGCACCGCGTCGCGAGGCACCCGGCCGATTGCCGACCATCGCCCTAGGATGTCTCGATAAGCGGCTCGAGCAGCGCCCGGATTACGGACGGGCAGCAGTGCCTCGGCCTCGGCCAGCAGCTTTTCCTTCGCTTGGGCGTTGACTCGGAATTCGGTGTCCTGCTCAGACAATGCCGTCTGCTTGGCCATGAAGAAACGATCTTGAGCGCCGCGGAATCTCTTCCATAGCAACTCGTCGACGTCGCGCGGGGCCGGACCGGCAGCCTTCCAGCGCGCCATGAGGTCGCGGTAGGCACCGGTGGTCGGCCCCCAATCGGTCGAGCCGGCCAGCGCCTCCGCTTCGGTGACAAGCCGTTCCTTGATCACCCGCGCCGCCTCGCGCTGCTCATTCTGCTGCGCGAATTGGGCCTTACGGCGCCGAGTGTAAGTGGTACGGGCGCTGGAGAACCGGTGCCAGAGGGCGTCGTCGGTCGCCCGATCGAGGCGGGGTAGCGCCTTCCACTCCTCCAAGAGGGCCCGAAACCGGTTGACACCACCGCGCCAGTCATTTCCAGCCGCCAGGCGCTCCGCCTCGAGAACGAACCGCTCCTTCGCGGCCCGAGTCTCCTCCTGCTGGCGGGCTCGCTCCGCCCTGCGAGCTGCTCGCTGGTCGGCGATCAGCGGAGACAATGCCTCCAACCTCGCCTGCAACCCGTCCAGATCACCGACTGCGCGGGCATCGGCGATCGAATTGCGCAGCTTGTTGATAGAGGCGACAGCATCATCGGGCGACACCGCCCTGGTAGCGATACGCCGCTCTAGCAGCGCAACCTCTAATTCCAGCGCCTCGAACCTCCGAGTGAAAAAGCCTATGGCCTCATCAGCCGGAACCCCGGGCACCTGGCCGACGACGCGTTCCCCGGCCGACGTCCGGACGTAGACCGTGCCATCGCCATCGACCCGGCCGAAGGCGGCCGGGCCCGTGCTTTCAGGCCCAGCACGTTCGGTCATAGCTCAATCCTGCCCGATTGTCTCGATAGTCTCGAACGTGTGCTCTTAGCGTCATTTCCTGCCGGGCCATGGCAAACCAACTGCTACCTGGCGGCCACCGAACATGGTGAAGAGTGCGTGATCATCGATCCAGGGATGGATGCAGCGACCGGTGTCGCCGAGCTGATGGTGGAGCATCGGCTCAAGCCAGTGGCTGTCCTGCTGACCCATGGCCATCTTGATCACATGTTCTCGGTAACACCGTTATGCCGCTCGTACGCCTCAAGCTGCTGGGTGCATCCGAACGACCGGGTGCTGCTAACCGACCCATTGCGAGCTATGGGAGAGGAGACGCGGATTCTGCTGGAACGCATCACGGGCGGTTCAGCAGCCTTCAGCGAGCCGGACGACGTCCGAGAGCTGACCGATGAGGCCGATGTGTCAATTGCGGGTCTCGCGTTTCATGCCATCCATGCCCCAGGACACACGCCTGGTTCCATCATGTTTCAGACCGCGTACCCGGCGCATCCCGACATCGATTCGGTTGTCTTCTCTGGCGATGTGTTGTTCGCCGGCTCGATCGGCAGAACTGACTTGCCAGGCGGAAACATGGCCGACATGCTGAAGAGCCTGCGCACCAAGGTGCTGCCGTTGCCCGACACGGTCGCGGTACTTCCCGGACACGGCCCACAGACCACGATGGCCCGAGAACGCGCGGGCAACCCGTACCTGCAGAATCTCGCCGAGCTGTCCCCTCCGGCCGCTCTGCGGCCGGCTGAATAGCAAGGAGTAGTGTGAGTCGCCCGAAGCCGCTGTCCGGCTTTCCGGAGTACACCCCGGAAGGCCGGATCATCGAACAGTTTGTGCTGGACAGGCTGCGAGAGACCTTCGAACTGCACGGTTTTACCTCGATTGAGACCCGTGCGGTAGAACCGCTGGATCGCCTGGCCAAGCAAGGCGAGATCGACAAAGAGGTCTACGCCGTGCAGCGGCTGCATGGTGAGAATGGACCAGCTGATCTTGGCTTGCACTTCGACCTCACGGTGCCGTTCGCCCGTTACGTGCTGGAGAACGCACACCAGCTGGCATTTCCATTCCGGCGCTACCAGATCCAAAAAGTCTGGCGCGGTGAGCGTCCGCAGGAGGGCCGCTACCGCGAGTTCACCCAAGCCGACATCGACATCGTGGACGCCGAGACGCTCGCTACACATCACGACGTAGAGCTGCCGCTGGTGACATTGGCGGCGCTGGAGCGGCTTCATGTCGATCTTGGTCTGCCACCGGTACTGATGCGGGTGAACAATCGTAGGCTCGCGCAAGGTTTCTATCTAGGTCTGGGTATCAGCGACCCAGCAGCCGTATTGCGACAAGTTGACAAGATTGACAAGATCGGCCCTGATCAGGTAGTCGAGCAGTTGATCAATGAGGTCAAGATCACTGAAGATCAGGCTCGGCGCTGCGTACAGCTGGCTCAGATCCGCTCCCCGAACGCCTCATTCGTCGAACAGGTGCGGCGGCTTGGAGTCCAGCATGATCAGCTTACGGAAGGGCTCGAGCTGCTGGCCGACGTGGTGACCACGGCAGCCCGCTACGTCCCTGGCCGACTGATTGCCGACCTCAAGATTGCCAGGGGCCTGGACTACTACACCGGCACGGTTTACGAGACAGAGCTCGTTGGTTTTGAGTCGTGGGGCTCCATTGCGTCCGGCGGGCGTTACGACTCGCTGGCTAGCGATGGTCGAATCACTTACCCGGGGGTGGGGCTTTCGATCGGAGTGACTCGGCTGCTGGCACCGTTGCTGTCGAAGGGAATGCTGCAAGCGTCGCGGCCGGTGCCGACGGCCGTGCTAGTTGCAGTCGACAGCGAGGAGACCCGAGCCACAGCCATCGACGTCGCTGAGCGACTGCGTGCCCGTGGAATCCCGACCGAGGTTGCGCCCCGAGCGGAGAAATTCGGCCGTCAGATTCGTTACGCCGATCGCCGCGGTATCCCCTACGTTTGGTTTGGCGGAGCAGTCGCAGGAGAGATCAAGGACATCCGGTCAGGCGAGCAGATTGCCGCGGACCCGAATGTGTGGATGCCGAGCGCGGAGGACCTGAAACCGAAGGTTGTCAGCATGGCTTGATTGCTCCGCTCGCTGTGCTCGCTCCGCGCAGATCGCGATCAGGCCATCATGCTGAGGTTGCGGACCGCCCGATCAATCTTGTTCCAGGCGCGCTGATGGAGCTTGCGCGGTCTCCTGGCTGTCGCGTTGAGGTCGTTGTACGCAATGTGCAACTCCCTACCGAGATCGGTCACGGTGCGTCGCATTTCGTACAACTCCTCAGGTGAGAAACCCATCAGAGTACGCACTGGCGGTGGGAACTCCGTTGCCGCGATCCTTTCGTCGAAGGCGCTGGCGTTCTCACCCTCTTGATAGACATGCGTCAACCGGTGGTCCTCGAGGAATGCCGAGAAAGCATCCCAGCGGTCAGGATGGGCCTTGTTGAGCCGGTTCCAGTCGCATTCGGCGTAGAGGGTAATGGCGTCAGCGTCGTCCTCGATGCTGGTGATGGTGCGGTGCGGGATCTCGTGGTACTCGGCAAGCTCCAAGGTGCGAGAGTCGTGGGCTAGCAGGAGTGCCGGAGTGCCCGCCAGCAGGGCGGCGATATTGCCGTGAATCCGGGTGCCGAAGGAAAAGTCGTATTGGGCTAGGTGGTCGAACCAGGTGGTCGGGTCGAGGAAGAACCGGACCCGGTCGGACCGGATAAGCGGATGGTCAAGGGTGATCGGCGCACCCGATTGAGCCATGGCCGTCATCTTCTTGCCCTTGGGGTAGCTGCCGTAGAGCATCAGCTCAAGGGTTTGGATGTTCTGGGCCATGTAGACCAGGTTGGGGAAGTGCTCCGCCGCACAGAGCGATATCGGGCCCATCTGTGGCACATAGGGCGAGACGTTGAAGGCGATGGGGGAGTCCAGAGTGAGCGACTCGACCTTCTGTTCCACCTTCAGGTTGGGTCCGTACATGAACATCGACGGGCAGCCGATGACCTTGACGTGCTCGTCACCGAAGCCAAGCGAGTTCAAGTAGTCACGAGTCCGCTCGCCGCGTACTCCAATGGAGGGCGAACGCTCCAGGACAGCGCGGACGAAGCGTTCTACGGCCGGCTTGACGTGGTCGGCGCCCCTATAGACCCCGCTTAGCGAAGCCTGCTCGCCCACGCCCAGTACGGTGACGGGGACAGTGAGCTGCTCGATGAGATTGCTCAATGCATCGAGCGTCTCGAGGTAGCTCGGCCGGAATGCGTTGGCCAGCGGGATCACAACGTGATCGAATCGGGAGTTGATGACTCGCGGATGGCTCTTGGCCAATCCGGAGGTCTCCAAGTCCGTATCAGCTGTCGACAGCAGCCGGTAGACCGACTGGCTGAACACAAGATTGCCGGTGTTGTTACCAATGAGGTTTTGCCGGTACGTGGTATCGGCGTCGGCAACGTTGAACGGGTTCTTGTGCGCCCGGATCAGGATCTGAGGCATACAGGGGGCATCCTCGCGTCTCGGTGGACCTGCCGTGGGAGTCTAAGACAGCATGAAGGCCATCGTGCGGAAATCGCCAAAGAGGCGCGGTGTGTCGGAATTTCGGGTTCTGTGGGCTGTGATATCAGCATCTGCTGATGGCAGCCCGGGAACTGTCGGCGCCGTCGGCTAGTGTCCTGACATCCTGACACCTATGGCCCGCCAGGAGGTGCTACGCCGCCGCCTGGCAACCCAGCGGCTCGGCGGTTGCGGCCTGCCCACTGGGACAGACGTGGTGCGCTTGCTGGGTTGTGTGCAGTCTCAGGAGTAGGTGCCTAGAATACCCACCATGAAAGCGGCTGTCTATCTCCGACAAAGCAAAGACCACAACGACGACAGATTGGCTGTCGCGCGGCAGCGTGAGGACTGCCTCAAGATATGCCGCGCACGTGGTTGGGAGCCCGCGGAGTACGAAGACAACGACAGGTCGGCTCACTCGGGTAAGCGGCGCCCCCGCTATCAGGAGATGCTGGCCGACATTGAAGCAGGGGAGCTTGACGCGGTTGTCACCTGGGACTTAGACCGGCTGCACCGTGTGCCGATTGAGCTGGGACACTTCATGGAGCTGGCCGACCGGCATCGCCTTGAGCTGGCCACAGTGACCGGTGATGTCGATCTGAGCACCGATAACGGCAGGCTGTATGCCCGGCTCAAGGGCGCGGTTGCGGCCGACGAAAGCAATCGCAAGAGCGCCAGGCAGAAGCGAGCGGGCCTGCAGCGAGCCGAGCTGGGCAAGCCCAAGGCAGGCCCGAGGCCGTTCGGTTATGAGCCAGACATGATCACCATTCGGGAGTCGGAGGCGCGAGCGTTGCGCGCCGCGTACGCCTCACTGCTGGCCGGCGGCTCACTGCTGGGAATCAGTAGGGACTTAGACGCTGCCGGCTTCCGTGCCTCCAGTGGTAAGCCGTTCCACCATGCCAGGGTGCATAAGATGCTGCGCAATCCTCGGTACGCCGGTCTGCGCGGCTACAGCACCAGGGGCCGGGATAAGAAGCTGCACACGGAGATCATCGGCCCCGCCCAATGGGAGGGCATCGTGGATGAGGAAACCTGGCGGGCAGTGGACGCTCTGCTGGCCGACCCGTCCAGGAGAAGCAACCACGTCGGCCCGGCCCGAAAGTGGTTACTAGGCAACCTCGCCTTGTGTGGTCGCTGTGATGACGGCACCACAATGCGAATCAACTACCGCGAAGCACGAGGCAAACAAACCAAGTCGGTCGCGGTCTACAAATGCCGGGAGCGTCCGCACCTATCGCGGGTTGCCGAATGGTGTGATTGGCGCGTCACCGAACGAGTTATTGCTCGGGTGTCCCGCAATGATGCCCGCGACCTGTTGATTGACGACAAACGGGAAGACCTCGCCGCATTGCGGGTTGAGAAACACACGCTGCAACTGCGCCTAGACCAATTAGCCGAAGACTATGCAGACGGCACCATCACTCGGGCGCAACTCAAAGCAGGCTCAGAACGGCTACGCGCCCGTCTAAGCGATTTAGAGAAGCGGATGGTGCATGTGGACCGCGCACCGCTCCTGGCCGATTTGGTGACCGCTGAGGATGTGCGAACAGCATGGAATGGCATCGGTCTCGACCGCCAACGCGCTGTTGTTGATTTGCTGTACACCATCACATTGATGCCACGGCCAGCAGGCAACGGCCCCGCGCCGCTGGACAGTGTGCGGATGGAGCCGAAACAATGAATTAACGCTGAAATGGACAAACCTGCTGAACCGTTTGTATTGGTGCGGAACGTCGGGTAGCGTCTAGAGCACAACTTCAAACCATCTTCAGAGCCAATCAGGAGCCAACTGATTGCAGGCCAGCAGCCTGCAGAAAGGGGCTCCTGTTTTTATGCCCCCAACTCGGGAACGGCGCTACGCATCCCTATCTGATGCTGCCGAATACGCCGCGTGCAACGAACGCACATTACGTAAACACATCATTAGCGGCGACCTCACGGGCTACCGGCTCGGCCGCGTCTACCGCATCGACCTAAACGAACTCGATGCATGGATGGCGTCCGCCTACACGCCGAAAGCCGGCTGAACGGCATGAAGCGAAATCAAACCGAACTCGCCGAAGCCATCCGCCGCGAAGCCGAAACAGACCCGCCACTAACAGCTGAACAGCGCAACAGCTTAGCTGCGTTGCTCCAGGGCGGCGGTGGTCAGAATGTCGCCGCCTAGAAAGCGAACACGCCCGGATGATGGGTCCGGGCCTGCTCCTAAAAACACCTTGGCTGATGAGGCGTCGGGTGCTGAACCCAGTTTATCGCCAGCCACCCTCCCCGGCTACGTCGTACTCCTAACCACCCGCTACGGAATGCCAAGGCGCCGCGTCTATTTGGATTTGGGTGCCGCTCGCATCGCCGTGGAACGCGCCCACGTCAAACGCCTCCAGGCTGAGCTGGTGTTGTGCCGCCTCGAAGCCGTCCAAACCGATCTCGATATTGATGGCGGTGACTCATGACCACCACCGTGTTCGAGCGCATCACGGCGAAACTCGAGAAAGTCAAGATCACCCACAACGGCACCCAAGCGCGAGCGAAGTGCCCAGCCCACGCCGGGGACAGCGACACATCGCTAGCCATCCGGCGGGTAGAAGGTAAAACACTCGTCCATTGCTTCGCAGACTGCCAAATAGAAGACATCTTGGCGTCACTAGAAATGTCTAAGGCGGACTTGTACGACGACAGCAACGGATACACCTACTCCTACCCCGATGGTGCGTACGTCCACCGCAGTTACACCCGCGACGGGAAAAAGAAGTTCTACCAATCCGGTAACACTGGGGGCGGTGGTGCGGCAACAACCCTGTACAGGTTGGATGCAGTCAACGCGGCGAAGCTGGCAGGGAAAACAATCTGGTTCCCTGAAGGTGAAGACGATGTTCACGCACTGGAGTCCATCGGCCAGATTGCCACCACAAGCCGTGGTGGTGCGGGCAACGTCCACAAATGCGACCTGACCCCACTACACGGCGCCAACGTTGTTGTCGTTGTTGACAAAGACGCGGCGGGGGAAAAACGTGCGCGGACCATTTCCAACATGCTGTCCGGCAAAGCCAAACTCGCCTGGGTACAGGGGAAAGTCGGTAAAGACGCATCAGAACATGTTGGTGCTGAACTAGGCGTATCCGACTTCGACCCGTACACATTCTCTGAAGATGGAGAGAATGCTGCAAACGAACCACCACAACGGCACCTCAAGGTCGTACGCGCCTCAGAAATCGGCATGGAAGCCACATGCTGGCTATGGGAAGACCAACACGGCAAATGGATACCAGAAGCAGCAGTAACCCTGCTAGCAGGCCGCGAAGGCGTCGGCAAATCCACCATAGAAGCCGACATAGTCGCCAACATCACCAACGGCAAACTACCCGGTGAACACTTCGGCACACCCAAATCAGTCATCATCTGCGCAACCGAAGACTCATGGCGACAAACGATAAACCCCCGCCTAGTAGCAGCAGGAGCAGACCTAGACCGAGTGTTCCGGGTAGACGCCTACACACCCGAAGGATTCGACGGCACCTTGCAATTGCCTGAAGACATCGAACGGGTACGCGAAATCGTGGCAGACCACGACGTGGTTCTAATCGTGCTTGACCCACTCATGTCCGAATTGTCAGTGAAACTGGACACGCATAAGGATGCGGAAGTTAGACGTGGACTCGAACCGCTAAGCCGGCTGGCGCACACCGCGAACCTGTCAGTCATCGGACTCATCCACGAAAACAAATCCAGTGCATCTGACCTGCTGAGCCGCATCATGGGATCCCGCGCATTCACCGCCGTGGTTCGCGCCGTGCTCTACGCGGCCAGACGCGACGAAGAAGACGACGAATTCGTCACCGTCGGAACACCCCAGTTCGTGTTAGGGCAAATCAAATCCAACCTCGGACGCAAAGTGCCGCACGCGATGCGCTACCACATAGACGGTGTAATCGTCGGCTACGACCCCAAGAAACAAAAAGACATATGGTCCTCCCACATCGTGTGGGAAACCATGGAAGACCAATCCGTGGAAGACATCGTCAAAAACCAGGAAGCAGTCAAGCGAGACCAAACCATCACCGAAGTCAAAGCGTGGCTGAAAAAGTACCTACAAGACAAGGGTGAGGTTCCTAGTGAGACGGTGCTTAAGGCCGGCGAGGCCATCGGCTACAGCCGCTCAACAGTGCAACGTGCCAGGGGTGCTCTCAAGGTTCGCGTCGTCCCTATCGGTCGCTCCACTACCTGGTCTCTCCTTAGTAGTAGTTGAAATATATGAAATATATGAAATAGGTGGAACAGGTGAAACGGGTGGAACGTATTCCACCCATTCCACTCATTTCACGTTTCAGAGACGTGCTGACCTGAAATGAATGATGTTGGGTGCGCCATGACCGCGTTCGCTACCGACCAACTCACCCGCGCCCCACTCGACATGGCAGCCAGAGGCGAACGCACCCACTGCTTAGACCCAACCTCATATCGCTTGTGGTTAAGCGAGCACGACACTGAACGCGCTACGGCTGTCTGCTCTGTGACCACTGCCCCGTGCTCACCGTGTGCCGTGACACAGCCGAGGAGCGCGGGGAGACCTGGGGTGTATGGGGTGGCGTTGATCGTTCAATCAGACCCGGCCAGAAGAAAGCCGCATGAGCTGGCTCGAAAGACCCCACGGGAAAGTCGACACCCGCAGCCACTGTCCGTGCCCTCGTGGCTTCACTAGCATCAGCCTTATACCTCGCCCGCGCGCGTCGGTCGCTCGGGATGCCTCAACCCCACCTCAGCCCCCCTCGAGGGACAGCGCTGGCCCGGACCTATCTGGAGGTTGTCATGCGTATGTTGCTTAAAGCTGTCCTCGACACTGAAACCGCTAACGAAGTCTTCCGCAGCGGCGAGGCAGCAGAGGCACTTGATCAGATCCAACAAGCCCTCCAACCGGAAGCCCTCTACAGCTTCGTTGAGGACGGACAGCGCGCCTTCTTTGCGGTCTTCGACTTGGCGGACCCGGCGGAAATTCCGGTGATTAGTGAGCCCCTCTATCAGCGCGCGAACGTCAAGCTCATGCTGACTCCATGTATGACCCTTGAGGACGTGAAGAAGGGTATTGAGGAAGCGGCCCGCCGGATGGCTGCTATGCAGGGCCAGTCTGCGCAATAGCCCTTGGCGTACAGCGCGTGTCGCTGGTTTGCTCTGAGCACGGACCCGAAGTTTTTGAGCCTGCAGAAAATGTCACCAGCAGAGAGCGTTGCTTGAGGTACTGCGGCGCCTACAGCCCGATGTCTAACGGCGCAGTACAGCCTGCGCAGCGCATCTCCAGTGGCCTGGGAGTGCCACTGCCGTGGTTGACCTCGCGCCATCAGGGTAATTAACGCTTCTGAGTAAGGAGCGGGTGACGGTCCGATGATGATCCTGCTGATTCTGGTTCTGCTGGGCCTGCTCTTCGTCCTCGGGCTCATTGTCTATTGGGTGATCGAGGAGAAGAGGGACGAGACGTGGGGTTCAGCGCCACGATCACGACCATGGTTTAAGCATGTGAGACATAGGGGCTGACTTTTTTTGATCATGGAAGCTTTGTCACCACGTGGGGAATCGCCGATTTATTTGCACAGCAGTTTTTTTCGGAGGGAATCTGCCGATTTCGGCATGTTCGCTATGGTCTGGCCTTAACCAATAGGATTAAGTCATGGCCAGCAAGCTACGTCCCGTAGAACCAGGGGAGCGTGCGGAGAAGCCGAAGAGGCTGTCGGTTGTCGAGGCTGCTGCACAAGGTGACCATCGTGCGATGTTGGTCGCGTTGCGTGATCGTCTTGCTCAGTCGGTTGCGTCGGCGTCGACTAACCCTGTGGCGTTGGCTGCGCTGTCGCGGCAGATGGTGTTGATTTCGAAGGAACTGTCGGTGTTGGACGCTGTTGCTGAGGGTGACCCGGTTGCTGTGGCTGCGCGGACTCCTGATGAGGCTTGGGACGGCGCGGTCTAGGCATTGCCGTGGCTTGGCGTCAATCTAAAGACCCGTTGTTATCGACGCCGCGGTATCGCCGTAACCGTGAGGTGTTGAAGCGTCAGAAGCTGCCGTGTGCTGTGTGCGGTAGGGCTATCGACTACGCCCAATCTGGCGCGTTCGTTGCTGGCCATGTCGTGGCTCGGCATACAGCCAAGCGGCTGGGCTGGACCGAGGACATGATTAACGCACTGTCCAACCTGAGGCCTGAGTGCAGGGCGTGTTCGTATCGGACTGGGGCGCGTGAGGGTAATCGGGTGAAGCGTGCTATGCGGCAACGCGTTAGGACTGGCGGGATGAGTCGGCTGCGTGATGATTCGCACAGGTGGTGAGTGTTCGCCGTAACGTTTGTCACGGTGAACAAAGAGAAGCGGGGAAGAGAAGCGCGAAGAGAACGCCCGCTTTTTATGGGGTGGCCGCTCGGCACCACGTAGGGTTCGCGCTCTCTCCCTGAGGCATGGGTCCCGGTGCAATTAATCGGTAGGCTGGCGGCATGTTGGTGCAACGACGTTGCGAATTATGTGCTGAGACGTTCCAGATCGAGCGCAAGCGTGGCAGGCCACGGGTTTACTGTTTCGTCTGTGAGCCGCGGGGTTGGCAGGTTGTGAAAATCCCGCATCAAAGTCGGGTGAAGGTGCGGCGCCGCCGTGCACCACTGGTCCGGATCGGATGACCCGCGGCGCTAGACCCGACTGACGCAGGCCGATACATCAGTTGTTCTAGCTCTGGTAAGGAAGCTAGACACAGCGTCCGTTTAAGATACGGTCATCGGACATTTCATCGGTCGGGTCATATGAGACGCCGTCACGTTCGTGATGCGGCCAGGCCTAAATGCAGGCTAACTACCGCTGTTCTACGTATCGTTTTCATCGACCGGCCTCTCGTGTGCGATCTATAAGGGCTTCCCCCAGGAGCACTGGGGTGATCGACATTGGGCTCTCATGAGGCCCAACAGTGTGGGAGGCTCCGCATGCGGCTCTGTCCATGATCACCTACGGCATCACGGCCTTCAAGCCCTATGGACTGGGCTCCTCCGAATCGATGGCCCTGGGCCAGCTGTCACAGGTGAGCTGGCACTTTAACGGTCGTCTTCATTTTCAACCTCTGTAAACGGGTCGGGGCCCTGCTCCTTCCGGATCCGTGGCTGGAGTGACCGCTGGCACCAACACTGGGCCGGTCATCAGTGGCGACGACATCGTGAGGCTGCTCGCGCTCGCGTGAGATGCTCATGGACGGTCCGCTACGGCGCAGCGGGCGTCTCACAGAGCCGACTCCTTGTGATCAACTGTCGACGAGTCTTGTGATCACTGTGGGCGGTTGGTGTCGGCGCTTAGTCGTTGAGGACGAGTCGCTCGATGGCGTCAGCGAGCCACGTCTCGTAGCGGTCGTAGGACCATCCGAGGTGCTCGGTGAGGATTTGGGCGACGTGGGGGCTGTAGAGCACCAGCAGGCTGGCGGCCGCGTCGTCGGGGCTGAGGCGGAGCCCGCCGTCGCCGGCGAGCAGGGTTGCGGCATCGATCATTTCCGCCCGACGCCGGGCGATCATCGCCCGGTTGAGCTCGGCGAAGTCGGGGTCGACCGCCGCAGCGTCGGAGGTGATCTTGAAGATTGGGAGCACCCGCTCGATGATCTTGCGACTGAGCGCCGCGTCCAACTGGGCCCGACGGCGGGCACTGGGCTCGGCTCGGATCGCCTGTGCCTCCGGGCGTTCGGTCACCGCTGCCGGGTCGTCGTCCCCGGTGACCGCGTTCTCGACCAGCTCGATCACGAGCTGGCGCTTATTTCCGAACACCGCGTAGACGGTCTGGACGGCGACGCCGGCTTCGTCGGCGATCGCGCGGATGCGGGTGGCGCCGTAGCCGTTGGCGACGAAGAGCCGTTGTGCCGCCTCCAGGATCGCCCGGCGTGTCGCCTTGGCCTGTTCCTCACGCTTGGGGGATACGTAGGTCCGGGTCCCGCCCGAGCCAGCCCTTGACATTTCCGGCATATCCGTAGAGTATCACTCTAACGATTAGAGTTCTGCTCTATCAAAGGAGTCGCGGGATGTCCGTCAAGACCATCGCCGTTGTCGGGGCTACAGGAGCCACCGCCGGTGGACTCGCCCGCGCGATCTTGTCCGATCCCGAGGGCGGCTACGCCTGCCGGGCCATCACCCGGGATCCGGAGTCGGCGGCGGCCCGCGCCCTGTTCGAGCAGGGTGCCACAGTGGTCAGGGCTGACCTGGATGACTACGACAGCCTGGTGCGCGCCTTTGACGGCGCGTACGGCGCGTTCTGCATGACCAACTTCTTCGAGCACTTCTCCGCCGAGCAGGAGGCGGAGCAGGCGGCAAACCAGGCGCGCGCGGCAGCCGTCGCCGGGGTGAGACACGCAATCTGGTCGACCGCCGAGGACACCCGCAGGTGGTACTCGGTCGAGGACGACACGCTGCCGACACTGCACGGCGGCTATAAGGTGCCGAACTGGGACGGTAAGGGCGCGGGCGACCGCTTCTTCGCAGCGGCCGGTGTACCCACCACCTACCTGTTGACACCGTTCCATTGGGAGGCGTTCGTCTTCGGGCTCGGCGCGCCGCAACCGGGCCCAGACGGTGTGCGCACCCTCGCCATGCCGCTTGGCGAGGCGCGGCTGCCGGGCATCACCGCCGAAGACATCGGCCGCTGCGCCTACGCCATCTTCAAGGACCCGGCACGGTTCGTGGGCGAGACGGTCGGCATTGCGGGTGAGCACACGACCGGCAACCAGCTGGCCGCGGGGCTCTCGGACGTGTTCGGTGAGCCGGTGCGCTACCAGCAGGTGCCGGCTGAGGTCTTCCGTGAACTTTCGTTCCCCGGCGCCGACCTCGCCGCGAACATGTTCCAATTTGTTGCCGAGGACAACGGCTACGGCATGCGCCGCGATGTCGCACTCGCCAGGTCACTGAACCCTTCCCTGGTGGGCTTCACCGAGTGGGTCGCGGCGACCCACGCGCGCGTGCCGGTCCAGGTCTGAACGCTCATGGCGGAAGACTCGATGGGGCGCGCCGTGGTTGTTGTTCGGCGTGGACGACAACCGGGAGATCTGCCGCTCGATCTGCTCGACCTACGCCTTTGCCGCCCTGGATCATCGACCGCCCGAGCGTGATCCAGCCACCAGCCACGCCCACGGCGCATCACCGGGGTGGACTTCTACGATCGATATCTGGACCTGCGCGAGTACACCGACTCCGATGCGGGAGCGACGCTGACCCATGTTCCTCCGCGCAATCCGCGAGACGGCTGCTGGCGACTACTCGCCGGATCAGGTTGCCGCCTGGGCTGCCTAGGATGGCGACCTAGCTGCGTGGGCCACGAGCCGTGCGGCGGGTGCACGCCCAAGTGGCGATCATCAACGGCCGCGTGGCCGGGTTCACCGATCTCGACGACGGTTATGTGGACATGCGGTTTGTGGATCCGGACTTTGGCCGACAGGGTCGCGACCTCGATGCTGGCTGCAACCATCGCCCTCGCCCGACAGCACGGGACCGTTGCCTTGACAACTTACGCCAGCTTGACAGCCAAGCCGCTCTTCGAGCGGCACGGCTTCGTAGTTACCGAGGAGCGGCACTTCCTCTCTCGCGACGAGGCTTACGAATCGGCGTCCCGATTAGTGGCGCTCGTTCCGATGTGCTTGCGTCCTTGCCCCGGATATAGATCGAACGTTGGACCAGAGCGCGACACCTCCGCAACCTGCTCGGTAATCCCCCGCTTTTCAGGTAAGGCGTTTCCGACCAGAGCTCGATCGGCTATCGGTCGATGCCGGACTTCCCGACGCGTACCCGGTCTTCTTCACTGGCAACACCGCGGCGTGCGCCACCATGTCGTCGTGGTCACCGTGGCTGACTGCCTACGGGACACCTTGGGGAGAGCTGCCCAAAGGCGGAGCGTCCGAAGCCAAGTCAGGCCCCTTGGCACCATCACCGTCCGTTCTTATATTTCGTCAGTAATAACTCCACAACCGTCGGGGCGGCTGGGACCAATGCGGCTATCTGACGGGAGGGGTAGGTCACGTGGCAGCAGCACTCCGGGTCACGTCCCGGGCATCCACACCGACGCGGCGTGTTGCGCTGGGGATCCTCGCAATCGGAGTCCTGGCTGGATGTGCCAATGCTGCCGGGACTCCCGCTGCGACGCCGAGCAGTCCCGGCCCATCGACCGCGGCGTCCGATCTTCCCCACGACGGAGGCATTGACCCCGGCACTACATTCACCGCCGTCGTTGCCGCTACGGTGGCCCAACCGGCACCGGTGGAAGCCAGCGACGGCAAGGTGCATTTGGCCTACGAACTATTGATCACTAACGCTTCCGCGCTCCGAGTGCGGATCGATCGCATCGAGGCGCGGGATGCAGCGGCGAAAAAAACGATCTTGACCAAATCGGGCGCCGCATTGCAGCGGGACTTCACCCCGGTCTCCGGCTCCCGGGCCGATGAGGGCACGGTAGATCCGTCAGCCGATCCGTCTACCAGCACGCTCGCTCCCTCCGAAGTATGGGTTGCCTGGATGGATGCTTCGGTGCCGACCAGAGCAGATGTGCCGGCCCGTTTAGATCATCGACTGGTAGGAGCTCTGCTCCCGCCAGGGAACACCAAACCAATACCCTTCGACATCGCTGTCGCCAATGTGGAGGTCAATACCCAGCCGCCCACAGTGCTGAGCGCGCCAGTCAAGGGCGGCATCTGGTACATGAGCGAAGGCTGCTGTCGCGACGACACTCATCACCGCCGCGGATTGGCGCCAGTCAACGGAGAACTGATGGTGCCGCAGCGCTTCGCAATCGACTTCTACAAGCTCGATGATCAGTATCGGACCTGGGTCGGAGATCCGAAGAAGCTCGATAGCTACCTGACATACCGGCAACCGATCATCGCAGCTGCGGCTGGCACAGTGGTACGCGCTGAGGACGGACTGCCCAACAGCACGGCCGTGCCAAAGCCACCGCCGATTCCGCCAATCACCGAGACGGTGGGGAATCATGTCATCGTGGAGATCGGACCTGGCACGTATGTGTTGTACGCCCACATGGATCCGAGATCGGTGAAGGTTCGGGTGGGGCAGCAGGTGGAGAAAGGTCAAGAGCTTGGCCTGATCGGAACCAGCGGTAACTCCACCACGCCTCACGTGCACTTCCAGCTGCTCTCGACCCCGACGTTCTTCCCCTCAAACAGCCTGCCGTACGTCTTCGACCAGTTCGACCTGCAGGGCCGAATAACCCAACGCCTCTGGGACGACAATCTGGGGCTCGAGCCGACCGGGAAGCTACCTTTCAAAGCTGACCCGGCGCCGGGACCACATCAGAACGAGCTGCCGGTGGACCGCGCCGTCGTTCGCTTCACCGGCACGGGATAGAAACGGCCGGCGAATCTAAGGCTCGATTCTCGTGATCATGGTGCGGTCGGAATGTGGGTCACCGCCGGCAACCTCAGCGAGGATATCGTCACGGCCATTGGCCATTTCGCGGAGCTCAGCGATCGACTCGGCGAGGTCACGTTCCTCGCCGGCGTACCGCACCGCGGTGCCATGCAACTCGCCGCGCCTAGCAGCTGGTCGGCTGTGGACATGCTCATTGTATCGAACGCCGGTTCGATTCCGCTACAGCCAAGCACCCCGCCGATAACGTGGCCAGATTCCAGCGGAAGATCAGAACCTGATAGGGAACTACTCATGTTGGAACGTCTTCGAGGCCTCGACCACGTCGAACAGACTGCGTGTCTAATCGCTGAGCGCACGCTCGGTGCGACAGCCACCGCGAATGAGGTGCCGCCGAAGCAGGGCGTCGTTGACGCCTTATTTGACTACCCAGACGGCCGCCGAGGCGCTGTCGAGGTGACCCAGCTGGCGACCGACGGTGGTGCCTCCCTACAGCTTCAATCCCTACTCAGGCGCACTGGCTTTGGATGGCCGTTCCCAGGCAAGTGGTGGTGGTGGAACATCTAGATCGGGGATCCTAAAGATCGTCCCAGACTGCGCAATATCTACACCGACGCCGACGGGCAGTGGCTGGTCGGAAAGTCGTCCGAGACTTTCAGTGAGCTCGATGAGGCGCTGAGTGCCGCGTTTGATAGGCCTCACATTCAAGATCACGTGGCCAAGCTGAGCCGCACGCCAGCGGACGAGCGTCACCTGTTCCTCGTTGTGGATGTGTACGACCTGCCTTTCTCCCTGTTCGACGCCCTGGGTTCTGTGTTAGTAGGACCCCGCTCCTCAAAGTCTGCGACAGGTTCAGGCTCATCTTCAAGATCGGCTGTTGCTCTGGTAGGTGCGGCAAAGAATGAAACAGGAAACTCAGGTAGGGCGGCGACGATCTTATCGTCATCATCTCGATGGGCTAGATGCCGTCCTCAAACGCAGCTGGTCACTTCTTGATGATCTGACCATCTTCTGGCCACTGGAGAACATCCAATAACTACGACTGCTTGGCCGCTTCCCGCCTCGCGAGATACTCCCGGTCTCCTAACTCGACAGGCTTGAGCGCGTCGTACTTGGATTCTGCGTCTGAGATTTCCTTTGACCTCGCGTTCGCCAACTTGGCCGATACGTTTACCGCTCCACTGGCAATGAAGTAAAAGGCCACAACAATCCCAACAATCACGGTGAATTGCTGAAACACAAGCTGGCCGGATGGGTTTTGAAGAAGCCCATCGCGTAGACCTGGAAGAAAGAGCAGCTGGCTCAGTAACCACAAATAGCCCAACAAGAAGCTACCGGCCACAGCGTCTCGTATCGAGCCGCGCAGTCGGAGAAAGCCCAGGAACAATATGAGCAGGGCGAGGACTGCGCATGCCGCGCTGGTCACATACGCCCAGGAAGTGTTGCCGGCGAATGTACTGACCAAAGACGTTGCTATGGCCAATAATGCCGCTATTCCTGCGCTCAACAGCAGAAATAGCCAATCTCTGCCATCAGTTGGTACGCGTTCCGAATCATCAACCGCGCGATTTTGGCCTGCGCCGGCTGGCTCGGTCGGCGGCTTCGCTTTGCTCATGATGCCCTCCCCGCCGTGGGCTCGTCACTTTCGCTAAAGGTACGCGAGAGCTCGGAACGATCAGTCCCGAATTGGCAGAGATGTGATCACGATCACAGGGCCTCGCCACAGCGCTCAGCTGGCTGCTAGACCGGCGACCGACTCCGGAAGCCCATCCCACGCTCCGAGCGGCGAGAGCGTGCCGTCGGCTCCGACCGCCCAGCCGAAGATGCGCCGGGAGTCGGCGTTAAGGGCATACAGGAAGCGGCCATCGCCGCTCAGATCCTCATCGCGGAGGCCAGTCTCACCGTCTACCGCGATCCCGGCCGCAGCGTCATCAAGGCTCAGACTGCCGTCTTCGCCGAGCGCGTAGCGGGATACTGCACCGTCGGCGAAGTTCGTGTAAACGCATAGCGTCCGTCTTTGGTCACGACGGCCCAGCAGATCTCGCTGCGCCCGTTCCCGACCGAACCGGACACCGGCGTGATCGCGCCGTTTCTCACCAAATATGACGAAGCAGCCGCCTTGCCTTCTTGTGCCCCAAACGCCTCGGTCACCACCAGGGTGCCATCGTTTCGGAAGGCGAAGCCATAGGGCGTGGGCCCAGAGGACGGTTGCTCGACAGGTTCGCCAAGCTGACCGGAGTCGTCGACTGGATACAAGGCGATCGAATCCGTGCCGCGATTCGTGACAACGATTCCGGTGCCGTCCGGGGTAAACCCAATTTGTGCCGGGTCGGATCCGTCGGGCAGCGCACGCATCGAGTCCACGACCGGCTCCAGGCCCTCATCGCTGAGACGAAGGCCCGAAAGCGAAGGACCTTCAGTATTTAAGACATAGACAAGACCACTGTGCTCGGTGACGCTCTTCGGCGCCCCGCCGCCGCTAAGAGTTGTCTGAAGCAGCCTAAGCTCATCCTCACCCGTCGCAAAGACGCTCAGCTGACCGCTGCCAGCATTCACGACAAGCAGATGGCTGCCGCCACCGGCCAAGACGACAGACCCCTGCGATTGAAGGTGGGGCGTCCCGCTTCCCGCGCCGCCGGTGGTAAAGCTGCCGATCTGCGTCAGCGATCCATCCCCATCCCGGCGAAAGGCCAGCACTCGGTTGCCGTCCGCCTCGTTGCTTTGGACATAGATCTTGTCCGACAAGGCCGGTCTCCCTCCGTTCCTCGAAGAGCACAAACGCTACGCCTGAGCCCCATTTGCCGTCGAAACAGCCAAAAGAGGGGCTGTCTGTTTCTCACCCGGCGCTCCTCGTAGCGCCGCTCCAGCTCGTCGTGGGCGTTACCGCCATTCATGACTAATCAGCCGGGGGTCGAGCCGCCATCACACTTCCTCACCACTGTGACTGTCCCAACAAGAGTCTCAAAAGGATTGAGTCGCTGATCACGCGGATCGAATGAACTCGAGTGCCTCACCGCCGATGCGTGCCGCCTCCTGCACATCTAAAACCGGGTAGACGGTCATGTCGAAGAAATTGCTGAAGATGGCCGTGTCCCGGGCGAGCAGTGCCGGATCGTCCGTCTCTACAACCGCGAAACCACCCGGGCCGTCTATTCGCCCCAAAAACTGCAAGAAGTTCGTGCCCTCGGCGGGCGACCATTTCTCGAAGACCTGTAGGGACCGCGCCTGCATTTCCTCCGTCATGTTCGGGCGGGGTTGCCAAGAAACGACGTACTTCATGCTGGACCTCCGATCGAAAATGGGCGGCTCCCGTCCGCCCTGCGGCGCCTCCCGATGAAGAAGTCGCCGCACGTGAAGCGGAGATGGACCGGGACGAGCTGACCGATCTGGGCTACTACGATCCAGCGCCCGGTGTCTGCTCGCTCTGCCTCGCTCCGAGCGAAAACGAGCTGTGCGAGCCCTGTGCCGACTACGAGGCATGGGTTCAGACCCAGCAAGTGGCAGGGAGCTGAAATGGCTACTGCTGAGGAATTGGGAACCGAGTTAGATGCCGTCTGCGACGAGATAGAGAATCTGAAACGGCGTAGGGACGATCTGATCGACCGCATGGCTGCTGTGATGACCGAGGATCTGTTTCGCATCGAAGCACTCGGAAAGACGTTCAAGCGCAGGCGCAAGGCCGATCGCAAACACTGGCAGACCGACGAGCTGCGCTCCGAAGTCTGGAAGCGCACTCAGCGCCGTGTTGATCTTGAGACTGGCGAGCTTGAATCCGAAGCGGAAGCACAGGTGCGCACCCTGACCGAATGCGCTCGCCTCGAATGGCGTCTTAATCCCCTTCGTGAGTTGGGCATTGATCCCGATGAGTTCTGCGAAGTCACGCGGGGCGGCTGGACGATTCAGATTCTGGAGGACGTCCTGTGAGCGCCTTCCACCGTTGCGATGTGCCCGACCTCGATTACTCGACCGTCACCGAGGGCCGGATTGTCTGCCGCGTCTGTGGTTGGGGCTGGCGGCTCACTACTCAGGGATGGAAGCGGATGCACCTGGGAGGTGGTGAGTAATGGCTTTTGATCTCTCCAACTACGTCCCCGTGGCCGAACGCCTCGACAAGTTCCGTGCCGATCACCCCACCTGGGGCCTCACTTCTTCTCTGCTTTTTCACGATGAAAAGCGGGTAGTGGTTCGCGCTTCGATCAGTGACGAGTCGGGCCGAGAGGTGGCAGCAGGCCACGCTGAGGAGGTACGCGGCCAGGGCAACGGCAAAACAGGTCGTGAAGTGGGTCGATGACTTGCTGGAAGAGCAGAAGAAGCGGGAGCCGTTCTGATGAGCGACACGCTGTTACACGGCGCGCCGCCGAAGCCGTGGCCATTCCCAGCGGTTCACGTCATGCCAGGGGAGCCGAACGGTCTCGAATCGGATCGTTACTACTGCTGTCGGTGTAGTGCGCTGCTGAGGGTCGGCAAGAGGTTGAACACCACCGTCAAGCGGTGTGAGGAGTATCGAACGACCGGCAAGCGTGAATCGACATGGGCGCCGAAGATGGGGAAGGGACCTGCTGTCTGATGGCCAAGGTGATCCGCAAGACCTACAACTACTGGCTCAAGAAGATCACGGGCCGGGACTTCAAAGAAGGCCGGATGATGCAGAACGCGCTCGGCGTCGACTTCATCGCAGGAACTACCGAGCACATCGTTGCCAACGGTTTCGAGGAACACGGTCGCTGCTCTGAGTGCGGTTGGTTCGGAGGCCACTGCTCGCACACGGCAACACTGAATCCAGCGACCGGACGCTACGAAACCGCCGAACAGAGTCAACTCGTATTCGATGATGCAGAGAAGGGGGTAAGCGCAGAACTAGAAGCGGAGAGGATGTTCTTGTGACTCTGCAACGAAACGATGTCCGCAACACGGGCGAACAAGTCGTAGGGCGTGCCGCAAACTTGGCGAAGTTCGCGGAGGCAGCGCTGGCGTTCGCTGAACACCCAAGATCATCAAGCGAAGGGCGGCGACTGTCAGACTGGTCGCTCCGAGCAGAGATGGCGCTGGAACGCGCGTGGGAACTACTGACTGATCCGTATGAAAAAAACGTGTGATTGCAGCAGTCCCCTTTGATGCACAAATCCCTCTGCGCGGAAGGTGACTCTGCACTTTGAGCGTGAGTAGTGACCTTGGTTCGTGAGCATGCCCTACATGAGCGGGTTTCCCGTCACCGGTATGTTGATTCGAGGACCGGCCTATTGGAGTTGCTCACCGTGACGTCCTTGATTGCTGCGCTCGTCGCGGCGATTGCGACCATTCTCGCGGTGTTTATTGGTTACGTCCTTACACATCGGAGCAGCCAGCACCTTCAACAGCGTCAGGACGAACTTGCGCGTGTAAATCGCCAGCTAGCCGAGTTGTATGGACCCCTATTCGTCATGATTGAGTCCGGCCGAGTCGCTTTCGATGCCTTTTGTGAGAGGTACAGCCCGACCGTTCCTAACTTCGACTACGCCGCCAAGGATTTGAGCAAAGAGCAACGAGAGGCATGGGAGCTCTGGATGACAACAGTGTTCCAGCCTAAGAACCGCGTGATGTACGAGTTGCTGGCATCGAAGGGCGATCTGCTCATCGAGGAAGAGATGCCCAAGTGCATTTCGCGCTTCTGCGCTCATGTCATTGGTTACGACGTGCTCCTAGCGGAGTGGCAGCGCGGGGACCACTCGCAAGTTTTCGCCATCCCCGGTTTCCCCGATGAATTCACTGAATATGTCCGCGATTCATACAGACAGCTAAAGCGTCAGCAGGCGCGATTGTTAGCGCAGACGAGCGCCGATCACCCCTCTTGACGCATCTCTTCATCCGGTCGAGA
Source organism: Propionibacteriaceae bacterium (assembly GCA_045806785.1). Classification (GTDB taxonomy): domain Bacteria; phylum Actinomycetota; class Actinomycetes; order Propionibacteriales; family Propionibacteriaceae; genus Microlunatus. Next base: position 2,023 of record JBJMIR010000124.1, on the reverse strand, counting down.
GGAAGTAACTCGCTTCCGATCGCTTGAGCATCAGCCGCAGTGACGCACCCTTCCGGTGCAAGAACCCCTGGGGGTTCGCCGCAGGCTGGGGGAGACCCGGAGGGAAGAAGGGACGGGCTCCGCCCGGCTTCATTCCCGTCTTTGCCTGCACCAACGCCGAATCGCTGGAGCATGGGCGCGGCAAAGCTACGGAAACTGCGAATTGGTTTCCCTTCGGTGCATCCATCGGCGGGCGCCTTGTAGTCGCTAGGAAATGCGGCTGCCGGACCTAAATCTCACGGCTTCCTCGTCAGCTTCGCTGAGCCGGGTGCTATCGCCCCAGTGCTAATCCCACTGGGTACTTACGGCGGAGGGTTGTACGCACTCACGTAATTCGGATAGGCTGCGTCCGTTCTTTTATGGCTGAGAGAACCTTACCGCTTGGTGAACGTGAGATACCAATCGGACAGATGCCCCGCTTCGGCGGGGCTTTTCTGTTTCTGCTTCACAGGTGATGCCTTGAGCTGCGCAAGTCAAATAACCGACGCGCCTCAATACTGAAAGCAACGGCGATCGCGGTCACTGATAAGACATTGCGGAAGGATGCGGTCATCTTGACGTTGATTTCGTTGGCCATCCGCTCGATCTCATCGCGATCCAGCATTGTGACAGACGCCCATTGACGGCCATGGGCCAGACCGCTACATGCCTTCCAGGACACCACGGCAGCTTCCGACCCGAGTACAAACGCATCACCAGCTTCGCTGACCATCCGTCCCAATCCGGGCGGCCGACTGACGATGAGATCTGGCTCAAGCGCAGAGCGCTTACTTGCCACAGCGCGGATCTCATTCAATCGCTTACTGAGCGATGAAGGCTTGCCCATCACCTTGAGCGCTCCATCCGCATCGAACGCATTTTGAGTAGCGAGAACCAGGCGTCGGCGGATTCGCTCGTCTCGAGATTGCGGAGCCAGCAGCCAAACAGCAACAGCGCCTCCTTCAATCGCCGCCCGGCACAGCGTGAACGGAGCGAAGGTAGGCAGTGATTCGGCCTTCTGAATCAGCATGCGTAAGGCGTGAAGATGGTCTTGGGCGGTGGCGATTCCTTGGCGGGCGGCGTGCGAGACGTGCAAGGGGTCGGTGGCCCGATCGTCGCCGACAAGCGGGGAACCGGGCTGGACCGACAGGCCACGGCTGTTCGTATCGCTTTCCTGACCAGTTGTCAATTAGTTGAAACCATCGGCCAAGCTGCTCAAACGCGGCCTGCTCCTCGTCGGGCGTTGCCGTTCGAGTAACCGAGTCGAACTCGTCACTGGCATCAGTCACAGGTAGAACCGTACGGTCCGAACGCACAAAGCGCATCCGAATTACGGAGCTTCGGGTGGTGATATGTGGCACAACGGGCACTAAAAGTGAATTAGTTAAATCACGCAGCCAATAACTTGCCGGGTAAATCACGGCGAACTAATGTCAACGCCGATGAGTCCGCGCAAGTTAGATCACCAAGTAATGGTTCGGGTTTCCGATGCTCTTTACCTCGAGGCGCAAAAGCTTGCTGATAAAGAGGACCGCCCGCTTAGTTATCTGATTCGTCGCGGTCTTGAGCGCGAAGTCCAACGGCTTCGCAAGAAAGGCGCGAAATGAGTGAGCACTATTGGAAAGACGGATTGCCTTACGAGCTGCGCGACGGCGAGATGGTCAGCGCCGGCACTCTTGGACCCTCCGCCTACCGAAACCACGAAGGCATCTGGATCGACCCATCGGATCCGGCATTCACGCTGGATCAGTCACCGGAGGAGGATGGCGCGCTTCCAGCCATCTATTTGTTCAGCAACTCTCGCAACGGCGACGGGATTGCGTATGCGATGGCAGAGGACGGCACAGTCCTCGGGTCGCACTGGTGCAGCCATTGGGGTTACATGCGCCAGGACTTGCACGATCGTCCCGACCGCAAGGCCCGCTGCGAAGAGCACTACCCGCAGGGCTACCGGCTGGTCGTACTGATGAATCCTGGCGAAGTCCCGCCAGCCGAGGTTATTGAA
>JBJMIR010000123.1:0-3810 GCA_045806785.1 Propionibacteriaceae bacterium | reverse complement strand
GTCGATCGGGCCAGCGATCATCTCGTAAGCCATGAATGTGGGAGGGCTTATGTGCAACCGGCTCAGCTTCGACGGATGTTCGATCCGCTGCCGCATTGAGATCAACAGCCATATGTGCTCGCTCTCCAGTTATCGGCGAATTACGGGACAAGGAGACGTCCTACGACGCTGAATATTTGGCAAATTCTCTCACGGTTGGCAGATAACTCCGATGAGTAAATCTGGGGACGCTTCTTGGCTCGCGGCTAACTTCAACCCTGTTGATGCTTGCCGTGTTGATCGCCGTTTGCGCACGCTCTAAGGCCGCGGTCGGTGTTCGTCGCGGATCACGTCGGTCGAGTTCACGTTGGGTGTGGATGCGTTGGATGCGGGCGTTGATGTGGGGTGGTTGATCAGCGCCGATCCAGCGGGGCGGGGTCCATTCGGGTAGCCCGTTTTCGTTGATGCGGCAGGTCCAGCCTTTTTGCAGGAAGTGGGTGTGGTGATTGAAGCGTCCCGAGTTTTGTGCCGCTTCTCATATTGGCTGCACCTCGGGGTTGAGGGCAGCGTAGTGGGCTTGTTCGAACTCGACTGGCGGGAGGTAGCCGAGCGAGCTGTGGAGTCGGCGGTTGTTGTACCACTCGACCCATCCGGCGGTGGCGTATTCGACGTCTCCGAGGCTCTTGTAGGGCCCGGGGTGGAAGACGTCGGTGTCGATGCATTCGGCCTTGTAGAGGCCGATGATCGACTCCATCAAGGCGTTGTCGTAGGCGTCGCCGATCGAGCCGATCGAGGGGGCGATCTGCTCCACATCGAGGTGGTCGGTGAACCGGATCGAGGTGTATTGACTGCCGGCGTCGGAGTGGTGGATCAGCTGCCCGAGCTCGGCGGGATGCCCCTCATAGGTGCGCTGCCACAGCGCCATCCGCAGCGGAATCATCACCAGGTCGGTGACCTTGCTGGTCGCGGCATGCCAGGCGATGATTCGCTGGGCGAAAACATCGACGATGAAGGCCACATAAACAAACCGCAGCCAGGTCCGGACATAGCTGAAGTCGGCGACCCAGACCCGATTCGGTGCCGGGGCGGTGAAGTCGCGGTCGAGCAGATCACCGGCGCGGCGGCCATCCTTGGCTGCGACGGTAGTGCGGACCTTTCTGCCGCGGCGCACCCCTTTGACGCCGAGGATGCGCATACACCGGTCGACAGTGCAGGCCGCGATATCAGGGAAGCCGTTGCGGCGCAGGTAGGCGGTCATTTTCCGTCGCCCATAAAGCCCCTCTGGGGTGAGCCGACGCCGACCCTCAGGATCGGTGCTGAACCTGGAATCGACGATGGCGTTGATCACCATGGCATCGCTGACGGTCCGTGCCGCCGGCTGCCGCGTCGCCCGCCAGGCCCGGTAGGTCCGCGCGGCGATCTGGCAGCCCTGCTCACGCAGCACTCGGCAGATCGACTCGACCGCACAGCCCTCAGCGCGCAAGGTGTCGATGAATCCCATGATCAACGGTTTCGGGGGTCGAGCTCCCCCGCGAAGAAAGTTGTCGCGGCGCGGAGAATTTCCACATCTTCCCGCAGTCGCCGATTTTCGGCCTTCAGCCGCTTGATCTCAGCCAACTCCTCGCTGGTGACCCCCTCACGCTCCCCGGCATCGACCTGGGCTTGGCGACACCATCCCCGTAAGGTCTCCTTGCTAATCCCGAGGCGTCGCCCCACGGCCTCACACGACCTGGTCACCGAACCGGATTCAACCTGGTGTTCGGCAACCAGTCGCACCGCCCGAGCCTTGACCTCGGCCTCGTAATGCTTCGGCATGATCGCATCCTTCCTGACCAGAAACGATGCGGCACGGAACTCGGGACGGTTCAGACAGCGCATTGGGCGTGACCGACGAAGGGACGGCCTAGTGAGCAGCGCCAAAACCGCCACCCGCGATATGACCGGCGAGATCGCTTACCTGACTCGAGCGTTGAAGGCACCCACCCTGCGGGAGTCAGCCGGCCGACTCGCCGAGCGGGCCCGTGCCGAATCGTGGAGCCATGGGAGGTGTCAGCTTCTCTGTGTAAACACTTCGGAGGGAGTGAGGGCACAGGATGGACGACATGAGTACGGGGGAGCCGGTGAAAGGACCGGCAAAAGAAGCGGTGGATCGGCTGCTCCATCAGGGGTTCTTAGACGATCTAATGTCCAAGGTCGACGAGGGTGGGGTGCAGTTGACCGGTGAGGGCGGGTTTCTGCCTGAGCTGGTGAAACGAGTCCTCGAGGCTGGCCTGCAGGCCGAGCTCACCGATCACCTGGGTTATGAGAAGCATGACCGGGCCGGGCACGGCTCGGGCAATTCCCGCAACGGGGTCACGGCGAAACGGCTGGGCACCGAGGTCGGCGACATTGACTTGTCGACTCCGCGGGACCGCAACGGCAGCTTCGACCCCAGGTTGGTGCCGAAGGGCGAACGCCGGCTGGGCGGCCTGTCGGAGATGATCATCTCCTTGTATGCGGGCGGCATGACGATCCGGGATATCCAGGCCCACCTGGAACGCACCTTGGGCACCGAGCTGTCCCACGAAACGATCTCCAATATCACCGACGCGGTCGCTGAGGAGGTGAAAGCTTGGCAGGCTCGCCCGCTGGAGCCGATCTATCCGATCCTTTACCTGGATGCGCTGATTGTGAAGATCCGCGACGGCCATCAGGTTCGTAACAAGGCCGCCCATATCGCGGTCGGGGTTGATACCGACGGGATCAAGCATGTGCTCGGCATTTGGGTGCAAACCTCTGAGGGCGCCAAGTTCTGGGCCGGGGTATTGGCTGAGCTCCGCAACCGCGGCGTCCAAGATGTGCTGATCGCCTGCGTGGACGGGCTGACCGGCTTCCCCGAAGCGATCGAGGCCACCTGGCCGCACACGGTGGTGCAAACCTGTGTGGTGCATCTGATTAGGGCCTCGATGCGGTTCATCTCCTACGACGACCGTAAGGGTGTGGCCGCGGCGCTACGGTCCATCTACACCGCCGCCACCGCCGACGCCGCGGCCGCCGAGCTGGACATCTTCGAGGGCTCGGTGTGGGGCAAAAAGTATCCGGCGACCGTGCGAGTGTGGCGGGACGCCTGGGAGCGGTTCATCCCGTTTTTGGAGTTCCCGCCGGAGGTCCGCAAAATCCTCTACACCACCAACGCTAGCGAATCGTTGAACTATCAACTGCGCAAGATCATCAAGAACCGGGGCCATTTCCCCAACGACGACGCGGTGGTCAAACTGTTGTGGCTAGCGATCCGCGACATCGAAGACAAACGCGCCCGACAGCGCGCTAAGGAAGCCGGCGCGCCGAGGCATCAGCGTAAGGCGCCACCCAAGCTCGTCGAAGGCGGCCTGGTACAAGGCTGGAACGCTGCCTACGGCGCATTGAGCATCGCGTTCCCGGGACGTCTCGACCCCAGGATGTGACGATGACTCACACCGCGGCCGTTCCTCCATCCAGGCCAATCTCGCCGGCGCGCAGCACCGGCACACCATCAACGCCGGAGGGAGGCCAACACACCTAACAAACTTCAAGATCAACAATTCACTTACACAGAGAACTTGACAAGCTCGCGGCCGCCGACGGCGCCAACCCGACCACATGGCCGCCGCTGTCGCGCCACGCCCGGACCAGGGTGCGCATGGCGGTTGTCTTCCCGGCGCCAGCGGGCGCGATGGCAAGCTGCAGCCGCGCCCCGGACGTGCACATGGAACGAACCAAAGCGGCCTGCCCGGCATCTAAGGTGTGCCCGTTAGCGGCTGCCTCCAGCAGCACCAGCTCCACCGTGCTGGCGTCCAGGACACGACCGTCGGT
>JBJMIR010000122.1:0-34356 GCA_045806785.1 Propionibacteriaceae bacterium | reverse complement strand
CCGATCGGCGCCGAGAACATTCGACAGCAAGCGGTCAGCGGAGCAATGGCTTACGTTGATGGAGGGCCGGGTCCTCCGCGGCGAGTGGCAGCCGCCAGAACAGAGCAAGATCTTGTTCGGCGGCTACGCAACCCGCTGGGTTGAAGATCGGCGGCTCGAGCCACGGAGTCGCGAACTATACGCAATGCTGCTGCGGCTGCATATCATGCCCTGGTTCGGCGACCTGACGCTGGATCGCATTACGCCTGCGATTGTCCGCTCGTGGCGGACCGACCTTCTGCGTCTGGGTCGTTCGGAAACAACTGCGGCAAAGTCCTACCGCCTGCTGCGAGCGATCTTGAACACGGCAATTAAGGAGGACCGGTTGCTCCCGGAGAATCCGTGCCGGATGCGGGGGTTCGACAAGGAGCCGACATCGGAACGGCCGACGGCGTCTCCAGATCAGGTGTGGCGGCTCGCTGCCCTGATGCCACTTCGGTTTAAGGCGCTGGTGATCTTCGCTGCCTTCACCGGCCTGCGCTGGGGTGAGCTGGTGGCTCTCCGTGCGCGAGATGTTGATCTTGATCTCGGAGTGGTGCACGTTGTGCGAAAGCTCGCTGAAATGCAGAACGGCGAACGCGTTCCAGGCAGGCCAAAGTCAGATGCCGGCTTCCGCACAGTGGCCTTGCCCTCCGTGCTGGTAGCGGTTATGCGCGAGCATCTAGCCGAGTTCCCCGCAACAGATCCGGAGGACCTGATCTTCAAAGGGCCAAAGGGGGCGGCGTTGCGAAGAAACAACTTCCATCGATCAGTACGTTGGCCTGAGTGCGTAGCCGAAGCCGGACTGCCTGACGGCTTCCGGTTCCACGATCTGCGCCATACGGGCAATACTTTGGCTGCCTCATCAGGGGCTAGCACACGCGAGCTGATGCATCGCATGGGTCACGCGAGTATGCGCGCCGCTTTGATCTATCAGCACGCGACCAGTGAGCGCGATCAAGAGATTGCGGCGGCGATCGATGCGCGAATCGGACGCCTCAGTGACAACTAATGGCCCGCTAATGGCCCATGACGACCCGAGTTGCGAGGGGTAAGCAAGGTGCCTCGGAATATTAGCGAGTTGACTAGGTCTTTCGCCGTGGAGCGGGTGACGAGAATCGAACTCGCATGGCCAGCTTGGAAGGCTGGGGCTCTGCCATTGAGCTACACCCGCGTTTCCGTGATGATCTTGAGCGTCTCGGACGCCCTCGATGCGATCACGGTGTCGGGGCGACAGGACTCGAACCTGCGATCTTCTGCTCCCAAAGCAGACGCGCTAGCCGCTACGCTACGCCCCGGCCGTCCGGCTCGGCCGAACGTTCGCGGACGAGTGTAGGACACGCCAGCGTACCGACCAATCCAGTTGGCCGAACCTGTCGTACGGAGGTTTGGCCGGGTTAAACCCTGCCCGTAGGATTGCCGCGGCTCAGCGTGAGCCGTTCCGGGCGATCTCCACACCGCCCCTGCCACGATCACAGGAGTAAGCAGCGTGCCGAGCACCGTCGAGCAATTGAGCCCTAGCCGGGTCAAGATCACCGTTGAGGTGCCGTTCTCGGACCTCAAGCCCAGCATGGACAAGGCGTACGCGGAGGTCGCCAAGTCGGTCAACATCCCAGGGTTCCGGCGCGGCAAGGTACCGCCGGTCGTGATCGACCAGCGCTTCGGACGCGGTGTAATCATCCAAGAGGCGTTCAACAACTCATGGCAGCACTTCTATGGGGCAGCGGTTACCGAGAACAAGCTCGCGCCGTTGGCTCAGCCTGATGTGGAGGTCACCAAACTCGAGGACGGTGACATCATTGAGTTCACCGCAGAGGTCGACGTACGGCCGGAGTTTGAGCTACCGGACTTCTCCACGCTCCAGGCAGAGGTCGCTGCACTGGATGTACCAGAGACTCTGGTCGACGGCCAGATCGAGGTACTACGCAATCGCTTTGGATCTCGAGAAACTGTGGCGCGCGCCGCTGAGGACGGCGACGTTGTCACGATCAGCTTGGTAGCGAGCAAAAACGGAGAGCAGCTGTCCGATGCCACAGCCGATGACGTGGAGTACACCATCGGTTCCGGACAGATGCTCGACGGGCTGGACGAGGCAGTGATCGGACTCTCCGCCGGCGAATCGGCAACCTTTGCTTCAACGCTGGTCAGCGGTCCTCTCCAGGACCAGGAGGCCGACATCGAGGTCACCGTCAGCAAGGTCCAAAAGGCTGAACTTCCTGAGGCCGACGATGCGTTCGCCCAGGAGGCCTCGGAATTCGACACCATGGAGGAGCTGCGGGCCAATATCAAAGAACGCCTCACTCGAATGGCACGACTCGAGCAGGCAAGCCAGGCCCGTGACGCCGTGCTGGAGAGGCTGATCGGACAGGTTGATATCCAGGTGCCCGAGCATCTGCTCAACTCCGAGGTCGACGAACGCCGGAAGCAGATCACTGAACAACTCACCCAGGCAGGCCTGACCGTCGAGCAGTACCTCGCCGATGTTGGCGAAGATCAAACTGAGGAGGGGTTCTGGGCTGACTTGGAGCAACGGGGCGAGCAGGCCCTCAAGGCGCAGATCATCTTGGACAAGGTCGGCGATGAGCGCTCAATTGATGTGGATCAGAACGACCTCACTCAACACATTCTGCGGAAGGCGCAGAGCGAGGGCGTGGCGCCGCAGCAGATTGCTGATCATCTCAAGGAGCATCCGCACCACATCGAGGAGTACATGCTCGAGATCCGCCGCGGTAAGGCACTGGCCATGATCGTGGAGTCCGCGACTGTGACTGATTCCAACGGCTCGGTGGTCCCCCTGGCGAACCTTCACGAGGATGGCAGCCTCTCCGACCCTACGTCTGAGCCGGCCGACGATACCGCGCCTCAGCCTGCGGACGATGTCGCTCTCGAGCCAGGCGAGCGCCTGGCCGAGGAACAAGAGCAGGGCTCGAACGCCTGATTGCCTGGTACGTCAAGCACTTCGGTCTTCCTGGGAAGCTCAGCTGCCGGCAAGCGTTTCAGGAATTGAGATCAGCCGTCGATCGGAATTGCGGCGTTTCCGGTGATCATCACCCTTCTGCGCCCACAGCGAACAGACGCGATTTCCTCACGACTCCCAAGACGCCGCGGGGTAGGTTCGTCAACGTGAACCCCACCCCCGGATCTCCGTTTTTCAGTGCCTCCGATCAGCCCTGGGCACCAAGCGCCGCTGGCTATAACTCTGGCAACCGCAACGGTTTCGGACTCGACGACAATGTCTACCAAGCCTTGCTCCAGAACCGCATCATTTTCCTTGGATCTGAAGTAAAAGACGAAAACGCCAATGCCATCTGCGCGCAGATGCTTTTGCTGAACGCAGAGGATTCACACAAGGACATCTACCTCTACATCAACTCGCCCGGTGGGTCGGTCGACTCCGGTATGGCGATCTACGACACCATGAAGTGGATTTCCAACGACGTGGCAACCGTCGCTATCGGATTGGCCGCATCGATGGGTCAGTTCCTGCTCTGTGCGGGGGAGAAGGGCAAGCGGTATGCATTGCCGCACAGCCGGATCATGATGCACCAGCCCTCCGGCGGGCTCGGTGGCACGGCCAGCGATATCCGAATCCAGGCTGAACAGTCGCTCCACATCAAGTCGACGATGCAGCGGCTGATTGCCGAGCACACCGGTCAGACCCTGGAACAGATCGAGGCAGATTCCGATCGCGACCGGTGGTTCACCGCCGAGCAGGCTCTGACGTACGGCTTCATTGATCATGTCTTTGCAACTGCTGCTCAGATCCCGTCAGCTCAGGCCCCGAACCAGTGAAGGAGCGAATCAAGATGAGCAACACAGTTGGCTCGCCCTTCACCTTGGGCCAGACTGCCGTTGGCCAGCCGCTCTCCCCGACGATGGATTACTACATCCCGCAGTGGGAGGAGCGGACGTCGTACGGCATGCGCCGCATCGACCCGTACACAAAGCTCTTCGAGGATCGAATCATCTTCCTCGGCACGCCAATCTCGGACGACATAGCCAATGCCGTGATGGCTCAGCTGCTTTGTCTGCAACAGATGGACGCTGAGCGCGACATTGAGATCTACATCAACTCACCGGGTGGCTCCTTCACTGCTCTGACCGCGATCTACGACACCATGCGGTACATCAAGCCAGACGTACGCACGGTGTGCCTTGGGCAGGCAGCCTCGGCAGCCGCGGTGATCTTGGCGGCCGGCACCAAGGGCAAGCGGCTCGCGCTGCCGAACAGCAGGATCCTGATTCACCAGCCGGCGACAGAGGGTGGCTACGGGCAGTCCTCCGACATCGAGATCCAGGCCAGAGAGATCTTGCGGATTCGATCGCTGATGGAGCAGATGCTGGCCGAAGACACCGGCAGGACGACAGAAGAGGTCAGTCGAGACATCGAGCGGGATAAGTACCTGACGGCGGACCAGGCACGTGATTACGGCATCATCGACGAGGTCTTGACATCGCTGAAGGCTGTTCCGGTCTAGTGGCACCGTCTGCCTGACCAGTGGATCAAATGTGCTCCACTTCACCGATGGGTCAGGCTAGGGTGGGAAACCAGCCACAGATTGGGGCGCCAGCCAAAAGGTCGGGCACGGAGAGGAGGCGGTGTGGCGCGCATCGGAGAGAGCGGCGACTTGCTGAAATGCTCTTTCTGTGGAAAGAGCCAGAAGCAGGTCAAGAAGCTGATCGCTGGTCCCGGCGTCTATATCTGTGACGAATGCATCGATCTTTGCAACGAGATCATCGAAGAAGAATTCTCCGAGGGCGGCGAAGTCGGCCTACTCGATGAGCTGCCCAAGCCACAGCAGATCCGCCTGTTTCTTGATAGCTATGTGATCGGCCAGAGCAACGCGAAGAAAGCCCTGGCCGTTGCTGTCTATAACCACTACAAACGCGTCCAGGCACAAGCCACCAACCCGGCCCGGCGTACCGAAGACGATGGCGTCGAACTCGCCAAGTCCAACATCTTGTTGATCGGCCCAACCGGCTGCGGCAAGACCTACCTCGCCCAGACACTGGCGAAAATGCTGAATGTGCCGTTTGCGATCGCGGATGCGACGGCGTTGACCGAGGCCGGTTACGTCGGCGAGGACGTCGAGAACATCTTGCTCAAGCTGATCCAGGCGGCCGACTTCGATGTCAAGAAAGCCGAGACCGGCATCATCTACATCGACGAGGTCGACAAGATCGCGCGGAAGAGTGAGAACCCGTCGATCACCCGCGATGTGTCCGGTGAGGGCGTTCAGCAAGCTCTGCTGAAGATCTTGGAGGGAACCTCGGCATCGGTGCCGCCGCAGGGCGGTCGTAAGCATCCGCACCAGGACTTTATCCAGATCGACACCACGAACGTGCTGTTCATTGTCGGTGGCGCGTTCGCTGGACTTGATCACATCATCGGCCAGCGCATCGGCAAGCGCCCCTTGGGCTTTAACAATGACATCGTCTCTCGCCGGCCGGAATCAGACGATCCCTTCCGCGACGTACGTCCCGAAGATCTGGTCAAGTATGGCTTGATTCCTGAGTTCGTCGGCCGACTGCCGATGATCTCTTCGGTCAGTCCGCTGGACCGTGACTCACTGATCCGCATTCTTGTCGAGCCGCGGAACGCGCTAGTCAAGCAGTTCCGGAAGCTCTTCGAGCTGGACGGAGTCGATCTTGAGTTCACTCCGGATTCCGTCGAGGCCATCGCTGATCTTGCCTTGCTGCGCGGTACCGGTGCCAGAGGCCTTCGGGCAATCCTCGAAGAGGTCCTGCTCAATGTCATGTACGACGTGCCCAGTCGCGATGACATCGCCCAGGTGATCATCACCGCCGAAGTCGTCAGGGACTCCGTGCTGCCGACGCTGGTGCCCCGGGAGAAGCTTGCGAAGCGGGAGCGTCGCGAGAAGAGCGCCTGACCCCGCCCTTTACGAAACCGGTCACGAACCACCCGGATCTCGGCTGTCTTCTGGTTACATTTGACCAGTTTCGGCCGTGGCCCGCCGCCACTGGCGATAGGCCCGGGCTCGACCGGCTCGTCCGAGGAGTGAGTGGTCGAGCAAGCTCTGCCACGCAGCCAGCCGACGCGGATTCCAGGTCCGTCCGAGCAGGCGATCCGCGTCCTCAATGATCGCAGCGCCATCTCGCCGGAGGTGCTTTGATGTGAAACCGTGCCGCTCCCAACCATCGCCGAGGAGGGCACGGTCACGTTCCAGGTCATGCTCATGGACGTCAGCATCACGATGCATCTCGCCGTCGTACTCGTGGATCCGCCGGGTCCCGTTAATCCGTAGATCGGCGCGGGCCATGAAGCGTCCCCGCTCGTTGAAGATGTCCTCCTGCGGGGTCACCGGAATCTCGGCCGCCTGATGCAGCACTCGCATGATGGACTCCCAAGCAGACTCGCTCCGGGCATCCAGCAGCGGGATCACTCGTCGCAACAGAGGTGCACCGCGTCGCCGCTGCCGAGCTGTGATCTGGAGATCAGTCAGTGTGCAGTGTCGCAGCCGCAGCGCTGAGTCGCCAAGGATGACTAGATCGAGTACGCCGAGGTCACGGGCGGCAGCGAGGATCGTTTCGGCCGCCGTAGTGACTCGAAGCCCGTTCACGAGGTTCATCGGGAACGGCTGAGTATGGCGGCATACCAGCAGTCCGGGCCGACGAGGACGGGGATCGGCGTCCAGCATGGCTGCGAAGATCGGAGAAGAAATGGTGGCCGGCAGCCACCAGCCCCGGAGCCGAGCAGCCGTCAGGTGGGAGAACGCGGCGGTACGCGGCAAGACCAGCTGCCACGCCGCCAGCTCGTCCAATTCGGTGCGGTTCAACGCGGCGGCATACACACCGCGCGTAATGCGTTCCCACTCCGGCCCCCGCAGCCATCCGCGTACCGGAGTGCGGGCGACCTCATGCATTGCCATGCCGGAAGGTTCCGGACGCCGACCCGGATCGTGCTAACTCCCACGCATCTGTGGACAAGGCTCAACACGGGCTCGCGGCTGTGCAAACCGGTCACTCGCCACCGGACTTCTATTGGAAACCGGTCACTAACCACCTCAAATATGGGCCGTTACGCGTTGGAAGTGACCGGTTTCGTTGAGTGGCGACTAGCTACCTTGGGGGTGAGATCAGAGTTACGTCCACCGCTATCGGGCCATCGGTTTCGACCCAGATGACATCGCCACCGATCCGACCGACAGCACGCAAGTCGGACACCACCGACTGGAGATGCCTGAGCGCATCCACGGTGCCGTAGAACTTCGCGAGGCTGATCTCGGTCTTCATCGACACGCTTGCCTGGGATTTCGCACCACGGATCTGGATCAGCGCAGCGGACACGTCACTCAGTAGCGCCGGATCGCCGCTGGCAGCGATCTCCTCGACCACCGGCCAGTTCGCCTGGTGGATGGAGCCACTCTTCCACCACGACCACACCTCCTCCGTGACGTACGGCATGATCGGCGCGAACAGTCGCAGCACGATGTCCAAGGTGAATCTCAAGGTGGCTCGAGCCGATGCGGCGCCGGCATCATCGGCTGAGCCGTACGCCCGCTCCTTGACCAGCTCCAGGTAGTCGTCGCAGAACTGCCAGAAGAACTGCTCGGTGCTCTCCAGAGCGCCGGTGTAGTCGTAGGCCTCGAATGCCGACGTCGCCTCGATGATCAAAGCGCCGAGCTGCCCGAGTAACGACAGATCTGCCGGTTCGGTAATCGCCGCCGAGTCGTCGACAGCGCCGGCACCAAGGACGAACTTGCTGGCGTTCAAGATCTTCAATGCCAGCCGCCGTCCAACCTTCATTTCCCGCTGATCAAATGGCGAGTCCAGCCCTGGCCGAATCTTCGCGGCGCGCCAGCGTACGGCGTCCGAACCGTAGCGTTCCAGTACATCGGTCGGCACCACGGTGTTGCCCCTGGACTTGCTCATCTTCTTACGATCGGGATCCATCACGAAGCCGCTGATCATGGAGCGGTACCACGGCAACGAATGGTTCTCGAAGTGAGCGCGCACCACACGAGAGAACAACCAGGTTCGGATGATCTCGTGAGCATGGGTGTTGAGATCCATTGGAAAAGTGACCTCGAACAACTCGTGATCACTTTCCCATCCGCAGGCGATCTGCGGGGTAAGCGAAGAGGTCGCCCAGGTATCCATTATGTCGGGATCGGCAACGAAGCCGCCAGGCTTACCACGGTCATCCTTACTGAAACCGGGTGGCACGTCGGAGCTCGGATCGATGGGCAGGCTTTCCTCGCTGGCAAGAATTGGGTGCGCGTAGTCAGGTTCGCCATCGGGATTCAGCGTGTACCAGACAGGGAACGGCACGCCGAAAAACCGCTGCCGCGAGATCAGCCAGTCGCCGTTGAGGCCGCTGACCCAGTTGGCGTAGCGGTACTTCATGTGCGGCGGAATCCATTCCAGCTCCTCGCCGCGTTTCAGCATCTCGCGCTTAAGATCATCATCACGGCCGCCATTGCGGATGTACCACTGCCGGGTCGAGACGATCTCCAGCGGCTTGTCGCCCTTCTCATAGAAGTTGGCCTTGCGCAACGTTGGCGTCGGCTCGCCTTCAAGATCACCGGACGCGCCCAGGTCCAGCACCACCGACTCGCGAGCGGAGATGATCGTTTTGCCTGCAATTCCGTCCCAGGCGTCCTGATCCACAATCCACTCCGGCCTGTCCCGGACGATCCGGCCGTCCCGTCCGATGATCACCCGGGCGGGCAGCTGCAGCTCGCGCCACCAGGTGACATCTGTCAGATCTCCGAAGGTGCAGCACATAGCGATGCCGGCGCCCTTCTCCGGCTCAGCGGCCGGATGGGCGAGGACCGGAAGCTGAACACCGTAGAGCGGACCGGTGACGGTCGTGCCGAACAGCGGTCGATAGCGCTCGTCGTCGGGATGGGCGATGAGCGCCACACAGGCAGCGATAAGTTCCGGCCGGGTGGTCTCAACGTAGACCGGACCATCGGCGCCGTGGAACGCTATGCGGTGGTAAGCCCCGGGATAGTCCCGTGCGTCCAGCTCCGCTTGCGCGACGGCAGTCTGAAACGAGACATCCCACAGCGTTGGAGCCTCGGCCAGGTACGCCTCGCCGCGAATGACATTACGAAGAAATGCCTTCTGCGCAACGGTGATGGACTCGTCCCCGATGGTGGTGTAAAGGCTGGACCAGTCCACGCTGAGCCCAACCCTGCGCCACAGGTCCTCGAACGCCTTCTCATCCACGTGGGTTAGCGCATGGCACAGTTCCACGAAGTTGGGGCGGCTGATCCGCAGCTCATGCTTTGGATCTGGCTTCTCGGGCGGTGTGAAGTCTGGGTCGTACGGCACGTTGGGATCACAGCGCACGCCATAGAAGTTCTGTACCCGGCGCTCGGTCGGTAGGCCGTTGTCGTCCCAGCCGATCGGGTAGAAGACGTGCTTGCCTCGCATCCGCTGGAAGCGCGCGATCAAATCGGTGTGCGTGTAGGAGAAGACGTGGCCGACATGCAGTGAGCCCGACACGGTAGGCGGGGGAGTGTCAATGCTGTACACCTCGGCCCGTGTCTTAGGCCGCACGAAGGCATAAGTGTCGTCGGTCTTCCAGCGCTCGATCCACTTATCCTCTAGACCTTCCAGCGCCGGCTTTTCCGGTACGCGCGCGTCGGGTGTGATCGACGCGTCGGTTCGGGGCTCAGCTGCGGTGGTCATGTCCGTGAATCCTAAAGAAGTTGCGTGGGTCGTCGCTTGGTGGTCGTACGCTGGTCAGCCTGCCAGCCTAGCTGCCTTGCACCACCGTGAAGCGCTGATGCGCAGGCTCTGGCCCTAGACTTTGGGCGTTATGCCTGCTGAGCAGTCTCATGCCGAGATCGTCGCCGAACTCACCAGCCGATGGCCGGAACATCGCGTGGCACCCAGCCTCGGCAGAATCCGGGCGCTGACCGAATTGCTCGGCGACCCGCAGCGGACGTATCCAGTGATCCATTTGACCGGGACCAACGGCAAGGGCAGTACCGCCGCCATGATCGAATCTCTGCTCCGGGCCGATGGCCTTCGTCCCGGTCGATTCACCAGCCCGCACGTGATGAGTGTGACCGAGCGGATCACCATCGATGGCGAGCCGATCAGCGACGAGCGGTTCGATGAGCTGTGGCGGGAGATCGAGCCCTATGTGGCGCTCGTCGATCAACGCGATATCGATGGCGTTCGGATGACGTTCTTCGAGATCATTACGGCCATGGCGTACGCCGCCTTTGCCGACGCTCCGGTCGATGTGGCGGTGGTGGAGGTGGGCCTGGGCGGTGCCTGGGACGCCACCAATGTGGCTGATGCCGACGTCGCCGTGGTCACTCCCATTGATCTTGATCACATGCACCTGCTGGGTCGTACGATCAGCGAGATCACCCGGGAGAAGGCCGGGATCATCAAGCCGGGCGCACATGCCATCCTGGCAGGTCAGAGCGTTGAGGCCGCGGAGATCTTACTTGCCCGCTGCGCTGAGGTTGGTGCATTGCCGCAGCGTGAAGGTGTGGACTTTGGCGTGATCGACCGCAAGCTCGCGGTATCCGGGCAGCTCATCAGGCTCAGTGGGGCTGATGGCCCGGTCGATGACATCTTCCTGCCGCTCCACGGCGCCCACCAGGCCGCCAACGCCGGTCAGGCGCTCGCAGCGGTGGAGGCCTTCCTTGGTCTCAAGGCGCTCAACCCTGACGTAGTTCGAGAGGGTTTCGCCCAGGTCCAGTTTCCGGGCAGGCTCGAGCTGGTACGCCGCTCACCGGCTGTGATACTCGACGCCGCCCATAATCCGCACGGAGCGCGGGCGGCGGCGGCCGCGATTGACGAGGCCTTCGCCTTCGCTCCGCTGATTGGCGTCGTCGCCGTCATGGCGGACAAGGATGCCCGGGGGATTCTCGAAGTCTTCGAAGAGGTCATGAACCAAGTCGTGATCACCCAGGTGGCCTCGACGTCTCGTGGAATGCCGGCTGAAGGACTCGGCGATATAGCCAGGGAAATCTTCGGTTCCTCACGGGTCACTGTTGTCCCGCGACTCGATGATGCGATCGAGCGGGCCGTAGCGCTCGCGGAGGCGGACGTCGTCGGTTCTCCAGGAGTCTTGATCACCGGATCTGTTGTCGCCATCGGTGAGGCACGCACATTGCTCGTTCGGGAGCAGCCGGTCGTTGTTCCTGCCGCCAGGGAGAACCTCGACGACATGTGGGACACCGACTACTCCGAAGATGGGCACCAGGCCGACCAGGATCAGCGTTGATCATCATTCTCAAGACCGGCAACCCGATGCGGGTGGTCCTGATGACTGTGCTGATCTTCGAAACGATCGTCTTCGGCCTCTCGGCCCCAGTCATGATCTTGGTCTCAAACGTATCGGCTGGTGCGGCCGCCGGATTCGCAGGCGGGGCCGCATTACTAGCCCTAGTGGCCGCTGCGTTGCTTCGTTCTCCTGTCGGCTACGCGCTGGGCTGGCTGACCCAACTCGCCGGAGTGGCATTGGGCTTGTTGACAACGTCGATGTTCCTCGTTGGGACGCTGCTTGCCGCTGTCTGGCTGCTGGCGTTCGTGTTGGGCAAGCGGCTGGATTCCCGAATGGAGACATCGCCGGAGAGCGGTGATATCCCCTAGGGTGCTGGAATGACGTACGTCCCGCCGCCTGTGCCAACCCAACGTTCCCTCGTGTTGATCAAGCCCGATGCCGTACGCCGAGGTCGTGCCGGGGCCATCATCAACCGCTTTGAATCCAAGGGTCTGACCATCGTTGCTATGGAGCTGCGGCAAATAACTGGTGAAGTTGCCGATCAACTGTACGCCGAACACATCGAGCGGCCGTTCTACCCGCCGCTACGGTTGTTCATCACCTCCGGCCCCTCGGTGGCAATGATTGTCGAAGGTGATGAGGCCGTTGATGTGGTACGCACACTGAATGGCGCGACCGACGGTCGCAAGGCCGAGCCGGGGACTATTCGCGGTGACTTTGCGCTATCGAACAGGGAAAATCTCGTCCACGGCTCTGACTCATTGGAGTCTGCGGAACGTGAGATTGCGATCTTTTTTCCAGATCTCACCGCTGAATGAGCAACCAACCGGCCGGACTAATCAGCACATAGTCGCCGTTAGGCTGGGATCGTCATGACGACGATCGCGACCGGACCGGCTTCAGTCTTTCCACGCCTCGAACCACTGCTCCCGCGCGTGAGCAAGCCCATCCAGTACGTCGGAGGCGAGCTGAACAGCGTCGCCAAGGACTGGGGCTCGGTCGAGGTCCGTTGGTGTCTCAGTTATCCGGACGCCTACGAGGTCGGCCTGCCCAATCAGGGCATTGCGATCTTGTACGAGGTCCTCAACGAGCAGGACTGGATCCTCGCGGAGCGGACCTACGCCGTCTGGCCGGATCTGGAAGCGCTGATGCGTCAGCATGGCGTGCCGCAGTTCACCCTGGACTCACACCGCCCGGTCGGAGAGTTCGACGTCTTTGGGCTGAGCTTTGCCACCGAACTGGGCTATACGAACATGCTCACCGAGATTGATCTTGCAGGAATCCCGATCTATGCCAAAGATCGCCGAGAGCAGGATCCGATTGTCATGGCCGGTGGACACGCGGCATTCAACCCTGAGCCCATTGCAGACTTCCTCGATGCCGCCGTGCTCGGTGACGGTGAAGAGATCGCACTGACGATCTCTCAGCTGATCCGGCAATGGAAGACCGACGGCCGTCCTGGCGGTCGCGATGAGTTGCTGCTGCGGCTCGCCGCCGGTGGCGGTGTGTATGTGCCCAAGTTCTACAACGTCGACTACCTGCCAGACGGTCGGATTCACCGGGTGGCGCCGAATCGCGCCGACGTACCCTTCCGGGTTTCCAAACACACCCTGATGGACCTCGACAAGTGGCCGTATCCGAAGAACCCGCTGGTGCCGCTCGCCGAGACGGTGCACGAGCGCTACGCGGTCGAGATCTTCCGTGGCTGTACCCGCGGCTGCCGGTTTTGTCAGGCTGGCATGATCACCAGGCCCGTCCGGGAGCGCAGCATCGAGGTCATCGGCGAGATGGTGCAGCGCGGGATCGAAGCCACGGGCCTGGAGGAGGTCGGGCTGCTGAGCCTGTCCAGCAGTGATCATTCCGAGATTTCCGAAATCACGCAGCAGCTCGCTGATCGTTATGAGGGCTCCAACGTTTCGCTGTCTCTGCCTAGTACCCGGGTGGACGCGTTCAATGTCGATCTTGCCAACGAGCTGTCCCGCAATGGTCGCCGCTCAGGGCTGACCTTCGCTCCGGAGGGCGGCACGGAGCGGATGCGCAAAGTGATCAACAAGATGGTCACCGAAGACGACCTCATCCGCACCGTTGCGACGGCGTACTCGCAGGGCTGGCGGCAGGTGAAGCTGTACTTCATGTGCGGGCTGCCGACCGAAACCGACGAGGACGTAGTGGCCATCGCCGACGTTGTCAAGCGAGTGATCGCCACCGGCCGGGAGGCCAGTGGGCGGCGGGATATCCGCTGCACGGTGAGCATCGGCGGCTTCGTGCCAAAGCCCCACACGCCCTTTCAGTGGGCAGCCCAATGTGATCATGAGACGGTCGATAGCCGACTGGGCAAGCTGCGGGATGCGGTCCGCGGTGATCGACACTACGCACGGGCCATCGGCTTCCGCTATCACGACGGAAAGCCCAGCATCATCGAAGGACTGCTGAGCCGCGGCGATCGCCGGGTCGGCGCGATCATCGAGGCCGTCTGGCGAGATGGCGGCCGATTCGACGGTTGGAGTGAGCACTTCTCGTATGAACGCTGGGTGTCGTGCACCGAGCGCTGCCTAGCGAGCACTGGCGTCGATCTTGACTGGTACACCACTCGGGAGCGTGAGTACGCCGAGGTGCTGCCCTGGGATCACCTGGATGCCGGGCTTGATCGGCAGTGGCTCTGGGAGGACTGGCAGGACGCCTTGGACGAGGTCGAGGTGGAGGACTGTCGTTGGACGCCATGCTTCGAGTGCGGAGTGTGCCCAGAGCTGGATACCACCATTCAAATTGGTCCGACAGGCCGGAAGCTGCTTCCCCTGACGCCTACCACTGGCCTGTCGGGAACTCCCTGAATCTGCATCCCTGATGAGCCAGTCAGGGCTGAATAGCTCCTTGCCGAGATCGCTGGTGATGCGAAATCAGGGATGGCATCGGCCAGTGGCTTCAAAATACCGGGCAGAGCTAGTCTCGGCTCGTGCCGCCGCTGCCTCGTACCCAACCTGAGCAGCATGCACCACCGGTGCAGTGGCTCCGGGTCAAGTACGCCAAGCGGGGCCGCGCCCGCTTCACCAGCCATCGGGATTTCGGCCGAGCATTCGAGCGGGCGTTGCGCCGAGCAGCGGTCCCCATGGCGTACTCATCGGGGTTCTCGCCGCACCCGCGGATTTCATACCCGAACGCGGCTCCGACCGGCGCGGCGAGCGAGGCCGAGTATCTGGAAATCGGGCTGGTCGCGGAATGCGATCCAGGCAAGGTACGAGATGCACTCGATGCCGCCCTGCCGCCGGGACTCGATGTCGTTGAGGTCAGCGTGGCAAGGTCGGGAGCCCTGGCCGAGGAGCTCACCGGCTCGCGTTGGCAGGTCGACCTACCCCATTTACCCCTATCTGTATTGCAGGAGGCGGTGAACGCCTTCTTGGTGAAGGATGCGGTACAGGTACAGCGCATGACGAAGAACGGAATGCGAGAGTTCGACGCTAGGGCGGCAGTGGTCGCACTCGAGGCCGAGGATGCCCGGCTGATCATGATCCTGGCCCATCAGGTTCCGCTGGTCCGGCCCGATGACGTACTTGCCGGTCTGCGGGCGGCTAGCGCCGCGTTTGCGCCCATCGACCCGCCGATCTTCACTCGACTGGTCCAGGGCAGGCTTCAGCTGGAGTCTGGAGCTATTAGAGAGCCTGGTCACTAACATGTGCCTCAGCGCGGCTGGCCGCGGAATCTTTAGGTGACCTGTGTGATACTGGAGGCGGCTTCGACGCCAAGTGTGTCGAAGCCTCGATGACATTGCGCGATGTGACAGGTCGCGTCACCAGGTGGAGCTGATCCTCCACCGCGACGAGCAGGGCTTCTAGCCCGAGGCGATTTGCAGCTAAGGGCAAGCAATCCCGAGGCGCTTTGCGGCCGAGGGCAAAAGCAGGGGAGCCACCGCTTGACCGCGGGAGGGTCGATTCACCACATCGGTTACGCAAGCTTCCGCAGCCCGGCCGTGCGCTGGTGCAGCGAACGAGAAGGCGCACTATGCGCCATAGAGGAGTCCGATGCTCGATCCCAACGAGCCCGACACGCATACCCAAGAAACAACCGAACAGCCCGCAGCGCAGTCTCCACGCCGTCGACGGGCCGCCAGCCGAGCAGCCGGGCCGCCTTCCTCGGCTGCAGATGCACCCAAGATCGAGCGTGCTGAACTTTCGTCTGGAATGGCCAGCGAGACCGTCGTTCCTGACCAAGCTGCGCCCAGCGATGAGGCGCCAGCCGATGGTGAAGTCGCATCTCCAGCCGATAACCCCGCCAAGAAGACAGGGGCCAAGCGCGCGACCAAGAGGGTCGCCAAGGAAGCTCCGAATGAAGCTGAGCTGCCTCTCAAGGCAACGCGCAAGCGGACGGCTAAGAAGGTCACGGCCATGGCCGCCGAGGCGCCCTTGACGGAGGAGACTCATACGATCCTCACCGAGCCAGGCGAGCCAGCGCCAATGCCAGATTCTGAGGCGGCTTCCGAGACAGAGATGGCAGTCGAGGCTGTTCCGGAGAACAAGCTGGAGGCCCCAGGTACGCCTGCCGAGGAAGTTCAACCCGAAGCAACTTCTGAGGCTGCCGAGGCAGCCGCAGAGGTTCCAGTGGTCACAGATGAGCTGCTCGAGGCGACCGACGAGGCTTCTGACGTGGGCGTGGGAGCTGCCGACGCAGCCGACGCGGCGCCGGAGTCAGCGGAGGAGGCCACGACCGAGGCCGGTGAAGGACGCCGACGCCGACGTCGCCGCGGAGGTCGCCGGCGTCGGCGCACCATAGGTGAGGAGGCCGCTGCCACCGATGAGGACTCGACTGAGGTCGAGCAGCCGGAGGATGAGGAACCGGCAGCCAGTGACGCGAGCGAGACCGATGGCGAGGCTTCCCGACGCAGACGTCGCCGTCGTCGTCGGCGTGGAGAAGAAGCCATTGCAGCTGCCGACGACCCGACGGACACGGTGGTCCGGGTTCGCGAGCCGCGGCAAGCTTCCAGCACCGCGGTGGCCGGCATTGATGGTTCGACCCGCATGGAGGCCAAGCGCCAGCGGCGACGCGAAGGCCGGGAGGCCGGCCGCCGCCGTTCACCCGTCCTCAGTGAGGCAGAGTTCCTCGCTCGGCGGGAATCCGTAGTACGCAAGATGATCATCAGGCAGCGCGACAATCTCTCCCAGATTGCCGTGCTCGAGGATGACATTCTGGTTGAGCACTATGTCGACCGGGAGTCCACCGGTTCCTTGATCGGCAACGTTTACCTGGGTCGTGTCCAGAATGTGCTGCCGTCAATGGAGGCTGCCTTCGTCGACATCGGCCGCGGCCGCAATGGAGTCATCTATGCCGGCGAGGTCGACTGGGACTACTTCGGGGCCGAAGGCCAGAATCGCAAAGTCGAAAAAGTCCTCAAGTCCGGCCAGACGATCTTGGTTCAGGTAACCAAGGACCCGGTGGGTGCCAAGGGAGCTCGACTGACCAACCACGTCTCGATCCCCGGCCGCTACATCGTCTACGCGCCCGGCGGCCATCTCTCCGGCATTTCCCGCAAGTTGCCCGAAAGCGAGCGCCGGCGCCTGAAGGAAGTCCTTTCGGGGCTGGTTGGCGAGTCTGCCAGTGTCATCGTCCGCACGGCAGCTGAAGGCGCAAGCGAAGACGAGCTGGTACGCGACGTGAACCGGCTGAAAGCGCAATGGGAGGACATCGAGCGAAAGATCGCGACCGGCAACGCACCGCAGCTGCTGTATTCCGAACCTGATCTCACCGTACGCATTGTCCGGGACCTCTTCACCGAGGACTTCTCGGAGTTGATCATCTCCGGCAACGGCGGAATGACAGACGCGTACGACTCGATAGAGGCCTACGTCTCCCACGTCGCGCCGCACTTGAAAGATCGGCTGCGGCGCTGGGACAGTGATCGTGATCTATTCGCCGAGTACCGGCTTGATGAGCAGATCGCCAAAGCCTTGGAGCGGAAGGTTTTTCTGCCGTCAGGTGGCTCATTGATCATCGACCGGACCGAGGCGATGACGGTGATCGATGTGAACACCGGCAAATTCACCGGTACCGGCGGCAATCTGGAGTCGACGGTCACCAGCAACAACCTGGAGGCTGCGGAGGAGATCGTCCGACAGCTGCGGCTCCGCGATATCGGCGGCATTATCGTGATCGACTTCATTGACATGGTGCTGCCTAGCAACCGGGAACTGCTGCTGCGACGGCTTGTCGAATGCCTGGGACGAGACCGGACTCGGCACCAGGTTGCCGAGATCACGAGCTTGGGCCTGGTGCAGATGACCCGCAAGCGGATCGGTACCGGCCTACTGGAGGCGTTCACCACCGAATGTCCGCATTGCCATGGGCGTGGCTATGAGCTCCAGGACATGCCGGTCGAGTCACATCGGCATGCCGATGGGGGAGCCCGGGATTCCCGGTCTGCTGACCGCCGTGCCAATGCCCAAGCTGGCTCCGAGAAGACGAACAGCACCGAAAAGGTCAACAGGGCCGAAAAGGCCAACAGGGCCGAAAAGGCGAACAAGGCGATCCCGGCCGAGCCAATCGAGGAAGGCCTTGAAGCCGCGGCTGCGGAGCGCCCGACCGGTCGAAACCGGCGCGGACGCCGTAGTGCTGCTGCTAGCAAGGAAGATGATGCGGCGACGGAGTCGCAGGATGAGCCGGCGGTGGTCAGCTGATCGTCAACGCTTCTTCCACCAAGCCCGACGCCGCAGATGAGCGCTGAGCCTGGCGAGGCGCGCCCATCCACAGAGCCAGGGGGCGCGGGGACTCCGCTCGTCGTCGCCATCGTCGGGGCAGGACCGTCAGGAATCTACGCAGCCGAGGCGCTGAGCCACCAGACGGATGTGGACGTCGAAATCGCGGTCATCGACCGGCTGCCAGTGCCGTTCGGGCTGGTCCGCTACGGCGTTGCGCCGGACCATGAGTCGATTCGCTCCATCCGCAACACGCTGGAGCGCACGCTGGAAAAACCGTCCGTCCGTTTCTACGGCGATGTGACGATCGGTGCTGACCTGACCATCGCAGAGCTTCGAGAGTGCGTGGATGCGGTGATCTACTCATATGGAGCGGGCACCGACCGTCGCCTCGCGATTCCCGGCGAAGACCTGCCGGGCAGCTTCGCGGCGGCGGAGTTGGTTGCCTGGTATTGCGGCAATCCTGATGTCCATCCCGACACCGACCAGCAGCACGTCGGTGATCATCTGGTGGCCGTCCAAGTTGACGAATTGATCACCACTTCCCGCCATGCCGTGGTCGTCGGTGTTGGCAATGTCGCGCTCGACGTGGCGCGCATCTTGATCAAATCAGTCGATCAGCTCACCGAGACCGATATGGCCGAAGAAGTGCTGGAGTCCCTGTCTCGCAAGAGCATTACCGACGTTCACGTACTGGGCCGGCGCGGACCCGCGTACACCTCCTTTACAACCAAGGAGCTTCGAGAGATGGGACAGATCGACGATGTGGATGTGATCGTCGACCCTGCAGATCTCGAGCTGGATCCCTCCAGCCAGGCGGCCATAGCGCAGAACAAGATCGCGGCTCGCAACATGGTGGTGTTTCAGGACTGGGCGGCACGGTCGCCGAGCGGTGCCTCGAAGCGAGTCAGTTTCCACTTCTGGACCAGACCGACGATGATCATCGGCAGTGATCGGGTGACCAGCGTCGAAGTCGAGCGGACCATGATCGATTCCTCAGGGTACGTGGTCGGCGCTGGTGGCCGGCACACCCTCGATGCTGATCTTGTGGTGCGTTCGGTCGGCTACCGTGGACTCCCGCTGCAGGGAGTCCCCTTCGACGAGAGCACTGGCCGGGTTCCCCACGCTGAGGGACGAGTAATCCGTGATGGCGGATTCTCACCGGACGAGTACGTCACAGGCTGGATCAAGCGCGGACCAACTGGAGTCATCGGCACCAACAAGTCTGACGCCGTGGAAACTGTGACGTCGCTGCTGGCAGATGTACACGATCGCGCGGTCCAGGTTCATGGTCGCTCAGGGAAGCTTGATCGGCTGCTGGCAGAGCGGGGCATCCGTCCGCTCGGCATGCCGGCATGGCATCGAATCGACGCAGCCGAGATGGAGCTGGGCGCGAGCCACGGACGATTGCGCACTACGCTGGCGCACCGCCGGGAGCTGCTTGCGGCGGCCGAGAATAACGACAGCTGATCACGCTGAAGGGCGAAAGCTCTGCCAGCTCAGACACAGCAAGGCCTCCTTGGCAAGATGAGCCGTGTGACGACTGATGAACAGAGCGGTAGCGGCTTCGGCGGATCGAGCAGCGGGGTGTGGTGTCAGGACGCAAGTCCGGGGATGGTTGCTCGATTGGCTGGGCTGGGATTCGACTGGGTCTGCCTGGACGCCCAGCATGGCCGATATTCGCGTACCGAGATCATCGACGTAGCACGAAGCTTCCCAGCAGGTGTTGCCGAGTTGGTGGTGCGCGTTCCCTCCGGTGATTTCGTCGCTATCGGCGCTGCGCTCGACGCGGGAGCTCGAGCAGTGATCGTCCCCCAGGTAGAGTCCGCCGCGCAGGCCCAGGATGCGGTTGCTGCTACCTTCTACCCCCCGATCGGTGGACGCAGTATGGGGCAGTTCGGCCGCATCTGGGATGGCGCGACGCTGACGGCTGAGCAGGCCAATCGGACCACGACATGTGCCGTGATGATCGAGTCGGCAGCCGCGCTCTTGGCTGTGGAGGAGATTGCGGCAGTCGAAGGCGTCGGCCAGCTCTTCGTTGGGCCGCACGATCTATCGCTTTCCCTGGGCACGACCGTCCCGACCCTGCTCGACGACGATTCCGAGACCAGCCCGTTGGCGCGGATTGTGCAAGCCGGGGCCGCCTACGGGCGCACCGTGGGTGGCTTTGCCGGTACGCCGGAGATTGCTGATCGTTTCCGAGAACACGGCATCACCTGTGTGGCGGTGGCGAGCGACCTGTGGATCACCGCTGCTGGTGCGCGCACCGCCCTCGGTGCTAACGCAGCTGGTACGTCGCGATGATCACGCCCTTGGATGTGGTCACGCTGTCGACTAGCTCGAAGTCGACTTCCGGTCCCCGATCATCAAAGAGGCGTCGACCCTGACCCAGCACGAGCGGGTGGATGAGCAGCAGGTATCGGTCGATCAGGCGTTCCCTCAATAGCGACCGCACCAATTGGGCGCTGCCAACGACGCCCAAGTCAGGACCCGACTGAGACTTGAGGTCTGCGACGCTCGTTGCGGGGTCGCCGGACAGCAAGATCGAGTTCTGCCAGGGAAGCGGCTCTGAAAGCGTGGTAGAGACGACGTACTTCGTCGCGGCATCCAAGTACGGCGTAAATGGGTTGTCGGTTTGCTTGGGCCAGTATCCGTAGAAGTCCTCATACGTACGGCGACCGAAGAGCATGGTTCCCGATGAGGACATGCCCTCACCCATCCGCCGGGCCATGACGTCATCGTTGTAGGGCACCGCCCAGCCGCCCCGATCGAAGCCGCCACGGGTGTCCTCATCAGCTCTCCCTGGAGCTTGGATCACGCCGTCCAGCGACATGCTCAGAATCGCGGTGATCTTGCGCACTATCCCTCCTGTTCTTGGGCCTAAGCGGTGGCCGAGGGCGGTATGCAAGCGGTTTGACCGGCTTAGGAACCGCCGCGTACCCTTGACCCTCGGTGCGCATGCTACGGCGTGCCCTTGTGTGTGCCCTCAAAACCTTGTGTCGCACACCACCCAATCAGACATCGAGAGAGAAGGTCAGGCGTGTACGCGATCGTGCGGAGTGGCGGCCGCCAGCACAAGGTTGCCGTCGGCGACGTCGTTGAGGTTGATCGCCTCGAGGGCGCGGTCGGTTCCAGCGTCAGCCTGACACCGCTGCTCGTCGTCGATGGCGATGCCGTCACCTCAGACGCAACAGCCCTCGGCTCGGCATCGGTGACAGCGGAGGTGCTGGCTGAGACCAAGGGACCGAAGATCCGCATCCTGAAGTTCAAGAACAAGACCGGCTACCGCAAGCGTCAGGGTCACCGGCAGCGGTACACCAAGATCAAGGTCACTGACATCAAGGGCTGAGGCGAACGATATGGCACACAAGAAAGGCGCGTCCTCGACACGTAACGGTCGAGACTCCAACGCTCAGCGGCTTGGAGTGAAGCGGTTTGGCGGTCAGCTAGTGAATGCTGGCGAGATCATCGTCAGGCAACGCGGCACCCACTTCCACCCGGGTGACGGCGTGGGCCGTGGTGGCGATGACACTTTGTTCGCCCT
This sequence comes from Propionibacteriaceae bacterium, assembly GCA_045806785.1. Taxonomy (GTDB): domain Bacteria; phylum Actinomycetota; class Actinomycetes; order Propionibacteriales; family Propionibacteriaceae; genus Microlunatus. The sequence continues at coordinate 12,896 of JBJMIR010000122.1, read as the reverse complement.
GGTCGCAGGACATGTGGAATTTGGCACCCGGCGGGGACGGCGGGTTGTCAATGTAACGCCGACGGCGTCGGAATCTGCGTCCAATCTTTCCGAGCCAGCCGAGGCCACCTCGGCAAAGTAGAGCAAAAGCATTACAGACGCCGGAAGGGTGGCCCACTCGTTTGGGCCGCCCTTTATGCGTTTCTGAACCCTGAAAAATTGAACCCAGAAAAATCGAACACTGAGAGGAGGCTTCCGTATGGCGATCCCTACCTTCGTCGACCAGGTCACGTTGCACGTGTACGGCGGTCACGGTGGTAACGGCTGCGCCTCCATTCATCGCGAGAAGTTCAAACCGCTCGGTGGCCCGGACGGTGGCAATGGCGGCGACGGGGGCTCGGTGATCCTTCGTGTCGATCATGGTCTGACTACCTTGGTCGCCTACCACCGGCAGAGTCATTGGCGAGCCAGCAATGGCCAGCCGGGGCGAGGTGATCATCAAAACGGCGCGCGCGGTGAAGAGGTCATCCTTTCCGTGCCGAATGGGACGGTGGTTATTGATGCCGAAGCCGGCGAGCAAATCACAGATCTGACCGGCGAGGGGGCTGAGTTCGTCGTCGCGCAGGGTGGTCGCGGTGGACTTGGAAACGCCGCACTGGCCTCGCCAGCCCGTAAGGCTCCCGGTTTCGCTCTGCTGGGTGAGGAAGGCGAGAGCCGGATCATCATCCTGGAGTTGAAGGTCGTCGCCGATATCGGGCTCGTCGGGTTTCCGAGTGCCGGCAAATCATCGCTGGTTGCTGCCATCTCCCGTGCTCGACCCAAGATCGCCGATTATCCATTCACGACCTTGGTGCCCAATCTTGGAGTGGTGGTCGCCGGTGATGTCAGCTTCACCGTCGCTGACGTACCTGGGTTGATCGCCGGTGCCAGTGAAGGGCGGGGACTCGGGTTCGATTTCCTGCGTCACATCGAACGCTGTACCGCGATCGTGCACGTGATCGACTGCGCAACCTATGAACCGGGGCGTGACCCGATTACTGATCTTGATGTCATCGAGGCCGAACTGAAAGCACACGGAGGCTTGGAAGATCGGCCGCGGCTGGTTGCCCTGAACAAGATCGACATTCCGGACGCTCTACAGGTTGCGGAGCTCGCCATGGGTGAGTTGCGCGACCGTCGGCTGCAGGTCTTCCCGATCTCGACCAGGAGCGGCCAGGGACTCCATGAGTTGATCTACGCCATGGCGCGACTGATCACCGCGCGCCGGGCAACTGAACCACCGCCTCCCCCTGCACCAGTGATCATCCGGCCGAAGCCGATCGGTGATCGTGCTGAGTTCACCGTGGAGCGGGAAGGTGAGCTTTGGCGCGTACGCGGGGTCAAACCGGAACGCTGGGTGCGACAGACCGATTTCTCCAACGCCGAGGCTGTTGGTTACCTCGCCGACCGGCTGAATCGGATCGGGATCGAAGATCGGCTCCTTGAACTGGGCGCGCAGCCGGGGGACGGTGTGGCCATTGGCGGGGCCGACGCGGTGATCTTCGACTTCGCCCCGCAGGTCGAAATCGGCGCAGAAATTCTCAGCTCTCGAGGCGAGGACTCGCGCCTGGTCGAAGAACGGCCTGCCGCACAGCGACGGCGCGAGAAGGATCGGGCCTACCACGCATCGGAGGACCCGGAGGAGGTTACCGATTCCGGCCCTTCCACGCGTTCAGGTCACCCTCAGCAGGCGCCAGGTCACGACGATGCGTGAAGAGCTCGGAACTGCACGCCGAATTGTGGTCAAGGTTGGTTCGTCCTCGCTGACCACAGCCGAAGGCGGCATTGACCCGCAACGGATCGAGCAACTGGTCGGCGTGCTGGCACGCGCAAGGCTTGCGGGACGTGAGATTGTCCTCGTCTCATCCGGAGCCATCGCGTCTGGCCTCGCACCGCTTGGACTCAAGACACGGCCCCGCGATCTGGCAACCCAGCAGGCAGCGGCCTCGGTTGGTCAGGGACTGCTGATGGGGCACTACACGCGGCTGTTCAACGGGTACGGGCTCGGTGTCGGCCAGGTCTTGCTGACAGTCGACGACGTGACGCGCCACTCCCACTATCGCAACGCGTACCGCACCTTCGGTCGCCTGCTTGAGTTCGGTGCAGTGCCGATCGTCAATGAGAACGACACTGTTGCCACCCATGAGATCAGGTTTGGTGACAACGATCGACTAGCGGGGTTGGTGGCCCATCTGGTGCACGCCAATGCGCTCGTGCTGCTCAGCGACGTACCCGCGCTCTACACCACAAACCCTGCCAAGCCGGAAGCGCGCAAGATCAGTGACATCTGGAGTGATGCTGATCTTGCCCGGGTCGATATCGAGTCGCGCGGCACTGCCGTCGGCACCGGGGGAATGGTGACCAAGATCGACGCAGCTCGGATTGCGACCTCTGCTGGGATTCCTACGGTCCTGACCATCGCTGAGCAGGCTGACGCAGCACTGGCCGGTGATGAAGTCGGAACGCTTTTCCACCCGACTGGCCGAAGGCGACCGACCCGGCTGCTGTGGCTACGGCATGCCAGCGACACCCGCGGCACGCTGGTTCTTGATGCCGGGGCGGTCCGCGCGCTGACCCAGCGCAACGCCTCGCTGCTTCCGGCTGGCATCACCGCCGTACAAGGTCAGTTTTCCTCCGGTGAGCCGGTGGAACTTGTCGGGCCGGATGGCCTGGTTGTGGCCCGCGGGCTGGTGAACTACGACTCCGATGAGTTGCCTGCGCTGCTCGGTCGCAGTACGCGGGAACTCGCTGCGGAGCTGGGTGCCGGTTATGACCGTACGGTGGTGCACCGGGACGCCCTAGTCGTTATCGAGAACGCGAAGAGCCCAGCCTGATCCCTGCCAGGTCTTTCTCTGGAGCTGTACCGAGGCTGCTGGAGCCGTGCATGGCCTGCATGCCAGGTACAGCTTGAACATCCCAGGCACTGTGGGACACCACAGGACGAGCTGAGCGAATTGTCGGAGGCATGAGGCACCATGGTCTGCACGATGACAACACTCTTCTTCGACCAATTCGACAGCCAAGTAAGTGTGATAGGCGTCCTGGCAGGGCCTGCCGGCGTACGCGAGGTCGGCTGGCGCCTGCGACCGCGAGGCGCATCAGCCGAACCGGACGAGATGGTGCAAATGGCACTCGGACAGCTGCGCGAGTACTTCGCGGGACAGCGGCGAGAGTTCACATTGCCGCTCGATCTGCCTCCCATGGAACCGGCGACGCTGGCGGTCCTCCACGCGCTGACGACCGTGGGCTACGGGAAGACCATCACGTACGGCGAACTGGCTGAGCTGAGTGGCACCGGCGTGCCGGCGCGGGCAATCGGGGAGATCATGGCGGCCAACCCGGTGCCGATCATCATCCCTTGTCACCGCGTGGTCGCCAGCGATGGCCTCGGAGGCTACTCGGGCGGTGAGCCGGGCCGGCATCTGGAAACGAAGCGCTGGCTGCTGGAGAACGAAGGCGCCCTGCCACCCGTGCTCGTCTAGATCCCGGCGGATAATTCAGCACATGGTGACTTCAGCGGCCAAGACCGGATGCTGCATTGTCGGTGGCGGGCCGGCAGGCTTAGTGCTAGGGCTCATCCTGGCTCGTGCCGGTGTGCCAACCACCGTTCTCGAGAAGCATGGCGACTTTCTCCGCGACTTTCGCGGCGACACCGTGCATGCGTCAACGCTCACTCTGCTGGACGAATTGGGACTAGGTGGGGAGTTCGCCGCTCTTCCGCCTCGGTGGGTGCGGAAAGTGCAGGTCCAACTGGACTCGGGAACGTATGGCGTTGCGGACCTGACGAGACTGCCAGGTCGTCACCGGCACATAGCTCTGGTACCGCAATGGGACTTCCTGAATGTGATCGCCGAGGCGAGCCGTCAGGAGCCTGACTATGAACTGATCATGACCGCCGACGTTACCGACCTATTGTGGGACGGCGAGCGGGTCACAGGCGTGAGCTACCGCCAGGACGGCCAGGATCACCACTTGGAAGCTGATCTTGTGGTCGGGTGTGACGGACGATCATCTGTCGTCGCTGAGCGGACCGGGTTGCGGCTGCGGACGTTTGGTGTGCCAATGGATGTGCTGTGGTTCCGACTGCCGCGGCTGGCCGCTGATCCCGAAGGTGTCATGGGCCGCATCTCTCGGTCAAATTTGTTGATCATGATCGATCGTGGCGATTACTTCCAAATGGGTCTCGTGATCAGGAAGGGATCGACCGCGACGCTACGTGATCATGGCATTGCGGCTTTCCGACAGCGGCTATTGGGTCTCGTCCCCTGGCTCGGAGATCGAGTCGAGCTGCTCCAATCGTTCGACGACATCTCGTTACTGAACGTCGTGCTGAGCCGGCTACCGCGCTGGTATCGCGATGGCGTCCTATGCATCGGTGACGCTGCTCACGCCATGTCACCCGTAGGTGGGGTGGGAATCAACCTAGCCGTTCAGGATGCGGTTGCCGCCGGGCGGATTCTTGCGCAGTCGCTCCGCACTGGGAGAGTAGCGACGGCAAGCCTCCGGGCGGTACAACGTCGCCGCTGGCTTCCAACGGTCTTCACACAGACCTTTCAGCGGATAGCGCATCGTGTTGTTGTGGTGAGGAGCATCGCCGAGGATGAGGCGGCGCCACGTCTCACTACGGCCCCTGGGGCTCTCAGACTGATGCAACGCTTTCCTGTACTACAAGCGATTCCGGGATACTTCCTGGGCATTGGCCTGGTGCCGGAACATGCACCGGACTTCGCCCGTAAGCAGGCCTCGCCGCGTACCGCTGTTCGTTTCTCGGCACAAAGCCAGCCATAAGGCTGTGAATCCACGATTTCGGCACGATTCGCGGGCTTGTGCGCAATAACGCAAATTTGGCGACGGGGTCCGAGTCGGACAGAGATGGTTCCTTACCGGGAAGAGGCGAGGCCAGGTACGTGCGTGGTCAACCTGATGATCAGTCCACGCCGTTCAGCACGGCTTCGGGCCGGTTACATTTGTCGAGTGACCGTTCAGGAACAGGCTGAGAGGGCGCGAAACGCCGCCGTCACGTTGAGCAGCGCCACGCGGGCTACCAAGGATGCCGCACTTATCGCAATGGCGGATGCCCTCGCGAAATCCGAGACCGCCATCTTGGAGGCCAATCAGCGCGATGTCACTCAGGCGGAGGCCAATGGCACCAGCGGCGCCCTGATCGACCGCCTCCGGCTTAGTCCGGATCGGATCGCCGGCATGGTCGAGGGCTTGCATGAGCTGGCGTCGCTGCCAGATCCGGTGGGCGATGTGGTACGCGGCTGGACCAACGCGAACGGCGTGCAGGTCCGGCAGGTCCGGGTGCCTTTTGGAGTGGTGGGCATCATCTACGAAGCACGTCCCAACGTGACCGCAGATGCCGGTGGCATCTGTCTGAAATCCGGCAACGCTGCGCTGCTTCGGGGCTCGTCCTCAGCCGCCGAGTCGAATGCCGCGATCGTCGAAGCACTCCAGGCCGGCCTGGTGGATGCCGGGCTACCGGCCGATGCCATCCAGCTGGTACCTGGTCCACGCGAGGTGACAAACGAGTTGATGGCTGCTCGTGGACTGGTCGATGTGTTGATTCCGCGTGGTGGCGCCGGCTTGATCGACACCGTGGTGCGCAGCAGCCAGGTTCCCGTGATCGAAACCGGGGTCGGCAATTGTCATCTCTTCGTCGACTCGGCGGCCGACGAGCAGATGGCGCTGGACATCTTGATCAACGCCAAGACCCAGCGGCCGTCGGTCTGCAATGCGACCGAGACACTCCTGGTGCATGCCGACATTGCCGACTCTTTCGTGCCTAAGGCTCTGGAGGCGCTCGCGGCGCATGGGGTTACCGTGCACGGTGATCGGCGCGCGGCCTCGTACGGTGACGTCACCCCGGCAGATGACCACGACTTTGCCGAGGAGTACCTGTCCTTGGACATCGCTATGGCGATCGTCGATTCTCTTGATGCGGCGCTGCAGCACATCCGCCGCTACAGCACCGGCCATTCCGAGACGATCATCACCGACTCCCAGACGTCGGCAGCTCGATTTGCAGCTGAGATCGATGCTGCTGCCGTACTGGTCAACGCCTCCAGCCGGTTTGTGGATGGCGGTGAATTCGGCTTCGGGGCGGAGATCGGGATCTCGACACAGAAGCTGCACGCGCGTGGCCCGATGGGTCTCCCCGAGATGACGTCGACGAAGTACGTTGTGACCGGCTCTGGTCAGATCCGCCAGTAGGACGCCGCAGCGTACCCCGCCATAGCGGTTCAGTCACCCAGCGGATGCCGTGAGCCGCTACGCTGCGGGTATGACCCTGGCACTGACGCTTCTTCAGACCGAGCGCGAACTGCCGATCCCTGCCTGGGCCTTCGGAATCCTTGCGTTCTGCATACTCCTGGTCCTGTTGCTGATCACCTGGTCCATCGGCAAGGGCCGCCCGCACAGCTAGGGTCTCTGGCGCGAGCGTCGAGAACTCGTGACCCTGCCACCACGAGCCACAGGCCTGGCCCGACGGCGGTCCGACCCACATCAGCGACACCGGCTCGGGGTCATGGGTGGCACGTTTGATCCCATTCACCACGGCCACCTAGTCGCCGCCAGCGAGGTGGCCGCTCGCTTCGAGCTCGACGAGGTCGTCTTCGTTCCGACTGGTCAGCCATGGCAGAAAACTCATCGCCATGTGTCATCGGCGGAGGATCGCTATTTGATGACGGTCATCGCGACCGCCTCCAATCCAAGATTTACGGTGAGCCGCGTTGACATCGAACGGCCGGGATTGACGTACACCGCTGATACGCTCCGCGATCTGCGGATCGAGCGGGGCGACGACGTGGACATGTACTTCATTACGGGGGCTGACGCCCTGGCCCAGATCCTCACCTGGCGTGAGGTGCACTCGCTTTTTGATCTTGCCCACTTCGTGGGTTGCACGCGTCCCGGAGTTGATCTTGATTCACCGGTGATCGCGCAACTGCCACAGGACAAGGTCACCGTGATGGAGGTACCGGCACTCGCGATCTCCTCGACGACCTGTCGGCTGCGAGTGCAAGATCACCAGCCGATCTGGTACCTGGTGCCCGACGGCATCGTGCAATACATCGCGAAGCGCGGACTCTATCAGAGCTGACGCGAGCTGCCGGGCCTGCAGTTGCTGGCCGGAGGGTTGGTCAACGGTGTCTGAGGGCCTGGTTACGGTTTGTGGCATGAGCGAATTCGCATCGGAAACCAATCAAGCCGACAACAACGAGGCGGACACCATTGGAGCCTCGTCCGGAGTCGATCACGATTCTGCGCTGCAGAAGGATCCCAGCGAATGGGTCAGCGGCGACGACCCGATCACTTCGTCACAGCGGAGTTATCTCGACACCCTTGCCCGGCAGGCCGGCGAGGAACTGCCTGCCGATCTCAGCAAGGCCGAGGCTTCACAGCACATCGATCGGTTGAAGTCGCAACTGGGTATTGGTGACTAGGAATGCCGCAACCGATCGGAGAGGGCCAGGATGACGAACTTCGGCTACACGCTGATGAGCGAGCAGAGCGGACCGCGTGACCTCGTCAACTACGCCGTAGCCGCCGAGCGGGCCGGCTTCGACTTCGAGGTATGCAGTGATCACTACTCGCCATGGCTGATGTCCCAGGGGCATTCCCCGTACGCCTGGAGCGTTCTGGGTGCGGTAGCGCAAGCAACGTCGCGGGTCGAGCTGGCCACGTATGTGACATGTCCGATCATCCGCTATCACCCGGCAGTGGTTGCCCAGAAAGCGGCGACGCTGCAACTGCTCAGTGAGGGCAGGTTCATCCTCGGCCTGGGGTCAGGAGAGAACTTGAATGAGCACATCACAGGTGAGGGCTGGCCGCCGGTGGCCCAACGCCAGGACATGCTTGTCGAGGCCGCCACCATCATCCGGGAGTTGCAGTCAGGTGAGCTGGTGACGTGGGAGGGTGACTACTTCCGGATCGATTCCGCCCGATTATGGGATGCGCCGGATGGTGGTTTCCCCATTGCGATTGCGGTATCCGGTGAGAAGTCGATTGCGCAGTTTGCCCCACTAGCTGATCATCTTGTTGCGGTAGAGCCCGAGCCGGAGTTGATCAAGGCCTGGGAGCGGGAAAAGGGCTCGAGCACACGCAAGATCGGCCAGATCCCGATCTGCTGGGATCCCGATGAGCAACGGGCCATTGAGCGGGCTCATGATCAATTTCGCTGGTTCGGCGGTGGCTTCGCGGTGAACGCGGATCTCCCGACACCGGCGGGATTCGAGGGTGCGAGCAAGTTCGTTCGGCCTGAAGACGTGGCCCAACAGATCCCATGTGGTCCTGATCTTGATGCGGTCGTGGCGGCGGTAAAGCCTTTCCTAGAGGCCGGGTTTACTGACGTGGCGATTGTGCAGGTCGGCGATGATGGGCAGTCGGCGTTCCTTGATCAGGCAGCGAAGCCGCTGTTGGAGAAGTTGCGCGCCGCATAGCGGCCTGATGCAACCTACGTAGGCTTCAGGCAAGAGGCTCTGAACTCAAAGCGCGGCGGGATCGTCCTTGTAAGAGTGAGGGCTTCCACCGCTCATGCGGGGCGGTGGAAGCTCCCATGACATCGGTAGCGTCTGAGTCAGCGTTGTGCCGAGGACCGAAAGATTCTTGCTGGCGCGTCGCCCCCTTGAGGCTGCCTAAGGTCGACTTATCGTATAGAGGCTTATGCCGAATCGCACCTCGGGGGTTATGTCAGTGATTCGATCCATTCTTCGTCTGCTGGTTGTTGCATTGCTCGGTGTTGCGGTCAGCGCTCCTCTGGCGGGCACTGCCCTGGCAGGAACATTCCCAGATCGGATTCCGCTTCCCAAGGGGTTTCAGCCGGAGGGCATCACCATTGGCCGGCATGCGACGGCGTACCTCGGTTCTCTGGCAAACGGCGACATCTATGCGGTGAGCCTGCGTACCGGTGAGCGCAGACTGATAAGTGAGGGTCTCGGGCCCAATTTTCCTTCGGTCGGCCTCAAGATCGACAAGCACGGCCGCCTGTTCGTGGCTGGCGGCGCAGCCGGCACCGGCAGAGTGATAGACGTCAAGACCGGAAAGATCATCCGCAACTACACGTTCACCACCGAGACCAGCTTCGTCAACGATGTGGTTCTGACTCGCCACTTCGCATGGTTCACCGACTCACAGCAGGCCCAGCTGTACGGCGTGCCGCTCGGTCGAGGTGGAAGACCAGGCGGCAAAGCCAGTGTCGTCACCTTGCCCTTGACGGGCGACTGGAAGCAGGTCGCCGGCTTCAATGCGAACGGCATTGCGCAGACCCCGAACCGCAAGGCGTTGCTCGTTGTCAATTCCATTACCGGCTTGCTGTATCGGGTCAATCCGGCGACCGGTACAGCAAAGCAGGTCGATCTAGGCGGCACCCTGCTCACTAATGGCGACGGCTTGCTGGTCCGGGGAAGGACTCTGTACGCGGTGCAGAACCAGTTCAACAAGGTCGCAGTCATCAAGTTGAACGCCTCCGGCACTCGGGGTCACTTGATCGATACCTTGACAAGCAAGAGGTTCGACGTCCCAACCACAGTGGCGGCTTTCGGGAAGAGCCTCTATCTGCCCAACGCCCGATTCACGACCCCGCCGACTCCAGACACCAAGTACTGGATTACGCGCATTGATCGTCGCTAACAGCACCTAACGCATTCCTCCCGCTCGAGTAGGACAAATTCGCTCGCGGCTTGAAGTTGTTGCTGCTGAGTTACACAGTGGTGCAGCATCGTGGAAGGGCCTGGCGAGGCAAGCTGGGTGTGATCAAGGAGGTTAGGCGTGGCGGAGACCCAACTGGGCGGCTTCACGGCAAAGGCAACGAAATTCTTCGCTGGTCTTGAGCGCGATAACTCGAAGGACTACTGGATCGCTAACAAGGCAGTCTTCGAGACCGAGGTCAAGGAACCGATGGCTGCACTCGTGGACTCGCTGCCAGAACGGTTTCAACCGTTCAAGACCTTCCGGATGAACCGTGACATTCGATTCTCACCGGACAAGTCGCCGTACAAGACCCAGCACGGGGCCGCACACGAAACAGATGGCACTGTCTACTATCTGCATCTGGACGCGCACGGCCTAATGGCCGCATGTGGCGCGTACATGATGACACCTGATCAGCTGGAGCGATATCGCGATGCAGTGGTGGACGATGCCACCGGTCGCGCCTTGCAGGACATCCTGCGTGATCTCAGTGATCGTGACATCGAGGTGGGTCATGGCATGTCTGAGCCACTCAAGACTGCGCCTCGCGGATATCCCAAAGATCATCCGCGCGTTGAGCTGCTACGGCAGAAGGCGGTAAGTGCGCATCGTAGGTTGTCGGGTGCTCCGCTGCGCGACGGTGAGGCAGTGCGAGAGTTCGTCGTCGAGACTTTCGACGCCTGTGGACCATTGAACGACTGGATCGCGTCGAATGTTGGTTCTGCCAAGGCAAGCATTCACAGTCGTTGAAATGATCTTGAACCATGTCCGGTCAGACGCCTCGAGCTGGCACCAGGGGTCGACTGCGTAGCAGGTTGAGGGCGGCTGGGGCTGCATTTGCCAGCAATGCGGTGAACAGCAATTTGCGGCGCGCTCAGCTGAGCTTCCTCGGGGCCTGGACAGCTGAGTGGGCGTTCACTGTAGGGCTGGGAATTGTCGCATATCGCGATGGCGGCGCCACGGCAGTCGGATTGGTTGGACTGCTGCGCATGGTGCCGTCGGCGTTGATTGCGCCCCTGGCTACGCCGCTGGCCGACCGCGGACGCCGCGAACGAGTCCTCATGCTGGTGTCCACCGTCCGCGGCATCGCGACTGCGGCAGCCGGAATCGTCGTCGCTTTCAACGGCCCGGCGCTGATCGTCTATGGTCTCGCCGCCCTCTCGACCATTGCGGCCACTCTCTACCGACCGGCACATTCGGCGTTGCTTCCATCACTGTGCCGGACCGGACATGAACTGGCCAGCGCGAACGTGGTACGGGGGATGCTGGATTCGATTGCCACGCTCGTAGGACCGCTTCTGGCTGCTGTCATTTTGGAGTTCAGCAACGTCGCCGTCGTGTTCGCCGTAGCGGCAGCAGCCTCACTAGCCGCAGCGGCCATTTTGGTCCGATTGCGGTATGACGCTCTGCCTAGACCATCAGCGCCGCGGTCAGCCCATCTCATCGCTGACATAGCCGAAGGTGTCCGCGCCATTGTGGGCAATCGCGACCTGGCGTTATTCACCGGCATTGGCATGGCACAGACGTTCACGCGTGGTGCACTAACTGTCTTCACTGTCGTCGTAGCACTGGATCTGCTAGACACTGGCGAGCCAGGTGTTGGAACACTCACTGGGGCCGTAGGTGCAGGGGCAGTGATCGGCTCTCTTCTCGCATCGCTGCTGGTGGGATCTCGGCGGCTGGCTCAATGGTTTGGCATTGGTGTTGCCTTGTGGGGATTGCCCATAGCGCTGATTCCGTTGTTTCCATGGGAGGCAACTGCCCTCACTTTGCTGGCGTGCGTTGGTATCGGTAACGCGCTTGTTGATGTCGGGTTGTTCACCCTGATGGCCAGACTGGCTCCCGATGAGGTGCTCGCCCGCGTATTCGGCCTGTTCGAGAGTTTGATCACCTTCACTGCCGGGTTGGGTGCTCTCGTTGCCTCGCTCTTGATCAACTGGACCGGTCTGACCGCTGCGTTGATCATCGTGGGTGCGTTGTGTCCCATCCTCGTGCTGCTGGCATGGCACCGCTTGAGACACCTCGACCGCTATATCGGAGTCCTGGACGAAGAGATTGCGTTGCTGCACGGCATACCGATGCTGCAGCCGTTGCCACTGCCGGCCATCGAACAGCTCGCTCGCGGCCTGGAACCAGTGCAGGTTGCCGCCGGACAAGTCGTATTTCGTCAAGGCGATCCCGGGGACCGCTTCTATGTGATCCAGACGGGTCAGGCCGATGTGGTTGGTGATGGGCTCTTGATCACGGCGCTTGGTCCAGGTGAAGGATTCGGCGAAATCGCTCTGCTGCGAAGGGTGCCGCGTACGGCCACCGTTCTCGCCGTCGACGACCTGGAGTTGTACGCATTGACGTCGGACCGCTTCCTACCGGTCGTTACCGGGTTCCCGCCCAGCGCACGCGAGGCGGGGACGTCAGTCGAGACCATGCTGGACCGGTTTAGCCCCACTCAAACGACCGACGACGAAAGCGGGCCGCGACACGAGCCCTGAAATCCATCAGGTGCGGGGCGGATTGCCGTAACGTCCAGGAGCGCGCGGCTCCACGCGCGAATCCTTCTTCTTCCCCGGGGGAAAGGCCGTCCAATGACGCCCAAAAAATCACTTCTTCGACGCTGTCTCGCTGTACTCAGCGCGGCCCTACTAGCTGCGGCATTAGTGATCATCGCTACGCGACTTCCCGCTGATGCCACAGGAACACATGGTGAGGGGGGCGACCGTGATGTAGACGCCCTGCGCATCGTCTTGATCACCGACACCGGCTCAGGCCTGCAATGGCCGGTTCAGAATCGACCATTCAACGTCGTCGTGCAGGCTATCGACGATGACGGCAACCCGATCAAGGTCTCCGAGCCGACCAAGATCAAACTGGTGGAGGTGTCCGGCCCGGGCACCCTTGGCGGTAACACCACGGCCGTCATCCAACAGGGCTTCTCTAGCACCACCATCGTGGGTGCGACCTACTCACAGTTCGCCAACGGAGTCAAGCTGAAGGTCAAGGTGGTTTACGGAGAGGACCTGGCGCCGGGCAAGATCACCGTCGAGGTCGCTCTCACGGCCGTTGGCGCGGATGCCAAGCCAGGCACGGCGTTAACACTCAAGGATCCGAAGTGCACACCGACTTCCGATGTGCCAAGCTGCGGCATCTTCGTTCTAAAGAACGGCGCGGATGGTCACGTCACCTTGTCGGTG
>JBJMIR010000121.1:0-4257 GCA_045806785.1 Propionibacteriaceae bacterium | reverse complement strand
GCACCGACACTGATCAGCCAATCCGATAGGCCAGGAGGGACAACACGGCGGCAATCCGGACAACACGTTGCAACCCAGATCAGCAACGAGGAATCGGCGGGTTATACGTCGTCGCACTCGCTGTCGCGAGATAGTGGTCGGAGACGTACGCGCCGTCCTCCAGCTTGTCCCAGACGGGGCTAGTCGCCACTGTTGTTCCGGAGCGCTGGCAAGTGACCCAGCCAAGCGCTCCGCTAGGGAGACTGCCTGAGATGGCATAGCCGGGTCCCGCGCCGGTCCGTTTGTTCAACGTTGTCGTGGTCACTTGGAAGGGATACGTGCAGCGCGGCAGCGGCTCTCTATACGTGCGGTTCGAGGGCGTGCCCACGTAGTAGTCAGTGACATAGTTCCCGTCGGCCAGCTTGTTCCACACAGAGGTGGTGCCGACCTTGACACCAGCGGTCTGGCAGACAACCAGAACAGTGGACCCCGGGGCATATGTCCGCACAATCCGAGTCGCGGTCGTCGGGCCGCTACGGCCGTTGAGATGGGTGGAGCTGGTGATCTGGTAGGCGTAGCCGACGGTGGCGACCGGTGCATCGAAGCGGTTGCTGTCGATGTTGATCTTGACGCCGCCATAGGTTTCGTCATGATCACCCCGGTACTGCTTGCCACGCTGATGGTTGGCCCAGTGGGTGTTGGGAATGCCGGCCCAGTCGCTCAGCGACGGGTTGTTGTTCCAGCGGGCGATCCACAGCGCGTCCGGGCGAGCGTAGGCGTCGGAGGCATACGCCTCTGAGATGTGTCTGGCTCCGGAGGACAGGTTGGCGTACATGCCAGCTAGGTATCCCTGCCGGTGCAACTCCTTAGTCCACGCCGAGACATAACTCAGCACCGCCGAACGGCACGTCGAGTCGCTCGGGCTGTAGTGCTCCATGTCGCCGTAGATCGCGCTGCCCGGCAGCACGCCAAGCGCCTGAGCTTGCAGTACGGCGTCCGCCGCATCGGTGGTTCCCAAGATCGCTGCGCTGGCGGTTGTGAACTTGGCCGCGTTCGCCCGGCGGGTGCATGGTGCCTGATAGCCCACGTAGATCGGAATGATCCGCCACCGCTGCAGGGAAGCTCCGGTGACCCAGCTAGCAGTGAGATTTGGCTGTGCGCAACTTCGGCTCACGCCACCGATATAGACGCCGACCCCTTGGTAAGGCGAGGACATCTTCCAGCTCTGCATGGCTTCCAGCGATGGGGCCGCGCAGGCATCAAATGCGTTTCCGCTCAGCGGGGTCGCTGTTGCGTTGCTCGGATACGTCACGCTGGTGGCCGGCTCGGCCGCCGCAGGTCTGATCGTCAAAGCTGCAAAGACCGGTGCCAGCATGGCCGCCGCGACGGCCACATAACACCGGTTCATGCTCTGTCATTGTGACAGTGCCGTGCGGCTTGGGCGAGAAATCACATAGCGGGTTGGGCGCAGGCGGTAGTCTCCTCGCTTGGCCGACGTCCAAATTCAACCCGACATAGGCAGGACCCAAGCTCATGACACGCGTCTTTAACTTCAGTGCCGGCCCGGGCACGCTTCCCGAGGAAGTGCTGCTCCAGGCGGCCGATGAGATGCTCGATTGGCACGGCTCCGGCCAGTCGGTGATGGAGATGAGCCACCGCGGCAAAAGCTACATTTCCATCGCCGAGCAGGCGGAGGCGGATCTGCGCACCCTGCTCGCGGTGCCGGATGGCTACCACGTGCTGTTTCTGCAGGGCGGGGCATCGCTGCAGTTCGAGATGATTCCGATGAACCTTATCCAGGGCCGCAACGTCGCAGACTACGTCCACACCGGCGAGTGGGCGAAGAAAGCCATCAATGCGGCTAAGGGTTTGGCTGACGTGAACGTGGTTGCGAGTGCGGAAGATCGTTCCTTCACCTATGTGCCGCGGCAGTCGGAGTGGCGGCTAAGCGACAACGCGGCGTACCTGCACTACACCTCCAACGAGACGATTGGTGGCGTCGAATTCGGCTGGATACCCGAGGTAGGTGACGTGCCGCTGGTCAGCGACATGTCTTCCAACCTGTTGTCACGGCCGCTGAGTGTCAGCCGTTTCGGGCTGATCTACGCCGGCGCCCAGAAGAACATCGGGCCAGCCGGTCTGGCGCTGGTGATCATACGCGACGACCTGGTCGGAATCGGTGAGCCGGCGCCGCCGGCGATGCTCGATTACGCGACCCACGCCAAGGCGCGCTCGATGTACAACACCCCTCCGACGTTCTCTGTCTACGTCGCAGGACTGGTGTTCAGGTGGCTGCTGGATAATGGCGGTCTTAACGCGACCGAGCAACGCAACATCGCCAAGGCGAAGTTGCTGTACGACTTCATTGACAACTCGGACTTCTATCTCAACCCGGTTGAAGTCTCCGACCGGTCACGGATGAACGTTCCGTTCCGGTTGGCCGATCCCGATCTCGAGGCTGATTTCCTTGCGGGTGCTGCAAAGAATGATCTTGTTGAGTTGAAGGGGCACCGCTCAGTTGGTGGTATGCGGGCCTCCCTCTACAACGCGATGCCTATCGAAGGCGTACAAGCGTTGGTGGACTACATGGCCGACTTCGCTGCAATGAAGGGCTAAACCTGAGGTGACTGAGAAATATCGAGTGCGGGTTCTTAACCAGATCTCTCCAGGAGGGCTGAAGCGGCTGCCCTGGGATCGGTTTGCGGTATCGGCCGATGTGGACGATCCGCACGCGATCCTGGTTCGCTCCGCAGACCTGCATGACATGGAGATTCCGGAGTCGCTGCTGGCGGTGGGACGCGCCGGATCCGGCACCAACAACATCCCCGTTCCAGCCATGTCGGCGCGCGGAGTGCCGGTGTTCAATGCGCCGGGCGCCAACGCCAATGCCGTCAAGGAGCTGGTTGTCGCGGGCCTGCTGCTGGCAGCCCGCAACATCGACGATGCGCTGAACTACCTCGGCTCTTTGGATCCTGATGATGCGGCGCTCGAGACGAAGATCGAGAACGGCAAGAAGGCCTTCGCCGGCTACGAGTTGGCGAATCACACGCTCGGAGTTGTCGGCCTTGGCAAGATCGGCTGTCTGGTTGCCGATGCGGCGATCAAGCTCGGCATGCAGGTGATCGGTTACGACCCAGAGATCACGGTGGATTCCGCATGGAGTCTGCCGGCGACGGTCAAGAAGGCGCACAGCTTGAGCGAAGTCCTCAAATACAGCCACTTCTTGACTCTTCATGTGCCACTCGTCGATGCCACCCGCGAAATGATCGATGCCGGCGGTATCGCGCAGATGAAACCTGGTTCGGTGGTCCTCAACTTCTCGCGCGGTGGCGTGGTTGACGAGACCGCGATCTTGGAGGCCTTGGGATCTGGTCAGCTGTCCAGGTATGTCTGCGACTTTCCTAATCCACAGCTCACCCAGCAGCCTAAGGTGATCTTGTTACCGCACCTAGGCGCCTCAACTCGAGAGGCTGAGGAGAACTGCGCGATCATGGTCGCTGATCAGGTACGCGACTACCTGATCGATGGCACGATTCTGAATTCGGTGAACTTTCCGGATGTGATCTTGCCCAGGGAATCTCGATTCCGCGTGGCGATTGCCAATGCCAACGTGCCGAACATGGTCGGGGGGATCTCCCACGAGATGGCGATGGCAGGTCTCAATATCGCGACCATGACCAACAAGTCCCGCAAGGACCTGGCGTACACCCTGGTCGATGTGGACAGCGACGTTCCAGATACGGTTATCAAGGCAATTGGCGCCATCGACGGCGTCCTGATGGTGCGCTACCTGCCTCTGGCGAACTGAGCTCCTAGTCCACGTGTGGTCGATGCCCTCCGCGGGTACTTCCGAAGCATGGCGGAACGCATCGGTGATGACATCTGGGGCGAGCGAAGCCCCTACTCAGCAGGCGAATCATGGCCTGTACGCGTGGATCTGCATTTGGTCGATGGGCTGAAAGTCGACGACGTTGATTCCTGGGTCCCGTCGGCATGCTTGCTTTGTAGCAACGGCTGCGGGCTGGACATCGCCGTCAAGGACGGCCGCATGGTTGGCGTACGGGGCCGAGCCGAGGATCGGATCAATCACGGCCGCCTCGGGCCCAAAGGCCTCTACGGATGGCAGGGGCAGCTTCATGATCGATTGACCCGACCCTTGATCAGAAACGGGAACGGGTTCATCGAAGCGTCCTGGGATGAGGCGATGGATCTGATCACCAGCATCTCCAAGGAGCTGCTGCAGCGTAAAGGCCCGCTGTCCCATGGCTTCTATACCTC
>JBJMIR010000120.1:0-50391 GCA_045806785.1 Propionibacteriaceae bacterium | reverse complement strand
GAGGCTGTCGCACGAATCGCGCGTGTCAGCCGGTTCCGGCGGGTGTTCTCGCGGGAGAATTTCTCGTGGCCGTGAACGTGCGCTCGGGCGATCTGGATCAGTTGTTCTTGATGCCGCCGTCGGTGAAAGACTGGTTGCCTGAAGATCATCTGGCGTTCTTCGTCGTTGATGTGGTCTCGGAGTTGGATCTGGCTGCGTTCTATGCCGCCTATCGCGCTGATGGTCGTGGTGGTTCGGTGTATGACCCGGTGATGATGTTGGGAGTGCTGCTCTACGCCTACTGCACGGGCGAGCGGTCCTCCCGGCGGATCGAGCGACGTCTGGTCGAGGACGTGGCGTATCGGGTGTTGGCGGTGAACCAGAGTCCGGATCATGCCACGCTGGCCCGGTTCCGGCGTCGTCATCAAGACGCGATTGCTGGGCTGTTCGGCCAGGTGTTGGGGTTGTGCGTGAGGGCAGGTCTGGTGGACGCGGGCGTGGTCGCGATCGATGGGACGAAGATCGCTGCTGATGCGTCGTTCTTCGCCAACCGCAGCCGGAAAGAGCTGGCGTCTGAGATCTTGGAAGAGGCCGAGGCCACTGATGCGGCCGAGGACGCGCTGCTCGGTGATCGCAGTGGCGGGGAGCTTCCCGAGGAGTGGGCTGGTGGCCGGGATCGTCGGGATCGGATCCGTGCCGCTTTGGATGAGCTGGATCGCCAGCAGACGCGTGATTACGAGTCTCGGATGGCTGAGCGTGCCAAGAAGGAGGCGGAGCTGGGTCGCAAGCTGACCGGTCCCAAGCCGTCCGCGGAGACAGCGCGTCGCGCCAGACCGCGCCGGGCGAACACGACTGATCCGCACTCGCGGATCATCGCCACTGGCTCGCGAGGTGTGTTGCAGGGCTACAACGCTCAAGCGGCCGCGACAGCTGACCAGGTCGTGCTCGCAGCCGAGGTCACCGTGACGACCAACGATCAGCCCCATTTCGTTCCGATGGCCACTGCGGTAGCCGAGAACCTCACCGAGGCAGGCCATCACGCCGGTGTCGGTGCGTTCGTGGCCGACGCCGGGTACTGGACTGCTGCCAACGGCACCGTCGATGTCGGTGCCGAGGTGCTGATCGCGACGAGGAAGACCGCGTGGCGCAAGGCCGACAAGCCCGACGATGACAAGCTCACGGTCCTGGCCAAGGTCAACCGCGGCGAGCTTTCACAGCGTCAGGCGGGCGAGATTCTCGGGGTTTCCTACACCTGGGTGCGTGACATGACCAAACGCTACTTCGGGCGCGACGGGCAACGCACCGCCCGCACCGCCGATCCCGATCCTAAGGAGTGGATTCCGGTGATCGAACGACTAGCCCGCGGCGAGGTCTCCAAACGTGCCGCCAGAGACGAACTCACTGTCTCGGATACGCGCATCAACGCCATGCTCGCTCACATCCGTGGCGAAGCCGCCGATCCGACGATTGTGCGCCGGGCGATGGACGACAAGCTGGCCCGACCGACCAACACCGACCTCTACCGCAAACGGCAGCACAGCATCGAGCCCGTCTTCGGCAACATCAAAGCCAACCTCGGCTATCGCAGATTCGCCCGCCGCGGACTCCCCGCCGTAAGCAGCGAGTGGCGCCTGATTTGCGCATCACACAACATGCTGAAGCTCCGGCAGGCTCGCCCGGCCTGAGATGCCGGGCCGGGTGACCCGTTGCTCCACCCACAACGCAGACCACTCCCGCCTCATGCCGCAGATTCACGCGACAGCCTCAGCAAGGTGAGGTTGTTCAGGTTGGTTTGACCGCCGGAGATCCAGTCGAGGATGTGGTGTCGGTCGCACCAGGCTGGGGGGTGGGTGCAGCCGGGGAAGCTGCAGCCGCCGTCTCTGGCGATCAAGGCTAGGGTTTGGCCTTTGGAGGCCAGCCGTTGGCTTCGGCCTAAGGCGAGGGGGACGCCGTGGCTGGTGGTGATGAGGGGCCAGATGTCGGCTTCGTCGGCGATGCGCCGCAGCTGATCAGCAGTGAGTTGGCTGCCGTCAGCGGTTTCGGCGGCACCGGTGTTGCCGAGCAGGTCCTCAAGGGTGATGGTGATGATGACGGAGGCGGGAACTCCACCTACCGATGGCAGATCGGCTGACTTTAGGAGTTTGGCGCAGGCTTCGTCGAGGGCGTCGTGGAGTCGTTGCATGGAGGGCCGCTCATCGGCGATCTTGGTGAGGGTGCCGTCGTGGTTGTCGATGCTGCTGCTGCGGGGTTTCGCTAGGGGTTCCACGATCGCGTTCAACTGTGCGCCGAGGGTGGCGGTGAGCCGACCAGCTAAATGCCACATACCGTCGCGCCGCTGCTTGAGTTCCAGGTAACGCCGGTCCTGCTGCAGGGCGTCGTCGAGGGGTTCGAGACCGTCGGGGTCGGCGGCATTGACCACGGCGCGGGCGAACCGCCGCAGATCGGCCGGGCCCAGGATCGGCGCATGCTCGGCCAGCAGTTGCTCGGCAGTTTGCACTGCCTCAGGATCCACAGTAGGCCGGGAGAGTTTGTGCATGGCCCGCTCCACAATGGCCACCTTCTCGACCGAGACGGCACCGTCGCGTTGCAGCGCGGCCAGCCGGGTCAGCCGCGGCTCCAATGGCTCACCGAGCATCGAGGTCCGTCCTCCGAGTGCTGCGGCGGCACGGACCCGGGTAGCTGCTTCACCGGGGGAGAGTTGCAGCACCCGAATCAGGAATTGCGTGATGGTCGAGGAACAGTACTTATGTGCCAGGTCACTGGCCTCAGCGTTACCGATCAATCCGTGATCGACCAGCGGCAGTTTGTTACGAAGGGTCTCGAACCGCTGCCACACCGCCACCTTATCCGCAGCCTCTAGTTGATCAAGTGCCTCCGATTCAACGGCACTGATCAAACCGTTAAGAGCGGTGTCAAAGCGATCGAGGGCCACATCCATAGCGGTGGCGTGGTCCCCGAGTTGCATATCTCCATATTATTCGAAACTCTGTTCTATGGCAAGTGATTTCCTCAAATAAATAAGGAAAATCCGGAACGAAAACCCACACTGGGCTGCATGGCTCACCCCACGCCAAACCGGCCCTCCCACGCCAAACCCTCCCTCCCTTACATTCCCCTCGTGCTTCTGGCGCTTATCTTGATGCGCCGCCCGGAGCTGGGGTCAAGGCTGGCCGTAGGCCACCCGTAGGGCTTGGCCTTGACGCCGGCGAGGACGGCGCCACACTGTCCAAGCCGGAAGCAGGTGATGATCCCCACCCTTCAACAAGCTCAGGGCGCAGACACTCCCGTTAGGCACAGGTTCACTCGCCGCCTTCGGGGTAACTGCCCAAACACGACGAAATTTTCAAGGAGGAAACATGAGCCAGCCCCCACAGCAACAGGAAGTGCCGGGCGTCCAGTCGAAGATGACTCCGGTACCCGACTGTGGCGAGGAGAGCTATCAGGGCAGCGGAAAGCTTACGGACAAGGTCGCAGTGATCACTGGCGGCGACTCAGGGATAGGACGAGCGGTGGCAATCGCCTACGCCCGAGAAGGCGCCGACGTACTGATTGCTTACCTTAGTGAGGATTCCGACGCCAAGGACACGGCAGGTTATGTCGAGAAGGCCGGCCGACGCGCGGTGCTGGTAAAGGGCGATGTAGCCAATCCGCAGCACTGTCGCACCATCATTCAAACCGCCGTCGATGAACTGGGCGGCGTCGACATTTTGGTGAACAACGCCGCGTTCCAGATGACCCACGAGACGCTCGAGGAAATCCCTGACGATGAGTGGGATTACACCTTCGATACCAACATCGGCGCAATGTTCCATCTGTGCAAGGCCGCCATCCCACACATGAAGCCGGGTTCGTCGATCATCGGCAGCTCGTCGGTGAACTCCGACATGCCGTCGCCGCAGCTCGCTCCGTACGCAGCCACCAAGGCGGCGATTGCCAATTTCTGCGCCAGCCTGGCCCAGCTGCTTGGCGAGAAGGGCATCCGCGTGAACAGCGTCGCTCCGGGACCGATCTGGACACCCCTGATCCCCGCGACGATGCCGGAGGAGAAGGTAGAGAAATTCGGCGAGAACACGCCCCTGGGTCGGGCCGGTCAGCCCAAGGAGTTGGCGCCCGTGTACGTGCTGCTCGCTTCTGACGACGGCAGCTACATGTCTGGCGCCCGCGTGGCAGTCACCGGCGGACGGCCCATGCTCTGAAGAAAGGCATCATGACGCTGCCCCGTGAAGTCGATGCGGTCGTCATTGGAGCTGGCCCCAACGGGCTGGTAGCCGCCAACCGGCTGGCCGATGCCGGTTGGGACACTCTGCTCCTCGAGGCGCAGCCCGAGGTTGGAGGCGCCGTACGTAGTGATCGGGAGCTGCATCCGGACTTCGTCTCCGATACGTTCAGCGCCTTCTACCCGCTGGGCTACGCCTCGCGGGTGATCAAGGGATTGCACCTGGAGGAGTACGGGCTGCGGTGGCTGCAGGCTCCGGCAGTGCTTGGGCATTCCCGCGGTGATGGCTCCTGGATCATGCTGCACCGTGATGTTGATGTCACCGCCAAGCTGCTGGATCAGGAGCATCCCGGTGATGGCGAGGCCTGGCGAGCGCTTGTTGATCAATGGCGCAGGATCGGCCCTAGCCTGGTCGATGCGATCGTCACACCTTTCCCACCGGTCGGGCCCGCCTTGCGCGCCATGATCAACTTGCCGCGGGTAGGCGGGTTGTCCTTTGTACGCCAGCTGCTTACTCCGGCAGGCGACATTCTCGAGCAGAACTTCGGAGGCCAGGCGGTACGGCTGCTGCTCACCGGAAATGCCTTGCATGCAGACATTCCCCCGGACGGCGCGGGATCGGGTTTTCTCGGCCTGCTGTTGATCATGCTCGGTCAGACTCAGGGTTACCCGGTTCCCGAGGGTGGGGCTGGCAAGCTCTCCGAAGCCATGCGGGATCGCTTCCTGGCCCGCGGCGGGACCGTGGTCTGCAATGCCGAAGTGACCAAGATCAACGTTGCGCACCGGCGAGCCACGGGCGTACAGGTGCATGATCAGCTTGTCCGGGTTCGGCGGGCAGTGCTCGCAGACGTCGCTGTCGAACACCTCTATGGACGACTCGTCGGCTTCGATGAACTGCCGACGCGCGTACGGGTCAAGATGGCTGGTTTCCGTCGTGATCCTGCAACGTTCAAGGTCGATTGGGCGCTCAGCTCACCGGTGCCCTGGAGTACGCCTCCGCCGTACGCCCCAGGAACCGTACACATCGCCGACTCCTACGAGGAGCTGGTGATGACCTTCGCCCAACTCAGCGCGGGCAGCATCCCTGACCGTCCGTTCCTGTTGATCGGTCAGATGACCACCGCAGATCCGACACGCTCGCCGGAGGGGACCGAGTCCATGTGGGCCTACACGCACGTACCGCTGCGTGTCCTCGGCGACGCAGGTGGAAATCTCACCGGTTCCTGGGACGGGGGCGACGCGGAGCGGTTCGCCGATCGGATGCAAGATCGAATCGAGCAGCGGGCCCCGGGCTTCTCGGAGCGAATCTTGGCGCGGCGCGTTCTGAGCCCGTTGGACATGGAGCGCCGCGACGCCAGCCTTGTCGGCGGTTCCCTGAACGGCGGCACCGCAGCACTTGATCAGCAGTTGATCTTCCGGCCTATCCCGGGTCTGGGCCGGGCGGGGACGCCGATCAACGGCCTGTATCTGGCGTCCGCGTCAGCGCACCCGGGTGGCGCCGTGCATGGCGCCTGCGGTATGAACGCTGCCAGGGCCGCCCTGGCGCATGCCCGACTCACGCCTCGAATCAGTGGTCGAGGCCGAGCTCAGGTCTCAGCGAAGCCGGATCGTTCAGAGATATCTGCCTGATCATCCTGGCGGCCTTCGGCGATGTACGCGAGCCGCCGCAGCGTCTCACGATTGCGGAAATCGATCGTCGGCTGGCGTATCGGCTCTGGAACCAATCGAACAGGGCCGCCCGTGGCGTCTTCAGCGATCGAGACCAGAGCGCCCTCGCCGTCCGCCTCGATAGTGATCTCCACTCGGGCCTTGCCGATCGGCCAGCCGCGCGCTTCCAGTACCAGGCGCTTGCCGGGCTCGATCTCCAGGACTTCGGTGCTGTCATCGATCAAGGCCGGCCAGACACCAAATGAGTGGTGCAACTTGGTGCCCTGAGCCGGCCATCCGTCATCGACGTCGCGCATCCGAGAGGCACCAACCACCCACAAGGGATACAGCCAACCGTCGTTGAGCACGGCAAACACTTGGTCTGGCGAGCAGTTGACTCGACGTGATTCGGCCATGTCAGTGTTCCTTAAGAAGTCAGCGTTCCGGCTGTGGAATTTCGGGATCCCCACTAGGGACGGAGTCGGCCTTGATCGCACCACGTTCACCGAGCGGCTGCTCCTGACCCTTGGTGCTGTCGGCAATGGTCTGCTGCTCGGATTCGGCGTTGATCTCTGCGCCGAGCAAGATCGCGTACGCGGTGATCCACAGCCAAAACAGCAACACCACAATTCCAGCGAACACGCCATAGGTCTTCGCGTAATTGCCGAAGGTCGAGGAGTAGATCGAGAAGCCGATCGATGCAATCAACCAGATCACCGTGGCGACGATTGCGCCAGCCGATACCCATGTCATCCTCGGCGCATCGCGGTCCGGGCCCAACCGATAGATGACCGCCAGCGCCACCGCGACCAAGACGACCAAGATAAGCCAGCCGAGAATTTGAAAGACCCAGCGCAGTGCGCCGGTCCCGAACACCGATTTCAGCAATGCGGGCAAGACTGCGACGATGCCGAGCATGATCACCATGAAGACGATGGCCGCAATAGTCAGGCCGAGTGACAACAGCCGTTTCTTGACGAAGCCGCGTTTTTCTTCCTCGTCATAGGCGACATTGACCGCGGTGAGGAGATTGCTGATACCGCCCGACGCACTCCACAACGCAATAACGATAGAGATGGCCAGGCCAATGCTTAGCGCCGCCCGCCGGGCAGCCAGCATGGTGACCTGGTCGGTGATCACCTGGCGAGCCGCGGGGGGGAGTGCCTCCGTGACGGACTTCATTTGCTCCGCAATCGTTGTCGGGTCTGCGAAAAGTCCGTAGATCGACACGAGCGCGATCAGCGCCGGAAAGATTGCCAGGAAGGCGTAGAAGGCAACGCCTGCGCCAAGCAGTGGAACATTGTCAGCCTTGGCTTCTTTCCAGCCCCGCTTGGCTATCTGTAGCCAGCCCCGTGGGGGAATCTCGGTGGGCCGCCTTGCCTCACCACCTGGCACGTCGACTTGGTTTTGCTGGTCTTGCGTGGTCGTGATGTCGTTCCCCTTCAGCTATCGACAACGCCTCTGGCGGAGGCGTGCAGCCCGTCTCGCTTGCGTCGCTACCTACCCGCTAGCCGGAGCAGGTAATCACGCTGTCGGGTGCTGCTTCACCAAGATTGCGCGCGTGTAGAGCAAGTCGAAACCTCGCCGTTGCACGTTCTGTTGCGACTTGGAGGCAGGCTGGGTCGTCACGACGGCAAGATCACAACCGACGGCTGCTGCGTCGACCAGCCGGGCCGAAAGCAGTGCGGTCTGAACACCTCGGCGCCGGTGCGCGGGCGCGGTGGCCGCTCCGGTGAACTGTGCGAGACCCTCAGCTGTATGGAAGCTGGCGCCACCGGCGACAACTCCGTCGTGCAGCGCGACGTAGCGCCTGACTCCCGCCGCAACGAAATCGCGTTCTGCGCTGTCAATGGCCTCGCGCGGAAAGTCCTCGTATGAGGGCACGCCTTGCGTATCGGGATGACTCGCGCCCTCGACAACGACAGCTAGCCAAGACTCCAGCTCATCATCAGCGCTGGGCCGGACCTCTATTCCAGGCGGAGTTGCACGATCGAACTCGCCATCGAGGGCAAGACCGAGCACATTCTCGAACGACACGAGCTGGTAGCCGCGTCGCGTCAGCAACGCTGCGATCTCAGGCTCAGCAAGATGTGCCAGCTCGATCTGCACTGGTGCGGCGACAGCTGCGAAGGCACCCTCGATTTCCTCCAGCGCGGATGTGCTCGGTACGCCCCCGAAGCCAAGGCCAGCGACCTTGTTGAATGGCGAATGCTGTGCGGCAAAGCTGGCTACGCCGCCGGCGATGTTGAGAACGAAGCCAGCAGGGTTTGCGCCGCGCTGTCGCGCGGCGTCGCTAGCCTTCGCGACCAGCTGTGCTTCCGCACGCTCGATCCGCTCGGCCAGTGAGGCGTCGCAGAACAAGGGCGCTCGATACGACGTGATCACTGCCAAGCCCTAACCCTCTCGATAGAACATGACCATGTCGTCGGTACGAGCAGGCCAGCAAGAGCGCCGCCAAGTGCGATTGCCCCCGCACCAACGAAACCGACGCGGTAACCGGTCATGGTATCCAGGCCAATTGCGGCCGCGAGCGGCAAGAGGAGGGCGACGCCGACTGCAGTGCCGACCTGCGCGGCAGAGTTGAGTACGCCCGAGACAACGCCGCGATATTCAGGATCGGCGGCATCGGTCCCGGTCTGAGTGGATGCCACAGAGGCGGCGCCAAGCCCGGCGCCCATTACCCCGAAGGCGCCTAGCAGCTGGATCGCCGGCAGACCATGATCGGGCAGCAACAGCAGCACTATGGTTCCCACAGCGATGCCGCTGAAACCTGTTACCAGTGTCCGACGAGCGCCAAGCGATCCGAGCAACCGCGGACCAAGCAATGATCCGGCGATGACGCCCAGGTTGACCGCGGGAAAGAGTAGCGACGCCCGGCCGGCTGGAACTCCCAGCGTTTCTTGTACATAGAGCACAGCGAGGAACATCGCTGGAGACGTCGAGGCCGTGATGGCGACGGCGGTCAGATTGGCGCCGGCGACCGGTCGCGACCGTAATAGCCCGAGCGGGAGCAAGGGATCGGCAGTGCGCCCCTCGTGGCGTAGGAAGATCACGAAGGCTATCGCGGCAAGCAACAGCGGCAGCCAGCTGGCGACCTGAACCAGACCGCGGTCCCCGACACTGGCCAGGCCGTAGACCAGCAGGGCAAGACCGGCCGTGGCGCTCAGGGCCCCGCCGAGATCGAGCCGCATTGTCTTTGCCGATTGGCGGTCGGGTGGCAGCACGTGCGCTGCGATCGCCAGCGCGATGACAGCGATTGGCACATTGACCGCGAAGACCCACCGCCATCCGACGTACTCACTGATCAATCCGCCGAGCACCCAGCCGCTGGCGCCACCGCTGGCTGCGACTGCCGTCCACCAGCCGACTGCGCGGCGCCGCGATTCGCCGGCTTCGGTAAGGGTCGTCAGCAGGGCCAACGCCGCCGGCGAAAGCAGGGCTGCTCCGGCGCCTTGTACCAGCCGTGCCGTGACAAGTGCCTCCGCAGACCATGCCAAGGCGCATCCGACCGAGGCGAGCGCAAAGACGGTAAGTCCTATCAGGAAGGTTCGGCGTCGGCCCGCCACGTCGGCCACCCGGCCGCCAAAGATCAACAGTGCGCCGAAGACCAGCGCGTACCCCGTGAACACCCATTGCAGCCCGGCGTCGCTGAAGCCGAGCGCCTGACGGATCGCCGGCAAGGCGGTCGTAACGATCGTGACGTCAAGGACCACGACGAACTGCGCCACACAGACGACAGCGAGGGCGAGCGGCTGGCGATCATTCGAATTGTTACCACCAAAACTGCTCATGCAGGGAACATACCCATCGCTGCTCAACCAATGCAACTGGTAAAGTAGCTTTTGGTGGAAACAACAGTCGAGGCTGAGCGCACTCCCCGCCAGTTGCCGGTCGTGGGCGGGCATCTGGCGCTGGATTTTGCCAACACCGTGGACGACCCGGACGGAGCCGAGCGGTACGACCATGCCGGCACCTATCCGGAGCTGGTCGGATGGTCTGCTCGAATCGGCATTCTGCAGCCTGATCAAGCCGATGACTTACTCCAAACCGCTGGAGAACAGCCGCGAGCAGCATCGAGCGCCCTGCAGCGGGCGCAGAAATTGCGCCGGGTCTTGAACGAGATCTTCAGCAAGATTGCTGCCATCAACAATGGCGAGTCCGGGACCGTCGCTGCGAAGTGGCCCGACCTGCGCCCGTTCGTCAGTGACGCTCTAACCCACGCCGAGTTGGACCTGCGGCGTCAGCACGTGGAAGAGCCCGGGCACGCCGGCTACCAGCTGAGCTGGCCGATGACCGCGCGGCTTGATTCCATGCTCTGGCCGATCAGTGTGGCGGCGGTTGATCTACTTACCGGTACCCAGCTGCATCGGCTCAAGAAGTGCGCAGGCTGTCCATGGGTGTTTCTTGATCAATCGAAGAACCTGAGCCGTCGGTGGTGTGCCATGAACGACTGCGGTACGCACGAGAAGATTCGGCGCTATGTAAGCCGTCGCGCAGCAAGGAAACGAGCCGGGTAGGGCTGGAATCAGCACCAGCAACCATAACTTCGGTTTTACCAAAGTGATTGTCGGGTAGGTGCTCTGGAACCATTGCCACAGGATGGGAAAGAATGCCGTGCGCGTCGCTTTGGTGTCTGAACACGCAAGCCCACTGGCCGCCATCGGCGGAGTCGATGCCGGGGGTCAAAACGTCCATGTCGCCGAACTTGCGGCCGGGTTGGTCCGGCTCGGGCACTCAGTCGCTGTCTATACCAGGCGTGACGACGCCGACCTGGCAGAGCGGTTGACGACCTCGGCAGGTTATGAGGTGGTACATGTTCCGGCGGGGCCGGCAACAGCAGTGTCTAAAGACGACCTGTGGCCCCACATGGGCGCCTTTGCTGATCGCCTGACGGAGATGCTGAAATTCCAGCGGCCGGACGTGGTACACGCCCACTTCTGGATGTCGGCTTGGGCGTCTGCGGCGGCGGCTGCGCGGCTCGGCCTGCCCCTGCTGATTACCTTTCACGCGCTGGGCACGGTCAAGCGGCGCTATCAAGGCCCGTCGGACACCAGCCCGCTGAACCGAATCCGCGTGGAGACCGCGGTCGCCGGCGCGTCAGATCACATCATCGCCACCTGCTGCGACGAAGTACGCGAGCTCGGCCTGCTTGGCATACCTGCCAGCAAGGTCTCTGTCGTGCCATGCGGTGTTGATCTTGTGCACTTCTCGCCAGCCCCGGCGTCCCACGCCTCACCGGCAGTCCCGCAAAGAGCCTGCCGCTTCCGGCTGCTCAGCGTCGGCCGGCTGGTGCGGCGCAAGGGCTACGACACCACGATTGAAGCTCTGGCCCAGCTTGCGGATACCGAATTGCTGATCGCCGGCGGTGCCGATGCAACACCAGAGCCGGAGCATGATCGACTGGCTGCCGTCGCCGAGCAGGTGGGAGTGGCTGAACGGGTACGGCTGATCGGACAGGTGGCGCGCGCGGACATGCCGGCTCTGTTGCGCTCCGCGGACCTGGTCGTCTGCTCGCCGTGGTACGAGCCGTTCGGCATCGTGCCGCTGGAAGCCATGGCGTGCGGCGTACCGGTCGTTGCCAGCGCCGTTGGCGGCATGCTGGACACCGTCGTGGACGGCGTGACCGGCGCTCATGTACCGCCCCGTGATGCTGGTGCGCTGGCAGCGGTCATCGGCGCATTGCTCGAGTCGCCGAGCCGCCGCGCCGAGCTGAGTAAAGCCGGCTTGGAGCGGGTCAGGAACCGGTATTCCTGGGATCGCGTGGCCGCCGACACGGCAGCTGTGTACCAGCGCACAGTCCGGCATCAGGGCAGCGAACACGCGCTAACGGCCCCCCTCGGCTGACGGAGCCATTCAGACGTGAGCGGGCTGACAGGGGGATTCAATCGCGCGGTAGTGCTTGGCGGCGCTGGCTTCATCGGATCGCACTTGTGCGACGCGTTGCTCGACGTGGGTACGGAGGTGATCTGCGTCGACAATTTCTGCACCGGGCGTCCAGCCAATCTCGCCCATCTGGTTGAGGCTCCTGGATTCACGCTGGTTCAGCATGACGTGACCAATCCGCTGCCCGATCTTGGGCCTGTGGACCTGGTTTTCCATCTGGCCTCGGCAGCATCCCCAGATGCATACCATCGGCTGCCGATCGAGACCTTGCGAGCCGGATCCCTCGGCACCGAGCACGGACTGCAGCTGGCAGAGCGTTCTGGCGCCCGGTTTGTGCTGGCGTCCACCAGCGAGGTCTACGGTGACCCGGAACGGCATCCGCAGACCGAGGACTACGTGGGCCACGTCAATCCCGTCGGGCCGCGCAGCGTTTACGACGAGGCGAAGCGGTTTGCCGAGGCAATGACGTTCGCGTACGAGCGACGCCGGAGCGTACGGGTCGGCGTTGCACGGATCTTCAACACCTACGGCCCACGGATGCAGCCCGACGACGGCCGCATGATCCCGAACTTCATCACCCAGACGCTGGCTGACCAGCCGTGCACCGTGACCGGCACTGGCAGCCAAACTCGATCCATCTGCTATGTCAGCGACACGGTGGCCGGTTTGCTGAGTCTCGCGCGCTCGTCTGAGTCAGGACCGATCAACCTCGGTAATCCCGTTGAACTTAGCGTTGTTGACATCGCGAGGCTCGTCGCCGAGATCATCGGGTCCCAAGCCGGCATTCGTCATATCCCTGCAGTTGAGGACGACCCGCAACGCCGCTGCCCAGACATTACTCGCGCGGTGCAGCGGCTGGACTGGCGGCCGCTCGTGCAGTTGGAGGAGGGCCTGAAGCAGACAATCGCATGGTTTGTAGAGCAGGCGAACTGAGGTGGCGGCCAGCGGAGAAGTAAATTACCTATAGGTGTTTTGGTACTACCGGCCCGGGTAACCGACCGGGATAACCAGTTAGCGGACCAAGAGCAGGGAGAAAGGCATTGCGGATACTCGGCATCAACGCGGTCTTCCACGACTCGGCTGCCGCTCTGGTGGTTGATGGGCGTACGGTCGCCGCCGCCGAGGAGGAACGGTTCAGCCGGCGCAAGCACGGCAAGCGCCCGGTACCGTTCTCGGCCTGGGAGCTGCCCGAGCACGCGATCGCGTGGTGCCTGGCCGAAGCTGGAGTGACTGTCGATGATCTTGATGCAGTCGCCTATTCCTATGACCCGGCCCTGGTCGACCCCGATTCCGGCGGCCTCGACCCGAGCTGGGAGGACCTGCGCACCACGTACGCGGCACGCGCCCCTCAGTTCCTCAAGACCGCCTTGCCCGGATACGACGGAAAGAAGCCATTCCATTTCGTGCGGCACCATGTTGCCCACGCCGCCTCCGCGGCCCTAGCTGCGCCTTGGGGTCCCGACGGCACTCTCGGTGATTGCGCGGTGCTCGCCGTTGACGGTCGTGGCGAGGCGACCTCGATGCTGGCGGGGGAGTACCGCGACAACAAGCTGGACATCCTCAAGGCGCAATCGTTGCCGCATTCACTCGGGCTGCTGTACGAGGACCTGACGGCCCACCTCGGCTTCGAGCGATCGAGTGATGAGTACAAGGTGATGGCAATGGCGTCCTACGGCGCACCCCTGCACCTTGATCATTTTCGGCAGCGGGTGTACCCAACCTCGGACGGTGGCTTCCGTACCGAGCCCATCGATTGGAACGCGTTCGCGCCGGCACGCCGGCTTGGTGCCGAAAACATCGTTGGGGGCTTCGATAAGAGCCACGCCGACCTGGCGGCCAGCGTGCAGGCCGTGCTTGAAGAAGTACTCCTCGACCTATGCAACTGGCTCTATGGCCGCACCGGCAACAGCCGGCTCGCGTTCGCGGGTGGCGTCGCATTGAACTGCGTTGCCAACACTCGATTGCTTGCCGAGGGTCCGTTCAGCCAGATCTGGGTGCAGCCGGCAGCCGGTGACTCCGGCACCGCCCTCGGTGCGGCGCTGACCGTTGCCGCGGAAGCGGGTGATGAGCTGACGCCGATGACTACCGCTGCCCTCGGACGCGGCTGGAGCGACACCCAGATTGAGCTGACTCTGAATACTGCCCGTGTGCCGTACGAGCGCCCCTCGGACATCTCCGCCACCGTGGCGGAGATCATTGCCGGCAACGGGATCGTTGCCTGGTTCCAGGGTCGCGCCGAGTATGGGCCGCGGGCGCTCGGACATCGTTCGCTTCTCGCCCACCCGGCCCGCGAGGACAACACCGAGCGGCTCAATGACATCAAGGGCCGCGAGCAATTCCGGCCCGTGGCGCCGATGGTGCTGTCTGAGCGAGCGCCGGAGGTCTTTGCCCGCGGACCGATTCCCAGCCCGTACATGCTCTTCGTCCACGATGTCGCTGCCGAGTGGCAAGACCGGCTGCGAGCTGTCACCCACGTGGATGGCACTGCGCGGATCCAGACTGTTGATCACTCCGACGATCCCTTGACGGCTAGCATGCTGGCCGCATTCGACGACATCACCGGCATCCCTGTCGTGGTCAATACCAGCCTCAATACCGCGGGGCGGCCCATGGTTGACAGTCCGCGTGACGCATTGGAGCTCTTCGGCGCATCGCCAGTTGATGCACTTGCTATCGGTCCGTATCTGGTGCGGCGGCCCCTGGTACGGCAAACATGACCCACCTCCGATACGCCGTAGTCATTCCCACCATCGGACGCCAGCGGCTTGCCGATCTGATCACAGCTGTCGATGGCGACCCGGCGCCGTCCTGCATTGTCGTAGCCGATGATCGGCGCGATGCCACCTCCGCGCTCGATCTGCCAGCGACGGCGACGCCGCTGGTCGTCGTCCGTACCCACGGGCGAGGGCCAGCGGCAGCGCGTAATGCCGGTTGGCGAGCGGCGGACGCGGATTGGATCGCCTTTCTCGATGACGACGTCGCAATCCCGGCTGACTGGTGTCAGCGACTCGTCAAGGATCTGGAAGATTTGCCAGACAAGATTGCCGCATCGCAGGCGGGGATCTACGTCCCCTCGCCGGATGGCCGCCGGCCTACGGATGCCGAGCGGCGCACCTTGGGGCTCAGCGGAGCCTCATGGATTACCGCCGACATGGCATATCGACGGGCGGCTCTTGTCGAGACCGGTGGCTTTGACGAGCGCTTCCCGCGCGCTTTTCGCGAAGATGCAGATTTGGCTTTAAGAACAGCTCGAATTGGGTATGGCATCGCCTGGGGTGAGCGGGTAACGACCCACCCGCTCGCCCCATCTTCGAGTTGGCGCAACAGCCTTAAAGATCAGGCAGGCAACGCCGACAATGCCTTAATGCGTGCCAAGTACGGGCACCGCTGGCGTTCCTTGATTGGTACCACGCCGGGACGAACTGGCCGCCATCTGCTCACCACCACGGCCGCTGCCACCGCGCTGATTGGATACGCGCTGAGCTTGTCCAAGCGCCTCAGAGTGCGCCCTTCGACAAGCTCAGGGCGCGTAGAGACTGGCATCGTGGCGGCGGCTGGCATTATCTGGGCCGCTCTGACCACCGAATTCGCCGCCGGCCGGATCGTTGCTGGACCACGGACTACACGTGAGATCAGCACCATGCTGGTGACCAGTGTTGTGATTCCACCGCTGGCAGTTGCGCATCGGCTGCGCGGCGAGATCCGGGTAAGGCTCGCCGGATGGAGCGACAACGATGTTTTCGCGAATAAGCCGCGGGCCGTGCTGTTCGACCGTGATGGGACTCTGATCAAGGACGTGCCCTATCTGGCCGATCCCGGGCGAGTCCAGCCGATGCCCGGAGCTCGGCGCATTCTCAACCAGCTACGGCGTCAGGGTGTCGCGGTCGGCGTGGTGAGCAATCAATCCGGCGTCGCCCGCGGGTTGATCAATCCCGACGAACTAGCCCGGGTCAACGACCGGGTGGAGTCGCTGCTGGGGCCCTTCGATACCTGGCAGGTCTGCACGCATGCGCCTGATGCCGGCTGCAGCTGCCGCAAGCCTTCGCCAGGACTGGTGATGGCGGCTGCAGCAGAGCTCGGACTCGCTCCGCACGAATGCCTGATGATCGGTGACATCGGCAGCGACGTGGACGCGGCGCTCGCCGCCGGAGCCCGTGCGGTGCTGGTGCCGACACGGCATACCAAGATCGGCGAGATTGATCATGCTCAGCTGGTCGCCGCTGTTGCGCCGAATCTTCGCACCGCGGTACGACGCCATGTCGGAAGATCGCAATGAGTGCACCCAGCCGGTTCTCACGCGTCGTGGTGGCCCGACTCGACAGCCTTGGCGATGTCCTGCTCACCGGTCCCGCGGTACGTGCGGTGGCTGCGTCCGCAAAGGTCACCATGCTGGTTCGTCATGGTCTTGTCGAGGCCGCCGAGATGCTACCCGGGGTCGATGACGTTATGGCATTCGACGCGCCCTGGGTGCTGTTTGATCCGCCGCCGGTCCGACCTCACCTCATCGCGGACCTGATCAGCGAAGTCGAGGCTCGCTGCTTCGACGCTGCGTTGGTATTCACCTCTTTCCACCAGTCCCCACTACCGCTTGCCCTGTTGTTACGGATGGCCAAGGTGCCCTGGATAGGTGCCATCTGCGACGACTATCCGGGCTCCCTTCTCGATTTACGCCATCGAGTAGCCGATGGCCTGCCGGAGTCGGAGCGCAATCTCACGCTGGCTGGCGCTGCTGGCTTTGTTGCCGACGAGAAGGGAGCCCGGCTTGACGTACGCCGCCCACTGCCGGATATCACCGCTCGAGTCGGTGCTGAACCGTACGTCGTGGTTCATCCCGGCGCCGCGGTGCCAGCCAGACGCCCGACTGCGGCGCACAGTCGAGCGATCGTTGCGGCGTTGACGACGGCTGGACGTCACGTAGTCGTCACCGGGTCGGCGGAGGAGGCAACTCTGACCGGCTTTGTGGCCGGCGGTCTGGCATCCGACCTGGGAGGCCAACTCTCCCTAGCCGAGCTAGCCGCCGTCCTCGCCGGAGCAGAGGTTGTGGTCGTACCCAACACCGGGCCGGCGCATCTCGCTGCGGCTGTCGGCACGCCGGTCGTCTCCCTCTTCGCACCCGTCGTACCGGCCCAGCAGTGGGCTCCGTACGGTGTACCTCTGGTGCTGCTTGGCGACCAGCATGCGCCGTGCCGGAATACCAGGATGCGCACCTGCTTGGTACCTGATCATCCCTGCCTGTCTTCGATCGATCCTCAGGATGTTGTTGCTGCTGTGGCTGAGCTAGGGAGCCACCATGATGACCGTGCGGCGAGGGCCGCGACGAAAGGAGGAGTGTGAATTGACTGCCGAACTCGTTTGCCGGCATCTCGACGACTTGGCCGCCGCTGCGCAGGCCGCGCAATCAGCCGCTCCCGTCGTAGCCCAGTGGGGCCAACGCCTCGCGGAGGTCTTTGCCGGCGGCGGCAAGCTGCTTGCCTGCGGCAACGGCGGCAGCGCCGCTGAGGCGCAGCATCTGACTGGTGAGTTGCTCGGTCGTTTTCGGGATGAACGCCGTCCGCTTCCCGCGGTCGCATTGTCCGCCGACTCATCCGCCGTCACTGCAATCGCCAATGACTACGGCTTCGAGGAGCTGTTCGCCCGCCAGGTGCGGGCGTACGGACGGCGCGGCGATGTACTGGTTGCCCTTTCCACCAGCGGCACGAGCCCGAATGTGATCGAAGCCGCGAAGGCCGGTCTTGATCTTGGGGTCACTGTTTGGGCGATGACCGGTCCGGCGCCCAACCCCCTCGCAGCGCTGTCGGACTCCGCGATTGCCGTCGATGCGCCGACCGTCGCGACGGTGCAGGAGATTCAACTGAGCCTGGTGCACGCGCTGTGCATCGCGCTTGATGAGGCGTTGCAGGTAGCCGCATGGTGACAGCGACTACTCGCGGCGGTCCCTTGGTGGTCCTCGGCGACTCGATGCTGGACATCGACATTGAGGGGGAGGCCAGCAGGCTGAGTCCCGAGGCACCCGTGCCGGTCGTCGACGTCACGCGGCAGCGACGTCGACCCGGCGGGGCGGGCCTTGCCGCCTTGCTGGCAGCCCGCACCGGCCAGGATGTCGTCTTGATCACCGCGGTCGGCACTGATGATCTTGGTGAGGCCTTGCTGGGCCTGCTTGCCGATCATGTGGAGGTACGTCCGCTAGCGCTGGAGGGCAGCACCGTCTGCAAGTGCCGCGTTGCGGCGGGCGAGGTCCCCATGGTGCGGGTGGACTCCGGTTCGGGACGCGCTCGTCGCACACCATTGCCACCGGGAGCGGTACGCGCGCTGGCCTCAGCAGGCGCGATCTTGGTTGCTGACTACGGCCGCGGCGTGGCGAGCCTGCCAACGATCCGGCAGGCGCTGCTGCCGGACGTGGACTCCAAGCCGGTGATCTGGGATCCCCATCCGCGTGGTCCAGCTCCGGTGCGCGGCTGCACCATGGTCACCCCGAACACAGATGAGGCGCGGCTGTCCAGCGGTGCTGATCATCCGGCCGAGCAGGGCCGGCTGCTCTGCGCCAGCTGGCATGCACATAGCGTCGCTGTCACAGTCGGTGAACGGGGGGCGGTTCTGACCGAGGCGGCCGACCCACCGCGTACTACGCATATTCCGTTGGTGGAGTTTCCCAAGCTACGACCAGGTCGCCTTGACACGCTCGGCGCCGGTGATCAATTCTCCGTGACGGCCGCACTGGCCTTACTGAGCGGCGCCGACGCTCGGGAGGCTGCGCAGGCTGCGGTGATCGCAGCCACACAGTTCGTCCGTGACGGCGGAGCAACCGCGGTATCGACGGTCTCAGGTTCGGAGACCATCGACCTCTCAGTAAGGCTGGCGGAGCCGACGGGCTTGCCGGATGCGTTTGAGGTCGCCGCTCGGGTACGCCGCACCGGCGGCCGGCTGGTGGCAACCGGCGGCTGCTTCGATCTGCTGCACCGAGGTCACGTCAGCCTGCTCAATCAGGCCCGAGCGCTCGGTGACGCCCTGGTGGTCTGCCTCAACTCTGATGCCTCCGTACGCCGCGCCAAGGGTGCGGGCCGTCCAATGGTGCCGCAGGAGGACAGGGCTCGGGTGCTCAACGCGCTCGCTGCGGTCGACGGCGTAGCGATCTTTGGGGAAAAGACTCCGGCAGCGCTGCTCGCCCGGCTGCAGCCAGACATCTGGGTGAAAGGGCAGGACTACGCCGATCGCATCCTGCCCGAGGCTGAGGTCGTTGAGCGGCTGGGCGGCAGGGTCGTCCTGCTTCCGGTAGTACCTGGCTACTCGACGACCCGGCTCGTGCACACTGCGCGTACTGAACATGCCAGCCAAGACATCTCTCAGGAGGTTTCATGACCGCCACCACCGTGGCTCCGTTCTCACGAATCGGCAACGTCGCGCCGCAGGCCCTCGGCACGATCTTGATCACTGGCGGTTCGTCCGGCCTCGGCGCCGCGACGGCTGCGGCCGTGCAGGCGGCGGGCGGTACGCCGCTGGTGCTTGATCGGGTTCAGCCGGAATCTGATGTCACCTTCGAGCAGGTCGATCTCGCTGACTCGGCAGCGGCAGCGGCGGCGGTTGAGGCGATAGTCAAAGCCGCCGGCGGGGAGCTCGACGGTGTCTTCACAGCAGCCGGTATTGACTCCTGCGGTCCACTTGACCAGGTGCCGGCGGAGGACTGGGAGCGTGTCATCCGCGTCAACCTGCTTGGTACCGCAGCTGTGGTGCGAGCGGCATTGCCGTATCTGCGTCGCAGCCGCGGGCGGGTGGTGACGTGTGCTTCCACGCTCGGCATCAAGGCCGTCAGCGATGCCACCGCGTACTGCGCATCGAAGTTCGGAGTGGTCGGATTTACGCGGGCCCTGGCCGCCGAAACCGCGGGTGAGGTGGGTGTCACGCTGCTCATCCCAGGCGGCATGCATACCCACTTCTTTGACAACAGGACCGAGCAGTACAAGCCGCCGGCCGACGCCAAACTCAACGCACCGGCCGACGTAGCCTCAGCTGTAGTCTTTGCTCTGAGCCAACCTGCCGGTTGCGAGCTTCGGGAGCTGGTCATTTGCAGCTCAGCGGAAAGTTCGTGGCCCTAGTTGGAGGACTTCGGGGACATCTCGAATGTTGTGATCCTTAGGGCGCTCGGGCTCGGGGACTTCCTGACGGCGGTGCCCGCGTACCGTGGCCTGCGGCAAGCGTTTCCGATGGCGACGATTACGCTCGCTGCTCCGGCTGCTCTTGAGCCGCTAGCGCGGCTGACCGAAGCAATCGACCGGCTGCTGCCCGTGAATGGTCTGGGTGGGCTGCCGGCGATGTCGCCGTCACCGGATCTCGCAGTCAACCTGCACGGCGCCGGGCCAGAGAGCATCGGCGATCTGCTCGGGATTGGCGCGCGTCGGTTGATCACCCACAGCCATCCGCAGTATCCGGAGATCACTGGACCGCAATGGCGTCCGGAGATGCATGAGGTGCAGCGCTGGACGGGTTTGCTCAACCTGGAAGGGGTTCCAGCCGATCCACGGGCGCTTCGATTGTCCAAGCCAACCCAGCCGCCGGCCGTTCTCGGCGCGGTCATCGTGCACCCGGGTGCCTCTGCGGAGGCGCGTCGCTGGCCGGTCAATCGCTTCGCAGAAGTAGCGCGACGCTTGGCACTCGATGGATACCAGGTAGTGATCACCGGATCAGCCAAGGAATGTAGCCGTTGCCTCGCCGTAGCCGGCGCCGCCGGGCTGAGTGAGGGCTGCGTACTAGCCGGCAAACTTGATCTTGGTGAGCTGGCTGCCCTGGTGGCCGCTGCCCGCCTGGTGATCAGCGGTGATACCGGAATCGCGCATCTGGCCAGCGCCTACGCGACACCATCGGTGATCTTGTTCGGGCCGACATCGCCCACCCAGTGGGGCCCACCGGCCGGGGGGCCCGCTACGGTGATCTGGCGCGGTGACACCGGGGACCCGCATGGCCGGTGGGTCCATCCAGCACTTCTTGAGATTGGGAGCGATGAAGTACTGGCGGCAGTCGAGGCAAGGCTTTGGGGACCGACACCTCGTTTGCTACGTCTAGACTATCCAAATAGCGCAGTTATGTAGCCAATAGGCGCAATATAATCTTTACCTGGCTACACCTGCATAGAGGCCAATCCATCGAATTGGTAAGGCCTATTAGGCACCTCTGACGGCATACGAGCGTATGGGACGGCAAGGCTGGTGACACGAGTCGAGGCTGGCGGTGTCGAGGACTTCGCACAAGTGGCGAGGCTGCTGCATGCCGCGCCGGACGAGTGTGGACAGTTGCAACTTGCTGTTGATCTTGCCGTCAGGCTCATCGGTGGCTGTGATCACGCAGGGATCTCGGTAGTAGAAGGCCGCACAATTTGGACGCCGGCCGGTTCGGATGACGTGGTACGTCGTGGCGATGCCCTGCAATATGAACTCGACGAGGGCCCTTGCCTTGACTCGGTGCGCTGGCACGAGACGGTCCTCAGCCAAGACTTGAGCCGCGAAGAGCGCTGGCCACGATGGAATCCGCGGGCACAGAGTGATCTGGGAATCAAGGGCATGATGTCGCTGTGGCTCTACACCGATGCGGACTCCTACGGTGCTCGCTCCTACGGGGCGCTCAACCTGTACGCCGATCAAGCTGATGCTTTTGAGCCCCAAGATCACGCGACAGCACAAGCCCTGGCCGCACAAATCTCAGTCGCTCTCGCATCCCACCGGGAGCTGCAACAGCGCAGTGTTGCCATGACCAGCCGGACCGTTATCGGACAGGCCGAGGGAATCCTGATGGAGCGGTTGGGCATTGACGCCGATCAGGCCTTTTCATACCTGCGCCGGATGTCTCAGACTGAGAATCGCAAGCTGATCACGATTTGCAACGAAATCGTGGAAACGCGCCAGCTGCCTGCCTCGTGGGAGAGTGGTCACAAACGACATCAAGTTGTCTGTGATTGAGGTCGTTTGGGACCACGGTGTGGCTAAGAAGCGATGTGGCCCCGCCGACACGCTAGCGGCCGAGTCCCGCCCGATCCACGCGACGGTGGTAGCGCATGCCGGCAAGCCCACCGAGGATCGCGCCAACAAGGCTGACGACAACCACGCCGATGGCCACGATGATGCCGCCGGTAGTCAAGGTGCCCTCGCTCAACGGCAGCCGAGGGAAGCTGTTGGTCCGAGCCAGTACGTCGAACTGGGCGCCAGCCAGCCATCCAGCTACGCCGGCCAGAATCGCGATGATCACAGCCCACAGCCACACGCCCAGACCCTGCGTCAGGCCGTTGAAGCGAGCCATCCGGCCGGCCACATAGCCGCCGGCGAGATAGGACACGAAGATGATGGCGAGCAACACAATGCCACCAACGAATCCAATCGACTGCGTCTGCGCCGGCGATGTGCCTGCTTCATCAACCTGGCGGCTC
Organism: Propionibacteriaceae bacterium; assembly: GCA_045806785.1. Taxonomy (GTDB): domain Bacteria; phylum Actinomycetota; class Actinomycetes; order Propionibacteriales; family Propionibacteriaceae; genus Microlunatus. The sequence goes on along the minus strand of JBJMIR010000120.1, from coordinate 28,258 downwards.
AATCCGAGCGCAGCTCCGACGCCGGTGACCAGCGCGGCCAGCAATACCGCAGTGCCCGAGGCTGTAAGCCAGCCGAAGAAGCAGCTGCCGAACTTCATCCCACCGAAGGCATCTTTCTGGCGGCCAACTACCTCGCGTCGATCGGCTATGACAGCGGTGTCGTCTGTGCTGGCTGCGGGCGTTGGGGTCGGTGCGGGCGTTGGGGTGGGTGCGGGCGCTGGGGTGTCAGCCGGCCGATCATCGACGTTATTGCCACCTCGTCCATCATTCGGCGTATTCACTGCATGACTCATCCGGACCTCCTATGTCAGAGGGGAGACGACGGGAGGCCGAGGACCTCTTCATCGTGCTCGAAAACCCTTACCCAGCGGTCAAACTAGCAATCAGACCGCTCGCGCGTGCCGGATGCGTTCAGTCAGCTGCAAATGTCTCCTGGGCCGCCTCAGGCCGGGGCACCAATCCAACGGCGATCAGCCCGACACCCAGGCCCAGCCACAACGAGAACGTTGATGCATTGCCGCCAAGGAAGCCGCCACTGCCACCTGCCAGCAGAACGATCTGCAACCCAGCGGCCAGGAGGAAACCAACGCCGGCTGCAACCATCAGGGTCGCTTCGGCCAACCAGCCGGCAGCCATGGCAAGCAGGCCCAGTACCAACGCCACGACAAGCGAAATCGCGCCTATCTGAACGACCTGGAAAGTGCCATGGACGAATATGAACACTCCGCTGAGGATGGACACCAGTCCAAGCGCGACTGCAGCGCGATCCAGTGATCGGTACGGGTTGAGCGCCCGGGCTGAACGTCGATTCGACTTCATGACGCCCGCACCAGCCAGCCCACCAGCCAGGACGGCGATTCCTGCCACCGTGGACGCAACACCGCATCCAGACCGGCGTACCGGCCGGCAGCCGTAGCGAACAGTGCGAGATGCACCAGGAGCATCAACAGATATGACCAGTACCACTCGTTCGGTGCATTCAGCACCGAGAGCGCAATTGTCACGGTTTGCGCGACGCCAACCAGTGCCCAGAAGCGGGTCGCCAGCCCGATGAGCAAGAAGGCACCGAGCGCTGCTTCGACGACCAGGAGCATCCAGCCGAAGAAGGTGAAGTTCGGCAGCACGTAGCGATCCATCAGCCAGGCGTACGGGTAGAACACCTCGTGCGAGACCGCATAGCTGGCGGAAAGATACAACCCACCTGGCGGATCACCCCGACCGAAATCTGGCGGGACTTTCCAGCCGACGTTCTGCAGCCAAAGCAGCCCGACGCCTATCCGGACTATGGCAAGCAGCCCTCGGTCCAGCCGAGACGGTGCCAATGGGGCGGCACGCGTTACAAAATAACTGTCAGCTGTGTAGTCGGTGTTGGCTGCGTAATCGGTACCAGCCATGAAATCACCTCGCATCGCTCATTGAGACCCCGACTGCGAATGCCAAGCAGGCGCCAGAAATCTTACGGAACGCGGACGGCGATTTCTGACGCTTCCTTGAACGCGAGATCCCAGTCATGCAAGAAGCGCGGCAAACCGTAGCGGTCGAGTGCCGCGCGTCGAGCGATGAGCCCACGGTGCTGTGCCTCGTCCGGATCGGCAACCAGCGCCCGGGTGGCCGTGACGAGCTCGGTGACGTCGCTCGACCGGACACCGGCGGTGGCCGGCACCGCTCGAGACGCTTCAGTCGCGTCGAGTACGACGACCGGCATTCCCAGCAGCATTGCTTGGATCAGTGACAATCCGAGTGAGGTCCAGCGGTTGAGGTGGAGATAGACCCGGCGTTCCGCCATGGCGTCATAGAGCTCGTTGGGTTTGAGATTCCCAGCGAAGTTCACCCGCTCGTGGGCGGGGCGCATAGCTTCCGGCAACCGGTCGGCGTCGATGCCGAACGCGTCTACGTCGAATTCGGCGAAATGGCTGAGTAGGTCAGTGCCCGTAACGCGCCAGCGGCGGACCGGCTCGTTGACGACGAATGCCAGTCGCCCCAGGCGACCGGTGTAGCGCCGGCCTGGATCGGCTACGCCGTGCTCGATAACCCGGGTCGGGGTACGGCCGCAGTCCCAGAACACCTGATTGAAATGCGTGACGTGCACCAGGAGCAGCGACGGATGGTCGGTCAACGGGTGCCGGCTGATCGGCACATCAGATTTGGGAGTGTTGTGTTCCAGAAAGATCGCTGACAGATCATGACCCGGCCGGCGCCGGAGGTGTTCGACACAAAGATCTAGCTCCTCTAGGCGCTGGAGCAGGACGACATCGGGCGGCTGGTCGCGCAGCTCTTTGGCCGTCACCTCGTACGCGTTGCTTGGCGGCGAGCCGCCGTAACGTGCTAGTCCGCCGCGACCTGATTCGTCGCGAGGGAGGAATAGATAGTCATGGGTGCCGGCCAGCAGTGAGTCGGTGTAACCCCCATGCACGTCCCACATCAGGATGCGCATTCTTCAGGACCTCCCCGATACAAGATGGTGGATTCACCCTCACCTGAGAGTGAATCCACCACCTAGCTTGAAGCGACGTCGGCGTTAGCTGGATCGCCGCTGCTGAACCGTCTCTTTAGAGTCCTGGGCCTGACCTTTGACGTCTTGAGCAGCCGCCTGGCCCTCTTGCTTGACGCTTTCGACGCCTTCCTGAGCAGTCGACTTCACCGAGTCCGCAGCCTCTTGCGCCGCTGGCTTCAGGCCCTCACCGACATCCCTCGCCACCTCGGTGGCCTTCTCCTTAACCGGCTCGAGGTTCTCCTGCAGCGTAGAGACGGCCTGCCGCTCCTTCTCACTGGAAGGAATCAGGGACGACACCAGCATGCCAAGGCCGAAGGCGACCACGCCGGCAGCCAGCGGATTGCCCTGTGTCTTCCGCTTCACGGTCCCGGGCGCTTCTCTGACCGCCTGGCCTGCCTCGGAGGCCTTCTCGGCCACCGTGTCCCTGGCTGCGTACGCCTTGTCAGCCACCGCATCCTTGGCTGCATATGCCTTGTCGGCGGCGGTGTCCTTGGCGGCGTAGGCGTTGTCGCTAACCGTGCCTACCGCGCCGCTGTCGTAGTCATCATCGGGGGAACCCATAACCCGGTCCCGAACACCGCCGACGGCGTCTTTGACCTTGTCGACCTGACGGCGGGCGACGCTCTGCGGCTTGACGCTCTCAGCGAGGTCGTCGACGTCATTGCTCAGGGTCGCGCGTGTCCGCTCGATATCTGCCCGGATCTCATCCGGGTCGTTGCTGGTCGTCATTGGTTTCTCTCCTCATGTCCTTTGAGTGCGTTCGGAATCTGGCCGACGGTCTCGGTGGTCTGCGGTATTCCGCTGACCTTCTTCATCTGCGCGCGGGCGACCAGGTAGAGCACCACTCCCGCCACGAGCCAGACCGCAGCCACAATGACTGCTCCCCACCCACGTCCGGTGGAGGGGCTAAGTGCTTCCCAGAGAGCCAGCGACAAGAAGAGCACAAACAAGAATGCGGCGATCGCGGCGCCGGCGAACATGCCAGCTGCTTGGCCAGCGCGGCTGGCGGCCTGGCGAACTTCGGCTTTTGCGAGGGCCACTTCTTGCTGGAACAAGACCGACAGGTCGCGCGTCACGTCACCGAGCGCGTCGCCGATACTTTTCGTTCCGGCGTCGGGATCTGGGACGTCCTCGCGGTACTGGCGCTGCGGAGCCGCCTGCCCTGCGTAGTCGGTCATCGACGGACCTCGCCTTCAGTTGGCGGTGGGTAGATCGCCTCGTCACCAACAGGGGTCACGTCCGGATAGGAAGTGCCGGTTGCGCCCGGCTGCTCTGGAGCCGCTGTGCCTTCGGTGGGGTACTGCCCCGGAGTAGCCATGCCGGGGTCGGGGAATGCCCCGGTCGGCCCGGCGCTAGGCGCCAAATATTCCGGGTCTGTGCCTGCGCCCGAATAGCCGGCTCCAGTTGGCACGTTATCGCCGTACCGCGGCGTGTAGTCACCGTCCTGGTATGTGCGAGTGCCATAGCCGGTACCGCTCGGCGCGGCACTTTCATAGTCATAGGCACCGCCGTCGTACGCCCTTGCTGGGGTCGATTCGCGATCAGAGTCAACACTGGTATTTGCGCCGACCGCACCTCGGGTCAATCGGCCCGCCACAACGCCGGCAGCTGCACACAGAGCCAGGAAGGTGCCTGGCTTGCGCCGTGCGTACCGCTTGACCTCGTTGAGCAAATCAGCGGGCTCATGATTGTCGAGCCAGTGGGAAAACTCGCCTACGCGCCGAGACGCCTCTTGGGCAAGGTCGCTCATCGGGCCCGACTCGTCAGACTTCGACGCCATGGAGCCAAGCTCAGACGCCCATCCGTGCAGCCTTTCGGCGAACGCGGACTGCTGGTTGCTCGCCTGCCCGCGCAGCTCCGAACGGGTCTGATCTACCAGGTTCCTGGCCTGGTACTTGGCCTCCTGAGCAACATTGGTGGCCTCGCTCTTGGCGACGTCCTTCACGCCGGCCGCGGCGCCGGCAGCTGTGTCCTTGACATTGGCCGCCTCACTCTTGGCGGTATCGACGGTCGAGCCCGAGCCGGTATCTGATCCGGTCGGCTCGCCGTACTGCGCGCGACCCGCCTCGGTCGTGCCATATTCCAGCTCGGATTCGGCGAACGTGCCGGGTTGCACTGCCTCACCGAGGGGCGGGTTAGGTTGCTCGACGCCCGGCCCAGTTGGCCGGTCCGTCGGATCGTACGTAGGGCTCGTCACGACTTTCTCCAATCGGATCGATTGTGGATAGCCATCGGGTACCCATGGCCTTCGGAAGGTAAACAAGCTAGACAGCCCCTGCTAACCACTGCTCGGGCGAGCGAGGCTCCCGGCCCGCTGATGATCAGTGATGATCATTGCCCGACGGCGCTGCCCATGGCTTGAGCATGATCTTCACAGCGCCGTCAGCTTTGTGCTGGAACATGTCGTACGCATTGGGTGCCTGGACGAGCGGCAGCCGGTGGGTGGCGAATTCCTCTACGCCAAGGGGGTCCTCATCGGTCAGGAACGGCATGATGTCGGGAATCCAGCGCTTCACATTCGCCTGACCCATCCGGAGCTGGATTTGCTTGTCGAACAACGACATCATCGGCATCGGATCGGCCATGCCGCCATAGACACCTGACAGCGAAACGGTGCCACCGCGGCGTACCGTCTCGATCGCGGTATAGACGGCGGTCAGCCGATCCAGTCCGGCCTTCTTGATCAACGGCTCGGTAAGCGTATCGGGAAGGTGAGCCGTGACGCGCTGGGCAAAAGCCGCGGCAGGCGAGCCGTGTGCCTCCATGCCGACGGCATCGATCACCGAGTCAGGGCCGCGACCATCAGTCAGCTCGCGCACCACATCGGCAAGATCATCTTCGTGCTCCCGAAGATCGATCACCTGGATGCCGCGAGCGATGGCACGAGCTAGCCGCTCATCGACCAGGTCCACGGCGATGATCGTGTCGATCCACTTCTGCTGTGCGATCCGGCTTGCCATGTCGCCAATCGGTCCAAGTCCCAAGATCAGCAACGAGCCGCCGTCCGGTACCCCGGCGTACTCCACGGCCTGCCAAGCAGTGGGCAGCACATCAGAGAGATAGATGAAGCGGTCGTCCGGAGGTCCGTCGGGGACCAGAATGTGGGTGAACTGCGCTTCCGGTATGCGCAGATACTCCGCCTGGCAGCCCGGGACTTGGCCGTACAGCTTGGAGTAGCCGAACAGCGCGGCGCCGCTGCCCTCGCCGCGTACCTGGGTGGTCTCGCACTGGGTGTAGAGGAAGCGGTCGCACATCCAGCAGTGCCCGCAGGCGATTTGGAAGGGCACAACCACTCGATCACCGGGACGGAGCTGGGTGATATCGCGACCTACTTCCAGCACGATTCCGATGGCCTCGTGGCCCAACACATCACCAGGGCTCATGAAGGCGCCCATGGTCTCGTACAAGTGCAGATCGGAGCCGCAGATGTTGGTGCTGGTGACCTTGATGATGGCGTCGTTGGCCTCTTTGATGATCGGGTCTTCCACCTCGTCCACCGAGATACTGCGGAATCCTTGCCAGGTAACGGCTTTCATCGGTGCATCACGGCTTCCGCCAGTCGTCGCTGGTCAAATGAGACCCAGCCTGCGGTCCCATCTGCAGCATGCCGCCGTCGACTACCCACGACGCTCCGGTGACGTAACCGGCCTGAGGGCTGGCAAGGAAGGCGATGACCGCGGCAATCTCGCGCGCATCGCCGGGCCGACCGAGGGGGATACCGAGCCGCTCCTCGTGGTGGGGATCTTGATCTTCCTGCCCAGTCATCGGGGTAGCGATCTCACCTGGAGCGACTGCATTGGCAGTGATCTGGTGCTGGCCCAATTCGAGGGCAAAGGTTTTGATCAATCCGCCGATGCCATGCTTGGCCGCGTCGTACGGACCGGAGCCGACGCGCGGCTGATGCTCGTGGACGCTGGTGACCGCGATCAGCCGGCCGCCGTTGCCGGCCTTGATCATGCGCTGTGCGGCTTGCCGCATGCAGACGAAGGTGCCATCCAGGTTCGTGGCGATGATCTTCCGCCACTCGTCGTAGGAGGTATCAACCAGGAGCGTGGAACCTCCAGTGCCGGCGTTGTTGACGAAGACATCCAACCCGCCGAGTTCGTCGATCAACATATCAACGGTGACGGCGCAGGAGGGTAGGTCGGTGTAGTCAAGCTGCTTGACGACAGCCTTGCGCCCCGTGGATCGGACCTCCTCGGCTGTCTCCTCGGCGCCTTGAGAATCGGAGTGCCAGGTGATGCCGATGTCCATACCGGCCTCGGCCAGGGCAACGGCAGTCGCCTTGCCGATTCCGGAGTCGGACGCAGTGACGATGGCATAGCGCGGATCAAAAGTCATGGGACTGATATTCCCAGCCGCCTGCTACGCAAACTGCATCGGCTACACCCTACGAGGCGGTCCGCAATGTATCTGGCATGAATGTATCCGGCATGCCGATGATCACGCGCATCTTCACCATCAGCCGCGACAGCAACCGCGACACCTGCATCTGGCTGGTACCGATCTCCTCGGCGATCTCAGATTGGGAGCGCTGTTCGAAGAATCGCAGCCAAATCAGCCGCCGCTCGTCGTCATCCAGCCTGGCCAAAGCGTCGTCGATGATAAGCCGGGCTTCGGTACGGTCGATATCCTCGTCCGTCTCATTCGAGCAGAACCAGATTCCTCGCGACATTGCCGCGTCGATCGAGGAGGCACTGTAACCCTGGCTAGCGAAGCGTGCCTGTTGCACCGCGCGCACTGGCTGGCCTAGCTCCTGCGCGAGATCGCGAGATCGCGGCACGGCACCCATCTGCTGTACCACCGTTGGCCACTGTCGCCAAATCGTCGACGCAAGCTCTTGAGTTGGACGGGGTGGGCGTACCACCCAACCATGATCACGGAAATGACGCTTGAGTACGCCGGTGATCGTTGGCACGGCAAAACCGACGAACGACCCTTGATGCGGATCGAATCGGTGGCATGCCTCCACCAGCCCGGTACATGCGACCTGGAGCAGATCCTCCTCGTCCTCGCCGCGATGCAAGAACCGGCGGGCAAGGGTTTCGGCCAACCACAGATGAGAGCAGACAACCTCATCGATGATCTGTTGACGCCTGGCCGGACCTGCAGTCTCAGCCTCGACGAGAAGGTTATGGGTGCGGTCGGCCAGTTCTTCCCGTGAGGTCTGTGGGCAGGGAGAACTGAAAGAAGTTTCGGTGATCGCCATCAGCGCGACACCCTCCGCGTTGAACGGGTGTGGCGCGCTTCTCGGCCACGGCACGATGTAACCACTCCGAGCACGGTCGTGGCAATACTCCGATTATCCAAAAAGCGAAGAAGTCACTGAGAAAGCGCTTCGTGCCCACGCTCAGTCTGGACGTCCGCGAGGCTGTCACTATCCATGGAACGCACTGGGGTTGGTGGCGCCTAATGATCATGAAAGCGGTCAATTATGCCCCGCCATAGGAACGTCACGTAAGCTGCGGCTTCAATTGCGGCAGTTCCTTCCCGGCTCAGGCGTTGGCTTTTCGGCCGATTGGGTAAGTCGCAATCAGGGCGGTGAGCAGAACCTAGGATCTATCGCCGCCCAGGCCCCGTGGCTGAGCAGACATGCTACGGGGCCGTCCCTTTCCACTGGGTGCTTCGGACTGCAGAGGTTTCATCGGACGACTACACTCACATTGGTTTCTTTCGAATCTCCGCCCTGTGTCTGCGGACCTGACGCCATCGAGGTGACATGGTTCCGCAGCCGCCGGCCACAGGAGTTGGCTCGATCCTCGACAGTCTGGAGTCCGGCGGCCGCGTGGCGGAGTTAGAGGCCGAGGTCGCACAGCTCAAGGAAGCGCTGGCAAGGCGGCAGCAAATAGGTGTGGCGACGGGACTCATCGCCCAGCGGTTCGGCATCGATCCTGATCGGGCTTGGTCGTTGCTCGTCCGCCTGTCCCAGAACGCTCATGTCAAGGTACGCGACATTGCCCAAACCTTGATCAACGTGCATTGCGGCTCGGTCGGCCCTGCCGAGGCCAAGATCATCAGCGCGATCGAATTGCATTTACCTGATGGCGTGCGCCTGATCGCTGGCAGTGGGGACGGGTGGCGTCCTCAAGGCGAGTATCATTCCTGACCAGGCCTCGACACCTCACCCCGGGTAGACCAAGATCGAGCACGATGAGCACAATCATGTGCATGGGGCAGAGCCACGCACCCGGCCGCAACGGAGCCGCCCAGGACGGGCGGGGCCGTGGCGATTGATACCGACGCCCTGTCTGCCAGCCTTCGCCGGCTTGCCGCGCTAGGCGAACCGGGTACCGGCGTGGTAAAAGCGCTGCAGCAGGTGACCGAGGCATGCGTCGACCTCTTCGGTGTCACGGGCAGCGGGATCATGCTGGCTGACGAACAGAACGTTCCTCGCTATGTCGCCGCCTCGGACGGGCCCGGCCGGGTCCTCGAGGTCGCCGAGAGCGACACGGGGCAGGGGCCCTGCACTGAGGCGTTTGTGAATAACACACTGATAGCCAGTGCCGACGTCCTGACCGAAGGACGCTGGCCGGATCTTGTCTCGGCACTGCGCCCACAGCGCGTACGCGCGGTCCTGGGGTTGCCGGTACGGCTTGGCGGTGTCACTGTCGGCACCCTCGATGTTACCTATGACCACCCCCACATCTGGCAAGAAGATGAGTGCCAAGCTCTAGCCCGCTATCGGGATGTCGTCGAATCCACCCTTGCCACCGCCGTCGCCGCTCACAACGCCGGCGAGCTGGCCTCCCAGCTGCAATACGCACTGGACTATCGGGTGATCATCGAGCGCGGCGTAGGGTATCTCATGGCTCGTGATCAAGTCGACTCGATGACAGCTTTCAACAGACTCCGGCGAGCCGCCCGGGACACTCAGAGCAAGATCGGCGACGTGGCGCAACGGCTAGTGTCGACCGGCCAGCTGCCGACCGAAGTCCCTCGTTCTTAAGGTTCGGGACGCACTATCTGCGCAATGTGTGACTGGGATAAACCCCAAATCGCCGTCGGTATTCGACGGCAAAACGACCGAGATGGGTGAATCCCCACTTAGCAGCCAGCGTCGCCACGCTGACGCCGTTGCGCGGCTCGGCATCTTCTAGATCACGATGTGCACGCTCCATCCGTACGCTGCGCAAATATGCCAGCGGCGTGGTATCCAGATGTCGCCGGAAGGCAGCCTGCAGGCCACGGGGGCTCAGCCTCGCGGCTATGGCGATCTCGTTGAGGGTGATCGGGTCGCCGGCATGTTCATCGATGAAGGCGAGTGCCCGCCGTAACGGCTGTGGTGCATCACCGGCATAGCTCGCTGGCTCTGCGTCGAGTGTTGAGTTGGGAAAGCACGCTAAGACTGCGCTGTTGACGAGCCAGCCCAATTCACGGCGGGCCAGGGGAGCGGTGGCTAACAGCGGGCTTTGGCTCACCATAGTCTCCACGTATTGAATGGTCTGGGACCAATGACGACCAGCCGCGGGCGTAATTGGTCGGGTAAAGTCGATCTCGACAGTCTCTTGTTCGACCCGGACGGCGGCGTCCTCTTGCAGATCCGCGAGGGACAGTGTGGTCATGGCCACACCGATCGAGTCAAAGGCTGCCTCGTAGGGACGACTTGGTGGCAGCAAGAAGCACTCGCCATGCCGCAAACTGACTGTGTCCGGGCCGATTGTTAACTCGACGCCAGAACCTTCTCGATGCTCGACGATCGAGAGGTCAGGTAACCCGGTGTACAGCTCGATCTTGGTCGGCATGGTGTGCGCCATGGTCCCGAAGCTCAACCCGTCAAGTTCGGTGAGATCGCAGAAAAACTCGAAGTCCTCGGTATTTCCCGAAATCTTGACGTCGTGGTCCGCGTACTTCCTTCGAAGCCAGTCATGGGCCTCGTCAGGGTCGTGGCTCCGGAATTCCTCGTGATGAACGGTGTCGATAGTTGAGCGGCCTCTCAAGGATGCCTTGCTTGCAAGTTTACAACCGGTTGTCCGCGCTTCCGATGATGCTTAGGTCCGTGGGGCCGTCAGATACCTGCGGAGGATCGGTGCCGGATGTCGCTGGCGGGGTATTGCCCCCTTGAGGCATGTTCAATCACCCACTGCGAAGATTTTAGGGCAGTTTCAGGACTGGAAGGCGCTATGCACATCTGCTCAAACCAAGATCAAGAGAACCGATGATGACGCCTGGGACGGAGCAGCAACCGAATGATCCAGTCGTACTTGCGGTTGGTGGCTCAGCTGGCAGCGTCCAGCCATTGATCGAGGTCGTCCGTGACCTCCCCGAGGACCTGCCAGTCTCAGTACTGGTGACAATTCATGTCGGGGAGCAGACTCGGCTGCCACAGATCCTGTCGAGGTCCGGGCCGCTGCAGGCAACGTTTGCCCGAGACCGCGAGGCACTCGAGCCGGGCCGCATCTATATCGCACCTCGCAGTCGGCATCTCATTGCTCGTGACGGCCTTGCGCTGCTGAGTCCCGGCCCTCGCGTGAACCGACATCGGCCGGCGGTTGATGTCATGTTCGCCAGCGCAGTCGAGTGGGTGGCCGCGCGGGCCGTTGCTGTTGTGTTGTCAGGGGCACTCGACGACGGCGCCGTTGGGGCTGCCCTGATCGATCGGGCCGGTGGCCAGGTATTGGTTCAGGATCCCGCGGAAGCCGAGTTCACCGGCATGCCGACCGCGGCGCTGATGGCGGCGTCGCAAGCTCGGGCGGTTTCTGTACGGGAGCTGGCGCACGAGATCCGCATTGCAGTTGATGTGGCGCGGTCAGTGCGTAGCAATCTGGATGCGCACGGGGTGACAATGAGGGCTGACATGAGGGCTGATATGGACATGATCGATAGCGACGATCCGGCTTTTCTTCGCGAGGATGAGACCCGGCTCACCCGGCTCACCTGTCCCGACTGCGGCGGCGGGATGGCTCAAGTAGATCTGTCTCGAATCAGCTACTTCCGCTGTCATACCGGGCATCAGTTCTCGCCCCAGACTCTCGCTGCAGCCCAAGCGGAGGCCTCCGAGAAGAAGCTTTGGAGCGCCGTCGCCGCCCTAGAGGAACAGGCCTCGGTATTGCGTTATCTGCAACCACGGTTGCCTAATGAGGCAGAACCAGCCCTGTCGAAGAACGATCGGATGTCGGCCTCGCAGGATCGCTATATCGATGAAGTAGCCAACCGAGCCGCGGCCTTACGGTCCCAGGTGAGAGCCTGGTCAATCAATCCGCCCCAGTTGGACGCATATCCGGACCGCTAGATTCGCTGACCCGACCACTCGGCTAGCTACTCGAATCGCTTTTGGAGACATCCTCCATCAAGATCAGCGCACCGGCAGGCAGATCGCCGTCTCCTTCTAGCGCCGTCACCGTGACGCGGAGGTCCACCGGACGACCACGTCGATTTACCGCCTGCGTACGGCGACCAACGATCGCGTTCTGCTGCCCCGTAATCACTGAACGCAGCCAAGGATGCAGCTCGGCGGTAGGCAAGCCGCTGTCGAGGTTGAGCAAGTGATGTCCAATGGTCTCATCGGTGCGTAGACCCCAGAGCTCGTGCGCTTGACGCGTCCAAACCTGCACCACAAGATCCCGGTCGAGCACGATTACGGCTGCCTCGAGACTTCCCAAGATCGATTCCATGAAGGCGTTGAGGTCTGTGATCTCCATGGTCCGATCGCGCAGCTCTTCGTTGGTGGATTGCAGCTCATCGTTAGCCGACTGCAGCTCCTCATTCATCGTCTCGAGTTCTTCGTTGGTGGACTGGAGCTCCTCGTTGGTAGTCTCCAGCTCCTCGACCGTGCTCTGCAGCTCCTCGTTGGTCGTCTCGAGCTCTTCGTTGGTGGACTGCAGTTCTTCGTACGCAAGCTCTAGCTGCCGATTAGCCGTTTCCACTTCCACCCTGAGCTGCCGGGAGCGCGTCACGTCGGTGAAACTGATCGAGACCCCAAGGACGTCCCCACTGTTGGCCATCAGTGGCATCAGGTGTACGTCGAGATAGACAACATCCAGGCCAGTACGCTGCCACTCCACTTCACGCAGCCACACCGGAGCACGCGCCTCGGTGACCGCCGTCATTTGGGATCGCAGCTCCAGCGGGCGATAAGAGACCTCGAGATCCTGGAAGGGTCGACCAAGATCACGATCAGACAATCCCAACATCGCATTGGCGCGATGATTCACCATGGCAAGACGACCGTCAGCACCTACAGCGATCTGCGCAATGGGATTGGTAAGCAAGAGCTCGTTGCGGAGCTGTGACGCGTTGTCCGAAATGATCGCCCGCGCTGCGGTCCGGGCCACCGTGCCGAATACCGCTCCCTCGGCGAGATCCGCCTTGACCCGACGGAAGAACCGGCGCTTGAGATCGACGGGGGTGAAGACGCTGGCATGGTTGAGCAACATCTCGGCCTTGCCCAGAAAGAGCACGCCATTCTGGCGGAGTGCGAAGCCCAAGCGGTTGACAACACGCGTCTGTGTCTCCGCGTTGAGATACATGAGCGTGTTACGGCATAGCAAGATGTCGATTCGCGAGATCGGTGCATCGCTGGTGATGTCATTGCGGCCGAAGATCACGCTGCGCCGTAGGTCTGGTGAAAAGACATAGCGGCCGTTGAGCAGGTCGAAGTAACGATCGCGATAGGAGTCTGGCAGTCCGCGTATCTCTCGTTCGGTGTAGCTGGCCTGCCGGGCATGGTTGAGCGCGTCCTCGTCGATATCGGTGGCATAGATCTTGACTCGTTCCCGGAAGCTGCTGCCCATTTCCTCGTGCAGCAGCATGGCGATTGAGTACGCCTCCTGGCCGGCTGAACATCCAGCGCTCCAGACCCGAAGCACGCCACCATTGCTGGCCTCGAGCACCTGGGGCAGGATCTCAGTGCGCAGATAATCCCAAGCGTCCGGATCTCGGAAGAAACTCGTCACATTGATCAAAATCGTATTGAACAGAGCGGTGAACTCCTCCGGCTCGAGTTGCAGCACGTCCTGGTAATCGTCGAAGGACTCGATGCCCATGTCGCGCATCCGATGCCGCACCCGTCGCATCAAGCTGGGTCGCTTGTAGCCGGTGAAGTCGAATGACCGGCTGTCTCGCAAGAAATGGAGCAGCCTTTCGAAGCTCGGATCTTCCAAGAGTTCGGCCTCGGCCGCGTCGGCTGCGTCTTCGACGGATGTCTGCTCAGACATGGTTCGCTGACTCTACGCCGGAATCGACCTCGGCACCCGTCGCATCTGTGGTGAGGTTCTCCAGCAGCCGCCGGACGAGCGTGGCCGAGCGAGTCGCCTCCTGGGCCTGCTCGGTGAATCGATCACAGGACAGCAAGCTGCCTCGTTCGGTGGCGCGTTCTGACATTTGAATGTTCAACGCTGCTTTCTCCTCGAGGGTACGCAAGGCCATCCATAGCGCATTCTCCAATGCTTGTCCCTGTTCCACCAGCAGTGCATGCCAGGACCAGGCGTGGCCGAGGCGGCACCGGAAGCGCAGCAGGCCAGCCTCCTCAATCTTGAACAGGGCCCCATGGCACTCCGGACAGCCGAACCCCGCCGGTTGGCCGGCCCGGTCCTCCACAATTCCGGGGATATCAAACATGTCGGTCATCTCGGCTTGCCTGATCACCGCGTCAGGGCTGAAATGATCTTTTACCTGGACCGTTGTGCGGCACAGCCGGTTGACCGCCGCACCAAGCTGTTCGGCCCCGGCTGTCTCGTCGACCACGACGTGGTCGATCACCGATTCAGGCATACCGGGGTAAGCCGCTTCTGCCGGATCCTGTGCCAGAACCAGTCCGCCCCGCTCCTTGACGGCAATAGCGCCTGCCGTACCGTCATCGAGGGAGCCCGACAAGACCACAGCTATCACTCGTGGGCCGCAGGCGCGGGCGGCGCTGCGAAACAAAACGTCGACGGCCGGGCGGTGGCCGTTCTCACGCGGGCCGTGGCTGGTACGTAGCTGGCTGTCGACGACGACGAGATGGCGGTCTGGTGGAGCGATAAGAATCCGGCCCTGCTGCAGATTCTGTTTCTGGCCGGCAATCGTGACGGGCAGTTTGCCGACTCGCTCCAAGATGCGCGGCAGGGCGCTAGCGCCTGAGGCAGGAACATGCAGGACTACCAAGACCGTGGCTGGCAGGTTGGGCTCGAGCGCGCCTACGAAAGCGACGAGACTCTCCACTCCGCCAGCCGAGGCTCCGACAACGACAACGTCGCGGGAGTGACTTCCCTGCTGTGCGTCGGCCATGATCGGGATGTCGCCCGAGGCTGAAAACATGACGCCTCCCGTTCCGCCGGCCTCGATCCGAGGGTCAGGGGACCGACTGGGCGGGGGCTTGTGGTCCGATGCCGGACAGTGTCGACTGTACTCCCGCCAGCCGCTTTCGCCCCCGGCCCATTAGCCGCTCCTAGGAGGCGGCGGCCAAGTTGTCCGCTGTGCCAATAATGCTGCGGAGCTTGAGCAGCAGACGTGTGAGCAGCCTCGAAACTTGCATCTGACTGATGCCAAGTTCGGTAGCAATCTCCGATTGGGACCGTTGCTCAAAGAACCGCAACCAAATGAGTCGGCGTTCGGACTCATCCAGCCGTTCCACAGCTCGATCGATGATCAGCCGCGCTTCCGCTCGGTCCTTGTCATCGTCAGTCTCATTCGAGGAGAAGTAGGCTCCTCGAGACATGGCCGCCTCAATCGACAATGCGCTGTAGCCCTCGCTTGCCATCCGCGCTTGCTGCACAGCAGTCACCGGCGCCCCAAGCTCCGCTGCGAGATCGCTGGCGCAGGGAAGCGCACCCATCTCTTGAACCAGCGTCGGCCAGCGCCGCCAGATAATCGCAGCAAGCTCCTGGGTCGGACGTGGCGGTCGAACCGTCCAGCCATGATCACGAAAGTGCCGCTTGAGCACCCCCGCGATAGTCGGCTCTGCAAAGCCGACAAACGAGCCTTGGTAAGGATCGAAGCGTATGCAGGCCTCCACCAGACCCGTGTACGCGACCTGGATCAGGTCTTCCTCATCCTCTCCCCGATGCAGGAATTGCCTGGCCAGCTTCTCAGCCAGCCAAAGGTGAGAGGTGACAACCTCGTCAAGAATCTGCTGCCGCCGGGCGGGCCCTGCCGTCTCGGCTTCGATGAGCAACTCACGCGTATGCTTTGCCAGTTCTTCTCTGGCCGCAGGCTGATGAGTGGGGACAACAGAAAGAGGGGAGTTCGCCATCAGCGCGCCACCCTTTCATGATGAAACAACATCAGGTCGTGGCGCGCTTCTCGGCCACATCCGAACTAAACCACGAATGCTGCCCGCCGATCAAGCGTTTCGAGGCGAATTGTCAAGATCAACCGGTTGAGATTTTTTTTCTACCTTGTAGGCAATATCGACGACATCGAGGTTTGCTCTCAGCTCCGGCCGAGTTGTCAGCCTGGGTGGTGCCTATGGCAGCCAATGATGCCGACAGGCCGGCGTATGGGGAAGTGACTCAACGGGCCTGGTCGGCAAAGCGTACGAGCAGGGCAAGGCCTTCTTTGATGCTTCTGCGCTCGTCAGGAGATGCTTCTCTCAATACGGCTTCAAGGCGGCCGATGGGCCCGTCATCGGAGAGCGCCGGGGCCTGGCTGGCTAGGTGCTCAGTAAGTGAAATCTGTACGTAGCGCCGGTCATCTGGACTTGGCCGGCGCTTCACAATGTCCTTTGCCTCGAGGCGATCCACAATCCCGGAGACCGTGCTGTGGCTGAGCTCTAGCTCACGACTCAAATGCCCAAGCGTCATCGAGTCGTTGGTTCCCAGCATTGAAATCACGCTCACCTGAGCGGCCGTTAGCCCGCTCCTTGCCAGTTCGGCTCGACTGCCTCGCACCAGGTGACGTCGTAGGGAGCGGAACAGCCCCACGATCTCCCGAGCCTCATCGATGGCAGTTGGGTCCGAGCCAGGTTTACCGCTCATGATGCCTATGGTAATGTTCAACACGACACGTCGTATACGACATATCTTGTACGACATATCGTGTACGACGCATAAAGGAGCTCAGTTGGAAAGGAGAAGGTTCAGCATGGAGGGAGCGCCTCCCACCTCGTCACGACTCAAGTTGCTGCTCGGTGGAGGCTCATGGATCTTGACGCTGCTGTACTTCCTCGGCCAGATCGTGGCGCAAGCTGCATGGCGGACGCCGTATAGCCTGATTGACAATCGGGTAAGCGATCTGGGCAACACTGGCTGTGGCCGGACGCTGGCGAACACCTACATCTGTTCACCACTTCACGCGGTGATGAACGCCACGTTCCTACTGACTGGTGTCCTTATCCTTATCGGGCTCTTCCTGACTCACCCGATATGGCCGCGGCGCCCGCTGACGGCCTGGGGCCTGATCCTGCTTGGAGTAGCCGGGGCGGGCACGATTTTGGTTGGGCTGAGTCCAGAGAACGTCAATGTGTTGTTTCACCTCATTGGCGCCCTGAACATACCGGCAGGCAACGCCGCAATGATCCTGCTGGGACTGGCCATCTGGCGCGATCGTCGAGGCCTCGCGCGGTCTTCGGTACTGGCAGGCGGAATCGGCTTCCTGGGACTACTGGCCGGACCTTTCCTGGTGATCGTCACCGCTCACGGCGGTGGGCTCGCCGAACGCATTGCGCTGTATCCACTGATCATCTGGCTCATCATCTTCGGTTGCGCGATGCTATGCGGAGATGACCTCGCGAGCCAGAGCAGCAGGCATGTAGTCGTAGCGCACAAAGGAACGCTTGAAGGTGCCGGTGCCATGAGAGACAGAGCGCAGGTCGATCGGATACCGCGACAGCTCATGAGCCGGGACTTCGGCATGGATGACCGCGTAGCCGGGCAGATTGGGAGCCGTCTCGGTGCCATGTACCTGCCCTCGGCGACCCCGCAGATCGGCCAGCACCGCACCCACCGAGTCGTCAGCGACAGTGATCTCTACCTTGTCGATCGGCTCGAGTAGCGCAACGGTCGACTCATTGGCCGCTTCGCGGAGTGCCATCGCTCCTGCGGTTTGGAACGCCATATCAGAGGAGTCAACCGAGTGCGCCTTGCCGTCGACCAGAGTCACTCGCAGATCGACCAGGGGATAGCCGGCAAGTACGCCCTTCGCCAGCTGGGTGCGGATGCCCTTCTCCACTGACGGGATGAACTGCCGAGGCACCGCGCCGCCGACCACGCGCTCGGTGAATTCGAAACCGCCGCCGCGCTCCAGCGGCTCGATCTCCATCATGCAAACCGCGTACTGACCATGGCCGCCGGACTGCTTGACCAGCCGGCCGTGCGCGGTGATGGGACGAACGAAGGTCTCCCGCAGCGAGGTACGCAGCGGTTCCACCTCGACCTGAATGTGCCAGTTATCCCGCAACGTGGTGAGCAGCTTGTCGACATGCGCCTGTCCCATCGCCCAGATCACCAGCTGATGGGTCTCGGCATTGTGCTCGAGCCGCATAGTGACGTCTTCAGCCACCAGCCGCTGTAGCGCCGATGCCAGCTTCTCCTCATCGCCACGAGTGGTGGCATGGAGCGCAACCGGCAGCAGCGGTTCGGGTAGTACCCAGGGCTCCACGAGCGCAGGCTTTGCCTTGCTGGACAGCGTGTCGGTGGTCTCGGCCGACGACAGCTTTGATACCAGAACAAGATCACCAGCGATCGCGTACGGCTTGGGCCGGTTCTCATCCCCGAGCGGCGCCGACAAGGGTCCAACCCGGTCATCGCTGTCATGATCAGGATGTGCGTCGACGTGGTGCGGTGCGAACTTCTGCAGATGTCCGCAGACATGCAGCGGAGTATCGGGGCTCAGCGTGCCGGAGAAGACCCGTACCAACGAAAGCCGGCCGATGAACGGATCGCTGGTGGTGCGTACCACTTCGGCGACCAGCGGACCGTCGGGGTCGGTGCTTATCGAGCCGAACGATTCACCGCTTGGCTTGTACACGGTTGGCAGTGACGAGGAGGCGGGCGAGGGGAATCCCTGCTCGAACAACTCGAACAGTCCCTCAATCCCCATGCCGGTCGGAGCGTGTGCCGGAATGATCGGGAAGAACCGCGCGGTGGCAACCGCGGTTCGCAGATCTGGCAGGACGATCTCGAGGTCGATCGGTTCACCGCCGAGGTGCCTGTCGAGCAGCGTCTCGTCTTCGGACTCTTCGATGATCGACTCGATCAATGGATCCCAGTTCTCATCGATGATCGCGGCTTCGGTTTCGTCGGGCTCCCGGGAGGTCGGCTCTCCGCCGCGATAGTCGGTGACGCTGCGACGCAGCAAGTTGATGGCACCGACGACGTGGCCGTCCTCGATCAGCGGCACACCGACCGGCTGGACGTCGCCGAAGATCCGCCGGCAACGAGCGATCGTCTCCTCGAAGTCGGCGCGGGTCTGCTCCAGCTTGGTCACTGCGATCGCACGTGGTACCTGGATCGCCTCGCACTCCCGCCACAGCAGCCGGGTGGCGTCATCGATCTCATCGGTTGCCGACACGACAAACAACACCGCGTCAGCGGCCCTCAGCCCTGCTCTGACCTCGCCGACAAAATCCGGGTTACCGGGGGTGTCGAGCAAGTTGATCATCAGATCACCGCTGGCGATCGAGGCGGCACCGAGCGACTGCGACGGCGCGGGCTCGCCGCGCACATGGCGACCCGGCGTACGCGCTGTTATCAATGCTTCAAAAAGTGTGCTCTTGCCGGCGCTGGCCGGACCCACGAGCACGACGTTGCGGATGTGTTCTGGCGACTGCGGACCGTGTTGGCGACCCGAATCGGCTCCATTGCCCATGCCTCACCCTTTCCATTACGCGTCTGCGCAGCCGCGCCCGCGAAGAGCCAATCCGCTTTCCCTAACTCGCCACGCGCGCGTTCCAGCAACCCTACGATGCAACCGTGAGTGAAATCGACCCGATGGACCTCGCGACCCCGGCGCAGGACCAGCGGAAGTCGGTTGGCCGGCTCACCCGTCTTCTGGCGCGAAGCTTGTCCATGGTCTGGCAGTCTGCGCGGAAGCCATTCGTCGCTCTGGTCGGGCTGCAGATTCTGAATGCCGTTGCACTGGTTTTCCAGGTCGCTGCCATACAGCTGGCATTGGCGGCCGTTCTGGATATCCCTGACAGCGGGAAAGTGTTGTGGAGTCTGATACAGCCCGTCCTACTGCTTGCGGGACTGATGGCACTGACCGCTGTCATTGCCTCCGTTCAGGCCGGGCTCGGCAGATACGCAGGCGAACTGGTCGCGGCAGTCATGTGGCAGCGGGTGTTGCACGTCGCCACCCGTGTGGACCTTCGCAAGTTCGAATCTGCGCGTTTCTATGATCGGCTGCAGCGTGTCCAAGCCAATGCTCTGACGCGTCCGTACCAGATAACCTACGGCTTGGTCGCCACCATCGGTGCCATCGCCGCCAGTATCGGCTTGGTGATCGCCATTGTCCTGGTGTCTCCGGCATTGCTGCCGCTGTTGGTGATCGGCGGCGTACCGGTATTGATCACCAGTCGCAGGCAAAGCCAGCTGGAGTTTGATTTTCTGGGTCGGCAGACGCAATCGATGCGGCTCCGGACCTATCTGACGTGGCTTCAGACGGGTCGAGATGAGGCCAAGGAAGTGCGGGCGTTCGGCCTGGCTCGCAACTTCGGCAAGCGCTTGGACACCTTGTATGCCGACTACCTTCGTGATCTTGCTCAACATCTGTGGAAGCGTTCCAAGCTCGGAGCGATCGGCAGCCTCGGCTCGGCAGCTCTCCTGGGATTGACGCTGATCTTGGTAGTTTGGCTGATATCCACCGGGCGGCTCAGTGTCGCTGAAGCTGCCGCTGCGCTGGTGGGGATCCGGTTGCTGGCGGGCCAAGTCCACAACGGCTTTACCGGTGTTCAGACGATCTTCGAGTCGGGACTGTTCATCGATGATCTTGACGGCTTCCTTACGCTGGCTCCGGCGGCCGAGGGAGGCACGCGTACGATTGCGCCGCCGGTCGAGTTTCAGCGCATCCGCGCTGATGCGGTCACCTTTAGCTATCCCGGTCGCAGTCAATTGGCCTTGCAGGCCGCCGACATCGAGATCAACCGTGGTGAGGTCGTGGCTCTGGTCGGAGAGAACGGCTCTGGCAAGACCACGCTGGCAAAGGTGATCGCCGGCTTGTACGAGCCGGGCAGCGGTGCCGTTCGGTGGGATGGCGTCGACGTCCGGACCTTCCGGCCGGAGCTGTTCCGGGAGCGAGTGGCGATCATCTTCCAGGACTTTGTCCGGTACGCGCTGTCTGCCGAGGAGAACATCGCTATCGCGCGGCCCGACGACGAGATTGATCATGCGGCGATCCGCGAGGCAGCCAAGATCGCCGACGCGGACTCCTTCCTGTCTGCATTGCCGGCGGGCTACCAGACACCGCTGTCGCGACGCTTCGCGGGAGGGCACGAGTTATCCGGCGGGCAGTGGCAGAAGGTGGCCATCGCGCGGGCGTTCTATCGCCGGGCGCCGCTAGTGATCATCGATGAGCCGACGGCGTCCCTCGATGCCCGAGCGGAGTATGAGCTGTTCTCCTCGTTGCACGAGGTGCTCCGGGGTCGGACCGCCTTGATCATCTCCCATCGCTTCTCCACGGTACGGGCGGCAGACCGCATTTACGTTCTCGATCATGGACGAGTGATCGAGCGCGGCAGCCACGAAGAGCTGATCGCTCTGGGTGGTCAGTACGCCGAGCTCTTCCATCTGCAGGCATCGGCATACTCGATGGATCACGTCATGGACTAAGGTCGGTAAAATTTCGGTGCCATCCGTTGCTCGAGGAGTCAATGATGTCCGATCGAGAGTTTGTCGCTGGCCAAGGCGGGGCATCGGGCGGCGATTTATCAGCTCTGATTGACCGCTTTCGCAGTCAAGTTGCGACGTACCTGGTGCGCGCCCGGGCCCGGCAGCGGCGCTTGATCAACCTCGCGATAGTGACGGGCGCGCTGGCTACCGTCCTGACCGCTTCGCCCGCTCTTGGCGGGTTGCCGTTCTCAGACTGGCTCACCCAAACCTTCGGATTCAGCTCGCCGGCATGGCAGGTGCTGTGCGCCGGTGCCGCTCTGTGCTCGCTCAGTGCCGCCGTTGCGACTCAGATGATGAAATCGCACAACATTGAGGAGCATGTTGCCAGAGCTGAGGCAGTGCGCGCCAAACTCGAGGCCATCGATCTGGGTCGAGTCACCGGTCGGCTGACACCAGAGCAGGCGGCCGCGGAGTACAGCGCCATCATCGAGCAAGCCTCATTTCTTTGATCATCTACGGTTGACGCCATGGCTGCCTTTCCCGGCCGACGGCCGCAGACACTGCTCGAACTCGACCTCACGGAGCCTCTCATCGCTCCAGAGCCCGATGATCCCGTCGCCCGGCTCAAGGCGCGCAACCGCCGACTGCTGCGTCCCACCCTGCGCGCGCTGCATGATGCCGCGGAGGACCGGCACGTTGTTGGGCTGATCGCCAAGGTCGGTGGCATCTGGCCATGGGCCACGATGCAGGAGCTGCGGCGCGGCGTACAGGCGTTCGCTTCCAGCGGCAAGCCGACGCTGGCGTGGGTTGAGAGCTTTGGCGAGCTTGGGTCTCGTGGCATGGCTGCCTACGTATTGGCAAGTGGATTTGGCGAACTCTGGCTGCAGCCGGGTGGTGAGCTCGGGCTGCTGGGTGTCGGCATTGAAACGACGTTCGTACGCGGCACGCTGGACCGGCTGGGTATCGAGCCGCAGTTCGAGCAGCGCTATGAGTACAAGAACGCCGCGGACGTTCTCGTACGCAAGGAGTTCACAGAGGCGCATCGTGAGGCTCTGGAGCGGGTCACCGCGTCGGTCTTCGACGACGCGGTCGAGACCATCGCCAATGCGCGCGGCCTCAGTCGTGATCAAGTACGAGAGCTGATCGACACAGGGCCGCGTACCGCAGCCGAGGCGCAAGCCGCCGGTCTGGTCGACAAGATCGGCTTCCGCGATCAGGCGTACCACGCTGTGCGCACTCGTATTGGGCGCGCTCGTACTGGCGGCAAGCCCGAGCTGCTGTTCGCCGACCGCTGGCGGCCCCACCGGAAGATCGCCCCGCCGCCGCATCGGCGTGATCATGTTGCTTTTGTGGAGGTACGAGGGGGAATCACCACCGGTCGGACCCGCCGCGGTCCGGTGGACCGCCAGGCCGGCAGCGATACCGTGTCGGCTCAGCTGCGTGCCGCGCATGACAACGACCGAGCTCGCGCTGTCGTCATGAGGGTCGAATCCCCGGGCGGATCAGCGGTGGCTTCTGAGGTGATCTGGCGAGAAGTCTGTCGGCTGCGCGAAGCCGGCAAGCCCGTCGTCGTCTCGATGGGCGATCTGGCAGCCTCGGGCGGCTACTACATCGCTTGCCCCGCGGAAGTGATCGTCGCCCTCCCGGCGACGCTCACCGGCTCGATCGGGGTCTTCGGCGGCAAGCTGGTCGTCGACAACCTCCTGGAGCGGATTGGAGTCACCACCGGCACGGTGCAGCAGGGTGCTCATGCCTTGATGTATTCAGCGCGGCGGGGCTTTAGCGAGGATGAGCGCGCGCGCTTCGCGACAACCGTCGACGCCATATACACCGACTTCGTGGCGAAGGTGGCCGAGGGGCGCCGGCGTCCCGTTGCCGACATTGAAGCTGTGGCCAGGGGTCGGGTGTGGACCGGCCGAGACGCGCTCCAAACGGGTTTGGTCGATGAGCTCGGTGGTCTGCGAGATGCGGTTCGCATCGCCCGGGAACGGGGGAATCTGCCCGAGGATGCACCGGTGCTCGGTGCCATCCGGATACCGCCGCTGGCCCGCCTCAGCCGTCCACGAAACAGCGAGGATCCGCGGACCTGGGCTAGTACCAGCTCACTAGGGCCGATGACGGGCATGATCAAGAACCTGTCCGAGCTCGCCGCCGTGCTCGGCTTGCCAGAGGATGCGACGCTACGGATGCCCGCTATTTCCGTGCAGTGACGCCTGGGCGGCTCGCTGATAACGCTCGGAAAGGCGGAGAAACGCCTCAGCCAGGTCCGGTGGGTCGAGAACCTCGAAGTCGCGATCAAGTAAGCCGACGTAGAGTGCGAGCTGATGCGGCGTATCGGAGCCGGCCTCGATGATGCACCGGTCCGGCCCGTCGGCCCACACATGCACCGCTAACGGCAGCAGTGCTCGTACTTGATCAATTGGCGCCTGGACCCGGATGCGGGCGCGATAACGCCAGGTGGCGCTGCCTGTTGAGCGTTGCACAAATTTGGATGCCTCATCATCGCTCAACGTCCGTGGCCTGAACCGCGGTCCAGTAGGCGTCTTTGGCGTGATCCGGTCAACCCGGAAGGTGCGCCAGCTTTCGTGATCGACGTCCCAGGCCAGCAGGTACCAGCGGCGACCCCACACTACGAGCCGCTGCGGTTCGGTGCTCCGTCTCGTCTCCCGGCCATCGTGGTCGACATAGTCGAAGCGCAATCGCTCGCTGGCCCGGATTGCCCCAGCAATTGCGCTCAGCACGAGGAGATCGACGGTTGGTCCAGCTCCGGGGACAGTGACGGTCGCTATGCGCATGGCATCGAGGCGATGGCGCAACCGGGTAGGCAGCATCTGCTCAAGCTTGACCAGGGCACGTAAGGACGCCTCCTCGATGCCGGTGACCCCCGCGCCTGCTGTGGTACGCAGCGCGACGGCAACCGCCACAGCTTCCTCATCGTCCAGGAGCAAGGGCGGCACGGTGGTTCCATGGCCAAGGCGATAGCCTCCGCCTACTCCAGGGCTCGCCTCTACTGGATAGCCCAGGTCGCGTAGGCGCTCGATGTCAGTCCTAATCGTCCGGGTGCTTACCTCGAGCCGGGATGCCAGCTCATGCCCGGACCAGTCGCGGCGTACTTGCAGCATCGCAAGCAGCTGGAGCAGCCGTGTCGATGTCTGCCACATAATTAAGAAAGTCTGCCAGCAATCGCGGAACGAACTCTTCCGCAATTGTCTTTAGCGTGGCTGGTATGACGACAAACACCGCACCTCAACCGTTCCAGATCACAATCAGCGACACCGAGCTGGATGATCTTCATCGCCGGCTGGAGACCGCCCGTTGGCCAGATCCCGCGCCGGATAGCCGTACCGACTTCGCACGTGGTGTTCCGTTGCCGTATCTGCGGGAGTTATCCAACTACTGGCGGCAAGGATTCAACTGGCGAGCCCAGGAAGCGCGTCTCAATGACATCCCGCAGTTCCTCACCGAGATCGATGGTCAGCAGATCCACTACGTCCATGTCCGGTCTCCAGAACCCGATGCCCTGCCGTTGTTGATCATCCACGGCTATCCGTCATCGGCAGTGGAATTCCTGGAGCTGATCGGGCCGTTGAGCGATCCAAGGTCTTACGGTGGCGATCCGCACGACGCGTTCGATCTTGTTATTCCGTCGCTGCCCGGATTCGGGTTCTCAATCCCGGTTCGGCAGACCGGATGGGAGCTCGGCCGCACCACAGCAGCGTTCGCCGAACTCATGGCTCGACTGGGCTACCGACGATATGGCGCTCACGGCGGCGACATTGGTGCTGGTATCGCCGGCCGGCTCGGGGCCACCGACGTCGAGCATGTGGTTGGCACCATCGTTGTCACCGACCCTGGTTCGCTCGGCCTGGCAGGAGAGCAATTCCCGATTCCGGAGCACCTCACCGACGACGAGCGAGCGCGAGTCGAGCAGGAGCGTACGACCTGGCGGGCCGAGCGCGGCTACCTCGATCTTCAGGGTCACCGGCCGGAGACCATAGCGGCAGCCCTGACAGATTCACCGGTCGGCCAGCTCGCCTGGATTGTCGAGAAGTTCCAGACCTGGACCAATCCGGCAGCAAAGACGCCGGACGAGGCAGTGGATCGTGATCAGCTGCTGACCAATGTCAGCCTCTACTGGTTCACACGTAGCGGTGCGACGGCGGCTCGCTTCCTATCTGAAGCCGCGCATTCCGAACTTGACTGGATCGCTCCGTCAGGAGTACCGAGCGGCTGGGTGGTCTTCAACACTGACCCGATCATGCGACGGTTCATGGATCCGCAGCACCAGATGGCTTACTGGAACGAGCACTCCGAGGGTGGGCACTTCGCGGCCATGGAGGCGCCCGGGCTCTTGGTTGATGATCTCCGGGCTTTCTTCCGCGATCTGCGGTGATGCCGCCTGGCTGATCAACGCCGGTCAGAAGAGGCTGGGCTCGGGCAGCGCGAGGTGTGGTGGGATTGCCGCCCCTCGGGTGTCGGGTATCCGCAGCATGCTCTCCTTGTGATCAAGACCATGCTTGCGCAGCAGCACCGATGATCGGCGAGCCAAGTCGGTTGCATAGCTGCGTGCTATGTAGGAGCCGTTGCGATACAGCTCGGCGTACGCCTTCACCAGCTGTGGGTGGTGGTTGTTCAGATACCGCATGAACCACTCGCGGGCGCCTGGTCGCAGGTGCAACGCGAACACAGTGGCGCCGGTTGCACCAGCAGCAGCGATTTCCGCGAGAGTGTGATCAAGTTGCTCATCGCTGTCAGTGATCATGGGCAAGATCGGCGCGACCAGCACCTGACAGGGCAGACCCGCTTCGACGATGGCATGCACCAGCTCGAGCCGTGCCCTGGGCGTAGGAGTCCCAGGCTCAAGAGCAGCATGGATCGTCTCATTCATGAGCGCGATCGAGACGCCCATACTGACTCGAACCGCCCGGCTCGCGACGCTCAGCAGAGGCAGGTCCCGCCGAGCCGTCGTGCCTTTGGTCAAGATCGAGAACGGCGTACCGGACCCGGTCAGCGCGCCAATGATGTTCGGCATCAGGCGATAGCGACCCTCGGCACGTTGGTACGGGTCGGTGTTGGTGCCGAGCGCCACAGGCTCATGCGTCCAGCTCGACCGCCGCAACTCGCGCGCCAGCACGTCTGCGATGTTGATCTTGACAATGATCTGGCGGTCGAAGTCGTCACCCGAGTCCAGATCGAGATATGTATGTGTATTGCGGGCAAAACAATAGACGCAGCCATGGGAGCAACCCCTGTACGGGTTAACAGTCCAGTTGAAGGGAAGGCCCGCCGCCTTCGGCACATGATTGAGTGCGGATTTCGCCAAGACCTCATGGAAGGTGATGCCGGCGAACTCCGGAGTGCGTACAGACCGTACGAGCGTGTCCAGACGATCCAGTCCGGGCAGCGCCGCCGGATCCCGGGGCGCGCCGTTTGATATCTCCTGACCAGCCCATCGCATCTCGCATATTCAAACATAAATTCGATTAGGCGTCCAGGGCTTGGGTGTTGTCGAAGTCAGCTGAGCAGGGCTGGTGCGGGCGTTTCGGCGGCGCGCCAGATCGCCTGGGCGAATTCAGTGTTGCCGAGAACGTGGCTGCCGGCGCTGTTTACCAAGTAGACGCGGTGGTGAGGTGATCGCCACAGCCAGATGCCGGACTCGGGTTGTCGAACCTGCCAGCCGGCATGGGTTTTCAGCCGGTGATGGAAGCGCACGTGCGGTCCGAGGTTGCCGATCCTGGTCTGGCCCGGCGGCCCACCCTTGTCCGGATCGAGGTAGGGGATGGTGTGATCAACATCAATCCGCCGGCTCACCGCGGCGGCGTACGGAAACACATCGGCCGGATAGCGCAGCAGTATCTGTTCGCGGAGCGCTGCGGGGATCTCGTAGCTGTCGATCGGTATGTGCCCGGCCGGCAGATCGATCACCGGCTTCAAGCTGATGCTGCAACGCTCACCGAACAGCGTTCCGAGCTGGCCGAGTAGCACTGGTCCGACCTCTTCCATCCGCGCCACACCGACACCCGCGCTGAGGGCTTCGGCACTCAAGTGCACATAGATCACCGCGCGCGGCCGGGCACGCTTGGGATCAAACGGTGGTGGCACAATCCGCAACGACTGTTCGCCGTCCAGATCCGTTGGTTCGGCGGGTCCATCCCAGTCGTCGCCTTGATGTTCAGACAGCAGCTGCTGCGCCTCAGCGGGTTGGGCGAGAATCCCCAGCGCCTTGGAACGGCGTACATCCACCGAATCTGTGTCGCCCCGCCGGCCCAGAATGTCGGCGATCCTATCGACGACGGCTTTGATCCAGAGTGCATCACCGGCGGCGACGCGGGCAAAGATCATCTTCAAGCCGTGTTCTGAAGAGCGGCCCAATCGCACGAACCGGTCCTGAGCGGCCTCTTCGGCACGTTGTTCAGCACCGACCGGATCCGTTTCGAGAATGGCGGCCTCCAAGAGATTGTGCAGCCGGCTCCATGGCACTGCACCCAACGCCGGCGCAATCCGCTCGTCAACGCATCTAGCCTGTTCGGCGGACAGATGCCGAATTGCGGTGGCGATGTGGCGAACTTGGTGCGCCGGCGCCTGCCCCGCCTGAGCAGCGGACCAGATCAATCGCAGCCGATGTCTCAGATCCAACGCATCGGCGATCAGCTTGGCTGCCGCACCGTCGGAGATGCGGAGCGCACACCCCAACTCCGCCGCAGCAAAATCCCCAACAGTGGGTGTCCCGTCCCCACCCAACCGGACGGGCCGTTCGGTTCCGGGAAGCCGGCTCTTTGTGACGGCGTCGCCGGGATGGAGGTCGGCCCAGTGCGCCGCAAGCTGCAACCGGCGGATCTCGGCTGTTATGAGAGCGTGCTCGTTGGCCTCAACAGCGGCCAGTGTGGCGGCCGCATCCAGCTCGGCGAGGTCATTTTCGAACACACCTTCAATATATCGGTCCGCACCGACACTGATCAGCCAATCCGATAGGCCAGGAGGGACAACACGGCGGCAATCCGGACAACACGTTGCAACCCAGATCAGCAACGAGGAATCGGCGGGTTATACGTCGTCGCACTCGCTGTCGCGAGATAGTGGTCGG
>JBJMIR010000119.1:0-64259 GCA_045806785.1 Propionibacteriaceae bacterium | reverse complement strand
GCTAGATGTCCGCGGTGCCCATCTGGGCCCGCACTGCTGGCCGGCCGCCATCCGGATGATCGAATCCGGCCGGCTTCCTATGGAACGAATCTGCACTCATCAATTCCCACTCGCGGAGTTCCAGAAAGGTCTGGATATGGTTGCCAGCGGCAAAGACTCGATCAAGGTATCACTCATCCCCTGATCGAAGGAGAGGCGTTCGAGAGCCGATCGAGTTGTCATGACGTCGCCGAAGAGTCGCCCTTTATGGGTCGGCACCAGCTGGAAGATGAACAAGACACTGGCCGAAGCCGACAGCTTCGTCGACGAATTACTGACGTATCGCATCCCAAGTGGCATTCAGCCCTTCCTGTTGCCGCCGCATACGGCATTGGCACGAGTCCGAGACCGCATGCCGGCAGATTCTCCCCTGCTGCTCGGTGCGCAGAACGCCCACTGGGCACAAGAGGGCGCCTGGACTGGCGAGATATCCATGCGGATGGCAAAGGACGCCGGCGCGACCTTGATCGAGATTGGTCACTCCGAGCGCCGTGAGCACTTCGGAGAGACCGACCGAACCGTCGCACGGAAGACGGCGGCCGCAATTGCGCACGACCTCATACCGCTGATCTGCGTCGGCGAGCCGTTGGGGGTCCGTGAGGTCGGTGGTGCTGAGGACTTCGTAGGTGTCCAGCTGCAGATCGCATTGTCGGAGCTGGGACCGTCCGACGTCGCACATGTGCTCATCGCGTACGAGCCCATATGGGCGATTGGCGAGCATGGCACTCCGCCGACCCTTGATCAGATCGCACCTGTCATGGCGATGATCAACGACGTGGTTGAGGGTCTCGGCGGACCGGCTCGTGCTGTTCTGTACGGCGGCAGCGTGAACCCAACCAACGCCACTGAATTGCTCGGCGATCGCAACACACACGGGCTGTTTGTGGGCCGGGCCGCTTGGGAAGCATCGGGCTTCATCGAACTACTCGAACTCTGCGCTTGTCTCGACGGGCCCGGAGCAGGCTCATCGACCACACACAGCCGAACACTGCCGGGGACAACCACGGCAGCTGTTCTGTAGAGGAGCACTGATGTTGCAGCCAGCAGGCAAGAAGAAGTCGAGGCGCAATCTCTTCATTGTCCTCGGAGTCATCGTTGTTCTGCTCATCGCGATGATCTTGAGCACCAAGTTTCTGACTCCGGAGGAGCTTACCGCCGCCCTGCCCAAGAAGTTCGATCCAAAGCAGACGGCATCTGATCTGTGGAGCAAAGCTCAAACCGAGATTCCGGCCAATGCTCAACCGCTCGGTGAGGTGGTCCCGGCCATGCAGAAGGATTTGAAGGCCGCCGCGACTAAGTACAAGGCCGTCTCGCCTGCTGAAGGGGCGTACAACTTCCCGGTGAAGTTCGACGGCACAGTTACCGATGCGTCGGCTGAGTCTCTTCGTCTCTCGGTGCCCGGTGTGCCAAAGGAGACCGTAGTCATCGTTCCATTGACTACGGCGATCAATGGCGCCGCCGTACGGGACGCGATGGGCTTCAAATTCGGTGATGCTCCTGGCCAGACCGATTACCAGTTCGTCGCTGACGAGCTGAAGAAGCTCATGCAGCAACAGGTCAAATCCGGCGTCAGCGACCCAGCTTCGCTCAAGGGCAAGAAGGTGAGCGGTAGCGGCGTGGTCGTCGTCTTGTCGCCTACTGGTGCGCCCCCGCCGCCGGCAAAGCCGGTGAACGTGCAACCGGTGACCATTAAGGCCGGATCGTGACTGAACATGTGGCACTACTCGATGAGCACGATGTAGCGCCGCACGACGGCGCGGTGGTCTTGCAAGCAGTCGATATTGCGAAGACCTATGGCGTGACCCGAGCCTTGAAGGGCGTCAACTTCGAGGTGCGCCGCGGCAAGGTCACGGTGTTGTTCGGGGAGAACGGCGCCGGCAAGTCGACACTGATGAAGATCTTGTCGGGTGTTGAAAAACCGACTGCTGGCCAGCTCATTCTCGACGGTGAACCAATCACCCTCGAATCGACAAACGATGCAGTGGCGCGCGGCATTTCGATCATTCACCAAGAGCTGAATCTGGCCTCGAACCTCAGCGTGCGAGACAACATCTTCATCGGCCGGGAGATACGGGGCCGTACAGGCGCCATCGATTACGGCAGGGAACGAGAGATCACCCAACAGCTGATGGAGCGTCTCGAAGAAGACATTGATCCCAACACCCTGGTCCAAGATCTCCGCGTCGGCCAACAGCAGGTGGTGGAGATTGCTCGAGCGCTTGCTGCGGACGCCCGCATTCTGATCATGGACGAGCCGACCTCCGCACTGAGCGCGACCGAGGTGGAAGTGCTCTTCAAAGTCATCCACGAGTTGACCAGCCACGGGGTGGCGATCGTCTACATCTCCCACCACCTGGAAGAGGCCCTGGAGATCGCCGACTATGCGGTCGTCTTCCGTGACGGTGAGCTCGTCGCCACCGAGGAAGCGGCCAATGTTGATCTCAGCTGGGTGGTCAGGCAGATGGTGGGCCGGGAGGCCGATTATGACTTCCGCGATGAGCCGCGCGACTTCGGCGATGTCGCGTTGTCGATCCAAGGTGTCACTGTTGCAGAGCCGGATACCGGCCGGGTCGTGGTCAACAATGTGTCGCTGGACGTACGCCAGGGCGAGATTGTCTGCTTGTACGGACTGATGGGCGCCGGGCGCACTGAGCTGATGGAGGCCCTTGCTGGCCGGGACCCAATCTCCGGCGGCCGCGTGCTGCTGGGGGATCAAGACATTGCGGACATGGACATCCAGGAGCGCATTGCCAACGGCATGGGACTGGTGCCCGAAGATCGGCAGCGCGATGGCTTGGTCCAGATGATGAGTGTCGGCAAGAACATGTCACTGCCCAGTTTGCTTTCCACGGTCAAGAACCTCTTCATCGCACGCAAGACCGAACGAGAGAACGTGGACCGTCAGATCTCCGACGTAAGGGTCAAGACCGCCGGCCAGGATGCGTTGATCACTTCTCTCTCGGGCGGCAACCAGCAGAAAGTCGTGATCGGGAAGATCTTGCTCACGGAGCCGAAGGTGATGCTGCTCGACGAACCAACCCGCGGGATCGATGTCGGCGCTAAGGGCGAGATTTTCGCCCTGCTCTTCCGCGAGGCCAAGAAGGGTCTGGCCGTCCTCTACGTCACCTCGGAGGTCGGCGAGGCGATCACCGCCTCACATCGGCTGATCGTGATGAGCAAGGGGCGGCTCATTCGAGAGTTCGATCCACGTACTGCAAGCCGTGACGAGATCATGGCCGCCTCTGGCGAGCACGACACTCACTACGACGAGGAAGGCCCAGTACAAGAAGGCCCAGTGCAAGAAGGCCCAGTACAAGAAGGCCCAGTACAAGAAGGCGCAGCACAAGGAGCGGCAGACCAAGAAGTCGCACAAGAAGCAGCAGAAGGAGCCTCCCAGTGAGTACGACGACAACGACTCCGGCGCCTCCTGGCGCACCGGCAGCCGAGGAGAAATCCGGACGCAGCCGATTCAACATGAATACCGTGCTAGTTGAGGGCCGTGCCTTGATCGCCTTGATCATCATCATTGCGATCTTCGCGATCTTGAGCGACAACTACCTGACAGCGGGCAACCTGACGACGATCACCAAGCAGGTCGCCTTCAACGCCATCGTCGCGCTCGGAATGCTGCTGGTGATCCTCAACGGTGGCATCGATCTCTCCGTTGGGTCGATCGTCGGTTTCACAGCGGCGGTGGCAGGCAACCTCTTCCGGGGAGTTCACGTGCCGGGTACCGATGTGACCATGTTCCCGTCGCTGTGGGTGATCATCGTCCTGTCGCTGGCTGTCGGGATGCTCGTGGGGTGGATCAATGGGCTATTGATAGCCCGGCTCAATCTGGCTCCGTTCATCGTGACGTTGGGCATGCTGTATGTCGCTCGTGGGCTGACCGAGGTGTTGCTCAACGGCCAAAACATTACGAATGAGCTGTTTGGCCAGCCGGGGCTCAACAACACCGGCTTCTTCACCATCTTCGCGAGCAAACCCCTCGGCTTGCCGCTCGCGGCGTGGGTGATGATCATTCTCGCCATCATCTTTTCCATCGTCCTGAACCGCACGCCATTCGGCCGCTGGCTGTACGCCACCGGCAGCAATGAGCGGGCAGCGCAGCTCTCCGGTGTGCCGGTGACAAGCGTCAAGACCTGGATCTATGTCTTGTCCGGTCTCTGCGCTGCGATCGTCGGGATCCTCCAGATGGCCAACATCAGCTCCGCGACCGCTGATCTTGGGACGTTCTACGAGCTTAACGCGATTGCTGCGGTCGTGATTGGTGGTGCGGCGCTCTCTGGTGGCCGCGGCACGGTCCGCGGCACGATCATCGGCGCCTTTGTTATCGGCTTCCTGGCCAACGGCCTGGTGATCGTCGGGGTGTCGCCTTTCTGGCAGAAGGTCATCACCGGTGCCGTAATCATCCTTGCTGTGGCGGTCGACCAGATTCAACAGATTGCGCAGCGGCGTCGCAGTGCGGCGCGAGCAGTCGCGGCCGCCAAGGCTGCAGCCAGTCGGCGGGAGATGGCCGGCTCCCGTTCTTGATCAATGCGTACAAATCGGGGGTGCGCACCCATTCACCCACCAGATTTCTACCAATTGAAAGGGAAAGCGATGATCACTCGAATCGCAGCACGATCGCTCCTAGCAGGCGCAGTCTTGATCAGTCTCGCCGCCTGCGGCGGTGGCGGCTCCAGCAGTGCCGGCGGCCAAGCCGCACCCTCGGGAGCAGCGAGTGGCGGTGCCGGCACCGCTGGGGGCCCCATCGCGGTGATTACCGTAGATCCGTCCAATCCGTACTGGAAGGCCGAGATCGACACCGCACAGGCCGAGTTCAAGAAGCTCGGATATGAGCCCACCACGTCAGCTCACAAGAATGATCCGGACACCCAGAACCAGCTGATCGAGACCGCTATCAATGACAAGGTCAAGGGCGTGCTGCTCGATCCGGCCGGTGCTGATGAAAGCGTCGCGGCAGTCCAGAAGTTGGTCGATGCGAAGATTCCGGTCGTACTGATCAACGCCGAGATCAGCAAGACCGGACTGGCCAAGGCGCAGGTCGTTTCCAACAATGCCCAGGGCGCGACGCTTGGCGCAGAAGAGTGGGCCAAGGCTATGAACTACAAGGGCACCTTCGTCGAACTATTCGGAAAGCCCAGCGACAACAATGCCCAGGTGCGCTCTGACGGATACCACCAGGTGATATCGCAGTACCCAGACCTGAAGCAGGTCGGCAAGGAGATCGCCAACTGGGATCGCCAGACCGGCCAAGACAAGATGGAGTCATTGCTGTCCAAGAACCCCGACGTCCAAGGTGTCATAGCTGGCAACGACGAAATGGCGCTAGGTGCAATCAACGCACTGAAGGACAAGGGCAAGCTCAAGAACGTTAAGGTGCTCGGCTTTGACGGCAACCCGGATGCGGTCAACGCAGTGAAGAATGGCCAGATGGTCGCCACCGTTCTGCAGCCAATCGTCGAGGGCACCAAGAAGGCTGCCGGCCAGCTGGACAGCGTGATCCGGACCGGTCAGACCGGGGTTGCCGACGAAAAGCAGGCCCTCGACTGCACGTTGATCACCAAGGACAATGCTGATCAGGTGAACAACTTCGTCCTCAGCGGAGGCTAAGTGCTAGGCGTTTCCTGAGCCTGTCGTCCAGGCCCCGACAGGCTCACGAAACGTCAGTTTGAGTTTGGATACATGAATATCCGGCTACCTAGCGCGTGACATTCCGTGGAGGTCCTCATGACGCATCTGTATAACGACCCAGCCGAATTCCCGAGCGACGTGATCAACGGCTTCGCCGCGGCATATCCCCAATACGTGCAGCGGGTCCAGGGCGCCTCGGGCTTCGTCCGTGCGGGCGGGCCGCTGGAGGGCAAGGTCAGTTTGGTGATCGGCGGCGGTTCCGGCCACTATCCGTCGTACAACGGCGTCGTGGGCACCGGCTTCGCCGATGGAGCAGTGCTGGGCGGTGTCTTCGCATCACCGTCTGCGGAGCAGGTCTACCGCGTAGCCAGGACTGCCGACGGTGGTGCTGGAGTGGTTCTGGGGTTCGGCAACTACGCGGGAGACCGGCTGAACTTCGGTGTCGCCGCCGAGCGGTTGATCAATGAAGGCATCGATACCCGAGTCGTGTGGGTGACCGATGACGTTGCCTCCGCGAGCCGTGAGGAGCAAGAGAAGCGGCGCGGCATTGCGGGCACGTTCACTGTGTACAAGATGGCTGCGGCGGCCGCTGAGAACGGCGCGAACCTCGATGAGGTCGAGCGCGTCATGCGCGCAGCCAATGCCGCGACGTACTCCTTCGGCGTTGCCTTCCACGGCTGCACGCTCCCCGGTGCCGACAAACCGCTGTTTACCGTCGACGAGGGCCACATGGACTTCGGGCTCGGCATCCATGGTGAGCCTGGGATCACGTCCGCACCATGGATGTCGGCCAAGGATCTGGCCGCGAAGCTAGTCGAGACGGTCCTCGCCGAGCGTCCGGAAGGCACGAGCGGCCGCGCGGCCGTACTGGTCAACGGTCTTGGCGCCACGAAGTATGAAGAACTGTTTGTGCTGTACGGCCATGTCAACGAACTCCTCGGGGCGGCTGGAGTCGTGCAGGTCGCCCCTGAGGTAGGCGAGCTGGTCACCAGCCTTGATATGGCAGGTTGCTCATTGTCGGTCACCTGGCTCGATGAAGAGCTCGAAGGCTACTGGCTGGCGCCTGCCGAGACCGCCGCTTTCCGTCGCGGCACTGCCGTGGTGAGCGAGAAGTTCACGACTCGGCGTACCGGTACTGAGCAGGTCGCCGATACAGTGACCGAGGAGGCAAGCGAGGAATCCTTAGCGGCCGCAGCGGTTGCGCGCAAGGCAGTCGATGCGATTTACGCGACCATCGAGGAGAACAAGGAGTACCTCGGTCAGATCGACGCGATCGCGGGCGACGGTGATCATGGCATCGGCATGTCGCGCGGCTCCAAGGCGGCGGTTGAGGCTGCGAATGAGGCCCAAGGAGGCGTCCAAACGGTCTTGAGTGCCGCAGGGCGGGCGTTTGGCGACAAGGCCGGCGGCACCAGCGGCATCTTGTGGGGCCTGCTTCTCGAAGGCGTCGGTAAGGGCCTCGGTAACACTGAGGCAGTGACCTCGAAGCGCCTTGCTGATGCGGTTCAGAGCTCGGCAACGCACTTGCAGGGATTCAGCAAGGCTCAGCTCGGCGACAAGACCATGCTGGACGCCTTGTTCCCGTTCGTCGAATCGTTGCTCGGCCAGGTCGATTCCGGAGCTTCGATCTCCGACGCGTGGCGCTCCGCCGCGGGGGCGTGCCGGGACGCAGCGGAGGCAACGGCATCATTGGTTCCGAAGATCGGTCGCGCCCGACCGCTGGCAGAACGCAGCGTCGGCACACCGGACCCCGGCGCCATCTCGCTCGGCCTGATCGTCACCGCGATCGGCGAGGTATTAGGGGATGTGAACGGAGCCGCTTCGGCAGCGACAGACTCCATGGACAAGGAAGGACAACCCACATGAGCGATCGCATTCGGCTGTTGGTTGGAAGTGACAGCGCGGGATTCGACTATAAAGATCACATCTTTGCTGATCTGGAAGCCGACGATCGGGTCGAGGTTATCGATCTTGGCGTCTACGAAGGCGATCTTGACAGTGCCTCATATCCGTCGGTGGCCATCGCTGCAGGAGAGAAGATCGCGGCCGGTGAAGCCGACCGCGCGATCTTGGTCTGCGGCACCGGGATCGGAGTCGCCATCGCCGCGAATAAGGTGCCCGGTATCCGTGCCACGGTCGCACACGACTCCTTCAGCGTGGAGCGGTCGGTGCTGTCCAACAACTGTCAAGTCCTGACTCTGGGGCAACGCGTCATCGGCCTTCAGCTCGCACGCAGGCTGGCTAAGGAGTGGCTCGACTATGTCTTCGACCCGAGCAGCCCGTCCGGACCCAAGGTGGCCGAGATCAGCGAGTACGAGGATTCCATCACGGGCTGATGTCTCACCGACTTGTCAGAATCTGAGCACCATATTTGGTGCTCAGATTCTGACAGGTCCGAAGCGTTGGAGCACGTACGGCACAATCGCAGGGTGATCGAGTATCGAACGCCCGCCGAGATCGAGCAGATGCGGCCGGCTGGCCGGTTCGTCGCCGAGGTACTGATGGCGCTGGTGGAGCGCGCCGATGTGGGTGTGAACCTCCTGGAGCTCGACGAGCTGGCGCACAAGATGATCCGAAATCGCGGCGCCGAGTCCTGCTATATCGACTATCACCCGTCGTTCGGGGCAAGCCCTTTTGGCAAAGTGTTGTGTACGTCGGTCAACGATGCGGTGTTGCATGGACTGCCGCATGACTACGAGCTCCGCGACGGTGACCTGGTAAGCCTGGACTTTGCGGCCTCGGTGGATGGCTGGGTGGCGGATTCCGCGATCAGTGTGATCGTCGGGACGCCTCGAGAGCGAGATCAACAACTTGTCGCAACGGCCGAGGCGGCCCTTGCTGCTGGCATCCAGGCGGCGCTGCCGGGAAACAAGATCGGTGACATCTCATTCTCGATCGCCCGGGTCGGGTCGCAGGCTGGTTACAAGATCAACACTGAATTCGGTGGACATGGCGTCGGACGTACCATGCACGGCGACCCACACGTACCCAACAACGGCCGCCGAGGTCGTGGACTGCTGCTGCGGCCAGGTCTGGTGATCGCGATCGAGCCGTGGTTTCTGGCCGGCACCGACAAGATCTATACCGACCCGGATGGCTGGACACTGCGCAGCCGGGATGGCTCACGGGGCGCGCATGCGGAACACACAGTCGCAATTACGAACGACGGTCCACTGGTTTTGACAGCCCGCTAGACCACCCGGCAGCGCTCCACAATCTGGATATGGCGTTTCTCAGGGTTGGCGAGTTGAGAGCCGGTTGAGTACGACTCAGCGGCGAGACTTCGCGGTCTCCTGCAGCTTGCGAATGCCGTCCTTGATCTTCTGCTGATTCTCCGGCGTGGTCAGCTCGCGCTGGGCGACCTGCAGCAGCTTGGCTACAACTGCGGCCTTAAGAAGGCCCCTGACGAGGTTCATGAGTTCTCCAAACTGAATGGGGACAGGTGTCAAAGTGCAATTGACACAGTGCAATCGAGGTTAACGACCTTCTCCAACCGGGCGGCTAACTTGCGGCTGAAACCCGGGCAATTTCAGTGAACGGCAAGGGACATTCCTCAGTGGTGGCACAGACCATCAGGTCGTTGCAGCCGACCTCCATTGCGGTGACCAAGGTGGCGCGAATGGTGTAAAGATCATCGATTCGGGCGTCGATCTCTGCAATCTTGGCTGCGGCGCGAGCTTGTAAACCGGCATCAACGCCACCGTGACGGTGACGTCCGGTCTGCAACAGGTCAGCTACCTCGTCCAGACTAAAGCCCAACCGCTGCGCCGCCTTGATCACTCGGAGCACTGTGACCGCCTCCGGCGGATATAGCCGATGACCACCAGGACTGCGGTCGGGCTCGGCGAGCAGGCCGCGACGTTCGTAGTACCTCAGAGTCTGCTGATTCACTCCAGCCGCCCGCGCCACCTGAGCGCTGCGCATGCCAGCGGACACCTCGATGCTCATTCCCCGGCCTGCGCGATGGCAGCGAGTGCGCGATTCAGCAACGCTCCGAGTACGTCGGCGCGGCTCGAAGGCACGCCAACCTGGAGCAGAAGTTGATCTTCATTGAGTGCCCGCCCGGCCCGTTGATCAATCACGAAGTCAAAAAAAGAGCAGCATTCCGACTCCCGGGCCACGAGATCAGACACGTCCGCGGGCAGGTCTTCGACGCTGGCGAATGTGAATTCGAGCCGATGGAGACCGATCCAGCGGGGCGCAGCGACCTGACGGCGAAAGAGCTCATCGAACTCCGACAAGCGCCCGAGCTGGGCTGCCATCGGCAGCGTGCAGAAGTCGTCAACTGACGACGCATCCATCCTCATGCCTAACTCCATCCGCGATGCCTCGTTTCGAGGGTAACTCTGTACCTAGGTACTGGATGCAAGCCCCACTCACTGCAAACTGCAGCCAAGCGACACGTCGAGTGCTATCTAACGAAATCTAAGGAATGCGCTATACGGGCTGATACGGTCCGAGACGTGGACCCGGTGCGGAACCCGTACGCGCCCGGCGCAGGCCAGCGCCCACCAGAGCTGGCCGGCCGTGATGCCGAGCTGGCCGCATTCGACGTCGCCTTGGAGCGCGTCGAGCGGGGAAGACCGGAGCGCAGCCTGATCTTGACCGGGTTGCGAGGAGTCGGCAAGACCGTTCTCCTCAACGCCCTGCGGTCCAAAGCGCTGGATCGGGGATGGGGTACTGGAAAGGTGGAGGCTCGGCCTGATACGAGCCTCCGCCGACCGCTCACCGGAGCGCTGCACGCTGCCGTACGCGAATTGTCCGTACGCCACCGAGCGCCGGATCGGGTCAGCGCCGTGCTCGCCACGCTCAAGGCGTTCGGTCTGCGCAGTAACCCGCGTGGCGGCAAGCTGATCGAGCGCTGGACACCGGCGATCGACGGCCCGCCTTCATCCGGACGGGCGGACTCCGGCGACATGGAGATCGACCTACTCGAGCTGCTCAGCGATGTCGCCGGCCTCGCTGCGGACGTCGGGGTTGGCGTGGCGGTCTTCATCGACGAGATGCAAGATCTGACTCCCGGGGACGTCTCCGCACTCTGCGCAACCTGCCATGAGCTGTCCCAGACCGGTGCACCACTTATGGTCGTCGGCGCAGGCCTGCCGCACCTGCCCAGTGTGCTCTCGGCCTCGAAGTCGTACTCGGAGCGGCTCTTCCGCTACGTTCGCATCGACCGACTGGATTCGGCGGGCGTGGAACGGGCACTGCTGGCTCCAGCCCAACGTGAAGGAGCGACCTGGGCCGGCGACGCCCTCGCCGCGATGGGCACTACCTCGGGCGGTTATCCCTACTTCGTTCAGGCGTACGGGAAGGCCGCTTGGGACCATGCACCCGGCTCGCCCATCACCGCCGCGGATGTTGCGGTGGCGGCTCCGGAGGCGGAGGCGGAACTAGCGGTGGGATTCTTCGGTTCCAGATACGAGCGGGCAACGCCTGCCGAGCGGGACTATCTGCGTGCCATGGCCGGCCTGACCAGCGAGCTCGCCCCCGACGCGCCCGTGTCGACCACCGACGTTGCAGAGGTACTGGGGCGCAAGCCGTCCTCACTGTCGCCGGCTCGGGATGCGCTCTTGAAGAAGGGTCTGGTGTATTCCGCCGAGCGGGGCACGCTCGCGTTCACCGTGCCGCACTTCGGTCGTTGGCTACGTACCCACCCGCCTGCTTAGCCGCCGTCAGGCGAACCTGCCAGCTGCGCGGCGAAGCGCTCCCGCAGAACGCGATGGACGGCATCGGCATGGGGGTCGGCCGCCGCAATCGCCTCCTCGACCATACGTAGAGCGTTATCTGTACCGGCTCCCAGCACGCGCGTGGTGCCGGCAACGTACAGCAAATCGCGAGCCAGCATCAGCTCGATCACCAACAGATCCTCAAGCATCGCCAGCGCCGTCTCCGTCTTCCGCACGGTCAGCGGCGCAGCCGTGTGATGATCCTCGACGCCGAGATCCAGGGGCGGTATGTCCAAGGTGGCCGGTGCGGCGAGTTGCTTGAGTTCGGCAAAAACTGCCGCGGCCGGGTACCGCAGCTGCAGCCCGTAAATCGGCATATTGGGTAAACCGCTGGTCAACTGCTGCATGCAGGCGTCCCACAGATGGGCCATCCGGCGCTCGCAGAGCTGCCCGACCTGGGTAAGGGCAATCCGTAACGCGTCGCAAGCGATGGCAAGCACCATTGGATGGAAGTTGCCGTTGCTGATCATGGTCTGGTCCGGCGCCGAAGCCAAGGGATTGTCGTCGGCGGCGTTCAATTCCAGAGTTGCGGCGTCCCGGGCGGCCGCGACGTACTCGCGAAACGCCCCGTGGACCTGGGGTACGACGCGGAATGAGAGCGGGTCCTGTACGGATCGGGCGGCGCCGGGCTGCAGCAGATCGCTTCCTGCCAGCAGCTCGCGGAGATGATCAGCGGCCGCCACTTGCCCGAGGATGGGCTTAGCGCGTCCGACAGCGGGATGGATGATCGAGGGGTTGGCGGCGGTGGCCTCCATGGATAGCGCCGCGGCGATGTCAGCCGCGTTGATCATCCACTCCGCCCGAGCGACGACAAGCGCCGCATGACCAATGGACACCCCGTTGGCGGAGATCAGCGCCAAGCCATCCTTGCCGCTCAGTACGAGGGGCATAATCCCAGCCCGTTTGAGCGCCTCACCTCCGGAAAGCAGTTCGCCCTGGTACTCGGCCCGCCCTTGCCCAATCGCGACCTGAGCCATCCCCGCCATCGGCCCAAGATCACCGGACCCGAGGGATCCGATCTCTGGGACGATCGGGTGCACACCGGCGTTGAGCATCGCCACCAACACGTCGGCGGCGGCCGGCGAGGCACCGGACCAGCCGCGAGCGATCCCGTTGAGCCGAACAGCCAGCGCTGCACGTACTTGACGTGTCGGCAGCGACGGCCCAACGC
Source organism: Propionibacteriaceae bacterium (assembly GCA_045806785.1). Lineage (GTDB taxonomy): Bacteria > Actinomycetota > Actinomycetes > Propionibacteriales > Propionibacteriaceae > Microlunatus. Next base: position 51,686 of record JBJMIR010000119.1, on the reverse strand, counting down.
CGCCGCTGTGCGACATGACCAGGAACATCTGTTCGCCTTGGATCTCTTGCTCCGTCAACCTGGTGTCCCTGCCGTGGCCGACCTGCGTGGTCAGGCCGTATACAGCGGTCTTGCTGCCCAAGGCGCTATCGACGACCGCCCGGCTGGCCGCGATCACGGTACGCGCGTCCTCCGCCAGCTCGACTTTTGCGCCCTCCACGATGGCGAGCAGGTCGTCGAGAGCGAGGGGCTTGTCGGTGATCGTGACGGTACTCATAGGAGGTCACTTAATCAGAGATACTGAACGTCCAGAAATCTCAGCATCTGGAGGGCGACCATGCGTGAAGCGGAGCTGATGGCACGGGATCGCTGGTCCCGAGAAGATCTCGTGGCGTTCCAGCGGGAACGTGTGCGAGCACTGATCACACACACGGTGGCCCATTCGCCCTACTATCGCGAGGCGCTGGGAACCGATGCGGCCGATCGACCGCTGACAGAGCTGCCTACCTTGCCGAAGGCCACCATGATGGCTGAGTTCGACCGGGTGGTCACTGATCCGCGGCTGCGGCTGGCCGATCTGCAGGAACACCTCGGCAGCGCCAACCCTTTGCAGTCGTTCCTCGGGGCGTTTCGGGTCGCAACGACGACTGGTACCACCGGTCGACGATCCATTGTCGCGTTCACTCTCAACGAGGCTGCCGCATGGCGGGCGGCCAGCGCCCGCCCGATGATGCGGATGGGAGTCGGGTTCGGACGGGGATTTGCTGCGCTCGGCAGCCCGAGCCCGGTTCATCTGACGAGGCAAGTGCTGGTCCCGCCGGGTGTGCCTGCATCGCCGTTTTCGGAGGCGACTCCGGTTCCCGAGCTGGTCGCAGCGCTCAACGCCCAGCAACCAGAGGTGCTCGTCGGTGCCGCGGGGATCTGGAGGGTGCTTGCGGACGAGCAGCTCGAAGGGCGCCTACGGATCGCTCCGCGCGCGGCGTTCTTCAGCAGTGAGCCACTGAGGGCCGACCTCCGCCGACTGGTGCGGGATGCCTGGGGAATTGAGCCAGTGAGCGGGTACGCCGCGACCGAGGCGCCCACGATCGCGACAAGCAGTCCGGAACACTCGGAGATGGAGATTGCCGAGGACGTCGTGGTGATCGAGATCGTGGACGAAGACGATCGGCCCGTGCCGCCCGGGCAGCCAGGCGCGAAGGTAGTGCTCACTAACTTGATCAACTACGCTCAACCGCTGATCCGCTACGAATTAACCGACTCCGTCGTCGAGTCGCCGCTGCCTAATCCTGCCGGTCGACCCTGGCGCTGCCTGCTCTCGGTCGACGGGCGCACCGAGGACATCCTGTACCTCCTCGGCCGGGGAGGTTCGACCGTTGCGGTACATCCCTCCATACTCGATTCGGCGATTGCGCCCATGGCGGAGGTTGGGGAGTACGCGTTCGTGTACGACGCCAAGGGCCTACACGCTCAGGTCGTGCTGGCTCCGGGAGCTGCGACCGACATCTCCGAACGGCTGGGTCAGGCCCTGGTTGCCGCCCTAGGGTCAACCGGCGCCGTGCCACCGTCGGTCGACGTGCAGGTGGTCTCGGCCCTTCAGCGCGAGCCTGGCGGCAAACTCCGCTTCGTTCGATCAGCTTGATCCAATATCAAGAGATGATCGACTTCAGAAACCGGCGTCTCGCCGTATCACGAGCGCGCTGCACCTCGGCAGATCCCGGTGATCATGCTCGAGTCCGTCGACACATGACAGCAGGCGACAGGCAAGCTGGTCGCGTCACTGCAGTCTGGCCGGCTGCTCAATCAGTCTGCTCGGTGACTCTTTTGAGGCCATCGAGCATCATCTGCCAGTTCGCGCTGGAATGTTCGGCTTCTTCGGCGCTGCTGCTGTTGTCCTGGGTCAGCCGCACCGATGTGCCGCCGTTGGTGTGCTCCAGCTCGTAGCGCACCCTGTGGTAGTTCTCGGGCCGATCCTCCTGGCCGGTGAGAGGGCTGAAGTGGGTGACCTCGATCAGCCGTCCAAGCTCGACCGCAATGATCTCCCCCTTGTCCTGATATTGCCGACCCTCGAACTCACCCGTCCAGGTGATCGGGCTGCCCGGCTTCCAATCAGTCTTCACCTCAGAGCCGAACATGTACTTCTTGATCAGCTCAGGATCGGTCAGCGCTCTCCATACCTTCTCGGGTGGTGCATCGATTTCGCACTGAGCAGTTGCGATGTGTCCTGACATGGCGCTCCTCCCACCCCGTCACAATGCGCTCTGCGAACCAGGGCAGACACGCCCAGGAAGGCTAGCGCCTCGGTCATCATGGTGAGAGCCTCTCACAACCCCCTTCCTGATCATGCCGTCAAGCATGGGCTCCGGCCTTGACCTTGCCGACGGTGAGCCGCGGCTGACCCTCCAGGATCTCTCCAATTCGCTCGACCTGAGTCTGCAGTGCCCGGCGCCGGACGGCGGTGAGCCGGCTGAGTGGCTCAACTGTGATTTCGATCCACTTGCCGGATCGACGCTGGTGCCAGACGCCAGCGACGACGCCGTCGATGATCAATGCTGGATAGTTGCCAGCCTGGCCTGAGGGCGCTCTAGCGCGAGGAGTTGCCTTCCCCGGGAAGAGCGGGTCTCGCGGATGGCTGCCGATGACGAACGCGTCGAAGTACGGCAGCAGCAAGACGCTCCCTGTCGCTGCTGCAGCACTCGGCATCTTCGTGTCGCCCTCGGCTACCCATGCAGGCGTGCCGTCAAAGATCACCTCAGTTAGCTGCCCCCGACGCCGCTCGAACTGTTCGAACGCCCAGGCCGGCGGTGCCCCAATCCACTGGGCGAACTGCTGCGGCGTGGCTGGCCCGTACGCGTGGAGGTAAGCCATGATCACACTGGCAATGGCCTTCCCCGGGTGCGCAGGCTGGAAGCCCGGAAGCCAGCGACGCGGACTCGTATAGGTGACCCGGCGCTCACGGTTGCGGCCGAAGCACAGCACCCCGCGATGACCAGCCACACCGACCAGCTGCCGCCACCGTGGCCACAAGTCCTGGAATGCCGGCATGACCCGTTCAGCTGCCCACGACCCCACCCGATCGGCGATCGCTCGATCCAGCTCGTCAATGGTCAGCTCAGCATCCGCGAGCGCGTCGGCGATGGCGGCAATGATCTCTTCCGCCTGCACCTGCGTCAGCCGTACGCCGTCGGGAAATGCTGAGTGTGCCGGGATAGCAGAGAGCGCAGCTGTCCATATCGGCAGATCATCGGCAGCCAGCAGATGCACCGTGCCGCGCGGACCGTACGTCTTGATCAATCTGTGCTCGTCCCACAGCGCGCGCCGCACAGTTACACGGGTGGCCTGCTGAATGCGCAGTGCGATCGACGATTCGGCAGCCGACAACACCTGGGCGTGAGCGCCGCAGATAGCGGCAGCGATGTCAGCCGGATCGGTTGCGACTGATGCGGGGGGAAGCAGCGCGTGCCGCTGCAAGCGCCGGGCGTTGGCCGCAGACCACGAGACCTCCATTAGAGCTGCATGTCGGCGAATCGTGAATAGTGGCCCTGGAACGCCACTGTGATCATTTTCGTCGGGCCGTTGCGATGCTTGGCGACATCGAAATCAGCCTCACCTGCGCGATCGGAATCTCGGTCGTATAGATCCGGTCGATTGAGCAAGACCACCACATCGGCATCCTGCTCCAGGCTTCCGCTCTCACGAAGATCTGAGAGCATGGGCCGCTTGTCGGTGCGCTGCTCCGGCCCGCGATTGAGCTGCGAAAGCGCCACGACGGGGACGTCGAGCTCCTTGGCCAAGAGCTTGAGCTGTCGGGAGAACTCAGATACCTCGAGCTGGCGGGACTCTACCTTCTTGCCAGACGTCATTAGCTGGATGTAGTCGATGATCACCAGCTTGAGATCGTGGCGCTGCTTGAGCCGCCGCGCCTTTGCTCGAATTTCCATGATTGTCAGGTTCGGCGAGTCGTCGATGAACAGCGGTGCCTCCGAAACCTGGCCCATCTTCGCCGACACCCGATTCCAATCCTGGTCGCTCATCCGACCGCCACGAATGTGCGACAGCGGGATGCTGGCCTCGGCCGAGAGCAGCCGCATGGTGATCTCAATCTGGCTCATTTCCAGGCTGAAGATCACCGAGGTGAGACTGTTCTTAATTGATGCGGATCGCGCAAAATCCAAAGCCAGAGTCGACTTGCCCACGGCTGGTCTTGCTGCGATGATCACCAGCTGACCGGGATGCAAGCCATTGGTCAGCTCGTCGAGGTCGGCGAAGCCGGTCGGCACCCCTGACAAGCCAGCGCCGCGAGACTCGATGGCCTCCATCTCATCGAGAGTCGGCTGCATCAGCTCCGAGAGCGGCTTGTAGTCCTCCGACACCCGTCGCTCGGTGACCGAATACACCTCCGCTTGTGCTCGGTCGACGATGTCATCGACATCGCCCTCGGCGGCGTACGACATCTGGCCGATTCGTACCGAGGCATCGACGAGCCGACGCAGGATCGCCTTCTCGTGCACGATCTGGGCGTAGTAGCCGGCGTTGGCGGCGATCGGGACGCTTGCGAGCAATGTGTGGATATACGGTCCACCACCGACGCGCAGCAGCTCACCGCGCTTGCCCAACTCGTCGGAGACCGTAACGGCGTCGGCCGGCTCGCCACGTCCGTAGAGGTCGATGATGGCGTTGTAGACCTGCTCGTGCGCCGGCCGATAGAAATCAGTACCCCGTAGCACCTCGACGACGTCGGCTATTGCGTCCTTGCTCATTAGCATGGCACCGAGTACGCACTGCTCGGCTTCCATGTCTTGTGGCGGCGTACGGTCAGAGGCTCGAGGCGCCGTGCCGGTAGAGGTTGGGCCGGTAGAAATTGGGCCGGTAGAGGTTGGGCCGCTGTAGGGCGGCATCACCTCGGCAACACTCACCCCGACTCCTTAACATAATCCGCTGGACGCTGCCCCCGAGCCCGTCGGACACCTGTCCCAGCACCAATCGAATACGTGTTCGGAACGGTAGTGGCATGGTCTGACACATACGCGTGCGGACACGGGACAGGTCAACGCCGGAAACCGTACGCCGCGGACGCGACCCTGAACAGCTTGTTATCCACAGGGGCTGTGGACAACAAATTATGTGCTGTGGGGGACACGCGCTGTGCTTGTGCAGACCCTGGGTATCTACCTGGGGACCGGCACCGATGGATGCCTAGCAATAGCGGCTTGATTAGGTTAAACGCATCTCCGAGTGGCGTGGATGAAAGTTCTCCGGGCCTCATCTCACAACTCGGATGGCCTCCATTGAGGGCGCTGCGATTTTCCCGAGCGCAACGTATTACCCACAGGTTCATCCGCAAGTTGTTGAAAACATCGGTCCGTTACTGCTGATGCTTTGATCGGACATCGCCACATGTCTCAAACAAGGAACGAGTTGACCCCAGCCGATACCCTTAGGGGGTACTAGGAGGTCGAGGAAGCTGATGCCGGATCACGACAGCCATCATGGCTACATTGCCAACAAGGATGAGTATCTTAAGCGACTGCGCAGAATCGAGGGCCAGGCTCGAGGTTTGCAGAAGATGATCGAGGAGGAGCAGTACTGCATCGATATCCTCACCCAGGTGTCGGCAATGACCCGCGCACTCCAGTCGGTCGCTCTCGGCCTGCTCGAGGAACACCTCAGCCACTGCGTCGTGCGTGCTGCAGCCGAGGGAGGCGTTGAGGCAGACATCAAAATCGAGGAAGCCTCCAACGCGATTGCGCGTCTGGTCCGTTCATAGTCAGTGCTTTTCATAGTCAGTGCTTTTCTAACGACCAAAGGAATATTCGTGTCAGTCACCAGTGAGTATGTCGTCTCGGGAATGCACTGCCAGCACTGTGTGAGCTCAGTGACCGAAGAGGTCGCCGCAGTCAGTGGCGTGACCGACGTCAAGGTTGACCTCAACAGCGGCCAGCTGATTGTGATCAGTGACGGCGAAATTCCATTCCAGAGCATCGAAACGGCCGTGGACGAGGCCGGCTACCGCGTCGCCACCGCCTAGCCCCATTCTCCTCAGCTAACGATCACAGATTGGCCATGAACCCGCCCGCAAAGCTTGTCGCCTTCCTGACATTGCTGGCGGCTGTCTTCGGCATCTCCTACTTCGCGGGCACCCGGTCCCAGCCGCTGCTGGCTCCGGTACCGACGCACAGCTCTGAGATGGTCGCGCCGGCTGACAACGTTGCGGGCTACACGTTCCGAGCGGTGGAAGCTACTCAGAAGCCCGGCAAGGAGGTCGCGGTCGAGTTCACGGTAACCGCACCCGGCGGCCAGGTGCTCTCAGAACTGGATCAAGATGCTGGCGAGCACATGCATCTCATCGCGTTCCGGCGCGACTTGACCGGTTACCAACACCTCATGGCGCAGCAAGGCGAGGGCACCTCCTGGTGGGGCCTGCTTGATCTGACGCCGGGTCCCTGGCACGTGATCATCCACTTCCAGTCGAAGGCGCTGGGCCGGGAGATCGCTCTGGCAACCGACTTCATGGTCAGCGGCGGCTATCGCCCTGAGCCGCTACCACCGGCTGGCGATCACGTACAGGTCAAGGGGCTTACGGTCGCCCATACCGGAAGTCTCACGACCAGTGCCAGCAGCAGCAGCGGAGTATTCGTCAGCGATCATGGTCAGCCGGTTACCGACTTGCAGCCGGCGCACGGCGAGATGGGCCACAGCGTGGCGATTCGGCCGACCGATCTGGGTTATCTGCATCTGCACTCAACGTCCCAGGGCACTGGGCCGCGGCTGGATTTTCTCGGCAGCGTGCCGGACAAAGGTGACTATCGGCTGTTCGTGGAGTTCTACCGCGCCGACAAGCCATACCTAGCCGAGTTCACAGTGCAGGTCGACCGATGACGGAGCTGCGTGTCCCGGTGCAGACCATCGAGCTCGACGTGCAGGGCATGACCTGCGCCTCCTGCGCGGCCCGGATCGAGAAGAAGCTCAACCGGCTGGAAGGCGTCAACGCCACCGTCAATTACGCGACGGAAAAGGCCACTGTCCATGTGGGTAGCGGCACCTCGGCGCAAACCTTGATCGAGACTATCGAGAAGACCGGTTACGGCGCGACGCTGCCAGCCGAGAGTTCACGTGACCCGGATCTCGAACTGCGCGAGCTGCGTCGCCGGCTGATCATCACTGCGGCGCTCAGCCTGCCGGTGATCCTGATCGCGATGGTTCCGGCGTGGCAGTTCCCTTGGTGGCAATGGATCTCTTTCGCATTCACCTGCGTTGTGGTGATCTGGGGTGCCTGGCCATTCCATCGCGCCACGCTGCTCAATCTGGAGCATGGCAACGCAACGATGGATACGTTGATCTCCGTCGGCACACTCGCTGCCTTCGGCTGGTCGGCGTACGCGCTGCTCTTCGGCGTGGCTGGTGAGATCGGGTTTACACATCCCTTCGAGTTCCGGCTCGTCAGGCATGCGCCGACGGCCAACCTCTACCTCGAAGCAGCGGTCGGAATCACGACCTTCATGTTGCTTGGTCGGTACCTGGAGGCAAGAGCCAAGCGCCGATCTGGCGCAGCGCTGCGTGCGCTGCTGGACCTGGCACCGTCAGAGGTGACGCTGCTGACAGCGAGCGGTGAGACGGTCGTCGACATTTCGCAGCTGCATGTGGGTGACCGATTCGTGGTGCGGCCCGGCGAGCGCGTGGCGACGGATGGGCGGATCCTCTCCGGGCACAGTGCGCTGGATACCTCAACGGTGACAGGGGAGTCGGTGCCGGTCGAGGTCGGGCCTGGCGATGCCGTGGTGGGAGCGACCGTCAACACCGATGGCCGACTCGTGGTGGAGGCCACCCGGGTAGGGGTGGACACGCAACTGGCACAAGTCGTGCGGATGGTCGAGGCAGCGCAAAGCGGCAAGGCAGCAGTGCAGCGACTCGCTGACCGGGTCTCGGCGGTGTTCGTGCCGATCGTGATCGCGCTGGCCGTCGCCACCTTGGGCTTCTGGCTGGGGCAGGGTTCAGGTGTCTCCTTCGCTTTCACCTCCGCGGTGGCGGTGTTGATCATCGCCTGTCCGTGTGCGCTCGGATTGGCTACGCCGACCGCCCTGCTGGTCGGCACGGGGCGTGGTGCCCAGCTCGGCATCGTGATCAGCGGGCCGGAGGCGCTGGAGTCCGCCCGGAACATCGACACCATCGTGGTGGACAAGACCGGAACCCTCACCGAGGGCCGGATGGCGGTTGTAGCCGTGACCGCTAGGGCTGGGGCTAATCCTGACGAGGTGATCATGGCGGCCGGCTCGGCGGAGTCGGGCTCGGAGCATCCGATCGGCCGGGCAATCACCGATCATGCGCGTAGCCGCGGCTCCCTCGATAGCGTCACCAAGCTGCAGAACCGCCCGGGCCTCGGCATTCTGGCCGAGTTGTCGGAATCCAGCAGTGCTATAGCGCGACAGGATTCTGACAAGTCGGTGGTCGTAGGGAAGTTGGACTTGCTGGAGGAGGAAGGACTTCGTGTTCCTTCCGAACTTCGAGGGGCGTATCTGACAGATCAGGTGCGCGGACGGACGCCGGTAGTGATCGGCTGGGACGGCGAAGCACGTGGCGTGATCGCGGTTGCCGATGTGGTCAAGCCGACCTCTGCTGAAGCTGTGCGCCGGTTCCGCGCCCTAGGTCTGCGCCCGGTGCTGCTAACGGGTGATCATGAACCCACGGCGCGGGCGGTGGCGGATGAGGTGGACATAGCCGACGTCATTGCCAATGTCTCGCCACAAGAAAAGGTCGCTGAAGTAGTGAGCTTGCAAGAGGCTGGGCATCGTGTCGCCATGGTCGGCGAAGGGGTCAACGACGCGGCCGCGTTGGCACAGTCTGATCTTGGTATTGCCCTTGGCACCGGTACGGATGCGGCGATACACGCCAGCGATCTGACGCTGATCAGTGGTGACCTGCGCGCGGCCGCAGACGCCATTCGCCTGTCGCGGGCTACGCTGCGAACGATTCACGGCAATCTGTGGTGGGCGTTCGCCTACAACGTCGTAGCTTTGCCGCTTGCCGCAATGGGCTTTCTCAATCCGATGATCGCTGCGGCGGCAATGGCGCTCAGTTCACTTTTCGTGGTAACCAATAGCCTCCGGCTGCTGCGGTTTCGCTAGTTATCTCGAATTATCTCGGACGGCGTACCGCAACATTGCGAAGTCAGCTCCGTACGCGGTGGCCTCGAGCAGCTGAAGCGGCGGCGTGACAATCCTTCGCGGCAGCAACGGTGCGCCGGATCCAAGGAAGACCGATGCGATACTGATGATCACCTCATCCAGCAGGCCTTGATCATGGAATTGCCCGACCAGATCACCGCCGCCTACCAGCCAGACGTTCTTGCCCTCCGCGGCCCGCACCATCTCGTTGTGTATGGGCCCAACCTCACCTGAGACGAACCGGATGTCTGGACCATGGACCCGGGGCAGTTCCCGACTGCTGAACACCCATGTCGGGACGGTGTACTCCCATTTGCTGGGATCGGTAAGAAAGCCGGTGTGGTTGGCGACCCACTCGTACGTCGTCGAACCCATCGCCATCGCTCCGACCTGGTCCATGAACTTCGGAAATTGATCTTCAATGCCGGATGCCTCACTGAACTGGAAGAGCCAGTCCAAGGAGTTGTCCGGATCGGCAATAAAGCCGTCGATACTGCTAGCGGTGTAGTACTGCGTAGACATGTCGGTTAGCTTCCCATCGACCGCTGACATTGGGAACAAGACATCACGCGTGGTGGGCTGCCTCATGTTCCTGATGGCCAACCGGTTCGAGCTGGAACGTGCAGTGCGAGACGTCGAAGTGCCCGCCCAGGCATTCGCCCAGCCGATCCAGCACCTCACCAGAGCGCCCCTCGCTGATGCAGGCTTGATCAACAATGACGTGCGCCGAGAGCACCGGAACTCCGCTGGTAATCGTCCAGGCGTGCAAGTCATGGACGTCGACAACGCCGCGTACTCCCAGCATGTGCTCCCGTACTTCGTCAAGGTCGACGCCGCGCGGAGTGGCCTCCAACAGCACGTCGACGACCTCGCGCAGCAGCGACCAGGCGCGCGGAATGATCAGCACGACGATGCCGAGCGAAGCGATCGCGTCGAACGGTGTCCAGCCGGTGATCAAGATCAGTACGGCGGCAATGATCACGGCCAGCGAACCAACGAAGTCTCCCAGGACCTCGAGGTAGGCGCCGCGCATGTTCAGGCTCTTGGATTGCGCCGGACGCAGCACCAGCAGGCCGGCCAGATTGGCAAGCACACTGACGACGGCTATAACGAGCATCAGGCGGCTATTGATCTCCGCGGGACTGCTCAACCGGTCGACAGCCATGATCAGCACCCATACCGCTACTCCGACCAGCAGGAGCGCGTTCGCCAGAGCTGCGAGCACCTCGGCGCGCTGGAGTCCGAATGTGCGTTTCACCGTGGCGGCGCGAGTCGCGAGCGAGGCCGCGATAAGTGCCATGATCAGACCGGTCGAATCGGTCAGCACATGGCCGGCGTCGGCGAGCAGAGCGAGCGAGCCGGAAATCAGGCCACCGATCACTTCAGTGATCAGCACCGCGAACGTGATAGCTAGGACGATGATGAGCCGTTTACGGTGCGCATTGGTCGCGGTTACGTCATGGCCATGTCCGCTCGCCATGTATGTCACCTCCTGCTGTGCCGACTTGTCAGAGTCTCAGGGTGCTATAGCCCGCTCAGAGTCTGACAACTCGGCGAAGGCCGCCATCAGCTGGTCAGTGGTCTCGGGTTCGCGTACAGCAATCCTCATCCAGTCTGGTCCCAGGCCGGGAAAGGTTTCGCCTCGGCGTACCGCGAAACCGTGGTTGCGCAGCGCGAGGCGGATCCAGCCCGGCTCACGGTTGCCGCGTACGTCGCTGGTGTCGATGAGCACGAATGACGCTCGTGGACTACCGGCCACGGTCAGGCCGATGCTGGCCAGCCGCTCAATGAGGTAAGCGCGCCGGGCCGTGATTTCCCCTGCTGCCTCGGCCGCGAGAGCCCGAGCCTCAGGTGTCAGACACGCGGTCATAGCGGCCACGGCCGGAGTGGACACCGGCCAGGGCGGCTGATGGCGTCGCATTGCTGCGATCAAAGTTGGGTCGCCGATCACGTAGCCAGCACGCAGCCCAGCCAGTCCCCAGGTCTTGGTCAGCGAGCGAATCACGATCAGGTCCGCCATATCGTCGCTGATCACTGACTCGGTCTCGCCTGGCACGCAGTCCATGAAGGCCTCATCGACAACAACAATGCGCCCCACCCGGCGTAATGAATTGATCAAAGCCGCCGCGTGCAGCACGCTCGTCGGGTTTGTCGGATTGCCGATCATGACCAGATCCGGCGCCGCCGGCACCTGCAACGGGTTGAGCCGAAAGCCAGCAGCCGGTGACAAGATGAGTCGCTCGGGGCGATGTCCAGCCGCAATGAGTGCAGCCTCCGGTTCGGTGAACTGTGGGTGGATGATCAGCGACTGTTCGGCAGGAAAGGCGCGTGCAATCAATGTGAAGGCCTCGGCGCCCCCGGCCGTGGGCAGTACTTGATCAATAGCAACGCCGTGGGCCTCGGCAATGGCCTTAGTGGCTGCGTCGGTATTGGGATAGGCAGCGAGATGTTGGGTGGTGTGGCTGATAACTGCGCTGAGCCAGTCCGGCGGAGCGGACAGGCGTACGTTGACCGCCAAGTCCACGAGTCCTTCCGCGAGGTCGCGATCTCCGTGGTGGTGAAGGTCAGGAGCGGCGAGATAACGCCCTCCGACAGGCTCAGGGCGCACAACAACCACCTCAGGACGCACTGCGTCGGACCGCATTGTCGTCGAGTAGTCATGGACCGCATGACCGAATCGCTGCGCAATCTCGGGATATCCGGCCCAATGCAGATGCAGATAGCTCGCGTGCAGCGTCTTGCGACCGATACCGGCGGGATCGGCGGAGAACCCAGTCGGTTTCCCTTCCATGAGCCACGCTGCGACCGGTCCAGAAGGCGGGTCGACGGTCGTGCGGTGAAACTCATGACCCGTCACTCGCGTCCCGGCCTCCACCAAGAGCTGATCATGGTCTGCGATCATGGTTCGGTAACTCAGCGTCAGCCGCCGGGTCATGGTTGCATCGGCATCCAGCGCCCCCACCATGGGCAACGCATCGACGCTCCGGCACAGATAGAGCAGACCGGCGCATTCGGCGATCGTCGGCATGCCGGCGTTGATTGCGGCCCGAATCTCGTTACGCAACGCATCATTTGCCGCCAGGTCTCGGGCATGCACTTCAGGAAACCCGCCGCCCAGGTAGAGCCCGGCTGTCCCGGTGGGAAGGCAATCAGCAGTCACTGGATCGAAGGTCACCGGTTCACATCCCGCGGCACGAAGCAGCTCATCGGTCTCGGCATAGCGGAATGTGAAAGCCCGGCCAGCCGCGATAGCGACCACGGGACGAGCATCCGACGCCGGCCGCACCTGTTCAGCCGGCGACCACGGCTCGGCGTGGAGAGCCGGAGCGGCTCGTGCGACGGACATGATCGACGGCAGCGACACATGATCGCTGATCCGAGCGGCGAGCTTGGCTACTGCCTCAGCCGCCTCAACACGCTCAGCAGCCGGAACCAGACCGAGATGCCGGGAAGGAATCTCGATGCCCGCTTCCCTGGGCAGGATGCCCAACACCGCAAGGTCAGTTGCCTCCAGCGCGGCCACGATCTCGCGGGCGTGCCGGTCCGATCCGGCCTTGTTGATGATCACGCCACTCAACCGCAGGGCTGGATCGAAGGTATTGAGCCCGTGGACGATTGCCGCCGCCGTACGCGACACATGGGAGATGTCGAGCACCATGATCACCGGTGCCTGCACCAGACCGGCCACGTGAGCGGTGGACGCGAAGCCCTCGCTGCCGATCTGCCCATCGAACAGCCCCATGACGCCTTCGATGATCGCGACATCGGCCGGCTCTGGCGTCTGGGCGCCATGCAGTAGCAGCGGCGCCATCTGATCTTCTCCGCACAAGTAGGGATCGAGATTGCGTCCTGCTCGACCGGTGGCCAGTGTGTGATAGCCAGGGTCGATGTAGTCCGGGCCCACCTTGAAACCGGCGACCCTCAAGCCCGTGGCATGCAGTGCACCCATCAGCCCAGTAGCAACGGTCGTTTTGCCATGGCCCGAACCGGGAGCGGTGATCACCAGACGAGGCAGTTCAGCGACTGGTCGTGGGAACCTGGAACTGATCACCACTCGATCCCTCGCTGGCCCTTCTGGCCGGCGTCGAAGGGATGTTTGATCTTGGTCATCTCGGTGACCAGTTCCGCGGCCTCGATCAGCTTCGGATCAGCACCTCGACCCGTGATGATCACATGCTGGTAACCGTCGCGATGGGCCAAGGTTTCGATCACATCGTGAACGTCGACCCAGCCCCAGTTGATTGGGTAGGTGAACTCGTCGAGCACATATAAGGTATGCGTCTCGTCGGTGAGTCGCCGTTTGATCTCCTGCCAGCCTTCCGCGGCGGCTGCGGCATGATCATCCTCGGTTCCGGTCTTGCGGCTCCACGACCATCCGGCGCCCATTTTGTGCCATTCGATGGAGCCGCCGCGACCGGTCGCATCGTGCAGGTCACCGAGCGACTCGAAGGCGGCCTGTTCGCCGATCCGCCAACGGGCCGACTTGACGAACTGGAAGATTCCTACCGACCAGCCCTGGTTCCAGCCCCGCAGTGCGAGGCCGAACGCTGCTGTCGACTTTCCCTTGCCGTCGCCGGTGTGGATGATCAACAACGGTCGCTGCCGCCGCTGTCGCGTGGTCAGTCCGTCCTCCGGAACCAACTCCGGCACACCGGCTGGCATCAGGCGGCCCGCCTTTGGCGTACGGCGTGTACGAGCTGATCAGCACCGACCTCGTCCACGGTTAGGTATTGAGCGCCGAGGTGGATGCTCAGGGTCTGGGCCAGGCCCAATGACATCCGTCCCGACTCGCAGTCGATCACCAGCGATGCGACCCCGGCTCGGCGTAGTTGATCAGCGACCAGTCGTGACCGTTGGACTGCACCAGGGCCGTCTGTGGCGCGACCGTCGGTGACCAGTACCAGCAGCGACCGGTGGCGCGGGTCACGAATCCGCTCCAGCCGCAGGGTTTTCGCAGCGCAGAGCAGCCCTTCTGCCAGCGGCGTACGGCCGCCAGTCGGAAGGTCCTGGAGCCGCCGGGCCGCGGTGTCGATTGAGGACGTCGGCGGCAGCGCGAGCGTCGCGTCGGTTCCACGGAAGGTGATCAAGCCGATCTTGTCCCGGCGCTGGTAGGCGTCGAGCAAAAGCGAAAGCGCTGCGGCTTTAACCGCCTCCATGCGACGCCGCGCAGCCATTGAGGCAGAGGCGTCAACAACCAGGAGCACAAGGTTGGACTCGCGGCCTTCCGTTACGGCGAGGCGCAAGTCCGGTAGGGCCAGACGGAGCCGCTCAGCAGGAACGCGGCCGCGCGTTGACTGGTGTAGCGCGGCCGCGCGGATGGTTGCGGTCAGGTGCAGCCGACCGTGATCATGGTTTGCCGGAACGGCCCCCACAGTCCGCCCGGTCGAGGTCAGGGCTCGGCTGCGACGGCCAGCCTCCCCGATGCCAAGGCCCCGCGCTGTGAACAACCGCGCGCGGTAGGTATCGCTTGCCGAAAAGATTCGTTCGGCGCCATGAGAACTGCTCCCGTTGCGCTCTGAACTTGCTGAGGGACCACTGACCTGGCCTACGACCGGCTCAGACTGGGTGTTCTTGTGCCCATTGGTCGGTTCGGCGTCCTCCTGACCTGAGCGTGTCGAAGGCCGGTTAGGCGGCTGATCATCCGGCGGGCTGGGATCGGGATCTGGCTCCTCATCAAGAAGTCGATCAAGAAGCTCCTCGTCCAGGCCGGGCGCATCGAAGGGATTCCGGCGCCGCCGATGCGGCAACGCCAACCTGGCCGCGGCACGGATATCGGACTTCACAATCTCGCTGCGGCCCTGCCAAGCGGCATGTGCCGCCGCTGCTCGAGCGGTCACAATGTCGGCTCGCATGCCGTCGACCTCGAACGCCGCACAAACCCTGGCGATCGTAGCCAGCCGACGATCATCGAGGCGTACCGACGGCAATAGCGATTGGGCGGTGATGATCCGTAACCGCAGTTCCTCCTCGCTGGCGGCATATGTGGCAACGAAGGATTCTGGATCACGGTCGAACGCCATACGGCGGCGGATCACCTCAGCTCTCAGCTCCGGATCCTGCGGGGCCGCGATCTCCACGGTCAGCCCGAAGCGATCAAGCAGCTGCGGCCTGAGCTCACCCTCTTCTGGATTCATCGTTCCGATCAAGATCAACCGAGCGGCGTGGGCGACCGATACTCCTTCTCGCTCGACAGTTGACCGGCCCATCGCAGCAGCATCCAGCAACAGATCAACCAGATGATCATGAAGCAGATTGACTTCATCCACATAGAGGATCCCGCGGTGGGCGGCGGCCAGCAGCCCCGGCTGGTACACCACTTCTCCGACCCCGAGGGCTTGCCGCAGATCGAGCGAGCCGATCACTCGATCCTCGGTAGCACCGACCGGAAGCTCAACGAGCCTGGCAGGGCGCAACGTCGCGACAGAATGATCATGAGGCGCATCCGGGCACGTCGGATCGGGGTCCACCGGGTCGCAGCTGAAGCGGCAGCCATCGATCACGCTGATGCTGGGTAGCACGTCCGCGAGGGCACGAACCATGGTGGTCTTCGCCGTCCCCTTCTCGCCGCGTACCAGCACCCCGCCGACCTCTGGCGAAATAGTGGTCAGGATCAACGCGAGTGCCATGTCCTCGGAACCAACGACAGCCGAGAACGGAAACGTCCTCACTTCACACCCTTCCTGCGGGTATCCACGCCCGCGGCATGTCTGGGTTGGGCCGGCGTACGCGGCGCGCGACGGCGGCCGGCCACGGCAGTAGTCCTGACTTCCCGGTAAATTGCGAGTGGAGGCAAATGCCGGGTTCACAGTGGCGGGACCGCTCCGGACTCTCACCGGATTCCTCTGCCGTCGCCGCCTCGAATCATGTCACATCTGGCGTCGTCATGAAGGGTCACTGACTCCTGAGGCCAGATCCTCGAGCCCGCAACTCTGAGTTCGAGGTTCGGGAGGTTGCGAGCTGGGCGGCCCCATACGTCATACAGTCTGAGGCGTGATCGAGGTGGTTGGGCTGAGCGCGCGGGGGTGGAACGACCTTCCAGAACGATTGCGCGCAACTATTCGGGACGCGGAAGTGCTGCTTGGCAGTCCTCGGCATCTTGATCTGGTTCCCCCATGCCCTGATCAGCAGCGGCTGCCGTGGCCAAGTCCGCTACGAGAAGGGCTGCCGCCACTGCTCAGTCACATCACCGAAAGACGCGTCGTCGCGCTCGCTTCAGGCGATCCACTGGTGGCCGGAATCGGTCAGACTTTGATCAAGCTGGTCGGGGCGTCGGAGGTTCGTATTCATCCGGCAGTGTCCTCGGTGGCGCTTGCCCGGGCTCGAATGGGGTGGCCGGAGGAGACAACGCAGCTGGTACGGCTGCGTGGCAGCGATCTCGATGTACTACGGCGATACCTGCTACCAGGCCAACGCTTGATCATCTTGTCCCGTGACGCCGATAGTGTGGCGGAGGTCGCTCGGCTGCTCACTGATGACGGCTACGGCAACAGCATGGTCACGGTGTTGGGCGACCTTGATGCCGAGACGGAATCACGAATCGACGTGCCGGCCTGCGATTGGACTGGCAGAGCACCCTCGCTCAACGTGATTTGCGTCGCCTGCGTCGGCGCCGGCCGGGCCGCCTCGCTCACAGCAGGCTTGCCGGACTCGGCCTTCGATCATGATGGTCAATTGACCAAACGTGATCTTCGAGTATCGGCACTGGCTCGTCTGATGCCGCGCCCAGGCGAGTTGTTGTGGGACGTTGGCGCCGGCGCCGGGTCAATTGCCATCGAGTGGCTGCGCACTGACCCGAGATGCCGCGCGATCGCGATTGAGCGCGACCTGGACCGTGTCAAGCGGATTCGTAGCAACGCCGAAGCACTCGGTGTTCCGAACCTGAAAGTGGTGCACGCCGAGGCGCTGCGCGCCTTGGCTTCGCTGCCCCGGCCGAACGCCGTCTTCGTCGGCGGCGGAGCAAAAACCGGGACGCTCGAGCAATCGTGGTCCGCCTTACGACCTGGAGGTCGGCTGGTCGTCCACGCGGTGACGCATGAGACCGAGATGATGATCGCCGATTGCTGGAGCCGCTACGGCGGTGAACTGACTCGACACGTGGTTGAGCACCTTGAGCCGATTGGCCGCTATCACGGCTGGCGGCCTGCGCGACCGGTGGTCCAGTGGAGCGTGGTCAAGGACGCACGATGACGGTTCATTTCATCGGAGCGGGCCCAGGGGCGGCGGATCTTCTGACGCTCCGGGCGGTACGGTTGATCGAGTCTTCGCCGGTTTGCGTGTATGCCGGGACCTATATCGATGATCAGATTCTGGCCTTTTGTCCGCCAGGCGCCACCCTGATCGACAGCCAACATCTTGATCTTGATCAGATCACGGATCACTTGGTCGCGGCTCATCGACAGGGTGAAGATGTCGCGCGACTCTGTTCCGGAGATCCCTCGATCTATTCGGCGCTGGCGGAGCAGACTCGGCGGCTGCACGACGCCGGTGTGACTTGGGATGTGACGCCGGGTGTGCCTGCGTATGCGGCCGCGGCGGCAATTCTCGGGCGGGAGCTGACTGTTCCCGAGCTAGCTCAGACCGTGATCTTGACGCGTACTCAATCCGCGTCAACCGCAATGCCGTCCACCGAATCCATGGCGTACTTGGCCGAGAGCAGGGCCACCATGATCATCCATCTGGCGATACGACGGATTCGGCAGATCTGTTCGGAGCTGGCCCCCGCGTACGGCCCAGACTGCCCAGTGGCCGTGGTCGCCAACGCTACTCAGCCCACCGAGCTGGTCTTGCGCGGCACCGTAGCGACGATCGCCGACCGGGTCGAGAATGCCGGCCTGCGGCAGGCGGCTGTGATCATGGTGGGAGAGGCGTTGCACGCCGAGGAGTTTGCGGAGTCTCATCTTTATGGGAAGCGGCGTCGTTAGCTGCCAGGGAAGGGTGAGACCGGCCCGTCCACACCGTCGAACCACGGCCGCGACGAGTCTGACTGGAACCGATGATCAGTAGGCAGCTCATGTCGATGCTGTCCGGGTCAAGTGCTTCCAGAGTGGTCACAGTCAGCTCTTCAGCGTCGCGACCCACGTTTCGGCCAACGACGACTGGAGTAGTCGGCGGACGTAGCTCGAGCATCAGTTCGCGGGCTCGAATGATCTGCTCACGCCGGGTACGCGAGGCGGGGTTGTACACCGCCAGCACCAGATCAGCTTCAACTGCCGCGCGCAACCGTTTCTCGATCAGTCGCCAGGGTTTCAGCCGGTCCGACAGTGACATCACCGCGTAATCTCCGCCGAGTGGCGCACCGGCGCGGGCAGCAACGGCCTGCGCCGCCGTAACACCGGGTAGCACCGTGATCTTGACATCCGCATAACGATCATCCGTAGCCGCCTCGAAGACGGCGGATGCCATGCCGAAGATTCCCGCATCTCCGCCAGAGACGACCGCCACACATTCCCCCGTGAGAGCAAGATCAAGCGCATAGCGTGCCCGCTCCAGCTCGACAGTGTTGCCGCTGGCATGCCGATGCAGACCTGGTCGAGCCGGGAGCCGGTCGAGATAAGGTCCGTAGCCCACAACATGATCAACTTTAGTGAGCACCGCGGAGACCTCCGGCGTGGTCCAATCATCAGTCCCCGGTCCGAGACCTACCACGAAGAGCTGCTGATCACCGAGATGGTCCGATGCGAGCGGCTGCGGCATAGCGGCGGATCGACCTGCAGAATCAATCCGCCGATCATGACCCGGCACAACGACCATGGAGAAGTACGGCACCGCTGCCGGGTCGACCTCGGTCACGGGCAATATGCGCTGCTCACCGGTCGTGGCCCGCTCCACATACATCGCTTCGTCGAGCCGACCAGATCGACGCAGTGCCTCCTGTACGCCAGCGAAAGTCCGGCCCAGCTTCATGATCGCCGCGGCATCGACGTCGGCGAGTCTGCGGGCGAGCTCAGCCACCGGCAAGGTTCCAGGCAACACAACGAGGATGTCTTCATGACGCGCAAGTGGTGTCTGCAACGCGGTGGCTGCGGCGGCCAGTGAGGTGACGCCGGGCACGATCTCGCTCGGAAAGCGAGGTGCCAGCCGGTCATGGAGGTACATGTATGAGCTGTAGAACAGCGGGTCACCTTCGGCCAGTACGACGACACTCCGGCCGGCATCCAGATGCTTGCTCAACCGCTCGGCAGATTCGTCATAGAAGTCGTTGACGGCGCCGTAGTAGCCGAGGGGATGATCAGTCTCACCCGTCGTGACTGGGTAGATCAGCAGCTCCTCGATGGCGTTCTCACTGATCAAGGAACGAGCAATCGTACGGGCAATCGATCGGCCTGCGGTTCCTGAGTGGTAAGCGATCACGTCAGCAGTCTTGATCAGCTTGGCGGCCTTGATAGTGACCAGCTCAGGATCACCCGGTCCAACCCCGACACCGTAGAGATGACCCGTCACAAGATCTCTGCCTCGCGCCCAAGAGCGTTGATAGCGGCAGCGCACAAGGCAGATCCACCGCGCCGCCCGTGCACCACGAGCCATGGAATGTCCCAGGCGTTCTCCGCCAAGGCGATCTTGGACTCAGCCGATCCAACGAAGCCGACGGGAATACCAATGATCGCTGCTGGGCGGGGCGCCCCATCGGCGATCAATTCCAAGAGGTGGAACAGCGCAGTCGGGGCATTGCCGATCGCCACCACGGCACCCTCGAGGTGGTCGGCCCACAGTGAGACCGCGGCTGCGGATCGGGTAGTTCCCCATTGAGCTGCCAGCTCACTCGCTCTCGGGTCGTCGAGCAGGCAGACCACGTCGTTGTCCGCCGGTAGTCGCCTTCGCGTCACCCCAGCTGCGAGCATCTGCGTGTCGGTGAAGATGGTCGCCCCAGCGGTGAGCGCGGTCCGCGCAGCGGACACGAGCAGTGAGTGAAACGCAAGATCATTGACCAGACTGACGTCGCCGCAAGCATGAATCATTCGGACTGCGACTGGATGCAACTCTTGGGGCAGCGGCGAGAGGTCGGCTTCCGACCGAATGGTCGCAAATGATCTTCGGTAGATCTCTGACGGCACTGTGACATAGTCGTAGCGCCTCGGCGCAGCGATCATCGTGCTTCTCCAGCAGGTGCCAGGAGCTGGACATCATCAGGCATTACAAGATCAATATGATCACCGGCCGGTGCACCGCAGCATCGTTCGCAGCCACTAACGTGCGTTCGCCGCTGTAGTGATCCAGAGTTCACCAAGGCGGTTGCGCACGCGCGCGTGTTGATCAAGGATTTTTGACACGATGGCGCACCGACACATGCTGAGACCGCCGACCATGGAGAGGTTGGATCATCGATCAAGCCTGCGCCGACCAGTGCGGCCAAGTGACGGGCAGCTCCGGGCAGCACAAGGCCACGTGATGGCGTAATCACCACTGCCTCTGCCGCACAGGCCTCGACCGTGGCAGCCTGAGCCGGCGTCAGCAGTCCGAGTGGCACATGAACCGATGCAGCATCGGCCACATTGCCAAGCGGACTGCCAGCCGTCGATGTCGGCAACGTGATCGTCTGAACCTGTTGGAGGCTCTGCACCCAACTTGGCAGGTCGTGAACATGCCAAACGCCACCCGATTGCTCGCTGGCGCTCAGGAACTGGCGGGCAAGATCGAGCAACGTCTCAACCGCAGCGCCGGTTGCTACGGGGATACCCAAATCTGGGCCGCCAAGCAACACCCACCCGTAATCATGATCAACTGCGCGGTAGCCAAGATCAAAAGGCGCCTCGCTCACATCCCCGCGGCCGTCATCGAGTGCGAAAAGGAACCGGCTCGGCAGGGCGGCGAGTCGGGGATGGGCACAGAGCCCGGCATCCAGTTCGACCACCAAGGGCCGGACGTCAACCAGGCCACCGCTAATCCCGGTGAGCGGCGAGGCGACGATATTGCGGATGAGTTCATGGGTGTCCGACGGCAGAAAGCCCGCCCCGCGCACTCCCTGGATAAGGCCCTCGGGCACTGGGTCGGGCAGGCCACGAAGCTGCACGCTGGCGCGGGAGGTCAGCTGGACATCGCTGCTGCCGAACTTCTGTGCGATCCGGCTCAACCCGCCAAGCGCGGTACCGGTCGTTTGGCCGCCCGGAATCCGAATCCGTACCACGGCACCGTCCTGTGCCAGATGAGGCCGGAGCACCCCAGGGCAGCGGTCGGCGGGAGTCACGCCCGCCATCGTAAGTGAAGCCAAGCCGAGCAGCCGCCGCCCTGAGATCGACGGCAGGCAGGTGGCTGTGGCGTCTGACAAGTTAGGCTCCCGGGATGCCGCGGATCGCTCTGCTGTCGACGTCCGACACCGACCTGCTCTCTGCCAGGGCCAGTGGCGCTGACTATGCGCTCGCCAACCCCGCGCGATCGGCACATACCGAGCTCGGCGCGGCTCTTGAAGCCTGCGACCTCATCGTGGCGAGGATTCTCGGCTCCCCATCGCTGCTCTGCGGTGGCTTCGAACGATTTCGAGCAAGCGGCAAGCCGATGGTCGTGCTCGGCGGCGAACAGGCACCCAACGCAGAACTCATGGAGATCTCGAATGTTCCGATAGGTGTTGCTGCCGATGCCCATGTTTACCTAGCACATGGCGGCCCGGATAACCTCAGGCAGCTACACACCTTTCTGTGCGACACGTTGCTGCTCACCGGTGTCGGCTTCGAGCCGCCGACGGAGCAGCCGCTCTGGGGCGTACTGCCGCGCCCACTGGCCGCCGAGCCATTCCGGCCACGCATTGGCATCTTGTTCTATCGGGCCCAGTACGCGGCGGGAAACACCGAGTACGTCGAGGCGCTCGCGGAAGCGGTGGACGCGGCCGGAGGGATTGGCGTACCGATCTTTGCGACGTCGTTGCGCCATGCTCCTTCGGACCTGCTCGAGTACTTGAGCAGCTGCGATGCCCTGATCACCACCGTGCTGGCGGCTGGTGGAACCAGGCCCGCCACGGCATCCGCCGGCGGCGATGACGAAGCATGGGACGTAGGAGCACTGGCGGCCCTCGATATCCCTATCCTGCAAGGGCTTTGCCTGACCTGGGATCGGGCATCCTGGGCGGCCTCGGATGAGGGCATGACCCCGCTGGACGTCGCGACTCAGGTGGCTGTCCCGGAGTTCGATGGCCGGATCATCACGGTGCCGTTCTCATTCAAGGAAACCGATGCCGATGGGCTGCCGAGCTACGTTCCGGATCACGAACGCTGTCGCCGGGTAGCCGAGATCGCTGTCAATCACGCTCGCTTGCGACAGATTCCAGCTCAGCAGCGGCGCATTGCCATTGTGCTTTCGGCTTACCCGACCAAACATTCCCGTATCGGCAACGCAGTCGGACTGGATACTCCGGTTTCGGTGATCAGGCTGCTGCGGGGGATGCGCGAGGCGGGCTATGACCTTGGGGCTCCCGGCGAGATCCCCGGAACCGGTCCGCTTGATCAGGTCGAGGGCGAACATCCAGACACCACTGCAGGAAATGCGTTGATCCACGCGTTGATCGCGGCCGGGGGCCAGGATCCAGAGTGGCTTACAGCCGAGCAGCTGTCCGGACAGCCGGTCCGGATTCCGGCGCGCAGCTATCGACGCTGGCTGGCAGAGCTTCCGGATGATCTTGCGGAAGCAGTCACCGCGGCATGGGGCGAAGCACCAGGAGAGCTGTTCGTTGATCGCAGCAGAGATCCGGACGGTGAAATTGTTGCGGCTACCCTGCAGGCCGGCAATGTCGTGATCTTGGTGCAGCCGCCACGTGGCTTCGGCGACAATCCCATCGCGATCTACCACGATCCTGATCTTGCCCCTTCGCACCACTACCTGGCGGTGTATCGCTGGCTGGAGAAGGAGTTTGGTGCACACGCGGTGATCCACGTTGGCAAACACGGCAACCTGGAATGGCTGCCAGGCAAGAACCTCGGCATGTCAGCCTCCTGCGGGACCGATGCGGCGATCGGCTCATTGCCACTGATCTATCCATTTCTGGTCAACGATCCGGGGGAGGGGACGCAGGCCAAGCGCCGGGCTCATGCCACGATCGTCGATCATCTTGTGCCGCCGATGGCGCGTGCAGAGAGCTACGGCGATATCGCCCGGCTGGAGCAGCTGCTCGACGAATACGCCCAGGTCAATGCGATGGATCCAGCCAAGGCGCCGGCCCTGCGTGGTGAAATCTGGACGCTCATCCAGGCAGCCCAGTTGAATCATGATCTTGGCGTCGATGCAGCTCCGAACGAGGAAGCATTCGATGAGTTCGTGCTGCATGTCGATGGCTGGCTGTGTGAGATCAAGGACGCCCAGATTCGCGACGGGCTGCATGTGTTGGGCCAGGTGCCCGAAGGCGATGAACTGATCAACTTGGTGCTGGCGGTGCTGCGATCTCCTCAGATCTTTGGTGGTCAGGCAAACAGAGTCGCGGGCTTGCGTAACGCCCTCGGACTTTCAGAGGAGGCGTCGCTTCCGGAGCTGGATGCGGTTGAGGCTGAGGCGCGTGAACTTATCGTTGCTGCCGAGGCCAGCGGTTGGTCCGTCGATGCCATTCCAGCGATCGTGGAAAGCACCGTCGGATCGGCAAATGACGCCGTCGCTGCGACACTGCGTTTTGCCTGCCAGGAAGTGATCCCGAGGCTCGTCCGCACCGGCGATGAGATCGCCGCGATCCTGCACGCGCTTGACGGCGGGTACGTACCGGCCGGACCATCCGGGTCGCCGCTCCGCGGATTGATCAACGTGCTACCGACCGGCCGCAACTTCTACTCCGTCGATCCCAAGGCGATCCCCTCCCGCCTGGCGTACCAGACCGGTCAGGCCATGGCCGAATCCTTGCTGAAGCGGCACCTCGATGAGGTCGGTGAATATCCGCAGTCGGTGGGATTGTCGGTGTGGGGCACCTCGGCGATGCGGACCAGCGGTGATGACATTGCCGAAGTGTTGGCGCTCCTTGGCGTGATCCCTGTATGGGATGAGGCATCGCGTCGGGTGATCGGCCTCCAGGCCATCGATATGAGTGAGTTGGGCCGGCCGCGGATTGACGTCACGGTTCGCATTTCGGGCTTCTTCCGCGATGCATTCCCACACGTAGTCTCAATGCTCGATGATGCCGTCCAGATGGTCGCCGATCTCGACGAGCCGAGCCACCTCAACCTCGTTCGGCGGCATGCCCAAGATGATCTTGCGGCGCACGGTGATCGGCGACGGGCCACTACCCGGATCTTCGGCTCCAAGCCAGGTTCCTACGGAGCCGGGATTCTTCCATTGATCGAGGCGGGCAACTGGCGAAATGATCATGATCTCGCCGAGGTCTATGCTGCCTGGGGCGGTTTCGCGTACGGTCGCGATCTTGATGGGATCCCGGCACGTCAGGACATGGAGGTCAACTATCGGCGGATCGCGGTAGCGGTGAAGAACGTGGACACCAGGGAACACGACATTGCCGATTCGGATGACTATTTCCAGTACCACGGAGGGATGGTGGCGACCGTACGCGCGCTGACCGGCGCCGATCCCCGGGCGTACGTTGGTGACTCGACGACCCCGGATAGCGTCCGGACTCGATCATTGACCGAGGAGACGGCACGCGTGTTTCGGGCCCGAGTGATCAACCCCCGTTGGATGTCTGCGATGCAGCGCCACGGCTATAAGGGCGCGTTCGAGCTGGCGGCAACGGTTGACTACCTCTTCGGCTTCGACGCCACCGCCGGCGTGGTGGCTGATTGGATGTACGAACAGCTGGCTGAGAACTATGTGCTTGCCAAGGACAACCAGGACTTCATGAAGCACGCTAATCCCTGGGCGCTGCGAGGCATCATCGAAAAGCTCAGCGAGGCTGTTGATCGCGGACTGTGGGAGGAACCTGATCCAGAGTTGATCAGCCAGCTGCAGCAGATCTACCTCGATGTGGAGGGAGACCTCGAGGACGGCGTGAGCTGATGCGCGTGCCTTCCCAGAAAGGAGTCAGGAACGGCATGAGTCGCCGTCAGAATGGTGTCGTTCCTGACCACTTCGCGCAAAGCTGGCCGGTCTCAGGCGTGAACTGATTGCACTCGAGCAAGGATGGCATCCGCGACTGCGTCAGGCTCGGTTTCAGGCAGCCAGTGGCCAGCGTCAAGCTCGACAACGTCGTACGGCCCGACCACATAGCCAGGCGTCAGCTCGACGGAAGCGCGGGCGAGCGCGGCGTCATGTCTTCCCCAGATGTAAGTGGTCGGCACGCTGATCTGTCCCACCGGCGGTCGCATGGAGAAGGGGATGCCGCGATACCAGTTCAGGGCTCCGGTGAGCGCACCCGGCTCGCCGAGCGCCTCGGCATAGTGGTCGGCAAACCTGGCTGGCAAGCCGCTATCCAACAACGACTTTCGAGCCGTACGCCGAGCGATCCACTCCGGCAGCACGGGGAGCTGGAAGAGCGCCATGTACCACGAGCGCAGGCCCTGTTTGCTCGTCCACTGGGCCTTGAGAAGCGCGGCGGGATGGGGCGTCGATATCGCCGTCAGAGAGGCAACCCGGTCCGGATACCAGCCGGCTACACTCCAGGCCTGGTTGCCACCCCAGTCATGACCAACGATGTGAGCTTTGGCAAGGCCGGCAGTGTCGAGCAAGGCGATCACGTCGGCTGCGGTGGCTGCAGTCCGGTAGTCCCGCCGCCGTGCCGGTCGAGCAGCGGCGGTATAGCCACGTTGTGTGGGAGTCAACGTCCGAAGGCCCTCCGCATTAAGCCGGCCCGCGACCGCGTCGAAGCTTGACGGTTGCTGGGGAAATCCGTGTAGCAGTACCACCGCTGGCGCCTCGGCCGGTCCGGAGTCGATGACGTCGAACCGAAGCCCCGGGCGTACGAAGTGATCCATAGTTTCACCCAATCACTGCGGAGGCCCAGCGGTCGACCGACAACATCAGTGCAGGCCGGCTTTGAGCAAGATGACCAAGATTCCCAGGGCCGCACCGATGGCACCGCTCAGCAGGCTGCCCCCGAGGCCAAGTCCACCACGCCGGCCCGCGAAGAAGCTGTAGAGGGCCAACAACACGGTGCTGGCGATCACCGCAATCCAGGCTGCCCTGCGGATATCTGCGCCAACCAGCTTGGCGACGAGCATGATCACCGCGGGCAGCAGCGACGCGGCCAGGATCGGCCACGTCTCGGCAAGCGCCTCTCGTAGTGCATCCACCGGATGTGTTCGGTGTTTGACCGCATCACCCAGCGTCCGAGCATGAAGGTGTGCCAACCAATAGATGAACGCGGTTCCGAGGATGGCAAGAACGATGTGCGTTTCCTCCAAGTGTCCGGCCGCTGCGGCAATGACCGCAGCTGATACGACGGTGCCGGTGATGATCCCTTCGCCGTTGATCATCCCGAGTGGGTCGCGTTCACGCTCCAGCTGCGGGGCGGCGTGGCGGCCTTCCTGACTGGTCATTTGGCCGTAAGTCAAATCCAGCCTGAGGTCGCCGTCAAGGGGAGCAGCGTGTTAGCTCACCGACCGTTCAGCACCCGAGTCAACACATCCGGACGGTCGGTCATGATGCCGTCGACACCAAAGCTCAGCAGCCGCCGCATGGCTGGTTCGTCGTCGATCGTCCAGACATCGACCCGAAGACCACGATCATGAGCCTTACGAACAAATCGGCGAGTCACGACGGGCAGAATGCCTTTGTACTTCTCGGGAGCCTGCAAGGCCTGGAATGGCGGGTCGTAGAACGCGCCAAGACGCAGCAGGTGAAGGATCCAATAGATCAGCAGCTCAACGGTGGCGGATGCGGTGGCGACTTTGCCTTGGCTGACTCTGCGAAAGCGCGAGATCGTGCCCCGATTGTCTGAAACCACCAGAGTGCGTTCCATCGCTCCGGCCGCCTCGATGTGGCCGAAGACGGTCCCTTCGATGCCGGAACGTCGGCCCTTGATTTCGATGTTGAATGGCGCTTCTGGAAATGCCTGGTACAACGCCTCCAGGGTGGCAATCGTGACGCCTTTCGCCCGCCACGGAAACGTCATACCGCCGTCGGTGCTGAAGCGGTAGCCGGCGTCAAGGCTCTGCAACTCGGGGACGGTTTTCTCCGCGACCGGCCCGGTGCCATCGGTGGTCCGGTCAACGACGGCGTCGTGAATGACGACGATGGTGCCTTCCGCGGAGGCGTGTACGTCGCATTCCACGACTCCGCCACCTTTGGCAAATCCTTCACGAAATCCCTCGATCGTGTTCTCCGGTACGACCTTCGCGCCGCCACGATGGGCAAAGTTGATCGGCCAGCCGTGGGGAGTCGGCGGCTTCCGCGTCGCGTTGCTCTTTGCGGCAAGCCGCCCAACTGCCGCGGTCACCAGCGTGCCCGCCAATGCACCCAGGATGAAGGAGCCCGCTCCGAGCCGGATTTCCCAGATATTGTCGGCGACAACGGGCGAATCTCCCTGCTGCTTGATGATCGCATTGCTCATGCTGGAGCCTTTCGCGCGGAATACGAGATGCAGTCCAAAGTAGAGGCCGATGCAGGCCGATGACTACGCACCCTTGTCACTACGCGCGAAGACTCGAACAGGCGGCCGAGCGCATTAGGGCAGGGCGAGCAGGGCTCGCTGACCCGCAACCGCCATTCGACGCCCGGTCAGGCCTAACACTCGGTCCCGTATTGCCGGGCTGAGGCTTCGGGTGCTATCCCGGCGTTGTGACTGGGCACGTACCCAGGCAATGCGGGAGGCCCGCCGCTCTTCGTACGCCGCCAGCGCCTCATGAACCGGCAGGCTGCTGAGCGTCTCGGTCAGCACAAGCGCATCCTCCACCGCCAGGCCAACACCTTGAGCCATTGATGGAGACATCGCATGGGCCGCGTCACCGATCAAGACGCTCCGGCCAAGGAATGCGTACGTCTGATGAACTTCCATGATCGGAATGCCGTATGCCTGCCCCGCCTGATCAAGCAACGCGATAATCGGGGGACCGAAGTCGTCGAAGTAACGGCGCCAATCGCCAGGCGGACGACCGTTTCCCGTGGCAATGTCGGCGTAGCAGTAAACGGCTCCTTCACCCAACGGGACTGTGACCAGGCTGCGTCCAGGTGCCAGTCGAGCGTGCCAGGTATCGTCGTCGCCGTCCCAGCCCTCCGCAATGAAGCGCCAGCACCAGCGGCCACTGTGCCTGGGTTCGGTGCCGCCCATACCCGCGCTACGCACCACGGAGTTGACTCCATCGGCACCGACCAGCACGTCGTAGTGCTCCGTCGAGCCGTCACTGAGCCGCAGGCTGTGATCGCCTAGCCGAGCGGTGATCGTCGTTCCCATACGCTTCGGGACCTCGGCAGTCGCCAGCCGCAGGATCTCATGCAGACTGCTGCGGCGGATGCCAGCGCAGCAGCCGGCCTCTCCCCAGATACTCGAGACTGGAAGATCAACTAGTGTGCGTCCGCCGGTGCCGGTGACACGCTGCCGGCCGATCGGGTGAGCGGCGGAGGCAATCTCTTCGCCGATACCGAGGCCATCCAGTGCGCGTAAGGCATTGGCGGGTAGGTAGTGCGCTGTGCCCGTCGTCGGCCACTCAGTGCTGCGCTCGATGACCAGAGGGTTGTGTCCGGCCTGTACCAGGGCTCGGGCCAGGCTCAGACCGGCGATGCCACCGCCGGCGATCACGACCCGGAGTCCAGTGTGCTTGGTCGATGTTGAGTTGATGATCATGATGTGCTCCCGTTGATCGATGTCTGCATCAGTTCTACGGCGCGAGGCAGGCAAGATCATCGGCAAGGACTACCACAATCGGCCCCGTTGACTACCCAGGTCGAGGGTCAGGGCAGTCGGCTGACATGGGTAATAGCCCGACGCGGGTCTGCGGGAAGTCGGCAATGGTCGGGAATTTGAGCGAGCTACGGCCGGACGTTTGGTCCAGCTAGGGCCGGGAAACCACAATGCCCATGCTTCCGCGCGTGCCCTGGCTTGGCGTCGTGAGGTAACACCCAGCTTGGCCAAGGTTTCGGCGACGTGCCGGTCGACGGTACGCACCGACAGCACGAGTTGCGACGCAATCTCGCCGTTGGTCATGCCAGCAGCCAGCAGCCGCAGCACCTCCAGCTGCCGATCGGTGAGACCGGCAGGATTATCCCTGGTGGCAGCCATGGGCCCGCGCGGCACATTCGGTACGCCGAGTTGACGCAGTCCGGCTCTGACCTGGCGTGTCAGCGGCACGGCGCCAAGCGAATCCAAGATCGACAAGGCCTCCAGCAGTCCATCGGGTTCCGAACCATCGGCCAGCGCGGCCGCTTGCTGATACGGACAACCCCGCTCGGCCCACACCTGCGCCGCCGCTCACCAGTCGCCCCTGGCCTGCAGGGCAAAAGGATGATCAACGTCGGGCACCGCAACGGGGCGCCCGGCCTTGCGCAGCCAATATGCCAGCTCTGCTTGCAGATACTGGTCTCCGAGGCGTACCGCTTCAGCAAAGACTGGCTCAGCGATGTTGATCACCGCCATTGAGTCACCTTGCAGCGCCGCATGCTCGCAGCGGGCGGCGGCCACCGGACCAATTCGCTGCAGCTCATCTATCTGATCAGCGAGTCGACGGGCTTCCTCCAAGATCT
Organism: Propionibacteriaceae bacterium; assembly: GCA_045806785.1. Classification (GTDB taxonomy): domain Bacteria; phylum Actinomycetota; class Actinomycetes; order Propionibacteriales; family Propionibacteriaceae; genus Microlunatus. The sequence goes on along the minus strand of JBJMIR010000119.1, from coordinate 22,020 downwards.
CCGTCGCGCCCGCCTCCCCACGCCGCACCCGTACTGAGGCAAGCGCCGTCAACGCGGCACAACGCGAGGCAGGCTGCGACTCGGATGCCACCTGCGCGATCTCGACTGCCGCCTCCCAATGCCCCCGTGCTAGCTCAAGCCGACCCTGACACGCCTGGAGGTAGGCAAGAAAGCCCATGAACTCAGCTTCTTCGGCAAGTGCCAGCGCCTTGATCATCAACGGCTCGGCTTCATCCAGGCGGAACTCATCCAGCAAACTCCACACCAGACCTACGTACGCCCGACACGCGTCCTCGACATCGTTGATGGACAGTGCAACGCGCACAGCTTCGCGCAGATCCTCATGACCGTCGGGGTCTCCGCTCTGCCACCGTGCCAGACCGAGGTTGGTCAAGGCGTGCGAAAGAACCGGAGTGGCACCTGCAGTCGTGGCCAGCGCGATCGCCCGACGAGCCAGCGTTGTGGCCTCCTCGGTGCGGTGGGCCAGCATGGCAAGTTGCGATTCATTGCTCAGCGCGAACGCAAACAGACCTTCGTCTCCAACGTTGTGCAGTACCGCGGTAGCTTCCTTGGCCGCCTGCTGCGCCTCCGCAGGCCTCCCGTTGAACCACATGATCCGCGACAACCAGCGCAGGCTCAGTCCAAGTCCTCGCTCGTCCTGCAGCTGCCGGCGCAGTGCAACGGCGCGACGTTGTGCAGCGGCAGAATCTACGGCGGCACCGATCGTATAGCGCTCGACCGCGCACTCCTCCAAGAGATCGGCCAGCTCCGCAGCGCTGAAGCGGTCCTCGTGAGCCAGCGCGAGCGTGTAGTGCGCGGCCGCCTCACGATGAGCGCCCGAGGTGGCAGCGTCCCGAGCGGCGACTGGTGCATACCGCACGAGAGCGTCAACATCGCCCGCTTCAGATGCATGGTGCACCAGCCGGCTCGCGTCAGTGTTAGCAAGGGGGGACGACCCGCCTTGAACCCCCCGTCCGGCGTCGAGCATTTCCATTGCGGCGACCACCAGCTCGCTAACGAAATAAGGGTTTCCGTCACTCAGGGCGTAAACCTCGTCAACGTCCAGCGACCTGCCGGCGACCAGTTCGCGTACTGCGGGCTCGGTGAGGCGTTGCGGACTTAGATGATGTACCTGTTCGGCGTGGGAGGCGTCGCCCAGGAGCTGGGTCAACGGGTGGTCTCGTGATAGCTCGTCGTCGCGATAGGTGAGCAGAAGGACGACTGGCAGCTGGGCGATCCGACGTACCAGGAAACGCAGGGTGTCCACGGTCGCTTCATCGGCCCAGTGGACGTCCTCAATGACGACGGTGCTGGGAGGCGGCTGGCGCAACTCATCGAGCAGCGCGTCCATGACCTCGTCACGCTCACCCGCCTGCAGCGCCTGCGCCAGCCGCGGACCAACGGCCCGCGCTAGGTCACGAAACGGGCCCAGCGTTCTAGGCGTACTTAGGGCATCGCAGGAGCCAACCAGCATCCGCGTCCCGTCGGGCAGTTTTGAGCGGATCGCTGACACCAGGCTGGTCTTGCCGATTCCTGCCTCGCCGTGCAGCAGCACCACCGAGCCGATGCCGTCCGCAGCGTCGCGAGCCGCATCCACGAGGGTGGCCAGCTCTTGATCACGCTCCAGTAGCTGTCGCGCCACCCTCTGATGCTATGGCCGCCATAGGACACTCGGCTCGGCCGCTCTGCGGCCCCGAGCCTCGTCAAAAGGCGTGAGCTTCCACCGCACTCTCCCGGCAAGTGGTCAGGACCGACATCAAGATCTGCGATTTCCTCGTCATTGATGACCACTTCCGGGTAAGTGGGCCATGGAAGCTCCTCACATGACTTTCACAGGTGGCTCTGAGCTGAGTCATGAGGTGGCGGGATGTGCTGTCATACAGCGGCGCAGCACAAGAGAGGGCCTGGTTGATGATCACATCGGAACAACCATTCGACCACGATCCTTTCGGCGTACGCCGCTTCCAGACGTCCCGCGTCTTGTCCCATAGACCCGGGCGTACGGCTGTCGTCGCTGTGCTGGCAGGTGCAGCCTTGGTCTCTTCCATAGCAGCACCAGTTAGTCTCGGGGCGACTTCGGCGAACGACATCGCCACTGGCGTCCGCGTTGACTGGCGGCAGCCCTGGCAGGAGCCGGCCAACGGAGGCGGTGACGCAGCCGCGACGGCAGTGTCGAGCCCAGCCACCTCCGAGCAGTCCAAAGGCGTCGTCCTCATTGACACCGTGCTGCCGTATCAGAATGCCCGTGGAGCGGGCACCGGGATGGTGCTGACAGCGTCGGGTGAGGTGCTGACCAGCTACCACGTCGTCAAGGGCGCCAGCAAGATCAACGTCACCGTGGCCGAGACCGGCAATACGTATCAGGCCACCGTCGTCGGGAGCGATCAACCAGATGACGTGGCCCTCTTGCAGCTTCAGGGTGCCAGCGGACTCACCAGTATCAAGATCGACAATGACCAGGCCGCTGTCGGCGACAAGGTCACTGCAGTAGGGAACGCAGAAGGGACCGGTACGTTAGCGGCGGCTAAAGGAACGATCTTGTCGCTCGAGGCCTCGATCACTACGGCGGCAGAAGGACCAGTAGCCAGCGAAACGCTGACAGGCATGATCGAGACCACCGCCGACGTGGTGTCGGGCGACTCTGGCGGCCCGCTGTACGACGCTGAGGGTGAAACCATCGGCATCGACACGGCCGCTTCGAGCGGCAGTGAAATCAATGGCTATGCCACCCCGATCCAGCGTGCTCTCGGCATCGCGCAACAGATCCAGTCGGGGAAGGAAAGCAGCACCGTGCAGGTTGGCCCGGCTGCGTTTCTCGGTGTCGAACTGGGCGACGCGTACGCTTCCGCCGACTCCGGCTATCCGGGTACCGGAATGCAAGAGTCCTCGGGCGCGATGATCGAGAGCGTCGTCAGCGGTACCGCGGCAGATACGGCCGGCCTTGAAGCCGGGGATGAGATCAGGCAATTGGACGGCCGCACCGTCACGTCGCCCGACGACGTCACCGCGGTGCTGGCTGACCACGATCCGGGCGACGACGTCAAGATCATGTGGACTGATCAGTACGGCAGTGATCACACGGCCACGGTCAGCCTAGGTGCCAGCCCGGTCGCCTGATTCCGAATCCCTGATCAAGATCTCCGCTGATCATTATGGTGCCGCGACCGTCTGCGATCCTTGCTATCATCCTTTTCCATGGGCTCGACACTGAGGCCACGGTATTCCGGAAGATCGATGGCGTCGGCCTTGCTGAAGATGCGGTCCATCAAGATCCGCATTGGCCAACGCTGCGACCAGCGCATCGACGCCCAGCCCAGAACGATGCGTAGCCGGCTCTTTGGGGCGTACTCAGTTACGCCGCCTGGCGGAAGTTGTTGGCCCTGTTGGACATATGGCCGCATGCGGCTCTGGTAGCGGTCAAAGGCTTCTTGAATGGCCCGCTGTTCGGTAGCTGTTGTGCCGCCCTCGGCATCGGCAAGCTCGCCGGCCAAGATGTACGCCCCCACGAGGGCGAGGCTGGTACCCAGACCGGTCAGTGGAGTGGGGCAGTAACCGGCATCTCCGAGCAGAACCACTAGGCCGCTGGACCATCGGTGTAACCGGACCTGCCCCATTGACTCGAGGTAGAAGTCAGGTGCGCTCTGCGCCGCTCGCAGCAGCCGCGGGACCGTTGTACATCAGGTACCAATCACCAAGATCAACTTCAGCGGGCACAGTAAACCACGCGTTGAGCACATCCAGCGGATGGAGCGCTGCTGGCTCGCTGTTAAAGGCCAGTCTGCATACCACGGAATGCAGTCCGTCAGCACCAACAACAAGATCGAACCTGCGTGGCGCGGCGTTCTCGAAGCTGACTAGGACAGTGTTCGTGTCTTGCTGCATTGCCGTGAGGTTGATACCGCATGCTAGGTCGGCGGCCGCAATAAGTAGGTGTCCATGAGCCAACCGCGGTCTGCACGTACGGCTGCGCGGGTTGCTCGAATTTCATCGATGACCTCGCTCAGTGCGCCGGAGATGAGGACTTCGTCGGCCAGCCCGAGCTGAGCGCCCCAGTAGATGAGGAGATCGCCGAACTGATCTGTCAGTCCGCTGCAGGCAAGATCACCGTCGAGCATGACGATCACATCGCCCAAGTCAGGGGAATATTCATCAAGCAGTCGCCGCCCTGTCGTGATGTGGATCGGCTGACCGACTCGATTCAAGATGATCTTGTGGCGCGCGGCGAGCAGCTGGATACTGCTGATTCCCGGGATGACGGTCCGTTCAAGCCCAACTCCAAAATCCTTGATCGATTCCACGATTCGGATGGTGGAGTCGTAGAACGCAGGGTCACCCCAGGCGAGGAAGCCAATCGTTCCTCCATCGGGTACTTCAGCTTCGATGGTCTCGGCGTATCGCCGAGCGCGTGCAGCATGCCAGACGGCCACGCCGGACCGGTACTGGGCGGCATCGCGTTCCTTGTCCGGACCTCGCTCCGGATCCGGCACCTCGACGAATCGATAATGATCATCAGTGATGAGCCCGCGGCAGAGATCCTCACGTAGCTTGATCAGATCGTGCTTCGCGTCGCCCTTGTCGGCGACTAAGAACACGTCCACCCGGTTCAGGGCCGCGATAGCCTCTCCGGTCAGATGATCAGGGTTTCCGCTACCTATCCCGATCACCAGCGCTTGGATCGTCACAGCCGTCCAGCCGCCCGTGTTCCTGCCAGCACGAGCGCAAGATCAACATGCTGGTCCACGGCGTCGGCCAGGGTGTTGATCATCATTTCGCGACGGGCGCCATACGTGGGCACAGCAGCATCTGGACGCCAGTCAGAGCCGACCTCGGAGGCAATTTCTGCAAGCCAGGCTCGACGGAAGCCGTCATTCTCAAAGGCCCCATGCCACATGGTGCCCCACACTTCACCCTGCCGACAGCCGTCCAGGAATGGTTCGACCGCGCCCACAAGCTCTGCGATCCCATGGTGGATCTCGTACGCCTGAACCTGCTGCCCACGCCATACGCCAACCGGCCGCCCCAGCACCTTTTCGGCCCGAAATCTGATCTTGATCGGAAGTAGGTTGAGTCCATCCGCCATTCCTCGGCCGGATTCGATCGGGTCGTCGATCGCCGTGGCCAGCATCTGGTAGCCCCCGCAGATCCCCAGCACCGGCGCGCCATGTCGAGCCCGCTCCTCGATCACCCCAGCAAGCCCCGTTCGGCGCAGCCACGCAAGATCACTGACAGTGGATCGGGTACCAGGGAGCACCACAAGATCAGCTTCTGCCACCGCACGGGCGTCGGTCGTGATGACCACCTCGACTCCCGGCTCAGCGGCCAGCGCTTCGACGTCGGTGGCGTTCGACATTCGCGGCAGTCCTACCGCCGCGACCCGAAGTGTCGCATGCGCGGCACCGCGCCGCCGCCGCCAGGAACCGACAGCGAGACTGTCCTCTGCGTCCAGCCAAACGCCGGGGAGCCACGGCAGCACACCAGCGAACGGTACGCCTGTCCGGCTGGTCAGCTCGTGCAAGCCAGGCAGCAACACCCCGACATCGCCCCGAAACTTGTTGATCAAAAAGGCCCTGATGAGTCGCCGATCAGCGGAGTCCAGCAGCGCCACGGTGCCGTACAACGAAGCGAAGACGCCACCACGGTCAATGTCGCCGATGACAACGACCGGCAGACTCTTAGCCCGAGCCAGACCGAGATTCACGTAATCGCCGGTGCGCAAGTTGATCTCCGCCGGGGACCCGGCACCTTCGCAAACCATCACATCAAAGCGACCGGCGAGCTCGTCGTACGCTGCGAACGCAGCAGCCGCCAAGTGCTTGCGCCCGTTGGCGTACTCTCCGGATTCCAAGGTGCCGCAGGGCCGGCCACGAAGCACGACGTGTGATCGATGATCGGAACCCGGCTTGAGCAGCACTGGATTCATGGCCGATTCCGCGGCGACGCCAGCGGCCTGAGCCTGCAGATATTGGGCACGGCCGATCTCGGCACCATCGCCGCAGACACAGGAATTGTTGGACATATTCTGCGCCTTGAACGGCGCAACCGCGATTTCCCGGCGCGCCAGCGCGCGGCATAGGCCGGTGACGACCAGCGACTTGCCGACGTCGGAAGACGTGCCCGCAATCAGGACACCGCTGGACACAGCCGACTCGCTTCCCACCGGCGCAGTGTACGGCCTGTCCGCAGACCGGTCGGATGCTTGCCGGATCGAGCCGTTTGTGTTTGGCTTGACGCCGCCGTTATCAAAACGTGACCTGCTCGGGGGTCGTCGTACGCGATGGAGGCGCCGTGACCGGCACAGGACTTCGAATCGCTTCTGCGAGCGCTGCGATTGTCGTCAGCGCTGCAGTTGCTGGAGCCGCCCTGTATGGAGGCTCCGCAATCAGCAGCCCAGGCTCACCAAGCCAGGACGACCGACTCATCGCGCTTCCAGCGACGCCATCGACGGCGTCCGGTGAAACGTCATCGCCGGCGTCTAAGACGACCACCTCGAGCGCTGGCGTTCGGACACAGCTTGCCCGCCCCAAGGCCCGGTCTCACAAGTGCAATATCCACAAGAAGGGCAGCCCGTGTTATCGGCCGCTGAGGTCTCGTGCGACTGCATCGCCGATCGCGCGATCGACGAAGAATCCTCACACCGACCCGACAACCGCCAAGCGGCGGACGACAAGAAAGCAGACTCACACCACCAAGCCGACGCCGACTAAGAAGAAGACTCAGTCGGCAGGCTCGGCTCCGAGCAAGACCACGTCAAGCTCGTCCAGCTACGCCACCCGCTCCGACTGGGCCGACGCGGTACTCGACGAGCTGAATGCCGAACGCGCGGACCATGGACTGCCCGCCTTGAAAATGAACAGCAAGCTGGTCTCCTCAGCTCACACTCACAATCTCGCAATGGCCAAAGCCAACACCTTGAGCCACCAGCTGACAGGTGAGGCGGCACTGGGTTCACGCGTCTCGGCCGCCGGATATAGCTGGACCATGGTCGGAGAGAACATCGCCTACAACAGCGACCGTTCCCAGTCCGGCGTACTAGCGGTACAGAAGGCGATGTACAACGAGAAGCCACCCAACGACGGTCACCGGGAGAACATCTTGAACAAGAAGTTCGTCGATGTCGGCATCGATGTGATCAACGACTCCGCACACGGGAAAGTCTGGCTGGTCACCGACTTCGGCAAATCCTGATCTCTGCCATTGCAAGACCTAACTGCGCTGAGGACGTTGCACTAGCGCTATTCCAGCCAAGATCAACACGCCGCCTACCAGCTGGATCAACCCGGGACGCTGTCCCAGAAGCAAGAAGGCAAAGACGACCGCGAAGATCACTTCGGTCAACGCCACGAATGAGCCAACCGAACTGCCGAGTCGGCGCACCGCGATAATACCGCTGGGATACGCCAGCACAGCACTGATGAAGATCAACAACAGTGCCGGTAGCCACCAGCCGACCGACACGCTCGCCAGCATCGCGGTTCCGCTGTGCGCAGCCAACGGAAGGAAGCCGGCAGCCGAGGCTGCAAGCAATACACCCGCTCCGATGCCGGTCCCGGCCGTGGTGAGCAATAGCGGATGGACCGGCGCATCGGTTCCGTTGTCCTCACTCAGCAGGAAATAGGCGCTCAGGCACAGCGCAGCACCCAGACCCCAGGCGACACCGATCGGGTGAACACTGAGACCACCGCGAAGATCGAGAACGAACGCCAGGCCGATGATCGCCAGACCGGCGCCTGCCAGGACTGGCCACGCGGGCCGGGTACGGCTCCGAGCCCAGTGCCAGCCGATCAGCATGACCGGCGCCAAGAACTCCAGCAACAGAGCAACGCCAACCGAGAGGTACTGCACGGCGCTGAAGTAGCAGAGCTGCGCTATTGCCACCGCGACCACCCCGAATGCCAGCAGCCGCACGGCCTGACGACTGGTCGGTAAACCGATGCGTCGGAGCAGAACCAGTGATGGTATGAGAAGGACTAGGAATGCACCGGCGGCACGTGTCGCCACGACGGCTGCCGGTGACCAGCCCAAGTCCAGCAACGATCGAGCAAGGGAGCCAGAGAGTCCAAAGGATGATGCGGAGATCAGTGCTAAAACGATGCCACCGGTGTGGCTGGGGGCGGTGATCGTACGGGTGGCTTGCGTGGCAGCCGTCGTCATGTCGAAATCCCCCTCACGTCTAATCACTGATGTCATTATCAAAAGCCAAGTACACTAGTGACACTAATGCACGAAATGTCAGGAGTCAAGTTGCTTTTTAGTCATGACACTGAGCTTGCTCTGGCTGAGGTAGCAGCTCTGGTGAACACTGTGGGCCTTGATGGCGACACACTGGTGACACTTGCTGACCTCGATGATTACCTAGCTCGGACTCCGTACACGGGCGTCATTCGCCGGACTCAGGAAGAGCTCGAATCCGTCCGCGCTCTTCGCCCTCGACTGCGCAAGTTCTGGACTGTCAAGGATCGCGACGAGGCTGCCGCGCTGGTCAACGAGATTCTCACCGAAGCCGACGCCCGGCCCTATCTGGCCCGCCACAACGGATGGGACTGGCACTTGCACGTCACGAGCCCGGATGCGCCGCTTGCCGACCGGATTGCGGCCGAGGCTGCTATGGCCTTTCTCGACCTGATCAGGGCTGACGCCCTGGGTCGGTTGCGGATCTGTGCGGCGCCGGACTGCGAGGATGTGCTGGTCGATCTATCCAAGAACTCCTCGAAGCGGTACTGCGACACCGGCAACTGTGGCAACCGGACCAATGTGGCCGCATACCGGGCGCGCAAACGCCGGCAGAGCGTATAAGGCCACTATGACTGGTAGCACGCTTCGATTCTCAGGCCTGCAGGAGCTCGCGGATGGGCTATAGAAAGGGTCGACGCTCGAACCTGAGCGACGAAGGAGGCGAATCTGGCGTGCTGACTGTGACACTGCCATTAAGGCTGCCATCACAGCGGGCTGCCGTCCCACCGTTCGCGGTGATGAGCATCCTCAACCGAGTAGCAGCATTGCGCGCCCAGGGCCGGGAGATCATCTCACTCTGCGCCGGTGAGCCATCCCAGGGGGCGCCGGCTGATGTACGACGCCGTGCCGCCGAACTGATGATCGACCGTACGCCGCTGGGCTACACCGAAACCTTCGGGATCAAGCCGTTACGGCGCGAGATCGCCGCACACTACCGACGCTGGTATTCGCTGGACATCGATGAAGGTCACATCGCGCTCACTACTGGGTCCTCCGGCGCATTCCTGCTCAGTTTCCTGGCAGCTTTTGATCATGGCGACCGAGTGGCATTGACGCGCCCGGGCTATCCGGCGTACCGGAACATCCTTACCTCCTTGGGATGTCAGGTGGTCGAACTTGGCTGCGGTCCAGCCGAACGTTTCCAGCCCTCGGTGGAGATGCTGCAACAGGCACACACGGCTGCGCCGTTAGCCGGACTGGTGATCGCCTCGCCGGCCAACCCCACCGGCACCATGATCGATCGTGATCGTCTGGTCGAGCTCGCAGGCTGGTGCCGTGATCATGAGGTACGGCTGATCAGTGATGAGATCTACCACGGCATCACCGACCGTACCGTCGAAGCCAGTTGCGCCTGGGAGCATGATCGCGAAGCGCTGGTGATCTCGTCGTTCTCCAAGTACTGGGGCATGACGGGCTGGCGCCTCGGCTGGAGCCTGGTACCGACTGACCTGTTATCCGCCTTTGACGCCCTCGCCGGCAATTTCGCGCTGTGTCCTCCGGTACCGGCCCAGCACGCCGCCATCGCCGCCTTCACCGATGAGTCTTACCGAGAAGCCGATGCTGCGGTCGCAGCCTTTGCCGACGCCCGAGCGATCCTCCTGGAGGCAATCGATGATCTTGGTTGGACTGGCGTTGCCCCTGCCGATGGCGCCTTCTACGTCTACGCCGGAATCGCCGACCAGCTCGGCCCCTATCCGGACTCGGAGTCTTGGTGCGAGGCGCTGCTGGATCAACAAGGAGTGGCACTCACGCCCGGCACCGACTTCGATCGACTCGACGGTGGCACTACCGTCCGCATCTCTTTGGCCGCCGGTCCGGAGGCGGTCGCTGCCGCTCTCATTCGCATCCTGCGCTTCCAGCAGGGTCTTGACACTCTCTCGGCGAAGTAGCTGCTCGGGCGGCGCCTCACGACGGGCTTAAACAGATGGAAGGGCCTGCTCCCGCCGTGGCACGCAGAAGAGCGTAAGAAAAGCTGCTATCAGGTACGCGACGGCGCCGACGGCCATGCTGGTCCGCACTCCGGTGGTGAAGTCAGCCGCACTGGCCAACAGCGAACCGCCGAGAGCGACGCCCGCGGCGCTGCCGATTTGCCGGGCGGTGTTGAACCATGCGGAGGTGGTGCCGGAGTAGTTCGCCGAGACGGCGGACATCACCGTTGTGGTGGTTCCGGTGAGCGCGAAGGATGTGCCGAAGCCGGCCAGCATCATGGGTACGACGAGCAGTAAGTAGTGCGGATCTCCCCCTGATGCGGCCCATCCGGCGAGGCCGCCCGCTCCCAGAAGCATGCCGATGATGACCAGGGGGCGGTCTCCGGTGCGGCGGCTCAGTCGACCGGAGAGGACCGAGGCGAACATGGTCATGGCCATCGCCGGGAAGAGGGCGATCCCGGTGTGCAGCGCGGTGAGGCCACGGTGGTGCTGGAAGTAGAGGCTGGCGGTGAAGATCATGCCGTAGAAGGCGAAATTGAAGAGAAGGCCGATGGCCGAGCCCCCGCTCATTTGTCGAGAGCGGAGCAGATGCAGCGGCAATACGGGGTTGTGGGCCAGCCGCTCACGGACCACGAATGCGGCGGCTGACAACAAGCAAAGGCCAGCCCCGACGAGGATAAGTGGGTCCGTCCAACCGCGCCGTCCGGCCTCGTTGAGGACGGCGATCAGGAACGCGACCGTCGCAATGATCGCGCATTGTGCCGGCCAGTCCACGGGCCGATCCATGCGACGAGGCGAGGCGGGTATCTCGCGCAGCGTCAGCAGCAAGCAGGCGCATCCGACAGGCAGGTTGATGAAGAACACCCAGCGCCAGCCCACAGTCGTGACCAGAAGACCGCCCAGGAGGGGACCGGCGGAGGCAGCTGTGCCTGCCACTGCCCCCCACAGGCCAAAGGCACGCGAGCGTTCAGCGGGCTGGGGGTACGCCTGCTGGAGCAGAGCGAGTGAGCCCGGCACGATCAGCGCCGCGCCGAGCCCCTCCACCAGGCGCGCGACGACGAGCGACCCGGTGCTCCAAGCCAGTCCGCAGGCGGCGGAGGCGACGGTGAACACAACAACCCCGGTGCAGAAGATCCGGCGGTTTCCCAACCGGTCACCCAACGCGCCACCGGTGAGGAGCAGGCCGGCGAAAACCAGGGTGTACCCGTCGGTGATCCACTGGATGCCGGTCAGCGAAGCTGACAGCTCCCGGCCGACCACCGGCACGGCGACATTGATGATGGTCACATCGAGGATGACCATGAAGTAGCCCGCGCAAACGGCGACAAGCGGGGCGAAGCGCTGGCCGAGAGCTGCAGGCCCATTCGGTCGATCGGAGCGGACGCGGCCGGCGCGCACCATGGCAGCACGGTAGTCGAGATCTGACGTGGCGTCTCCTCGCCGAAATGGCCGAGGCCTTGACAGACGCACGGGAAAGCCCTGGAAAGTTGACGCCAGCGCTGAGTTGTATCGGCGTGTCGGGACGATTTCGAGCCGTTGGAGTGAAGTTTCCAGGGCTTGTGTCGCAGGTGCTCATGCCAAAGAAGTAGGACATGCAAGTGGTTTTCCCGCCTGCTGAAGGCAGGCGGTACGTTGGGGTGCGGCTGGCCAGGTGGCACCCACAAGGAGCAGCCGGAGCAGCCGAATCCGCTCGCTAGACGCAGTGAGCCGGAGCCATACCGCCTCGGGGGCGGGGGGTCGTCCCCCCGAAGTCAGCAGAGCCCCGGAGGGTGGTGGTACCACCCAGCGCGGCGATCCCGCACCGGGACCGATGAGATGCGGGAACCAACGCATCGGGTGACGAGAGGATGCGCCAATGAGCGACGCCAGCGGTGCGAGTGGAGAGGTCGAGCTGGTCCAGCTGCTTACCCCGGAGGGTTTGCGTCTGGAGCACCCTGAGTACTCCTTCAGCGGCGACGACGATGAGATCAAAAGTTTCTACCGCGACATGGTGTTGACCCGCCGTATCGACACCGAGGCGACGGCCCTGCAGCGGCAGGGCGAGCTAGGCCTCTGGGCATCATCCCTCGGACAGGAGGCGGCACAGGTCGGTTCAGGACGAGCGCTCGGCAAGCATGACTTCGTTTTTCCGACCTACCGGGAGCACGGCGTGGCCTGGTGTTTGGGCGTCGACCCCGTGACCTTGCTCGGCTTGTTCCGTGGAGTTGATCTTGGTGGCTGGGACTCGCAGCGGTATCGGTTTCACCTCTACACGATTGTGATCGGCGCGCAGACACTGCATGCGACCGGCTACGCCATGGCCGTGGAACGCGACGGTCTCGTCGGTACCGGGAATCCCGATCGAGACATGGCAGTGGTCGGTTACTTCGGTGACGGCGCTAGCAGCGAGGGTGATGTCAACGAGGCGTTCATCTTTGCCAGCTCGTACAACGCACCCATCGTCTTCTTCTGCCAGAACAACCAGTGGGCGATATCTGAACCGATCGAGCGGCAATCCAGAATTCCCCTGTATCGCAGGGCGTCTGGATTCGGATTCCCAGGCGTACGCGTGGACGGCAATGATGTGCTCGCTGTCCATGCGGCTACGGTGAAGGCCCTCGAGCGAGCCCGCAGCGGCAGCGGCCCGTCCTTGATCGAGGCCTACACCTATCGCATGGGAGCTCACACCACCTCCGATGATCCCACGAAGTACCGCCTCGCCGATGAGCTTGAGCACTGGCGGCTGAAGGATCCGATCGAACGGGTCAGGGCCTACCTGACCCGATGCGGCAGTGGCGACGACGCATTCTTCGCCGACGTGGAGACCGAGGCATCCGACCTTGCCGCCGATCTGCGGGCGCGCTGCCTGGCCCTTCCGGACCCGCGCATCCTCGATCTTTTTGATTATGTGTACGCCGAGCAGATCCCTTATCTGGCTGAGCAAAAGGCACGCTATGCCGACTACTTGGCGACCTTTGAGGATGATCACCCGGAGGGCGCCGAGGCACTTGCAGAGGTCCAGCCTGCATTCCCCGAAGGCGTGCACTGATGACCATGCTGACAATGGCGAAGGCGCTCAATGCCGGTCTGCGAAGAGCCTTGGAGGCCGATCCAAAAGTGGTGATCGGCGGCCAGGACGTTGGCAAGCTCGGCGGAGTTTTCCGTGTCACTGAAGGACTTCAGAAAGACTTTGGTGAGCATCGGGTGATCGATTCACCGCTCGCTGAATCCGGCATCGTCGGAACGGCCGTGGGGATGGCCCTGCGCGGGTACCGCCCGGTCTGCGAAATCCAGTTCGACGGCTTTGTCTTTCCAGCCTTCGATCAGATCGTCACCCAGGCTGCCAAGCTGCATTTCCGATCAAGCGGACGACTGGTAGTGCCAATCGTCATCCGCATCCCCTATGGCGGAGGCATTGGTGCGGTCGAGCACCACAGCGAATCCCCCGAGGCCTACTTCTGCCATACGCCGGGACTGAAAGTCGTAACGTGCTCAAACCCCTCCGACGCGTATTGGATGATCCAGCAGGCGATCGCCTCTGACGACCCGATCATCTTCCTCGAACCGAAGCGGCGCTACCACGAGCGTGCCGAGGTCGATGAAAGAGGAACCCCGCCGCCGCTGCATTCCGCGCGGGTCGTTCGGCCTGGAACCGATGTCACCCTGATTGCGTATGGACCGATGGTCAAGACATGTCTGGACGCTGCCGAGGCTGCGATCGAGGACGGCCATGATCTTGAGGTGATCGACCTGCGCACGCTGTCGCCACTCGACATGGCGGTGGTTGATGAATCGGTCCAGAAGACCGGCCGAGTGGTCACCGTCCATGAGGCTCAGCTGAATCTGGGGCTGGGTGCTGAGCTAGCTGCCCGCATCTCCGATCAGTGCTTTTACTCCCTGGAAGCGCCAGTGTTACGGGTGGCCGGCTTCGACACGCCCTATCCACCGAGCCGGGTCGAGGAGGAGTACCTTCCTGATCTTGATCGGGTGCTCGACATGGTTGATCGTTCGCTGGCCTACTGAGGGGGAGGGCTTTGAATGGCGTTGCAGAGTTTCCGGCTGCCGGATCCGGGTGAAGGGTTGGTGGAGGCCGACATCGTCACCTGGCGAGTCGCGGTCGGTGATCAGGTCAAGATCAACGACATTCTTGTCGAGGTCGAGACCAGCAAGTCGCTCGTTGAGCTGCCCAGCCCGTACGCCGGCACTGTGACTGAGCTCCTGGTGAGCGAGGGTGACACAGTCAATGTGGGTAAGCCGATCATTTCCATCGATGACGGTGTTGATCGGGCACAACCGGTGAAAACCGGTGGTGGCGGTGAGGAAGCGCAGGTGCCGAATCTGGTCGGCTACGGTGCGCGTCCTCGGACAGCCAAGCGACGCCCGCGGCAGGCCGGCGCGGATGGACCGGTGGAGGCTCATGATCAAGTTGCTGACACCTTCTCGGTGCATGCTCCCGTCTCACGACGCGCCGATAATCGTGAGTCGCTGCAGGCGGAACCGGAGACGTCGACCGGCGCGCCGCTTCCGGGACCCGGTGAAACGGCTCCCACGCCAACACCATCTGGTGGTGCGGTCCTTGCCAAACCCCCGGTGCGAAAGCTGGCCAAGGATCTGGGCGTCGATCTTGCGGTCCTGATTGGTAGCGGTCCTGGTGGGGTGATCACTCGGGACGACGTGATTGCCGCGGCGGCCACGCGGGCTGAGCCTGTCGAAGCCCGCCCTCAGGTCGCTCGACAGCCCGCTGAGGAGATCCGGCTTCCGATCAAGGGAGTACGCAAGTCAACAGCCGACGCCATGGTGCGCTCTGCGTTCACAGCGCCGCACGTCTCGGTCTGGCTGGACTGCGATGTCAGCGCGACCATGGAGCTGGTGGAGCGGCTCAAGGCGCGTCGGGAGTTCGCTGATCTTCGCGTGTCTCCGCTGTTGATCATCGCCAAGGCGGTATGTCTGGCACTCGGGCGTACCCCAGAGGTCAATTCGTACTGGGATGAGTCGGCTCAGGAAATCGTGCTCAAGAGTTCGATCAATCTCGGGATCGCTACGGCGACTCCGCGTGGACTACTCGTACCCAACATCAAGGGCGCGGAGTCGCTTAGCCTTGCCGACCTCGCAAGCGCAATTCAACAGGTTGTAACAAAGGCGCGTGACGGCAAGGCCCAGCCAGCGGACATGATGGGCGGGACGTTCTCGATCACCAACATCGGGGTGTTCGGCGTCGACGCCGGAACGCCGATCTTGAACCCGGGGGAGTCGGGCATCATGTGCTTCGGGCAGATCGCACGCCGACCCTGGGTGGTGGGTGAAGGAGCTGAGGAGCGGATCGAGCCGCGTTGGGTCACCACGTTGTCAGTTTCCTTCGACCACCGGCTCGCCGACGGTGCGCAGGGCTCAACGTTCCTGGCAGATGTCGCCGCTCTCCTCAACGACCCAGCCCTCGGCCTCCTCTACTGACGCCGACTTGTCAGAACCCAGTTGACCCATAGATCGACTGGATTC
The DNA here is from genome assembly GCA_045806785.1 of Propionibacteriaceae bacterium. Taxonomy (GTDB): domain Bacteria; phylum Actinomycetota; class Actinomycetes; order Propionibacteriales; family Propionibacteriaceae; genus Microlunatus. Next base: position 6,385 of record JBJMIR010000119.1, on the reverse strand, counting down.
GGAACAAGTCGTCACAAGGATCCGAGCAGCTCCTGATCATGGACCCGCCGCCCCGAGTCCACCAGCTCCTGGAGAGTGTCGCCGTCGTCCCACTGATTGACGTTCATCGCCGCTGTCACGGCACCATCTCGCAGCCAGAACGCTGTGAACTCCCGTGACTTCAGCTCACCGCGTACCACAAGCCGGTCCTTTGTCGGGTCGGCGAAGCCTCGATACTCACACCCCAGGTCGTATTGGTCAGAGAAGAAGAATGGCCGCAACACATACGGTTCCTCCGCACCGAGCAGGTTGCCGGCGACGTGGGTTCCTTGATCTTTGGCATTCGCCCAGTGCTCGACCCGAACTCGGTGGGGATACTTCGGATGGTCATGGGCCGCGACATCACCAACGACATAGATGTCCGAATCGGAGCTGCGCAGCGTCGCATCGACTGCGATCCCGCCATTGGCGAGCTCGAGCCCGGCAGCGTCGGCCAGTGCAATGTTCGGGGCGGCGCCAACGGCGATGAGGACGGTGTCAGCCGGCACAGATGCATGGCCCTTGACATGTACCGATGACACCGTGCCTTCCCCGGCGAAGCCGGTTACCCCAGTGCCCAGCCGCAGATCCACCCCATGATCACGATGCAGGGCCGCGAAGGTCGTACCGATCTGCTCACCGACCACTTGCAAAAGCGGCTGTGACCGCGGTTCGATCATGGTCACATTCGACCCACGCTGCCGAGCAGCGGCCGCCGCCTCACATCCGATCCAGCCACCGCCGACGATCACTATCCGTGCGCCCTCGGTGAACCGCTCCCGCAGCGCCAGCGATTCCTCGAGGGTTCGCAGTGTCAGAAGTCCGTCAAGATCAGCACCGGGCACGTCCATCCGCCGGGACCCGCAGCCGGTGGCTATCAGCAATTTGTCGTATGGATACTCCGTGCGACTCGCCACTACCACCTTGCGGGCACGATCGATCCGGGTGGCCGTGGTCCCCAGCTTCAGGGAAATGTCCTTGTCCTTGTACGCTGCCTCGTCGCCGACCCAGTCCGGCTCGTCGGTGTCGCCAATGAGCACAGCCTTGGAGAGCGGTGGTCGCTCGTACGGGAGCTGGCTCTCCTCGCCGATCATCGTCAGCTCGCCCTGATAGCCCTGATCTCGAAGCGCGATTGCGGCCGATCCTCCGGCTAGTGCGGCTCCGATGATGACGATGCGGGACGGCTGGGAAGTAGCGGACTGAGTCATGTCTCCAATCGTCTCTCGGTCCGCGGTGTCCGGCGCTAGCGACCCACCAAAATGTCAGTCGTCAGAAGGCTCCCTCGTTCAGATCCATGACGGCGAGATCGGTCGTCTCGGCGATGGAGCGCTCGGCGGCCAGCTTGGGCAGCACAGTACGCGCGAACCAGCGGCCCGAAGCGACCTTGCCTTCATAGAAGGCTTTCTCGCTCGGAATGAGTTCCGCATTGAGCCGGTGGAGCGCCACCTCGGCGCCGCGGACTAGCAGCCATGCACAGATCAGATCACCAAGCGCCATGAGCAATCGGGTGGTGTTGAGACCAACCTTGTAGACATTGCGCGGATCGCTGTGCGGGACTCCGGGCACTGTCGTACCAAGATCGTTGATCATGGTTGTCACGATAGCCGTGACGTCCTCCAGGCCCTGCTGCAGCAAGGCACGCTCCTCTTTGAGTTGACCGTTCCCGCCTTCGGCGGCAACCCATTGGCCGATCTGCGCCGAAAGATCACCGAGCGCGCGGCCTTGATCCTTGACGATCTTGCGGAAGAACAGATCCTGTGCCTGGATCGCGGTGGTGCCCTCGTACAGTGTGTCGATCTTGGCATCCCGGACATACTGCTCGATCGGATAGTCGGTCAGGAAACCCGAGCCGCCGAAGGTCTGCAACGACTCGGTACCAAGCAAGACCCAGGAGCGCTCCGACCCGTAGCCCTTGACGATCGGCAGCAGGAGATCATTGAGCCGTTCAGCCGCGTCATCGGATACGCCGTTTGCCCGCGCGATGGCGATGCGGTCCTGGATGGTCGCTGTATATAGCAGGAGCGACCGCAGGCCTTCGGTGCAGGACTTCTGCGTCATCAAAGAGCGCCGCACATCGGGATGGTGGGTGATCGTCACCCGCGGCGCGGTCCGGTCGGTTGCTTGGCTGAGATCAGGACCTTGAACCCGAGTCTTGGCGTATTCCAGGGCATTGAGGTATCCGGTGGACAATGTCGCGATCGCCTTGGTCCCAACCAGCATCCGGGCGTGTTCGATCATGTGGAACATCTGCGCAATGCCGTTGTGCACTTCACCGAGCAGCCAGCCCTTGGCAGGCACCTTCGAGCCACCGAAGGTGAGCTCGCAGGTGCTGGAGGCCTTGATGCCCATCTTTTTCTCGAGATTTGTTGCGAATACGCCATTGCGTTCGCCAGTGAGCTCCCCGGTTTCAAGATCGAAGTGAAACTTGGGCACGACGTACAGCGACAGGCCCTTGGTGCCCGGTCCACCCACTCCCTCGACACCCTGCGGCCGGGCCAGCACCAGATGGATGATGTTTTCGGTCAAGTCATGCTCGCCAGAGGTGATGAAGCGCTTGACGCCCTGGATGTGCCAGGTGCCGTCGGGCTGCGGAATCGCCCGAGTCCGCCCGGCGCCGACATCGGAGCCCGCGTCCGGCTCCGTGAGCACCATCGTGGCACCCCACTGGCGCTCGATCATGATCTTGGCAATGCGCCGATCGCGCTCATGGCCCGTCGCCCATAGCGCGTACGCGAACTTCGGGCCGGCTGAATAGAGCATCACCGATGGATTGGCGCCGATGTTCAGCTCATGAACCGCCCATTGCACCGACGGAGGAGTGACCTGGCCACTGAGGTCCTCCGGGAGTTCGAGTTGCCAGACTCCGGAGTCCATGAGCGCCCGGAAGGACTTCTTGAGGTCCTCAGGAACTGTCACGGTGTGCGTTGTGGGGTCGAAGATCGGCAGGTCTCCATCAGTATCTGAGAATGATTCGGCAAGCTTGGTAGTGGCGAGTCGATCAACTTCGGCGAGGATGGCCGAGACGGTCTCCCGATCAAGGTCGGCGTACGGCGCGGTGCCCAAGATTTTTTGGCGGCCCAGCACCTCAAAGAGATTGAACTCGATGTCTCGGACATTCGACTTGTAATGACTCATCCGGCACCTCGAGGACAAGTTACTGGCCAGTAACTTCCATTATGCTACCGGTCGGTAACCAAACCAAGGACCGCGCTAGATTGGCTTTCGTAAGGCGCGGCACGACCGTGATGGCGATGGAGGTGCAGATGCGCAGGGCTGGGGAAGCCGACGAGGCCAAAATCGCGATAGAACAGCCACACGAACATGCGGCTGGGATCTCTGGCATAGCCGTGGCGCTGGAACGATCAGTGCGGAAGATGGGCCTCAGTCGGTCCGCGCGTACGCTGCTCAAGCTCAATCAGGCGGAAGGTTTCGACTGCATGAGCTGTGCCTGGCCCGATCCTGAGCCGGGTCATCGGCACAAGGCAGAGTTCTGTGAAAGCGGCGCCAAGGCCGTTGCGGAAGAAGCAACGACGGCACGGGCGACGCCGGAGCTCTTTGCTCGGCACAGCATCGCCGACCTGGACGAGCACAGCGAACACTGGTTGGGACAGCAGGGCAGAATCACCCATCCGATGATCAAGAAGGCCGGCGCGACCCACTACGAACCCATCGAGTGGGACGCGGCATATCGGCTGATCGCTGCTGAGCTCAACGGATTGGCGAGTCCGGATGAGGCGATCTTCTATACCTCTGGACGGACCTCGAACGAGGCGGCGTTCTGCTACCAGCTGTTCGTACGGGCATACGGCACCAACAACCTGCCGGACTGCTCCAACATGTGCCACGAATCGACCAGCTATGCGCTGGCCGAGACCATCGGGATCGGTAAGGCCAGCGTCACGCTGAACGACGTCTATGACGCGCAGCTGTTGGTCTTGGCCGGTCAAAATCCGGGGACGAATCATCCGCGGATGTTGTCTGCGCTGGAGAAGGCGAAACGACGCGGGGCCAAGATCATTGCGATCAATCCACTGCGCGAGGCGGGCTTGATCAACTTCCGCAACCCGCAGACGCCGCGTGGCTGCGTCGGCAAGGGCACCGACCTTACCGATCTGCACCTTCCGGTCAAGATCAACGGCGACCTGGCTCTCTTTCAAGCATGGGGCGCCCTGCTGCTGGAGTGGAACGCTCTCGATCACGACTTCATCGCACGGCATACCCGGGGTTTCGACGAGTGGCGAGCCCACGTGTCGGCAATTGACTGGAATCTTGTCGAGGCCACGACAGGCCTCTCCCGCGCACAGATCACCCAGTCGGCTCAGCTACTTCGCGACTCCGACCGAACGGTGTTCTGCTGGGCCATGGGTCTAACTCAGCACCACAACGCGGTTGCCACTATTTCTGAGATCGTCAATCTAGCCCTGGTCCAGGGCAATATCGGCAAGCCAGGAGCCGGACTGCTTCCGGTACGCGGCCATTCCAATGTCCAGGGCGATCGCACGATGGGCATCTGTGAGAGCCCGCCGGCCAGCTTCCTCGACCGTATGCATGCAGAATTCGGGTTCGACCCGCCGCGAGTTGACGGCTACGACACCGTGGACTCGATCCGTGCGCTTCGCGATGGGAAGGCGAAGATCTTTATCGGGATGGGCGGTAACTTCGTTCAGGCTGCACCAGACACCGAGGTCACTACGGCGGCATTACGCCGCGCGCGACTAACGGTGCAGATCTCGACCAAGATCAACCGATCCCACCTGACCTGTGGCACAACGGCGTTGATCTTGCCGACGTTGGGCCGTACTGAGATCGATATGCAGGCAAGCGGTCCGCAGCTCGTTTCAGTGGAGGACTCGACGTGCTCGGTGCACGTCTCCCGCGGACCGCTGGCTCCCGCCAGTCCTCATTTACGGTCCGAAGTGGCGATCGTCACCCAACTTGCCGAGGCGACGCTCGGTGATCGCTACGGCATTGACTGGCGAGGCATGCGCGATGACTATCGCGAGATTCGTCGCCTCATCACTCGTGTGGTGCCGGGTTGTCAGACCTATGAGGTGAACGTTTCACGCCCAGGTGGTTTTCTGCTCCCGCACCCTCCGCGGGACTCGCGTACTTTCCCAACCGAATCCGGTCGAGCCGAGTTCACGGTATCGACAATCGAAGCGCTGCAGGTGCCACCTGCTCATTTGATCTTGCAGACCTTGCGCAGCCACGATCAGTTCAATACCACGATCTACGGATTCAGTGATCGCTATCGTGGCATTGAGGGTGGGCGGCGAGTGGTGTTCGTCAACCCGCGCGACATCGAACAACTCGGCTTCCATGACGGTGATGTCGTCGATCTCGTAACTTACTGGGACGGCGATGATCATGTACGCCGGGCACCAGCCTTCCGGGTCGTGGCATACCAGACACCTCGTGGCTCGGCAGCCGCCTATTACCCGGAAACCAATGTGCTGGTGCCGCTGGACTCAACGGCACTGGGCAGCAACTGTCCTACATCCAAATCGGTGATCATTCGCCTTGAGCAACCCGGGAAAGTCCAGTCCAAGCAGGCTGGTGGTCAGGAACCGGTGGGCGCCGATGATGATCACGAGCGGAACCCCGCCCGGGTCTACCTGTCTTGATCCTCCCAGTCACCGTGGGAGGGGCTGAACGCGGCCACAACCAAGCTACTAACGTTCGATGACATGACTGAGCACGCCAAGCAGATTTTGATCGATGCGTTCGGGCGAGTACGAGAGCTGGTGATCGGTCTCACCGACGGGCTGACTGATGAGGTTGCCCGGTACCGACCCGATCCGAGTGCGAACTCGATTGCCTGGCTGATCTGGCATCTCACCAGAATTCAGGATGATCATGTCGCCGATCTGGCGCAGGTCGAGCAGGTTTGGGCGGAGTGGCGCGAGAAGTTCAAGCTGCCATTTGGCAAATGGACGACCGGTTACGGCCATGGCCAGGAAGAGGTGGCGGCTGTTCGAGCAAGTGGTGACCTCCTCGCGGACTATCACCAGGCGGTTCACGAGCTCACACTGCGCTACCTAGACGGCATTACGCCCGAGGAGCTGGATCGAATCGTCGACACCCGATGGGACCCACCGGTAACAGCGGCAGTCAGGCTGGTCAGCGTGATCGGCGACACGATGCAGCATCTCGGTCAAGCGGCCTACGTACGCGGCCTGTATCGATTGCACTCTGACTCGCAGCCCGCCTGATTCGCCTCCTTCGTCGCTCGCGACCGAGCGTCGACTTCCTGCACACGTCTTCGCGAGCTCCTGCAGTCGGCGAAGCGGGCTGCCCGTCATAGCGCGAGGGCAGCCAGCGCCTGCTGGACGGTGGCTACCGAATGCACGACCATGCCCGCCTGAAC
>JBJMIR010000118.1:0-19017 GCA_045806785.1 Propionibacteriaceae bacterium | reverse complement strand
AACGGCAGGCAAATCAATCCGGCCGAAGCGCCGCAACCGATCGCTACCTGCAAGGCGGCGCGGAATCGGCGGATGATCAACAACCAGCCGAGGACGATAACGACGGTGACAACGCCCCAGATCTTGATCGCGACAGTTAGGCCCAGCACTGCTCCTGCCGCGAACCCCCTGGGGCGAGACAGATTTCCCGCGTTGCTGAGCGGCTCAAGTAGCAGAATTGCTATCAGCAGAGCGGTTGTTGCAGGACTTTCCAAGAGTGTTGTGTGATCGGCATAAACGGCGGGATAGAACACGGCGTAACTGAGCGCGCCGAGTAGGGCGGAGATCAGACCCATTGGCCTGAGGACTTTCCAGATCAGCACGGCATTCAGTGCTCCGAGCAGCATCCAGGCAATGCGTGCGGCGGCGAAGCCGTAGGAATCACTGGTCAGCTGTGCGACGAGCGCGAATGGTGTGAGAAGCAGTGGCACGCCAGGCGGATGGAGCAGCAGGAAATCACGGTAGGGAAGCAGACCGTGCGCAATTCCGGTACCGGCGGCGTAGTAGACGGCATCGTCGTAGTTGCCCAGACCAAATAATCCGCCGCCACGCAGAACAGGGATCAAGCGGAACAGGAAGGCGATCGCAGCAATGGCGATCGCCAGAAACCAGTGCCAGCTGCCTCCGGCGAAGCTAGGGCCAACAGGCTGGCCCTGGTCTTCCAGCTGGGCTCGGGGGATGCCCATGGCAATGCATAATCCTCGGCGGCTGCTGTGGTGAAACTGAACGGATTAGGCTTCCCGAGTGGTCATCGAGGCCGTCCGTCCCCAAACGGCCGTTGTGAGTGGGGGACAGGCTCCTGTGCGGAGCGAGAGCCGGTGGGGGATCCGGAAACGTTCGGTGCTTAGCGCAGTCGTAGTCGTCACCTTCTCGTTGTTGGTTGGTGGCGCCTTCCTCTTGCTTGTTCTGCAGTCTTCGCTGATCTCCGCCGCCTGGAACGATCTTGCTGTCCGTGCCAACAACATCGCTCGCCTCCTTCAAGAAGAAGGGGTTAAGGAAACTAAATCGACGCTTGCCGAGGATCGCCGCAGCGCCGAGCAGGTGCAGATCGTTGACGATGCCAATCGAGTGGTTGGCTGGACTATTCGCGGGCTACGTGGGGACCCCATCTCAGCGTTGCGACCGGCGCCAGGCCGGACGGCGAAGGAGGAACTGCCTGGCGTGCCGGCACTTGGCGATGACGAGGTTTTGGTCAGCGCCCGGGGTGTCGAGCTGCACGGTAAGCGCTATGTCGTCCTGGTTGCCGCCCCGCTCGAGGTGCAGACCGACACGATGCGTACCGTCGGGTTGTTACTGCTCGTGGCGGCGCCACTGCTTGTGGCACTCGTTGCCCTAGCCGTTTGGGTTCTCGTGGGTCGGTCGCTGAAGACAGTCGAACGCATCCGTCGACAGGTGGCGGAAATCGATGGGCGCCGGCTTCACGACCGCGTGGAGGTGCCACCTACGCGGGACGAGATCGCCGCCCTTGCCTCGACTATGAACCAGATGCTGGACAAGTTGGAGCAATCGGACAATTCCCATCGAGCCTTCTTCTCTGATGCGAGCCACGAGCTGCGCAGTCCGCTCTCAACTTTGGTGACGACCGCCGAGGTGGCCAGCGTTAACGAGAGCGGCAAGACCTGGCTCGACATGCAGCAGACCGTGCTCAATGAGTCGATCCGGATGCAGTCATTGGTGGAGGATCTGCTCACGTTGGCAAAGGTCGATGCCGATCAGCTGCAGCTGGATATGCAAGATGTTGACCTTGAAGATGTGCTCGACGCAGAGATCAAGAGGCTCCGAACGATATCCAGCCTGCAGGTCAAGGCGCAGCTGCAGCCGATACGAGTGCGCGGCGACGAGCGGCGGCTGACGCAGGTATTCCGCAACCTTATGGACAATGCCGCGCGGCACGCCAAGTCCATGATCATGGTCGGCATGGAGCGGTGGGGCGGGGAAGTTGCGGTCTCGGTCGACAACGACGGCGAGATTATCAGTCCGAAAGATCGGAATCGAGTGTTCGAGCGCTTCGCGCGGCTCAATGCCAGTCGCTCATCTGATGGTGGCGGCAGCGGGCTCGGCCTGCCGATCAGCCGGGAAATCATGCTTGCCCATGGCGGGACGGTGGTCGCCACCGAGTCGGACGGCTGGTGCCGATTCCAGGTGATCCTGCCCCTTTCTTTGTGATTGCTCGCGCAATCGCGCTGAACACTCCCCTGTCTTCCTCACGTTTCGCGTCCAACGCCTGTTGGATGGTGATTTCTCTGTCGAATGTGTTGCCTGCTCGCTCGTCCCGACAGCGGCGCGATTTTGCGAGTCTCGCAATCGGTGTCAGTGACGTTCCGCTCAGGCGTTGCCGATGTCGGGATCCAGGCGATACCTCATACCTTGGACTATTGAGCCTCCGTAGGCCGAAACGGTGTATCGATTTTCTTGCGCAGATAGCCGATGTAGACCTCGACCACGTTCTCGCTGCCCTCGTAGGCGTCCCAGACGTTGTTCAAGATGTCGAACTTGCCCACCACGCTGCCGGCGTTACGCATCAAGAATGTGAGCAAGCTGAACTCGGGCGCTGTGAGCTTGATCGAATCGCCGCGCCGGGTGACGGTACGCCGCGCCGGGTCCAGGACCAGAGTGCCGACGGTGATCTTGTTGGGTTACTCTGGCGCGCCGTGCCGACGCACTCATTCGCGCAGCCACAGTACTCACGGCTCAGGTGGGATCAGGAGTATCCCGCCTCTCAGTTACGACACAGCCTGCATCGACCAGAGTCCAACTTGGAAGGCCATCTAGGAGCAATCAAAGAGGGGCGGCGCGATGCTCAAGCCGACCGGCCCAAACCTGCCGCGGCCAAACATCCGGCCCGGTCACTGGGGGCAGTGGCTGGCTGCCGGTGCTGCCGGGCTGGTCGGCTTCGTCGTCCTCGCGCTGCTCTTGGTTTTGCATGCCGGCATTGCTCAATTTGATCAGTGGGCACTGGCCGCAGTTATCAGCGAACGACAGCCGAACCTGACGCTGCTAGCGCGCGCTGCGAGCTGGCTGGGTTCGGCTGGCGTACGGGTCGGGCTCGCCGTTGCGGGAGCCGTGCTGCTTTGGCTCCGAACGCGCCGATTCCTGTTACCAATTGCCCTCCTAGGGGCCCTTGCAGCGACCGCCAGCCTCGTGACGATCTTGAAAATTGCGCTCGACCGATCACGACCACCTGCGAACCTGATGCTAGGGGCGCCATTGACCGACAAGGCGTTTCCTTCGGGTCACGCGGCCGGTGGTTCGGTGGTCGTCATCCTCATAGGTTTGCTGCTTGGCCTGACGGCTACAAAGCCGCTCGTTCGGCGGCTATTGGTGATCATCGGCTGCCTACTGGTGCTGTTGATCGGTTGGAGTCGCAGCTATCTTGGTGATCATTGGCCGACCGATGTATTGGCTGGTTGGTTGCTGGCCGCGGCCATGGTGTCCGTAACGATGGCCCTGGTGTATCAGACGCTGGCGACGTATCCCGAGAGTGACATGTCTGAAGAGATTGACCCAGACGCTAGCCCAACAACTCTCAGCCGATGCGCACTCAAGAAAGTAGCCACCCCATTTTGATGAAGGGCATTCGCGGGCGCAAGCCATTCGAAATCATCATGAGAAGAAAATTGGGCTTGCCGTTGATCATCGGCGCGACGTCACCGCAGCGCCTTGTCCGGCCGGACTTCTGAGGCTTGAATGCAACCTCGAGTCCGGCACCTAAAAAGTCGTCGCAGGCGCGCCGGACGCCTTGTGTCGATCTCGGCGCTGCCGCTGACTCCACGGTTTTACGCGACGAGGCGGCTGCGGAGATCGGGCGGGAGCAACCGGGATGCCTTCATGAGCTGATAGGCCACGACTATGGTGATGGTCTCCGCGGCCAGTAGGCCAAGCAGAACAAGGACCTGTGTGGCGCCAGCCTGGATCGGGGTCCCGCCGCCCAACAGCACTCCGACAAAGGCTCCTGGCAGCGTGACCAAACCTACGGTGCGCGTCTGGTCCAGTGCAGGGACGAGTGCTTCTGGCAGTCGCCGCTCAATCACCTCGCCGATCGCGATCGGACGGGTTAGCCCAATGGAGAGCGCTGCCTCGTAGCTCCCGTGCTCTTCGCGGAGCGCAGCGAAGCACCGTCGACCGGCCAACGACTGCGCCGACATCGATCCGCCGATGATGATGCCAGCCATCGGCACCAGAGCCGCCCCGTCCCAAGGCACCGCGCCCGAGAGGAAGATCACCGCGAGGACGGGCACAACGCCGCAGCCGATCGCGACGGCGACCCACGGCCAAGCCCGCGGGGCCTCGATACGCCGCGAGGACGTGAAGACTGCGACACCGAACATGAAAGCGGCAAAGACCAAAGACCAGGCCAGCTGGCTGAGCACTGCGGTGATCACCAATGCGACCGCTGCCAGTTGCACAATGGCACGTACGGCGGCGGTGGCGATGGAACGCTCGACCTTCAGCCGGCCCACCCACGACGAGGCGATGGCGAGCACGACCAAGACCATCAGAGCGATAACAAGCGGGAATCCCGGCTGATGGGTCACGACTCAATCTCCCAAAAGGCGGCACGACAGCCGAGATGGTCAACCTCCGGCGGCCAAACTGGAATCGTACGACGCTTACGGCCAATCCGAACAGCAGTTCGTCCCGAGTCGGCCCGCGAGGACGCGTGCAGCTGGTCTGCGCTGGGCAAACGGGCACCTGAGGTTGAACACGTTGATGATGCCGCAGAATTAATCGGCCAGCCATACACTTCTCGGCTGGTCCGTCCGCGATTGTTTGTCAATTTCGTTGTTGATCTTTCACGGCAACCTTAAGCCGCCGTTGAGGGGCGGGGTATGGGCTCCCCCGACCGCAACCCGAAGGGGCATACGCGCGCCAAAGCATCGGTTGCTCTCCTCTCGGAGCATGACTTTGGAGGTCATGATCCCCGAGGCGTCGCCAGTCACGGTGAAATGATCTCCGCGAAACGAGATTTCGCTGTCAAGAGATCTCATGCTCTCGACGGATGCGCGATCTCCGAAGTTCTCTGGCCACCGGCCAAAGCGCGACCAGGCCGCGGCGAAGGCCGGGTTTCCTTCGCCCGCGCGTCGTACGATTCGGCTTTTCGAAAGGTGCGGTCGGCCCGGTCGCCTTCGACAGATAGCGCATCGCATCCGGTACCTTCGCGACGACCGCTTCGAGATAATTGATGCAGGCAAAACGCATTGTGCTGTTCCCAAGCTGCTTCAGCCGCGCCTCGAGAGCCTCGGGCTTCGCCGTCTGGCAGTAGCGCACCGAGAAATGCGCCCAGTTGCTGGGCTGTAGAACCCGGGCCCGGTCCGACTTGAGCAGCAGGTGATCGTGGGCCGAGATTGGCCAGAACTGCTGGCGATTGCGAAACCGGTACGCCGCATTGGCGAGGAAGGCTGGCTTGAACTCCTCGAAAAGCTCTTCCATCGCCGGCCGCAACAGCGGATAGATCGCGTGGGCGCAACCGAAGAAATGCTCGGAGGTGTAGCCCAGCATTTCGGCGCCGAGCAGCTTATTGCTGCCGTGGAAGCTGATCCCCTCCGCGGGGGGCTGTTCTTTCCAGTTGTTCCAGCGGCCGCGCAGGTTGACTTTGCCGTCGGCGGCAAAGAAGACGGTGGGCTCGACCGGGCCGACCAACATCATGTCGTCATTGAAGTAGAGGAAGCGATCGGCCAGACCCTTGATGCGCCACAGCATGGTCTCGATGGACAGTGAGTTGAAGGTGGGCAGCAGCTGTTCATTGCCGCGGAAGATCTCGCGGTGATCGACAATGCGGATGTTGTGCTGCTCGGCCCTGCGGCGATCGATCGCGGCCGGAACCTGATCATCTGCCACCAGCCAGATCGTGCCGACCCACGGCGCGTAGTTGCGAATCGAGCGCAGGCAGAAGCGGATCTCGTCATTGTCTGAAAAGCGCCGCTCATCGCTGGCCGCCCGCTCTGGCATGCCATCCGCGCCCGGATCGGCCAGATACCGCTTGCGCTTGGCGCGGTGCTTCGGATCCTGCCCATTGACCCAGGCGACGACCACATCGATGGCATCACCCACTGAACGTTCCCCCTGCTGCACGTCGGTCACCTAAACCGGCGTCAACAATGGCGAGGCGCCAGACTGCCTTCGAGCGTCGCAGTCCCCGGGTTTTGAACCACGACCGTCGTCCAACCCCCGTGGGCGGGCTTCACACAGCCATTCGACAGCGACAAGTATGGAGACCAGCGGACACGCAGCGTATATTCGCCCGGCTGGGGCAGAGACATGGTCAGCGAAACGGCGTTGCGAGCGATAACTTCCCCTGGTGCTGAGAGGACCGGGTGCGGATTCATCACGGCATAAAGGGTCCAGGTCCGGTCAGACCACACGGGATTCAAATACGGCAAACCACGGCGCACCAAGGCCGCCTCATCAGTTGCGGCCCAGTCGTAAGGCCCGGTAGTGAGCGCGACATATGAGACGGCGTTGTCATCGAGCCATCCTCGATACCTGTCAGCGTTGAGGGTTCCGTCGTAGAAGATGGGGCTGTTCCCAGTGTCGACCTGTCGCGACCACCCTCGTGCGATGGGAACCACTGGGGCCACGACGGCAGCTTCGCCACGCCGCAGCGTCGGAACCACCTCAATAGGTCCAGCAACCCCACGAACCTTCAGCTGATCCAGGAGGGGCGCGTAGAACGTCGTGCTGAGCGCCGGATCGCCGCGATCTAATACCTCGGTGACCGATACGGGTGGCAGCACCAAACCCACAGCTGCGGTTGCCGCGACAATGCCGATCAGAGGGATCGTCGCGACCGCCACGATGATCGGCGCGGCGAACAGCTCCGGCAGACGTGTCGCGGTCGTCCCGACAGGCGTCGGTACCAGATATGCCGCAGCCACCATGCCGGCCGATAACAGCGCACCCCACCGAACAATCCGCTGGCGCCAACACAGTCCGGCCACGGCTAGGCAGACGGCCAAGCCACTCAGGGCCTGCTTTAGTCCGAACGTCTGATACCCGCCGTTGCCGAACGCCAACCCTACGGCGATGGTGGGCACCATACCGGCTATGGCCAGCGTCACCCCGCTTCGCCGTTGGCCCGACAGGAATAGTGCGCCGCCGGCTATGCCCAGGAACAAACCAGCTACCGGGCTGCTGAGCGCTGCCAGGACTGCCAGCATGACCGTGATACGCGGGCGTCCGAAAGCGAGAGTTAACAGCGCGCCAAGTGCCACCGCGAGACCGAGCGCGAACGTGGTTCGCGAGACGACCAGATTCCCGGTTAGGCAGACCGCAGCGGTGATTGCTCCGGCAGCCGGACGCGTCACCCGCGTCCGCTTCAGCAATGCCGCGAAGAGCAGCACGCTAGCGAGATAGGCGAGCGCCGTCGTGGCGCGCACGCCCAGAAGCACCATCACAGGAGGTGACAAAACGCTGTAGCCAAGTGGGTCGAAACCGCCGTACCACCGCAGGTCAAGCAGTGCAGGCCAATACTGCTGGGCCAGCTCGGCGTGAGCGATCTGTGCCGACAGATCGCGGCCCATAGGCGCAACAAGGAGGTACGCGGCCGCGAACAAGGCTGCAAGGGGTCCCGCGGTCACGATCCCCGGCGACCATCGGTAGACCGAAAGCGCATGCGATCGGATCATGCGACGCGGGCCGGTGACCCTATTCGCCGTGTCAACGCCACCCGAATTGGCGGCGACCGTTTTGCCGCATCTTGCGGTAGCGGACTCGATGCCCAGCGCATCAGGCTCCCCGTTACGACCTACACCGTCCTCATTCTTGCGACGTAGCTGCTGCGCGCGCGCGGTAATCCGCATGGCAACGGTGTCCCCCTCTCCGCGCACCAACGGGCGGCTTGGCTTGCCGCGATGCGTATGCGCGACCCGTTGGCCGAATATGCGACATCAAAACTGAGATAGACCTGAGTTACCGACCACTCGATCTCAGCAGGACGCGCTCTCGCAGCCTACAGACCACGTGACCCGCAGACGCTTTGGCGAGCCAGCTGGCTTTGTTGAGTGACCATCTTCTCAGCCTCGCCACAGCGCGAGCACCGTTGAGTCAGATCACGCCTAGGCACCAACCGAGTCAGAACCAGAAGGAGGGAACCCGTGCCCTTCATCGGCCCCCGCGGGCGCTTTACTGAGGCGCCCAATGGCCTCCACGCTCCGGCAAGAAGGCTCTCCTAACGCATGCCGGCTTTCCCCGTGGACAAGCGGGCAGCCGCTTGGGCGTCATGGCCAGCCAGCGCAGCTGTCCTAGCTGTGGCGGTCTTCCTTCTGGGCTTGACGTCTTGCACTACCGCCAAACCGAGTCCTCTTCCAGCTGCATCCTCCGAACCGTCGCAGGCTGGCTCACCGCGTACGTCACAAGTCCCCAGGATCGACAAAGTTCTCGTCATTGTCGAAGAGAACAGAAGCGCCCATTCTGCCGCGGCGCACATGCCTTTTCTCATGTCGCAGGCGGGGACTTATGGCACCGCCACGAACTTCTACGCCATCACGCACCCATCGCTGCCGAATTACCTAGTCGTGGCTGGCGGTTCGACGTTCGGCATCACCGATGACGCAGACCCTGACTCGCATCAACTGAACGGTCCATCGGTGTTTGGAAAGCTGATATCAGTTGGTCGGACGACCAAAACATACGCCGAGGGGATGCCCACCAACTGTGCGCAACGTAACCACGGAACCTACGCTGTGCGACACAATCCCTGGACCTACTTTGACGATCAGGCGGAGCGAGCGACCTGCAAACAGTTCGACGTTCCCTCCGGCTCGCCGACCGCGGGAGCACTCAGCGACGATGTCACCGCCGGAAGACTGCCGACGTTTGGCATGGTGATCCCAGACCTCTGTCACGATGGCCATGACTGCTCGGCAGCTACAAGCGACCACTGGCTGCGATTATGGCTGCCTGCCATCGAGAATGGCCCCGACTTCAGATCACATCGACTGGCGATCGTCGTTACCTGGGATGAAGACGACGATAAGTCCGGCAATCATGTCGCGATGGTGGTGATCCAGCCCTCGCTGGACAACAAACAAGTCACGACCCGGCTCAACCAATACGGACTCTCCGCCAGCATTGCGCGAATAGGTGGCATCCAACCGCTCCGCGATGCCCAGAAGGAGACTGATGTTCTGGCGGCATTCGATCTGACCTAGCTCACTCGGTCAAAGCGTCGGTCTGATATGCCGAGGCTAAAAGGTTCGGATTCGGGGTTGGCCCAACTGATCAATTGGCGGCGGTCCGGGGCCCTTGCATGATGCGGTCCGTTGTGTCCAATGAGGGGCGCGTGCTCGTCGCCAACCAGTTCGGCGGCCTCTGGGCGAGCGACGATCGCGGCGGCCGTACCGGCGCGCTCCCACGCCGCAGCGGCGGAGGTTGTTCTCAGGGTCGGAGTCGATGCGCTACGTCACGACACCGCCTCGCCGTCGAGAAAAAGCGGTCACGTCACGCAGTGATCAGCGACCCAACAGCAACCACGACCTGGACTACCGGATCAAGATCGAGCCCGACGACTACATGGCAACCCGGTTCAGCTTCAATGGCACTGAGCCCCAGGGCCGTCGCAAGGAGGAGCTCAACGTACGGAATCGTGATTCCGATGGCACCATCTCGGCCCTACCGCGACCTACGCTACCTCTATCGTGGTCAACCGATAGCTTTGCACCGTTTTGATCACTCGCGCGCGCCTGGCTTGTTGATCCCTTTGGCTTCGGATACGGCCCGTCCCTCGGGAATCCTCTCGCGATCGTCCAAGATCAAGTGAGAAATACACTGGTCCGCGCTTCTGCAGACACCTCAGTTCCCAATCAAGCTCGATTGCTAGGTCTTGGAAGTCGCACTTGCTTCATCGGTTCCCATACTCGTCCAGAGAGACATCGGCACACTCGCGCAGCGTCAGCAAGATTTCAACCTCGCTCGCCCGCGCATGAGCATCACGTTCAGTTGATCAAGCCGATCTCTGTCAAGATAGAACAACTCGTTGTACTGATTGACCTGCTGCCGTAATTGGCGAGGTGCTGGACGGAACCCGCATCAGGTGCAAAGCCATCGAGCCGCTCATCGAAGTCTCTGACCTCGACGATCATCCTTCCCGGCGGATCGTTGCAAGTTGTGCTTGCGCTTCGCCCATGAGGCGGACGATAGCTGCGGCAATGTTGGAAAGCGCTTTGGGGCTCGCATGTGCCACTGTCGGAGCTCCGGGCCAGACCAGGAGCACGAGACTCGGTCTGTCACTCGGCCTGATGAGCTGAACGCTCAATCGGTCTGCCCTCCTAATAGCACCCTCCGCGAGAGTGACTCTGGGTGATGATGTTGTCACGGCGGACTCCGCTTCCGTCGGGGCCCGTTTCTGGAAGCCTCTATTTCCTGGCGGGCCCGCTCTATAAGGTCCGGAAGCTGGATCAGCAGGTCACCGACTAGGTACGTTTAGCGCAGTGTTTGCAACTTCATCCTGCTGGGCTCGTTCCTCGGCATTGGCCTCGGCTTCCTGCGGGCTAACCGATCGAAACGTAGGCAGCCGTTCTATTCATTAGTGGCCCTGCTGGCCTACGTGGGATTCCTATCTACATTCCCGGTGGCGGTGAATCGCGACCAGGAGTCGGTGATCTACTTCACCAGCCTGAGCACCTCCGGACCGCCGATCTGGGTCACCCTGCCGGTGATCTTCCTCGCGGTGGCCGCCATCATGGCTGGCCCAGGCGAGCTGGTGGCCGACTGCTTCTCCCAAATGCCCCGACTGGACGCCTACCGCTCCGACCTGATCGGCTCGTTGATCGGCATCGTCGGCTTCACGGTCTGCGCCTTCACCGGCGCCCCCGCCCCTTGTCTGGTTCCTGCTGGTGGCCACGCTGTTCGTGGCCTTGTTCGCAGGCACTGGTCGGGTGGTGACGATCACCTTGCTGGCTGTCACAGTAGCGATGTTCGCTTACCCGCTGATCAATGCGACCGGAGTCTTCTGGTCGCCCTACTACCGGGTGAGCACCTTCGCCCAGTCCGACGGCAACAACGGGACCGAGTGGCAGATCTATGTCAACGGGATCCCACACCAGAGACTGACCACGGCAGCGACCCGGCTGGAGCAGGAACCGGGATAGGCATTCGAGCAGGTGATACCGACTGCATACATGCCTACGATGTCCCATACACGACGCCTGATCCGTCGCAAGGCCTCGGAGCACGGGATCTACAACGGCGAGCCCGAACGGCTGGACATGACTCGCAAAACCTCAAGACTCCCACGGCGCTGGCGGAGCTATGGTGGGACGGTGCCGCGATGCTGCCTGGCGACGCCCCCCAGGGTCTGGCCGCTCGACTGACCGGTTCCCCACCAGTCCACGAACGCGTAGCCATCCTTGGCTCCATGGCTTTCTTCGGTTCACAATGGAAGCCCCTCTCGCTCCGCACCTTTCCTTGTTTCGACGGCATCAATGGCACAAGGTGTTCGACCACGAGACTAAGAAGAGGTGGCTGGAGTGCCGTCGCTGTGGCCGCCGCAAGATCACTCTCGGCGACATGGGTTCAAACCCTAATGCGCTCCCAGATTCGGGCAGCATGCACGGCATGTCGGCGGGCGGTTTTTAACGTACCGATGGCGCGGGCCGACAGAGCTTCCAGGACTTTAAGCCGCCTCCCCCTGGTCGGCCCGCCAACACGACGCTAACCGATACCGCTGACAAGCCTGCAGGCTGTCGGCGGCGTCGGTGACACTAAGGCATCTCAACTGAAGACCAGATCCTGTCCTCCGAGCTCCACGGCGAAGCCCTATTAACCGCCAGACGGCCCGAACTCCAACCCCTGATAGACCACCTTCGGGAGGTGGCGCAGGGCCGCGACGACATCCGCACAGAGTGCGCCGGCATCCTTGCGGGTAGTTGGTTCTCTAGCGCCGCGCGGCGAGGTGAGGATTTGATAGCGGCGGATCTTTTGATGCTGCGGGGCCGGTTGATCTTGACGAACTAGACCGGTGCATGCGGCTTGGGTGGGAGCGTCGCCGCGGCGCAGACATTCCGTACGGGCACGGATTCTCAGGAACGCAACCCGAGGTCTCGATCTCGTACTCGGTTTCGATTCGACCTTGATGGAACCCCCCGACGAAACACCACCACTTGTACGGGTGCATTGGCCGCTACGCCCCACAACAGCCGCCGCGACGCACTACCCTGCTGTGGCGGCGACGATCGTACGCATCATCGCTGAGAGCGCGACGGCGCTGGCACGCCACAAGGCGGGAGGACTATGAGCAAGGACCTGAAAGCGTTCCTGCTATCCGTGGGCGGTCTCCTCGCAGTCGCGGGCTCCGGGCTGTTGGTGTTGTGGGCGCTCAGCTGAGATGTCTGAAATGAACCAGACCAACTGCCCTAATTGCGCTGCTTCGCCATCCTGACCCTGATGACTGCGGCCTTCGCCGCAAACACGCCCGGCCACATACGCGGCATTGTTCCGTGCCGGAGGTCGACTCGACGGGAAGCGGTCAGAGCGGCCTCCAGTGCTGTCGACCATCCGTCGTCGGTGCGCCCCAACGATCACCACACCGAGCAGGTACAACGAA
This sequence comes from Propionibacteriaceae bacterium, assembly GCA_045806785.1. Lineage (GTDB taxonomy): Bacteria > Actinomycetota > Actinomycetes > Propionibacteriales > Propionibacteriaceae > Microlunatus. Next base: position 6,437 of record JBJMIR010000118.1, on the reverse strand, counting down.
GTGGCCCGCACAGCCATGCGATTACTCGCTGAGGCGTCCACGACGTTGGCGCGGCTCAAAGCAAGCCGGATCATCCATCAAGGCCGTGATCACAAAGGCGATGTGTCACGCAGGGGGGCCAAGGGGTCAATCTTTAGCACACCTTGCGTTCATTTGGAGGTGGAATTGTCGGGGTCATGGAAGTCAAGGGACGAGAAATCGGTCTGGATGGCGCGGAAGCCGCCTTGGACCGACCGAGCCTCTACGAGCTTGCAAACATCGATCGCGATCGCTACACCATCGTGGGCGTCGACGTGGGGGTAGACGGTCCAACGACTGCGATTGTCTATGTCATCGACCGTCTTGAGCATTCGATTGCGGAGCTAGGCCAAAGCGGCAGTGAGATTCCTGTCGTGGGGTTCAGTCGCCCTGAGCCGAAGATTGAAGACTTCATCAGGCAGCATTCGACCAGATCCTCATAGATGAGCGATTTGCTCCCGACTGAGGAACTGAGCCATAGGGAATCGAGCAGCCTCGATTCCCTACGCGAGGTTGTGAGCGTCAGAACGCCTGCTGGATCGCGACCACCATCTGTGCTTGATCCGCGGTCACTGTCAAGAAGTCGGCCGTCGTGGCCAGCGGCACGTTCACGACGCCGATGAAGCAGGTGAGCTCGCGGCCGCTCTTGGCCTGGATGTAGCCAGCCAGGGTGTTGCCCAGCAGGATGAGTTGCCCAGCGGGCGTCCCGACGGCTCGGTTGCCCGTCTTGATCTCCGCCTTGCCAGCAGCCGGTGAGTTCGGGACCGAGGTTGCCAGCGTGCCGTCCTTGCCGAGTATCGGGAGCGAGTCGTGCAGCGCCTTCGCGTACGGGGTCTGGGTGGCGGCCTTGTAGAACGTCGCCAGCGCGGTAGGCGTGACGCGGTTCTGGTCGTTGGAGCCGGCGCCGTCGAACGGGTAGGTGCTCGTCTTCGACACGCCGAGGTCGCTGAAAGTCTTGACTTCTTGGGTCAAGCCGTCGTTGCAATTCGTGCTGCTGGTCTTGGCCGCCGACAGGCAGGTCATGAGATCGGCTCCGCGGTTGTAGCTGACCTTCATGATCAGCTTCACGTACTCGGCGAGCGTCGTTGACACGTGCTCGGCGACCTTGTCGGCGGGCTGGTAGCTGCCCTTGGCCGGCAGAAGCGCGGCGGGGTTCGGACCGGTCGGCGCGGCGGTCACGGTGACGCCAGCGCGCTGCAGCGCTTCGATGAAGGCGGTCCGGGCGAACGCCGACGGATCGTCGATCTCCTTGACGACCAACGTCGGCTTGTTGCCGGCCGCGATCGTGCCCGTCACGACAAGATGCCCCGGTGTCGGCTGGGTCACTTCAAGGTCGATCGTCTCATTGGCGCCGACGGTCGTAGCTTGGGATTCGACGGTGTAGGTCGCGGTCTTCGGCCGCCAGTCGACCGTCGTCGGCTGGCCGGCGGCGGTTCCCGGCATGACCTCGATGTCGATCAGGTTCTCGTTGACCCAGATCGGAGAGACGAGACCGTCAGGCCAGTTGATCGTGTCGAAGAGGCGATCATCGATCACGACGTTGCCGTTCACGCGGGTGATGCCAGCGGCCTTGACCGACGCCGCGAACTGGTCGAGCACGCCCACCGGATTGCCTGGCGGTTCGACAGCGCCCGGGAGGCCTACGTTCGCGTAGCTGTGATCGACCTTCGGAAGGCTCTCGTAGAACAGCGAGCCGTTCGGCTCCTGGCGCAGGCCCAAGGTGAGATCGCCCGAGGCGACCAGGACGAGATTTCCGTTCAGCGCGTTGCCCGCGATAGTGCCCACGCGGTACACGGGGGTCGTGAACTTGTAGTCGCTGCCGTAGAGGCGAAGAGCCGTGGAGACAGCAAAGCTCTTCATCGTCGAGCCAGGGTCGAACATCTTGTTCGCGTTCTGGGATGCCAGTACCTCGCCGCTCTTTTGATCCAGGACCACATAGCCCCAGTCCGACGATTCGTACTTCTGCAGGTCCTCGATCGCGGCCAGCGCCTTGGTGAGGCGGGCGGGACCCGTCGCGTCGCCACCGCGCGCGGTACCGCTCGTGGGAGCTCGGGTCGGCGATTCCTCTGCCGCGCTCTGCGTACACGCACCGACAGCCAGCGCGAGGAGCAGGATGAGGGATAGCATCAGGCGTCGGCTCATGTTGGTCCCTCCGACAGCTCGGCGGCGCCGGCGGGCCCGGCGCCGAGCGATGCCGCCAACCTATCGAGGCTCATGAAACTCGGCAATGTCCTCGGTTGTTCTGTAGGTTGTTGTGCTGCTCTAACCATCTGATCAGTACTCAGGTGCAAGTCCTAAATCGGGCTTTGGCAGGCGCAATGGAGACGCTTTCACAGCGATTTCACCAGCCATAGGACTGGTTATTGGAGTTTGGCCCTCGCGCCAGCTCCATGCTCGGCGCCGACCTCAGGCCTGATCGATGATGAGCACGATCTTGCCGACGGTGCCACCGGCGAAGGCGGCGAACGCGTCGTTGACCTGATCGAGGGTGAAGGTCTGCTGGATGACGGTGCGGGTGTGACCGGCCACGTGCGCGTCGGCGATCCGGGTGAGCAGTTGCGGGGTGGGGTTGGCCATCACCGGAGCCAGCTTGACCGTGTTGCTGGGGACCTGGGCGGGGTCGAACAAGATCGTCGACACCAGCGTCCCGCCCTCGCGTGCGGCGGCGGCGACCTTTGGGTCACCGGCCAGGTGGATGATCACATCTGCCCCGTCCGCGAACACTTTGCGCGCCTGGTCGACGACATCGCCGGTGCGGTCGATGATTGCGGTTGCGCCGAGGTTCCGCAGCAGCTCCGCCTCGGCCTCGGTGCCCGAGGTGCCGGCGACTGCCGCGCCGGCGGCAGCCGTGAGCTGCACCACCTGGACACCGACCCCGCCGGTGGCCCCCACCACCAGGACCGAAGTGTCGGCATCGATATTCGCGGCGTCGACCGCGGAGTACGCGGCGGTCCCGGCCAAGCCGAGCGTCGCTCCGTCGGCGAAGCTGACCGCCTCCGGCAGATGCGCGATGCCGACCTGCACCGGCACCGTGACGTACTCAGCGAACGACCCGTCGCCCAGGAATTCTTTGGTGACCGTGCCGAACACCCGGTCGCCAACGGCATACCCGCTCGCATCCGGGCCGACAGCGTCGACGGTGCCGGCGAAGTCCTTGCCCAGCGCCAGCGGATAACGGTGCTCCATATACGCCTTGGTGTGGCCGGCCGCGACCGACAGGTCGAACCCGTTGACGGAGGCGGCGGCCACCTTGACCCGGACCTCGCCCGCCGCAGGCTCTGGCGACGGCAGGTCGACCAGCTCCGGACTCCTGGACTCGGCCGAGGTGAGCACAACAGCGCGCATGACGCACTCCTTCTGCACGGTGATCGTGTGATCGATTGGTTTGCTGGTTGATCGTGATGGACGGCCCCGTGACACATAACTGGACCGGTCGATCCGATTCCAGCTTACATGATCTGGACCGGCCGTTCCACTTGAGACTAGGATCAGTGATGATGAAGCGAGAGCCCGCCAGCGACAGAGGTGGTGAAGACCTGCGGGCTGATGCCGAACGCAACCGGCAGCTGCTGCTGAAGGCGGCGCGGGAGGCCTTCGCTGAGCAAGGGCTGGACGCATCCTCCAAAGAGATCGCCCGCCGGGCCGGCGTCGGCATTGCCACGTTGTTCCGCCGCTTCCCGACCCGGCAGGACCTGCTGGTCGCCACGTTCGGACCCAAGCTTGCCGCCTACACCGAAGCGATCGCCCGCGCGCTGAAGGAGCCCGATCCTTGGCGGGGCTTCTGCCAATACCTCATCACCATCACCGCCATGCAGCGGGGCGACCGCGGGTTCCGCGACATCGTGACCCAGGCCTTCCCCGACGCCCCCGAGCTCCGGGCGCAGCGAGACCGGGTCTACCACGGCGTCGTGGAGCTGATCGAGAAAGCCAAGGCCACCGGGCGGCTGCGAAAAGACTTCGTACCCGAAGACGTCCCACTGGTCTTGATGGCCAACGCCGGTGTCGTCGCCGCCACCGCCGAACACGCACCGGAGAGTTCCGACCGGCTGGTCGGCTACCTCCTCCAAGCCTTCACCGCGACCGCGGCAGGGGAACTCCCGCCACCGGCCACGCCACGACGCATGTACCGCGCACTCACCCGGCACCAATCTGGCTGACCCGGTGTATCGACTTCGTGACGTACTCCGCGACTGCAACAAGCCCCAGGCTCCAAGCACTGACGCAGCTAGCTTGATCAACCTGATCAAATCCCAGAAAGGAGGTCAGGTCCAAACCCGGGGCAAACTTTTCTCCCCCATTGTGCCCTAGCAGCGCCCTGCTGGGGGCTCACTTGCTCTTGATCACTGCGCTCGCGGATCTATGTCTTTTGATCAGGTGGCGAAGAAAGAGTCCCCAGCCATGGACTCCCAGTGAGGCGTCCGTAGTCAAAACGCCCTGGGTGACCGCCAACGCAGTTGATCAAGAACCTATTCAGTTGCTAATCAGTCCTGGTGGACGGGCATTCGTGGCCTTTGATCATTTAGGAAGGCACCGGTCACGATCTGGTGATCAAGACGATCTTGCTATCGACGCTGGACGACGAGGCGCTGAAAGGTTGAGCACATAGTGCCGTTCATCCGTTCCCGTAGCGCCGTCGTGACGACCGTTGAGATGCCTGCGCGTATCGAGTGACGTTGACGTTGCGAATCCCGTGATCACCTTCCGCCGTCAAGATCAATTACGCGACAGTGAGGACGCGGAAGCGGCCGGGTCGATCACTTTGGCGGTATTGCGGAAACTGCCCAGATGCCCGCGCTGATCGGTCGGCCGCATGTTGGCACCAATGAGGTGCTGGATGACTGCGTCGACACCAATCCGCGCCTACACGAAACCAACTCCGGTGATCGTCGACACGGCCGCGATGGTGCTACCCGACGCGCTGACGATCCCGGCCCGAGCACTAACGTCGATTACATCCACCGTAGAGAAAAGCGCTATGACTCAACCGCCGCAGCAGCCGCCGACCCAGGTATTCGCCCAGCAACGCCGCAGTGGATGCGGCACGCTCCTCGTCGCCCTCCTGATGCTCGCCATCATCACTGCGATTGTGATCTTCCTCGGCGCATTCGGCCTGCTGGACTGGATTTTCAGCTAACGATGGCAGCGTGGACACGCCGGCTCATCGTGCTCTGCTTGGAGGCGGACTGGCATGACCAGAAACATCTCGATCTACCGACCGATGAGCTTGGCAGATATTGACGCCGAGTTACCCGACATGTCTGGCGAGCTACCCCGCATACCTACCGTGGGTAATGCAATGGGCCAACGTGGGCTTAAGGGAGCGATCGACGATGCACTCAACCTCGACCCCATGTCTGGCCGTTCGGGCGCTGTCTCCTCCGTGGCCACGAGGCCGGTTCCCCGATGCAAGCGTTCATTTCGCCGGATGACGCCCGCCGCGCCGGTGCGTGTGCGCCCTTGAGGCCGACCCGTCAGACCCGGAACAGGTTTCGCCTGCGGCGCTTACCGCCCGAGCCGTGGTCAACGGCGCTGGCGGGGGTGACAATGAGGGGATGGCTCGGGGTCGTGGTCGGCGGCTACTCATCGGTCACTGCGCTGACGTTCGGCGCGCGTGATTCGGCAGATGAACAAGCGGCAGGAATCAGAGGAGAACCGATGCAACAGCGACGAACGGCTGAAGAGCCGGCGCCACCGAGGACGTACCGCCCTCTGCGTCAAATTGTCGTGTACTTGTGCATCACCTACGGGCTGACGCTCGCCATCGCGCTCGCACTGCCGCACGCCGGGATCACACCGCTGATCGCTATTGCCTTTCCGGTGATCGCGGTCGCACTCACCGTCGCCTTTACCGTTCCGCGCGGTCAGCGACGTGTGGTCTGGGCGGGGGTGGGATTCAACCCGCGGAGGGGGCGAGGGCTGCTGATTGCTGTCGTTGGACCGGCGGTGATCATTGCTGTGAGCTTCGGCGTCGCGGCCGCCTTCGGGGTTGTGAGCTTTCCCGGCTTGGGTCCGGGCTTCGGCAGGGGTGTTCTCAACGTCGCCTTAACAACGATCATTTTCGCTGTTGTCTTTCTTGGTGAGGAGATCGGCTGGCGGGGATACCTGCTTTTTCGCTTGGCCGAACTCATGTCTGGGCGGCGCGCGGCTGTTGTGACTGGTGCCTTCCACGCGATCTTCCATCTGCCGCTGCTGGTGCTCACCACGACCTATCAGAGCGAGGGAAAGCGCTGGATCGTTGTACCGGTGGTGATGGTCACGCTGACCTTGGCTGGTGTCTGGTATGGGTGGTTGCGACTGTGGTCGGGAAGCATCTGGCCGGTCAGTCTTTCTCACAGCGCCTTCAACAATCTGATGGAGACGGTCGCCGGCGTGGCGATCACGACTTCGCCGGCGATGATGGCGTACGTGACGACGGAGAC
>JBJMIR010000117.1:0-5261 GCA_045806785.1 Propionibacteriaceae bacterium | reverse complement strand
ATGATCGGCTCGTCGGGCCTGCTGGCACACAGAAACCGGATCGCGATCATCCCGCTGGATGCGGTCACCGTCGCCGTGGGACCGGGCGGCCATCTTGTCGACATCTCTGATGCGAATGAACTCATTCCGGGCAGCAGGGTGCGAGCCGGGATGCCGGACAGTATGGAGCTTGCCCAGCAGCAGGCCGCCTGGCTGGCCGCGGGCACAGTGCCACGCGTCAGCGCACTCGACGGTGACATGGTGACCGCCGCGCTGCTCGATCTGCATGTCCTGAGTCGGCCGTACGGTGTGCCTCTCGCCGGATGGAGCCCACAGTGGCGCTATGTGTGGCCGCGTGATTCGGCGTTGGTTGCCTCGGCGCTGGCTCGCACCGGGCATCACGCCGACGCTGAGAGGATCGTGGGCTTCTTGCAGAAGGTACAGCCGGAGTCGGGACTCTTCCAGGCCCGCTATCTGCCGGATGGCAGCGGTGTACCGGATCAGCGTGGCGTCGAGCTCGATGGCATCGGCTGGGCGCTGTGGGCGACTGAACAGGTGGCGCAGCAGCTGCAGCCCGCCGACCGTACGGCATTCCTGCAGCGGCATGGCCAGCTCATTGACCGCAGCACTGCGGCAGCACTGAGATCAATTTCGACGCCGTCCTCACTGCCGCCACCATCCGCCGACTACTGGGAGATCAAGGAAAACCGGCTGACCCTCGCGACAGCGGCGTTGCTCGGCGTTGGGTTGCAGAGCAGTGCCCGGTTGTACCGAATGCTCGGAGCCGTCGATCAGGCGCACGCTGCGGCGGCCGGTGCGACACGGCTGCAAGGCGCGATCACGAAAGACTTCGGGCATAGCGGCTATCCACGACATCTCGGCGGTCGCGGTGACAGCGTCGACCTGGGTGTCGATTTTCTGCTGCCGCCGTTGAGCTCGAGCGTTGATCAAACCGTGGTCCGCGCCTGGGAACGGGCGGCATCATCCATGGCGCGACCCGCCGGCGGGTTGGCCCCAGGCGGATCGTGGCGGCGGGACGGGGTGAGCTGGACCAACGTGACTGCCAGTCGGGCAATGACTGCGGCATTCATCGGTGATCGGGAGGAAGCAGTGGCCCGGCTGCGCTGGCTTGATCAACACCGTACGACCGCTGGATCGCTTCCCGAGAAGGTATTGCGCAACGGCCAACCGGCGGCGGTCGCACCGCTTGCCTGGACAGCCGCGGCCGTGGTGATCACGGCCGATCAGCTCGGCTCAAGCTAGGTCAGTGGCTTGATCAGTTCACTCCGCGCGGAACGAGCGAAGCGAGTGAAGCAATCAAATTGCTCGGGTGAGGCTGAGCGGGTCGTAGAAGCACGCGTCCCGGGCAGCAAGAACCGCGCCACCGACGACCCGGGACTCGTTCTGGTCGACGGCGATGATCTTGGTATCGGCGAATGCTGGAATCGCGACTCGATGTGAGATCCGCTCTTGGATGGAGTCCATCAGGTGCGGACTCAGAGCGCCGAGATAACCGCCCAAGATCACGGTGTGCGGGTTGAGAACGCCGATCACGTCGTCGATCGCGTCACCCAACGCTGCGCCGGCCCGCTTGAGGACCTGCAGCATCGCGGCTTGGCCCTCATCGATTGCCTCGACGATGTGCCGTATCGCTTCTTTGGGTTGTTCGTCAACCAACCGCGCAGCTTCATCACGTGGCAGCAACTCACCGACGATCAGCAGATTCTGTGGTCCGATGAGTGACTCGAGGCAGCCATTGCGACCGCATGAGCACGCGGGCCCAGACGGATCGACATTGAGGTGACTCAGGTCGCCAGCACCGCCGCCAGCTCCATGGAAGATCTCGCCGTTCACGATGAGACCGGTTCCGATGTTCCGGAGGCCACCGAGGTAGGCCGCGATGGTCTCCGGCTCCAGGTGAAGCTCACTACGGACGGCATGCAAAGCCGCTAGCTGACTCTCGTTCGTGATGCCGACGTGAACGCCCTCGATGCCGAGCTCGTGCAGCGTCGCGCTCACCTTTGCACTGAGTGGATAGTCGCGCCATTCCGGGCTCTCCGACAGGCTGACGGTTGCGCGGTCTGCCGCTACGTAGCCCGGTACACCGATCTCGATCGCAATGAGGTGCTTCTCGGCCGGTAACCGGTTGAGCTGGGTACGCAGCTGGCTGTCCAGTGCGTCAAAGCCGGCGTCGGGTGCAGCCCCGCGGAGATCTGCGGGGACACTGTCTCGCCACAGCTCCCGTCCTCCAAGGGTGGCGGCGGCGAATTCGAAGCCGTCAAGGCCGACGCGTACGCCGAGAACGCACCATGGCTCGCCGTCAAAGTCAATCGGACGAGTCGGCCGACCGGCACCCGGACGGCGGATCGGGTCGAGCTCCATGACGATCCGGCGTGCCCGGAGTTCGCCGATGAGATCGGTCATCGTGGAGATGCCGAGGCCGCAGCCGTGTGCAATGTCGTGACGGCTGCTAGCTCCGTGATCGCGCACGTAGCGAAGGATCTGGGTGAGATTTCCTTGCCGTAAATCCCCCGAACCTCCGCTGCGCCGCGTCCCCAAATCGGGGGTCGGCCCAGCTGGCATGTTGACGATCGTAGCGTTTTCGAAGGGTGTGGACAGGAAAACGAAAAACAATCTAGTTACGCTCGTGAGCCGGGTTCTTCTTGTGCTCGAAGTATTAATGCCAACTTCGATCTGCCCTTGTACGGTTGGGAAGTGGGCGGTCTCGATCATTTCCAGTACCTGTTGCTGATGGCAGCTTGCTTGTTGATCACGCTGCCGCTGGAGTTCGTTTTGGGCGCTCGGGTGTACCGTCGGGCGACCGGATTGGCATTCGCGCTGATCCCGGTAGTGATCATCTTTTCGGTCTGGGACATCGTCGGAATTCTGCGTGATCACTGGAGCTATAGCGCCCGCTTCACCACTGGTGTGAAGTTGATCTTCGGCATGCCGATAGAGGAGCTGGTGTTCTTCATTGTGGTGCCCATTTGCGGACTGCTGACGTACGAGGCGGTCGGCCAGATGCTTCGCTTCACCCAGAAAAGATCACCGGTTGGCGGTAAGGGCCCTGGTGCCTGAGTACACGGTGCTCACCGCTGTCGCCGTTGTGGCAGTGGTCCTCGCCGAGCTGGTCTATTTCAAGACCGGCATCTTCACCACCGCCCAGTACTGGTTGTCGATCGCGATCATCTTCGCGTTCCAGATTCCGGTGGACGGCTGGCTTACCAAGCTGTCTGCTCCGATCGTGATCTACGACCCCGAGGAGTTCCTCGGCTTACGAATACCGTGGGACATTCCGATCGAGGACTTCGGCTTTGGCTTCGCGATGGTCACGCTGGCTATCCTGCTGTGGCGACGCTGGCTGGATCGCCGGACGTCATCGAAGGGGGCTGATCAACCGTGACCATGATCACGACTGAGAATGTGGCAGCGGCGTTCGACGAGGTGGCACCTCACTACGACTTGATGGTTGCACTGAACCCTGGGTATCACGCGCACTTGCGGATGGCCGCAAACGGCCTGATGGAGTGGCTGCCAGTGCCAGAGGACGCATCCGAGCCACCGTCGATTTCTCTTCTTGATCTTGGATGCGGGTCGGGCGCGTCGACTCGTGCCGTCCTGGAAGCTGTCCAGGCGGGTGGGCACCGATTCACCGTAGTGGGCGTTGATGCCTCTGCCGGCATGCTCGATCAGGCTCGCGCCAAGGACTGGCCCGCGAGTGTTCGGTTCGAGGTCGGTCAAGCTGAGGAGATCGTCGGTTCACATGAGTGGTTGGGACTTGACGACCCCATACAGGGAGTCTTTGCGGCGTACCTGTTCCGCAATGTTGCCGAACGCGACAAGCTCCTAGCCGGACTCTTCGATGTGCTTGCGGATGGGGGAGTGCTCGTCGTTCAGGAGTACTCCATCGCCGGGTCGCGCCTGTGGACCAAAGCTTTGTGGTCCATGGTGTGCTGGCTGGCAATCATTCCGCTTGGCTGGCTGACCTCTCCACGGAGCAAGCTTTATCGCTACCTGTGCCGGAGCGTGCGGTCCTTCGACTCGGCACAGACCTTTGTCGATCGCCTCTACGGTGCTGGTTTCGTCGACGTCGAGGTGCGCACTGTGCCAGGCTGGCAATGCGGCATCCTGCACACCTTTCGCGCTCGCAAGCCAGCGGGAGCCTCATGATCATTGGCCGCAAGATCATTGGACGGCGCGGCGCCCAGTGGCGACCCGGCCGCGATGTGCGCGCCGTGCGTCATCCCGGGGCAGCGGGCGCGGCGAGGCTGACTGGTACCTCTAAACCCATCGTCGTCGCGGGCGGTGGCATTGCTGGGATCGCGGCCGCCGTCGGACTTGCCGAGCGCGGCGTACCGGTGATCATGATCGAGCCGCATGAGCAGCTCGGTGGGCGGGTGCGCTCGTGGCCGGTGACACATGGCGATGATCAGGTCACCATGAGCCGCGGTTTTCATGCCTTCTTCCGGCAGTACTACAACCTGCGAGCGCTGCTTCGGCGAGTAGATCCTGATCTGCAGTCCCTTGTACCTCTCTCGGACTATCCGTTGATCTCGGCCGACGGGCACACCGATTCATTCACCAAAATCCCGCGCACCCCGCCGCTCAACATAGCGGCATTTGTCGCACGCAGCCCGTCTTTCCAGCTTCGTGATCTTGCTGCTGTTAACGTACCGGCTGCCCTCGAGCTGCTCGATGTTGACTTCCCGGCGACGTTCTCTCGATATGACGGTGAGAGCGCGGCTGAGTTCCTTGATCGACTTCGATTTCCCGGTAAGGCCCGGCACCTGGCACTGGAGGTCTTCGCCCGTAGCTTCTTTGCACATCCCGAAGACTTCTCCGCCGGTGAGCTGGTCGCCATGTTCCATACCTACTTTGTTGGTTCGTCGGAGGGGTTGCTCTTTGACGTACCACGGGATGACTACGACAGCTGTCTGTGGTCGCCGCTGCGGCGCTATCTGGAGCGTCTCGGTGTGGAGGTAAAAACAGACGAGAGCGTCGCCTGGGTCGATGCCACACAGGTTTGGCCTCGGGTTGGCCTGGAGTCTGGCGTTGAGATTGAAGCGGAAGCGGTGGTGCTCGCCACAGATCCAGCGACCTTACGCCGGCTGTATCAGGAATCTGCGATACGCAATGCGCCGCCTTTCGCCGTGTGGCGGCTGTGGCTTGATCGACTCGTTCGCCATGATCGCCCGGCCTTTCTCGGCACCAGCGGATTCGGTCCGCTCGACAACATCTCGGTCCTAGAGCGGTTTGAGGCCGGAGCGCGGCGCTGGTCGAGG
>JBJMIR010000116.1:0-4342 GCA_045806785.1 Propionibacteriaceae bacterium | reverse complement strand
TGAAGCTGAGTCGCACCAGTCCGGACGGCGAGGAAGGGTATCCCGGCAATCTCGCGGTCGACGTCACGTTCACGTTGACGGACAACAATGAGCTCAAATTCGACTACCATGCGACGACGGATAAGACTACGGTGCTCAACCTGACCAACCATTCCTACTGGAACCTCGCCGGAGACGGGGTCGGCAGCATCAACGATCACCAGCTTCAGTTGATGGCCAGCAACTACACACCGGTGAGCGCGACCCTGATCCCCACCGGCGAGATTGCTCCCGTCGCGGGAACGCCGCTTGACTTCACGACGCCGCACGCCATTGGCGAGCGCGTGCGGGACAATTTCGAGCAGTTGGTGTTCGGTCGAGGCTACGACCACAACTTCGTGCTCGACCGTCCGAGCCCGGACGACACGACCATGATGCTGGCGGCTCGAGTTGTCGAACCGACGAGCGGCAGGACGCTGGAGATTTCCACGACTGAGCCGGGCATTCAGTTCTACTCGGGGAACTTCCTCGATGCGACGTTGATCGGCGCCGCGGGCAAGATGTATCGCCAGGGCGACGGATTCGCGCTGGAGACGCAACACTTTCCTGACTCACCAAATCACCCCAACTTCCCATCCACGGTGCTGGAGCCCGGTCAGGAGTTCAATTCGACCACGGTCTACGCGTTCTCACTGGCCAAGTAACGGGCCGCGGTCCCGCTCCCGGCACGTCGGGAGCGGGCCAAAAGAACACAGTCGGGTCGTTCCTCGCGATGATCGTGGCGTCAGCGGCGCCGCAAGTGAGTTACCTGGCCTGATGAAGTCAGAAACAGCTCCTCGCGGAGTGTCACAACAACGACCGGGCTTGTTGACGAAGACGCTGCCGGTGCCGGCGGCGAGAGACGAGGTGTCGGGGGACGACAGGAGCGTGAGGGCGGCGACGATCAGGGCATTCGGGCGACGGGCTAGGTGCCCGGAATGTTGATGTGATTGCCCGGACCGCTACCCAGGGCTTGACTCCGCCCGAGCAAAACTGCTACAAGTCGGCGCTCTCAAATTCAGCGAGCCGAGGCGACAACTCAAGAACGGAAAGGGAGTCCATCAATGGAGAAGGCTGTCCTCGAAAGCATGCCACCGGCCCAGCGCACCAGTTACGAGCTGAGCCGACGCAAGGCACTCGGCATGGCGGCGAAGTTCGGGCTGGGCGGTGCTGCGGCGGCCGCGCTCAGCGCGGGAGTGGGATCGAGATCGGTCCGTGAGGCACTGGCCGCCGCTGGTTTGCCGAAGAAGGAATACAAAATTACGTTCGTCAACCACGTAACGACCAACCCGTTCTTCACACCGACAGTCTACGGAATCGAGGATGCCTGCGCGTTCTTAGGCTGTAGCTACCAGTGGACCGGCTCGCAGACCTCCACCGTCACCGAGATGGTGTCCGCTATGCAGACGGCGATCGCCAACAAGGTGGACGGCATCGCGGTGTGCTTGGTCGATGCCGAGGCGTTCAACAAGCCAACTGACGATGCGCTCAGTATCGGCATCCCGGTGATCGGGTACAACGCCGATACGACCGGCAATTCCCGGCTCTCCTACGTTGGCCAGAGCCTCTACCAATCTGGCTACAACATCGCCCAAAAGTGGCTGCCGATGGTGAAACCGGGCGGTAAAGTGATGCTCTCCATCGCCACTCCCGGTTCGCTGAACCTGCAGCCGCGACTCGACGGCTACATCCAGGCGATCAAGGACGCCGGCGACCCGGTCACGTATGAAACGCTTGAATCTGGTGTCGATCAGGCCACGGAAGAGTCCCGCATCGAAAGCTACTATCTCGCCAACAAGGACGTGGTGGGCATGTTCGGCACCGGCGCAACCGATTCCCTGGCTGTGGGCAAGATCTCCCAGAAGTATGGTCTGGCGGCGCAGGGAGTCATCACGGCCGGCTACGACCTGCTACCAGAGACCCTCGCGCTCATCGGCAGCGGCGACATGACCTTCACCACCGACCAGCAACCGTACTTGCAAGGCTTTATTCCCACGCTGCAGCTCTACCTCTACAAGCTTTCGGGCGGCGCGGTCTCCCCCGCGAACACCGATACCAGCCTGGCATACGTCACGAAGGACAACGTCGAAATCTACCTCAGCCCGTCCCGGTTCGAGGGCAGTACCGACGCGGAGCCGCAGTAGCGACCGAATCGTCGATAGATGGATAGGGGGATAGCCTCCTATCCATCGCTGCGCTCGCGCGAACGACGAGCAAACACGGACGCCGGCAATCCAGCTGGCGTCCCTGTTCATCCGGCGAAGCGGCCGTCACGGGCCCATCGAATCGAGCCGTTACGGTGGACCTGCGGCCAACGACCACGGGTGTAGTGCCGGCACTGCGGTGAGATCTGATTTCACCGTTCGTTGATGGTCGAAGCCGATTGCGTGATGTGCCAGTCCTCGGTGCAATCTAGGATGGACAAGCATTCCCGATAGTCCAGAAGAAGCAGGGAAGATGGCACAGAGGAGCGCACTCGAAATTGAGGTGGAGAAGCCGGCGCGGAGCCGGCAATGGCTAGAGGCTGCCCTCGCTTTCATTGCCCGTTACCGGGAAGCCAGCATCGCCGCCGTCGCGTTGTTGCTCGTCGCCTACATCCAGCTCAACAACAGCGTCTTCCTGAGCAGCCCCCTGATGAGTGTGGTGCTGCGGGACACGGCCCGGATTGGGTTGATCTCCGTGGGTATCGTCTTGGTGATGATTACCGGAGAGATCGATCTGTCCGTCGGCGCGACCTTCGCCATGGCCCCGTACCTGATGATTCGGATGAGCACCGACTGGGGGTGGTCGCTCTGGCTGTCGGCGCCCGTCGCTATCCTACTGGGTGTCGGCGTCGGGTTCTTCAACGGATTCATCACCGTCAAACTGCGCATCCCAGCGTTGATCACCACGCTCGGAACGTTCTTTTTGCTAACCGGTTTCACTGTCTCGTTCGCGCACAGCCAGCCCATCCGGATGCCGGTGCAGCAGCCCTTCAACCTAGTCTTCGGCGAGAATCGATTTGGCCCGCTCGATTCGCTCTTCTCGTGGGACGGTCTCACCGGCTTCACACCTATCCTCTGGACATTGGCAATCGTGCTGATCCTGACGCTCGTCCTTTCCCGCACCGTCTTTGGCCTTCATGTGATCTCCACCGGCAGCAACCTGCTGGCCGCCCGCGAGATCGGCGTGCGAACCGATCGCATGAAGATCGCCGCCTTCATGATCTTGGGTGGATTGGCCTCGTTGACCGGTTTGATTACTGCCACCGTCTCGGGCTCCGCGGCTCCGGATGCCGGCGGCAGCAATCTGACCCTGCTCGCCATCGCCGCCGCTGTGATCGGCGGCACCGCGCTTACGGGTGGGTCCGGCACTGTGATCGGCGCTTTGATCGGCGCCTTCGTCATCGCCTGCCTCAACAATGGTTTGGTGCTTCTGGGCGCCCAAGCCACGGAGTCCAACATTTACCTCGGTGCGGCGATCCTCGCGGCCATGATCCTCAATGTGCAAGTGGATGCTGTGCGGGTGCGGAGGAAGCGCTGATGGTCGATGCTGCTGCTCCGGTCATCCTCGAGGCCGAGCATCTGAGTAAGCGCTTCGGCGCCGTCACCGCCCTGCGCGACGTCAGTCTGCGCCTGCATCGCGGCGAGGTGTTGGGGCTGGTGGGGGACAACGGCGCGGGCAAATCCACGCTGATCAAGATTCTCTGTGGCTTCCACAAGCCCGATAGCGGCACCTATTCCTTCGACGGCAAGCCGGTCCACCTGAGCTCGCCGATGGAGGCCCGCGCCCTGGGTATCCAAACCGTGTACCAAGACCTGGCGCTGGTCAATGATCTCAGCGTCTACCACAACATGTTTCTGGGCAGGGAACGAAAGAAACGGATTCTGGGCATCCCGTTGCTCGACAACCGGTCAATGCGCCGGCTAACCGTCGAGTATTTGAGCAATCTTGGGATCCGCGTTCCCAATGTCGACAATACGGTCTCGATGCTCTCCGGCGGTCAGCGCCAGAGCATCGCCGTGGCCCGTTCCATCTATTCCAACCCCACCGTGCTGATCATGGACGAGCCACTCGCCGCGCTCGGCGTGCGCGAAAGCCGCCTGGTGCTGAACCTGGTGCTGGAGTTGAAGAAGCGCAGAAATATCTCGATCATTCTGATCGCCCACAACTATGGCCAGGTGTTCGAGGTCTGCGATCGCATTAATTTCCTCAGCGGCGGCAAGATTGTCTACGACACGCGCACCGCCGATACCACCGTCGCCGACCTCATCAACCTGGTGACCTCAGGCTACAGGCTCAACGGTTCCGAGCAGGCGGCAGATGCCGGCGCTCGCGAGCGCCC
>JBJMIR010000115.1:0-35854 GCA_045806785.1 Propionibacteriaceae bacterium | reverse complement strand
TCACCACATCAACCCTCCACTGGAGGCAGAGGGGTCGCGGACTATCACCGCCGGTTCGGAATTGCACCGACCCCGGTACACGCGCGAGTTCTCAACTCGTCGCGCTCACTTTACTCCCATCTAGAGCGTTACACCGAGGAGCGCCTCGCAGGCACGCGCGACGAGCGCTGGCGCATCGGCATCGTCGCTATCGATCGCCATCGACGCCCCGGCCCATGCATCGATCGCAGCAATCGCAGATGGCGTATCCAGATCCTGCGCCAGGGCGGCACGCATCTGGATCAGCACTTGGTCAGCGTTCAGGCCGGCAGGCAGCCGGACCGCCTCACGCCACCGACTCAACCGACTCTGGGCGGATACCAGCAGCTCCTCGGTCCACTCCCAATCCTCGCGATAGTGGTGCCCAAGCAAGGCAAGCCGGATCGCCACTGGGTCAACACCATCCGCTCGCAATGCTGACACGAACACTAAGTTGCCCTTGGACTTCGACATTTTCTCGCCGTCCAGGCCGACCATTCCGCTGTGCAGATATGCCTGGGCAAACGGTTGGTCGGTGGCTACGCGGCCCTGGGCAGCGCACATCTCGTGGTGCGGGAAGATCAGGTCGCTACCACCGGCTTGAACATGGAAGTCTGCGCCAAGCAAATCCAGGGCGATCGCCGTGCACTCGATGTGCCATCCGGGTCGGCCGGCGCCGAACACCGATTGCCAGCTGGGCTCACCGGTCCGAGCACGGCGCCAGACCAGGCAATCCAACGGGGCCTTCTTGCCCCGCCGATCCGGGTCGCCGCCGCGTTCGGCGAAGAGCGCAATAGCGTGCTCCTCAGAAAGCCGGGAAAGCGAGCCGAACTCTGAGTCACTCGCCTGCGCAAAGTACAGATCCGGGAACTCCGGGTCTTCCACCGGATAGACCGCCTGACGGCCCTGGAGCTGCTCGATTAGATCCACAGTTAGCGACATCGACTCCACCGCACCGACAAAGTGCCGCGGTGGCAGCACATTGAGTGTTGCCATGTCCTCCGCGAACAACTGCGTCTGCTGCTCTGCCAAAACAGCCCAATCGATGCCGCTTTCGGCGGCCCGCTCCAGCAGCGGATCGTCGATATCAGTCACGTTCTGGACGTAGTTCACCTCAAGGCCGCGGTCCCGCCACACGCGGTTGAGCAGGTCGAAGGCGATGTAGGTGTTGGCATGGCCGATGTGAGTGGCGTCGTACGGAGTGATACCGCAGACGTACATGCGCGCCGTTCCGGTGTCGGGTCCGATGGGCACCAGCTGCTGGGCTGCGGTGTCGAATGCTTGCAGTGGATTGGCAGCCGATGAAGGTGTCAGCGTAGGCACCGGACGGGAGCTCCAAGCCTGCATGCCGTCACACTATCCGGCTGCGCCGCAGCGCTCGGTTACACGGCGGCGCCCGAAACGCTCTTAGAACGGGGGCCACGGAATCGATGGCCACTCGCCACGCGGCCGGGGCATCCGCCGTCGGCTGAGCAGCAGGTCGGCGCGGCGTACCAGTGCTGTGATCTCACGATCACTGAGTAATGAGTCGAGCTGGTCCGGGCCCTCATCACGAGCCTTTCGAACGGCAGCCAGCTCGCGTCCATTCAGTTCAGAGCCCGCCCACCCCCACAACAACGTCCGTAGTTTGTGATCAGTATGGAAACTCACTCCATGATCAACTCCGAACACCCGGCCGCCGCTACCAAGAATGTGGCCGCCCTTGCGATCAGCGTTGTTGATCAACACATCGAAGACCGCCAGCAGCCGGAGGTCGGCGACGTCGGCGTGAATCACCGAGACCGGCCGATCATCTCCATCGAAGCCTTCCACCGAGGCGAACCAGCCCTGCTTCGGTACGGCTGAGCTCGGGACAAGATCAACAAGTTCGTTGGTGGCCGCCTCGTCGACGTCCACCCAGACCTGAAGCGATCCCGGCCCGAACGGTCCGTCGGCCATGACTGTGACCGGCACGCAGTCGAAGCCGCCAATCCGGGAGACCTCGTACGCGGCCACCTCCCGAAGTCCCAGGGTGCGGTGCGGAAAGTCCCAGAGCGGCCGTTCGCCCTCCAACGGCTTGTAGACGCACTCGATGGGCATGCCATCGGTTTGGAGCTCGGCTAGGAAGGTCGCATTGGAAGCATGCAGCAGGCGACCGGTGATCCGCAGTTGCGATTGCGTCAACTCGGCCGTCAACGCCGGATGGGGCGGCCGGGCATCGTCATCCTCGGTCAGCCGGGCGAGATCATCGATAGACACTGCAGAAATCAGTCAAACAGTAGCCGGCGGTATCCGTTGGCACGTGGGCAGATGTGGCCCTGCGGATCGATCGGCTGCAAGCAGAACGGACAAGATGGTCGGCCCGCAGCAACGAGGGCTTGAGCCCGGGCAACGAAGTCCCGCGCATACGATGCGGTGATCTTGACCACGAAAACCTCGTCGGCATCAATCTCGTCTGGATCATCAGCGGTCTCGGCAGGTGTTCCGGCTGCCTGCTCCTCATCATCAACATCGACATTGGAGAACAGCTCGATGACGATGCGATCGATACTCGGATCCCAGGCAATCGTCATCGTGCCGACCCGGAACTCCTCGTTGATCGGGGCGTCCAATGGATCGGTGTCATGCGCCGCAGACGAGGCGGGCGGGACGTCTACCTGACCGGCGCTCCGCCGCTGCACCTCATCGAGTACGCGGTCCAGGTGCTCAGCCAGCACGGAAACCTGCTGCTTCTCACACGCCACGCTGGTCATGCGATTGCCCTCCCGCGCCTGCAGGAAGAATGTCCGTTCGCCAGGCTGACCAACAGTCCCTGCCACGAACCGATCGGGCGCGTCATAGCGGTGCACCAGAATCGCCATGGGTTACAGGGTAAGTCAGCTCCACAATCTGCTGCGACAGATTCCCGCTTGGTGCGTTCAGACTCCGGACGCTCAGTTGGCAACGTCCGAGGCGCCCAATCCACCTCCGACCGCGGCGTCGCCCGGAGGCTTGGACCGGCGGCTGCGACCCTTCTTTGGCGGTGGAGACAACAAGGCGGCCAAGTCGACCGTTGTGGAGTTCCCGGTGATCAAGTACGGACGGGCTGCCGTATAACGCACGATCGAGATCGATGCCGGGTCGACAACAATCCGCTGGAAGCTATCCAGATGCATGCTGAGTGCGTCGGCCAAGACAGCCTTGATGATGTCGCCGTGGGACACGGCGGCCCAGACGGCATGAGGCCCATGCTCGGCCTCCAGGCGGGCGTCCCAGTCGCGTACCGCGCCGATCGCTCGTGCCGACATCTCCGACATCGATTCCCCACCCGGGAAACGGACAGCCGAGGGCTGATGTTGGACCGCATTCCAGAGCTTCTCTTTGCTGAGTTCCCGTAGCGGTCTTCCGGTCCATTCCCCGTACGCGCATTCCACCAAGCCCTGCTCGACAGCCATCATGCAGCCGTCGGACTGCGCAGAAAGAACCGCTTGCGCCGTTTGCCGGCAGCGGCGAAGTGGTGAAGTGACAACGGCCCGGAGCGGTACACCTGAGAGGCGGCCGGCGAGCTCGGCAACCTGCTGGACCCCAGCCTCGTTGAGCTCAATGCCCGACGTCCGGCCGACAAGAACCCCTGCACTGTTTGCAGAGGTTTGACCGTGGCGGATCAGCAGGACCGTCGTCATCGCGCTGTATTGGATTCGCGCTCTGACAAGCTGTTCGCAGATTCCGACTCCTTCGTCGCTTGCCGTGCAGCAGCCACCCAGTGTCCCTGGTCTCTAAGCGCAAGCTCCTGCAGTCCTCGGAGCGAACAGCTAGTCATAGCGCTGAGGCTACAGAGGTAGGGCACGGTAGCGGCCGCGTACGTAACACAGCACGTCGTCGGATGGATCCGATTGGATCTCGACTCTCTCCACCACAGCCCGGAGCAGTAGACCCCAGCCAGCATGGTCAGGATCCGGCTTGAGCCGGGCACCGATCCAGCCCAGGGAACCCTCGAGCACGGGACCCCAGTCGCTGTCCTGCCAGGCGGCATGACCGAAAGGGCCGCCAGGTGCTGGTGCTACGCCGGCGAATGCATCGGCTAACGCTCGTTGTTTCCAACCCAGCAGATTGATGGTCACGGTTGCCGTATCGACCAGCACATCGGCTAAGGGCGACTCCTCATCGATCAGCCCGATCGCCTCCGCTGGATCGCCGTCAGCCACCAAGAATGAGGAAAGCGTCCATCCAGCCCTCGTCCCGTTGGCGGTTGCTGCCCAGATGCTGACCGGCGATGCCATCCGACCGCGGAAACGGCGCAGCGGATTCCGGTCTTGCTCGCCTACCGAGAACGGGTGGCTGTGGTGGATGGTCACCTCACCAGTTGTACACGCGCTATGACGCGGTTCGCTTCCGGCGACTGCAGGAGCTTCGGCGAAGACTCCAACGTCTAACAGCCATGCGGCGTTTCGCCGAAGCGACGAAGGAGCCGGAATCTGCGAACCGATGTCAGAGCGCCATACACAACCGGGATCGGCCGACCCTAGCTGGGGGAAAATGTGGCGCGGATCACGGGAGCCGGCACGCATGCCGGCAGGTTGCGTTTAGGGAACCCTTTACGGTGGATCGGTGCGCCCGCTCAGGCGGGGGGTAAGTGAGGAGTTGTTTGATGGGCTGGCTGGAAGCACTGGTGCTTGGCATCGTGCAGGGCCTGACGGAGTTTCTGCCGATTTCCTCCAGCGCTCATCAGTCGATCGTCGGACAGTTCTTCGGAGGCCAGGATCCCGGCTCGGCATTTACTGCCATCACTCAACTGGGCACTGAGGGTGCTGTGATCATCTACTTCCGCAAAGACATCTGGTTGATCATCAAAAGTTGGGCGCTGGCCTTGGTCGGCAAGCTTCCGCGCGACGACCCGGAGGCCAGGCTCGGTTGGCTCGTGATCATTGGCTCAATACCGATTGTGGTACTCGGGCTGCTCTTTCAGGATGCCATTGATCATGGACTGCGAAATCTCTGGACGACGGCGGCGATGCTCGCCGGCTTCGGCATCATCATCGGCGTGATCGACCAGGTGGCCGCAAATTCACGGCCCCTGGAGTCCATGAGCTGGCGAAACGGCCTATTTCTCGGGCTCGTGCAGTCGCTGGCCTTAATTCCTGGAGTTTCCCGATCTGGGGCGACGATCGCCGGCGGGTTGGCGCTGGGCTACCAGCGAGTGGCGGCCGCCAAATACTCCTTCCTGCTGGCCATACCGGCCGTCGTCGGCTCGGGGCTGTTCAAGCTGGCCGACATCTCCTCCGACCCCGTAGCGCCGGCTTGGGGCCCGATCGCACTGGCCACTGTGATCTCGTTCGCGATCGGCTACGGGGTGATCGCCTGGCTGTTGCGTTACGTGAGCACCCACACATTCATGCCCTTCGTGATTTATCGGATCGCGCTCGCAGTGGTCGTCGCCATCTTGCTGATCACTGGGGTATTGAGCCCATTGCCACCCAGCAGTATTACCCAGCCCGGTTGATCAACTACGTCCCAACTCCGGAGCGCTCCAGCGCCTCGGCCGCCACGGTCAGCGCGTTGAGCTTCTCCTCCACGGACCCGCCATGCGGGACTACGGCGCAGGTTGTCACACCCGACGACGCCAGGACCTGAAGCCCGTCGGCAATCCGGTCCCGGTCACCGAGCAACGACGTCTGATCGATGAAGTCAAAGGGAACAGCCGCCATGGCATCTCGATGCCGCCGACTCAAGAACAGGTCCTGCACCATCGTCGCGGTTTCACCGAAACCCATGCGCACGGCCAGGGCATTGTAGAAGTTCTGTTCCCGGCTGCCCATTCCGCCGAGATATAGCGCCGCGTAGCCACGGACCTGATCGGCGCAGCTGCGCGGATCGGCACCGACGACCAGCGGCACGCTGGGAACGACATCGAAACCGTCGAGTGTTTTGCCTATCCGGTTCCGCCCGGATCGCACCCGATTCAACAGCTCTGGCGCGAAGTGGGGGGCGTAGAAGATGGCTAGCCAGCCGTCTGCCAGTTCACCGGCAAGTTCGAGATTTTTCGGGCCGACCGCTGCCAGGTACACCGGAATGTGTTCGCTGATGGGAGCGATGGTGAGTTTGAGCGGCTTCCCGACCCCATCAGGAAGCGGCACCTGGTAGTGCTGGCCGTGAAAAGTCACCGTTGACCGCGACAGGGCAGTGCTGATCACCGCGACGTACTCGCGAGTCCGGCTCAGCGGCTTGTCGAACCGCACGCCATGCCAACCTTCGGAGACTTGCGGGCCAGAGACTCCCAGACCGAGCCGAAAGCGGCCTCCGGTCAGTACATCCAGACTGGCGGCAGTCATCGCGGTCATGGCAGGCGTCCGGGCTGGGATTTGCATGACTGCTGAGCCCACATCGATGGTCGAGGTCTGAGCGGCGAGCCAGGCCAGCACGGTGGGGCTGTCAGAGCCGTACGCCTCGGCTGCCCAGACAACGGTGAAGCCGAGCGCCTCCGCATGTTGAGTCAACCTCAGTTGTCCATGCGGATCGTCCGATCCGACCAGATAGCCGAGATTGAGCCCAAGGCGCATGACAGACACGCTAGTGCCGCGTTGACTGCTCCGCTCGCCATGGCTCGCTCTGTCCAATGGCTCGCCCCGCTCGCTGCGATGTCCGCCGGGAAGCCGCCTACTTCGTCGTCGCTCGGGGATGAAAAGGATGTCCCCTCTCTCCTCTTTCATTGCGCGCTCCGCGCGCTGAGGCTGGCGCTCGTTGGCCGCTGTCTTCCTCACTCGCTCGCATGTGAAACATGTCGTGACTGCCGGCAAAGTGCTCGCTCGCTCGTCCAGACAGCGGCGCGCCAGCCTGGTCAGCACGGCGGCGCGCGATCCGTGAGGCCGTTAGGGTCTCCCCATGGAAATTCGGCAGGTCGGGTGCAGCGGGCTGCGGGTATCGCGGCTCGGTCTCGGCACGATGACCTGGGGCCGCGACACATCGGCGGAGAACGCGCGTGCGCTGCTCGACATGTTCTGCGAGGCGGGCGGCACCTTGATCGACACAGCCGCCGCGTACGCAGCCGGTGACGCTGAGCGGATTGTTGGCCGACTGGTGCGCGAGGTCGGGAACCGGGACGAGGTCGTGATAGCCACCAAAGCCGGCTTCGTGATTCGGAACGGCAAACGCATCGTCGACACCTCCCGGCGGGCTCTGCTTCGTGATCTTGATGGATCGCTGCGACGGTTGCAGAGCGACTACATCGATATCTGGCAGATCCACGCGTGGGGTGAGGCTCCTTTGGAGGAGTCGCTAGAGGCGATTGATCATGCCGTCTCCACCGGAAGAGTCCGCTACGCCGGGGTCTCGAACTTTGTGGGTTGGCAAACCGCCCAGGCGGCCACCTGGCAAAAAGCGTTTCCGGGTCGCACGCCGCTGATCAGCGCTCAGGTCGAGTACTCCTTGTTGGCGCGTCGGGCCGAGGTCGAGGTGCTTCCAGCCGTTCGAGCTTTTGGCATGGGTTTCTTCCCCTGGTCGCCGCTAGGACGTGGGGTCTTGACCGGGCAATATCGCAATGGCACTCCCCGCGGGTCGCGAGCGGCAACCGATCACTTCGCCTGGTTCGTGGAGCCTTATCTAGAACCGCGCAGTCGTGGCGTGGTGGAAGCCGTGGTTCGAGCTGCGGAGGGGCTGGATCTCACGCCATTGCAGGTCGCATTGCTCTGGGTACGTGACGCACCAGGGGTCACCGCTCCCCTGCTCGGCGCTAGGACGGCTGGCCAGCTGGCTCCGGCACTAGCTGTCGAAAGCCACGCACTGCCGCCGGAGATCGCTTCGGCGCTCGATGACGTTTCGGGTGGACCGAATGCTGCTCGGATGTGATTTTCGCGCCGACCGGAGGCGGCTATGACTGACTACTGCGAACGCGAATGATCTTGCGACGGATCCATGCGTCCCGCGTACCATCTCGGTAGCGACGCAGCCGGGCGAGCTCCCAGCCGCCGTACTCGGCGTGATCGGTCAACAATTGGCGAACGGCGTTACGCGAGAGGTGGCGGCCCAGCCGGACCCGCTCAACCTGATATTCGACACGTCCCACGGCCATAGGCGGCCAGCATAGTGGGCCCTCAAGCGTGATCAAGCAGGCGATCCAAGACTCGTGCGCCGAACTCCAGCGAATCAGTCGGCACTCGTTCGTCGACGCCGTGAAACATGCTCATAAAGTCCAAGTCAGGTGGCAGCCGTAGCGGGGTAAAACCGAAGCACCTAACGCCCGCGCGGTGCCAGGCCTTCCCATCGGTACCCGCGGTAGAGAGGAATGGCACGGCCCGGGCACCCGCATCCTCAGCGTGCAAAGAAGCCTGCATTGCCTCGACCAGGTCCCCAGAGAACTGCGTCTCCACCGACGGCTGGTGATTGACCACCTCGTAACGAATCTTGTCGCCGATCAGCTCATTGATCGTGGCGTAGAACTCGCCCTCACCACCTGGCAGAAACCGGCCATCGATGCCAGCTGTGGCCTTGCTCGGAATCACATTGTGCTTGTAGCCGGCCGAAAGCATCGTCGGATTGGCGGTGTTGGAAATCGTCGCACCGATTACTCGCGCGATGAGGCCAAGTCGAGGAAGGCCCTCCTCCAGATGATCCGGATCAAGATCGATTTCGAAAGCTTCGGCAACTGTCTCGAGGAAAGCGCGCTGTGGACCGGTGATCCGTCGCGGCCACTCGTACGCGCCGATCCTGGCAACCGCCGCACTGAGCTCTGTGATCGCATTCTCGGGATGGTGCAGCGAGCCATGCCCTGCGCGTCCTTCGGCAATCAGGTTGATCCACGCCATGCCCTTCTCGGCGGTTTGTATTGGATACAGGCGAAGATCATCGCGGACAGTGAGGGAGAAGCCGCCGACTTCTCCGATCGCCTCCTGGCAGCCTTCCAGGACTTCACGATATTCATCGACAATCCAGCGGGCGCCCAGGCCGCTGCCAGCCTCCTCGTCTGCGGTGAAGATCAACAGGATTGGCCGTCGAGGTAGCGCCCCGGCTCGGACACGAGCACGTACGACGCTGAGCACCATGGCATCGAAGTCCTTCATATCGACCGCGCCGCGACCCCAAACGCAACCGTCGACTATTTCGCCGGAGAAGGGCGGTACTGACCAGTCGGCTGCATTGGCCGGCACCACGTCGAGATGTCCGTGGATCAGCAACGGCGACCGCGATGTGTCTACGCCCTCGGGTTCCCAGCGCGCCACAACCGACGTACGCCCGGGCTCCGGCTCCAACAGCTGACTGGAAATTCCGACTTCGTCGAGCAATTCAGCGACAAGTTCGGCGGCCTCCCGCTCACCTGGACCTGGGTCCGAGCCGAAGTTAGATGTGTCGACCCGAATGAGCTGTTGGCACAGCTCAACAACCTCGGCTTCTGGCCGGTAGTCCGCGCTCACCCGTTCATCTTGGCTGATGCGCTTGGCCAGTGCGCTCGGCCCCCATGAGACTCTTCGGCGCGACGGCGCAAATTGCTATAGTTCGTGGGCGCCCCGCGAGGAGCAGCCACAAGTCCGGGTGGCGGAATAGGTAGACGCGCTAGCTTGAGGTGCTAGTGCCCGTAACAGGGCATGGGGGTTCAAGTCCCCCCTCGGACACACATATTCTTCGGCATCACTCCTAGTCAGAACCTTGTTCACGACTCTTCTCGTCCATCCGGAAGCGACTGTGACACCAATGTGCTACCGGCCACCTGCAGGGCCGCACGAGCGAGTGGTCTGACAGCCTCAGCCGCCGATCCAACATCCAGTGAGCGACGCTGCGAGACATCAGTTCCCACCCACCAGGGGCGGCGAACTCCGCGGCCTAGGCCTGCATCCCGGGCAACACGTGCTGATAGATCTCCATTGTGATCATCACCGTCGCGTGCCCGAGCCGCTCGGAGACCACCTTCACCGGCACTACCCGGTGACCTTCAGGCTGTTTACCTTGAGCAGCGGTTGACCGCCTCGGAGGTGCGGTGCTTGGGTGGTGTGGAAGCAGGGCGCGACGCCGCTGGGAGGCGCCGCTGAGTCGTAGGGAGCCGGTATGAAGTACGTAATCGCGTGGGAAGTTCGCGAAAATGCCTCAGAGGAGATGCAGGCCCGGTCCTACGAGGTCTTCGGTAAGTGGTCACCGGCGGAGGGGACTGACTTCCTGCAGTTCCTCGATAGGATCGATGGCCGGGGTGGTTTCGCGGTCGTTGAGACAGAGGACCCTGCGTTGATCTTGCATGACACGGCGATATTCAGCCCGTTTTTAAACTTCAGCGTCTACCCCGTCTTGGACAGTCAGGAGGGGACCCGGATCGCCAATGAAGCGATCGAGTTCCGCCGCAGCGTTGGCTAAAGCGAGCACGGCTCGCTGGGCCCAATCGTCTCGGAGGACCCTTGACTAAGTAGCCTTCTTGGCGAGGTGGAAGAGCGCGGTTTTCGGTTGAGTGCACAGAGCGCTGACTGGTACGACGTATTCGGCGCAAGCGTGGCGCGTACGACGGCATGAGACAGGCGCTGGTACTGTCGCGGCGGTGTTGACCGGAACGCCGACGCGCCGACGGCGCCGACTCCTGGCCCTGGTGCTAGCCGCTGTGGCAGTCGGGCTCGTGATTGTGGAACCTTTCCCGAAGGGCTCGGTGCTGTTTTCGCTCACCGCCACGCACGGCGTCGACTCCGGAGACCTCCCCGCCGTCGCCCTGCTGCTGATC
The DNA here is from genome assembly GCA_045806785.1 of Propionibacteriaceae bacterium. GTDB lineage: Bacteria > Actinomycetota > Actinomycetes > Propionibacteriales > Propionibacteriaceae > Microlunatus. The sequence continues at coordinate 25,191 of JBJMIR010000115.1, read as the reverse complement.
GCGGTCGGTCTCGCTGTTTAGCGCTATCCTCCAGCTCAGGAGCGTACGCGTCGATACTCGCAGCAGAGACGGCAGCCGGCAGTGTTCGAGGAGAAGCTACTGCTCCGCGACGGCGACGTAATCCGTCGAAATGTCGCTTACCGATCCGAACGGGCTGTATTTCTGCCATTTCTCCATTGCCGCCGCGGCCTCTGGGTGCTGTTCAAAGAAGTGAGTGAACTCCTCCGACTCCTCGCCAGGCCTGGGAAAGTACCGATCGCGCACCTCCAGGCTCTCGATTTCCAAGAACACAAGGTACTTTCCGGTGCGTACTCCCCGATCACCCTTGAGAAGACGGGTCTTGAACCCCGGAATCTCGAGCGTCGGTGCGATCTCCTCGGCAAAAAACCGCTCATACTCCTTGGGCTCCACTCCTGGCTGCAGCTCAACTTCGTGCAGGCCGAACACCTTTGGCATGACAAACCCTTTTCCGCTCTCGATGCCACCTAGGTCTTTGTTAGTGGTTGTCAGTAGATTGAAGCAAGACGTTTCCAAAGGCAGCGACCACTCTGGGCTGGAAAAGCTGGCGTCGACAACGTGGGCCAATGACCTCATTATCGCCGGATGCGGGCTCGTCGGTCGATCTGTGCACGTGCCCAACGCGACTCTTGTGCGTCTGCACGGAGGATGACACGGTCTAAAGAGGCGGAAAAGTGAGGCTCGATGCGGACTTACTACATCGCATGGTGGAACGTGGAGAACCTCTTTGATGAGGAAAATGCGGTTGCGCTCGGACGCCGCACCGACAAGGTGTACCGATCAATCAAGGACGATATTGCCGGTTGGACTCCAGAATTGCGTGATCGAAAGATTGACCAGCTTGCTTCGATGATCGCGACGATGAACACCGGCCAAGGGCCCGACCTGCTCGGCGTATGCGAAGTCGAAAACCGCTTCGTCGTTGATCGACTCGTCGACAGGGTAAACGCAATGCTGGCTGCACCTCGGAGTTATGAAGTCGTCCACGCCGATACCGGCGATGCCCGCGGCATCGATGTGGCATTCATCTATGACGCCGCTCTGTTCAAGGTTCCCGAGCCCCTCAAAGACTCGGTGTTCTTCCATGTCGTGATGCGCCGCCTCGCCACCCGCGAGATCGTCCAAGTCAACTTCCAGACCACAACGGCGGCCGCCAGGACGTGGGCGGTCTTCGGTAACCATTGGCCAAGCCGCAGCGGAGGGCAGTTCGAGTCTGCGGGCTACCGCGCCATTGCCGGAGAGACACTCGGCTTCTTCCACCAGCGCGTCCTCGAGGTGCATGGACCCGAGACACCAGTGTTCGTGATGGGCGATTTCAACGACGAACCCTTCGACATTTCCCTTGTGCTACACGCGCTCAGCACTCGGCAGCGAGCCAAGGTCATCTCAGCACGGGAGAACCCCCTCTTGTGGAACCTCATGTGGCCTATCGCCGGAGCGCCTGATGGCAGCTTCTATTTCGACAACCAGCCGAACATGCTCGACCAGTTCCTGATCAACAAAAACATGGCCACCAGCGACGCACCAATCAAGGCGAACCCGACAACTGCGCAAATTCTCAAAGAACCCGTCATGGTTAATCCAGGTCTTTATCCAAAGCCCATTCCGTTCGGCGGAATGGGCAAGCCGGTCAATCAAGAGGGATTCTCAGACCACTTCCCAATCACCATGTCCGTGACAGAAGTCGACTAGGTTTGCCCAACACATCGGCCTACGGGAAGTCCGCATCTGCCGACACCACGACGGCGGTTTGGCGCTGGTCTATTGGGTGCAGCCGCCGGAGTTGCTGGACTTGCAGCCAGACTCGAAACTAACGCTGGAACTCCCGCACCCAATCCACAACGAACTCTGGAACAACTTTCGCATCGGTGCCATCTGACTTCTCCGGAAAGTCGAAGACGGCGACCATGAGTTGCATCGGGTACGCCGGAGGCTTCAAGCACGTACGAACATGCATTCCATCAACCAGGAAGTCGGCCTGGTCCGCCGTCCAGTCCACGGCATAGGTGTGGAAGTCGGACACATCGATCGGCAGCCGCACAGCCTCAAAGTCCTCCGTTATGGATGGATCGCGAAAGGCGTGCAGCCCCATCCCGACTGCTGCTGATTCCCCAGCGACCACTGCATCGCCGAAGATCTCGACAACACAAATTTCCGCTGAGTGGTTTGGTTGGTCCTCCAGACCGACCAACCAGAGAGAGAACATCGAACGCCGACTGATCACCCCGCGGGCACGCACTTCGATATAACTCGGCTCCGGTGTCCAACCCCAGAAGGCTTGCTGTTCCTCGCAGACAGTGAGTCCGTCACGGTAAGGCTGCTGGCCGATCGTGCTGCCAACAGGCCCCGAGAAGTTGCCGGACTGGATCCCCGACACTCGGAGTGCCGGCCTATGGTCGCCGGCACACCAAAGGTCCTGGGTAGACGGGATTGTCAGGTGCAGGCACGAGTCACTCATGGCATACGTCGCAGCGGTCTCTGCCCGTGAACTCCACGCTGGCAGATACTGCGGCAGCCAGACGGCCTGATCGAGCTCAGGTCCATCGAAGTTGTCCTCGAATGCCAGGCGAAGTCCGTCGATGCGCTCAGACACCGGTCCATCATGCCGTGCCAAATCGCTCCGCAGTTTCGCTACCGTTGGTTGCCGCCAGCTCGTCAAGCCGCAATCTGAACTGAAGGATAGGAATCAGCGATGGCTAGTTATCAGCCTCAACCCTCAACTACCACTGCGCCGACACCGCCCCCGCTCGAGTTGCCGTACTACGGAATCGGCCTCATCGAAGCAATCAAGCGCGGCTTCAAGAAGTACGCGACGTTTGCTGGTCGTGCCAGCCGCAGCGAGTACTGGTGGTGGTACCTGTTCACGTTCCTCGTCTACCTCGTGCTCGGTTTGCCGCTCTACGCCGTAGGTATAGCTACCTCACGCGACGGAGGCCGGACTCCTGGGACACTCGCGATCCCGCTCGTCATCTTGTTCATCGTCTTTGCGCTCGGAATCATTGTGCCGTCGCTCGCACTGACTGTCCGTCGACTGCACGACGCTGGATACAGCGGTCTACTTGCGCTGCTCTTCCTCATCCCTTACGTGGGAGGGTTGGTCATTCTGATCTTCGCCTTGCTGCCGAGCTCGCCAGCAGGAGCCAAGTACGACCCGATCCCAGCGACTCCAACCCCGTACAACTCCTATCCACCGCAGGCGCCATATCAGCAGTAAGGCTGCTAGTGGAAGTCACGTGAGCGATGCCTTGATGGCAGGATGCCTCTAGCCTCGGGATAGACAGAGCTGAGCGGTTGCAGCCGTTCCGCTACCAGGTTGGTAACACCATCGCTGTGCTCTACCCTGCCGCGAATGATCATGCCGGAGGCGTTGCGACCGACACGGCCAAAGCGCCTCCAGAGCTCTGTAGAACAGACCACATTGAGCATGCCGGTCTCGTCCTCCAGGTTGAGAAAAGTGACTCCGCCTGCGGTTGAGGGGCGCTGGCGATGGGTCACCATCCCGGCCACCTGTACGCGACGCTCCGCGTAGGCCGCGCCAAGCCGGCCGATCGGTACCACATCATGATCATCGAGTACCGGACGTAGATGTTGCACCGGGTGATCATCGGGGGAGATATGTGTAGCCCACAAGTCGGCCAAGGTGAGCTCAACCTCACTCATCCCTGGTAGTTCTGGTGGTACGGCATCAATAGCCGAGCCCGGCAGAGTTTGATCATTGTCGGCGTAACCGGCGTTCCAGAGTGCCTGCCGACGCGACAGTCCAAAGCAATCGAAGGCGCCGGCCGTCGCCAAGGCTTCGGTCTGGGGCACCGTAAGTCCGGCTCGACGCACCACGTCGTTGATGTCGACGAACTTCTGTTTTCGGCGCTCGAGGACAATCCGCTCCGCTAGTTCCCGGCCGATGCCTTGCACCTCGGTGAGTCCGAGTCGGACCGAGAAATTGCCGTCCCGTCGATGCTCTCGGGTGCGATCCGGGGCGGACCGTTCAAAGTGCCCCACCTCGAGTTGCACGCGCTGTAAACAGCTGTCAGGACCTGTTGGACCGCAGTGCCCGGGTTCGACTGGTTCGAGGTCCGCATCGACATCAGACAGCATGATGTCGGGGCGCAGCACCGCTACGCCGTGTCGACGCGCATCAGCGACCAGCGACTGCGGAGAGTAGAAGCCCATCGGCTGGGCTCGGAGCAGCCCAGCGAGAAAGGCTCCTGGATAGTGCAGCTTGAGCCAGGAGGAGGCGTAAACCAGCAAAGCGAAGCTGATCGCGTGGCTTTCGGCGAACCCGAAGTTGGCGAAGGCCTGGATCCTGCTGTAGATGTCGTCAGCCAATGTGCCGGTGATCCCGTGGGTCGCCATCCCTGCGTAGAGCTTGTCCTTGAGCCGTTCGATCTTCTCCACGCCACGTTTGGATCCCATGGCTCGACGCAGCAGATCGGCATCGTCGCCGGTGCAGCCTCCAACAGCCATCGCGATCTGCATGAGCTGCTCCTGGAACAGTGGCACCCCTTTGGTTCGCTCCAGCACGGGCTCCAGTGCCTGATGCAGGTAGGTCACCTCTTCGCGGCCGGTCGCCCGCCGAATGTAGGGATGAACAGCGCCGCCTTGGATCGGTCCGGGGCGAATCAGTGCGACCTCGATCACTAGGTCATAGAACCGGCGCGGCAGCAGCCGGGGCAGTGTGCCGACTTGGGCGCGGCTCTCGACTTGGAAGACCCCGATCGAGTCGGCCCGGCACAACATGTCGTAGACGCCAGGCTCCTCTTTGGGCATGGTGTCGAGCGTCCAGCGCTCCCCCACCCTCTCCGCTACCAGGTCGAAGGTGTATTGGATGGCGGCCAGGATGCCGAGGCCCAGGAAGTCGAACTTCACCAGGCCCATCCAGGCGCAGCTGTCCTTGTCCCACTGCAGCACGGTCCGGTTGTCCATTCGGCCGCGCTCGATCGGGCACACTTCGCCCACTGGACGCTCAGTCAGCACCATCCCGCCGGAGTGAATGCCGAGATGACGTGGCGCCTTGAGAAGCTGCTCAGCCAGATCCACGACCTGATCCGGGATCTGGTGGTCCATGACAACAGCGGTCGCTTCGCTCCCATGATCATCTCCAGTCTCACTGACAGGGAGCGTCCCCCAGGTATCGATTTGCTTGGACCAAGCGTCCTGTTGCCCGGTGGAGTAACCGAGTGCCTTGGCCATGTCACGAATCGCCGACCTCGGCCGATAGCTGATCACATTCGCCACCTGGGCGGCATTGCGACGGCCGTAGCGGCGGTATACCTCCTGGATTACTTCCTCACGCCGGTCGGAGTCGAAGTCGACATCGATGTCCGGCTCCTCGTCCCGGGTGGCCGACAAGAAGCGTTCGAAGGGCAGCTTGAACGCAATGGGATCGACCGCGGTGATGCCTAGCACGTAACAGACAACCGAATTGGCAGCTGACCCGCGGCCCTGGCAGAGAATTCCTTTCCGTCGGGCGAACTCCACCATGTCGTGCACGATCAGGAAGTAACCGGGGAAGTCCTTCTCCTCGATCACGGCAAGCTCCTTACGCAGCCGCTCCTCGGCTACCTCGCGGATATGCGCATAGCGATTGTCTGCACCTTGGCGGGTTAGCTCACGTAACCAGCTGATCGGTGTCTCCCCTTCCGGCACGTTCAGTTTGGGCAACCGCGGTTTGGCGAGGCGCAGGTTGAAGGCACATTGATCGGCGATCTCGACAGTCCGCGCTACGACACCGGGATAGCGCGTGAAGCTCTGCGCCATTTCCGACCCTGACCGCAGGTGAGCACCAGGTCCAGGTAGCCAGCCATCCATATCGGTCAGGCTCCTGCGCGCGCGTACGGCAGCCAGGGCCGCTGCTAGCCGGCCACCATCCGGGGTGGCGTAGTGCACATTGTTGGTGGCCACCACCGGCAACTTGTGATTCTGCGCCAAGGCAACCAGAGCGTCGTTGAGATCGGAGTCGGTCGGCAAACCATGATCGATAAGCTCGACAACAACATGATCATGACCGAAGAGCGCGGTCAGCCTGTCCAGTTCTGCCGATGCCGCTGACCGACCAGAAGTGATCAACGCCTGCCGTACGGCACCCTTGCGGCAGCCGGTCAAGATGATCCAGTTACCGCCCGACTGTGCGGCCAGCTCCTCCTCGACGTAGCTGGGACGTCCTTTTTCATCACCTCTAAGTTGAGCTTCGGTGATGGCTCCGGCTAGTCGGTGGTAGCCCTCAACGCCCCGAGCCAGTACGAGGAGGTGCTGGCCCTCAGGATCAGCAACGCCGTTTTGTGGTGTGGTGAGTCCACACGACAGTTCGGCGCCGTAGATGGTGCGCAGGTCGTACGCGAGAGCCGCTTCGGCAAAGCGTGATGCAGCGTAAAAACCGTCATGATCAGTAATCGCCAGCGCGTTCAGCCCTAGCCGGACTCCTTCTTCGATCAACTCCTCGGGATCGCTCACCCCATCTAGGAAGCTGAAGTTGCTATGACAGTGCAGTTCGGCGTACGGCACCACCGGGCCGGTTGGACGCTTGACCAGTTGGTCATCAGGCTGGTACGGCGGTCGTTTGTGCGAGTACCCGGGGGCGCTGTCGCCTTCGGGATTGTCTGCGGAGTTGTCTGGCATGGGCCGCCCAGACATCCGGCGCTCCAGCTCGCGCCAGGGGATCGGCGGGTTATTCCAGCCCATGTTTATGTTCCAACTCAGTCATAACGGGCTTCTGTCCACCACTGGTCGTTCTCGACGACAAACAACCAGGCGCTGCCATCGACACCAGTGATTTGGAACCTTGCAACCTGGCGTGCCTGGTCGCGGTCCCACCACAGCTCATCGATAGGCCAGGGACCTGCCCAGGCATCAACCAGTATCAGCTCCGCCCCCTCCCCGATACCGATGAAGGCGGGTGCAGCGGTGATCAGTCCACGAGCAGTAACGCTTACTGACCTGCGGTCTTCGTTCAAGACCACTGACGGTATCGGTGTGGAGAAGACCCGGGCCGGGGCCGGCGGGGGGATGGAACCTGGCCAGGGCAACGTGGGATTGCGCTGCGAGGCTCGTCGCTCACCCCAAGGGCTGAGCAATTGGCGGTCTCGTGGACTGCGGCCGCCTTGCAGCGAAGGAGCCAAGACCTCCTCAGGACCGAGCATGCCTTGCAGCCGGGCGATTCCGCGTTCGACATGATCATTGAGCGCGCTGCCCCACAGACCCTCACCATGATCAGCCAGTGATTCCACCGATTCAGGGATTAACCGGAGTTCACATACCGGCTCTGGAGCTGGGTCGCCTTGCAACTGCCAGTAGATGCGATCTATCAGGTCGCTGGCTGCGAACCAACGCGAGTGCGCCCAGACCCGCGATCCGGTCCAGCCGCCTTCGGTCACCACCTCGATACGGATCTCGGTGCAGACCAGACCATGATGGGCAAGTTCGGCGACCAGCTTTTCAGCGGTCAGCCGAGTGCTGAACACAATCGGTTCGACTGTCTCCAGCGCGGGTGCAAAAGACACTCGCTGGTCCATATCCAGAGGCGGTCGGCGAGAGACGACCGGGCGTTCATCCAGTCCGCGTGCCCGTCGATGAAGCAAGGCACCTTCTCGACCAAACCGAGTGAGCACATCACGGGTAGCCAAGGCGGCAAAATCTCCAAGACTGCGGATTCCCAGGCGCCGTAGCAAAGTGACCAATTCTTGGGAGCTGCTCGCGCAATGCTGGCGCTCGCAGCTCGCGGGATCGGCATTTTCCAGAACACCAATCGACAAGACCGAAAGGAACGTCGCCGAACCACCAGATGGGATGATCCAGCAGTCCTGAGGTGCGGCCCGCCGCGCTGCGTGTTCGGCGGCAAAGATGCCGTCAGCGATCCCAATTCGGAAATCCCAGACCCCGGCACCGACCAGATGCTCAGCCACAACGGCCGCCGCCTCGCGTTCCCCGCCGTAAAAGCGGCTGGGCACACGGAGTGCGCATAGCCCGGGCCGTACCGGTGACACGCCTGCCGAAATCTCCTCGATCGCCGACAGCACGCTCTCGAAAGTCCGGATCTCACTCCCTTCATTTCGTTCCAGAACGGTCAGCTCCGGGCAGCGTGCCGATGCATCACGGCGTCGCATGCCTCGCCGTACACCTTCGACCCTGGCCATGGCTGAGCAGGCGAACACTTCACCACGCTCGAAGACTGCTAGCGGCAGCTGGGTGCTCAAGCCGAGTTCGGCTGCCGTGGCGACAACCGGCCAGTCAGGGCACCAAACAACCATTTGTCTGGTCATAGAGCCCGAACGTTCGTCGCTAATGATCGAGATATTCCGCTGATCAGGTGGCTTCACAACGGTCATGTCTCACCCTGCCTGCGCCACGCCAAGCGGCACGACTTCGTGATCACATTCCGCTATTTGTTGGTCGACTCCCGGCAACCACAGCGATACCTGGCGCGCCGGTCCACCTTCGCGAATCGAGACGACCACGCGACGGGCCCTCAGGCGACCATGTCCGCGGCCCAGTCCGTGCCAGGAGGATGCGGTGATCGTCAGCGTGGCATCCGACCGTGGCCACTCTCCCAAGCACAGTAAGGCAGCATCCTTCAGCCGAAGTCGTGACTTCAGCCGCTCGGCTTGCTGCGCAGTCACCGGCACCGGTGGTTTTACAACGACGACAGTGGCCACATCGAGCAGGCCAGCGGTCACGCTCAGCCAGAGGTCACCAGGATGCGGCACCACCACAGTCCGTTCAAGATCGATTCCGAACTGTGCCGCAGCCTCCAGGCCAAGATCGGAGACTCCCACAAAGGCAATCCACTCTCCAGCCTGCGATGGACCTGCGACCAAGGCCGTCGCAAGGCTAGGACTGTCTACCGCGTACGCCTCACCAGTCCTGAGCTGAATGACTCCGGACAGGCCCGGCAACGACTCCAAAGTCCTCCAGACCCCAAGCCCCTGCATCCGCTGCACTCGTTGCTGCAGCTCATGGATGCGGCTCGGCGCGACCTTAGGAGTGGCTTGCGGTGACACTCTCTTATAATCGAACATCTATTCGAGCATAGTCAAGACGACTGACACGCTCGTTAACGATGTCGCTCTCTCGATTGCACTCTGAACGGGCAGCCCGCCAGATTCGCCTCCTTCGTCGCTCGCCAACAAGCTCCCAGCATCCCTGCCGCACCACCCGCGAGCTCCTGCAGTCGGCGAAGCGGGCTGCGCGTCATAGTGCGGTGGCTTGACCAAACCAGCCATAATCCGATTACAGCGTTCTTGGCTTTCGTGCACTCTGGGCCCAGGAAAGGAGTGCGGTGATGTCAGCGGTGATCGTTCTCAACACCGACAACACGGCTCTGCACACCGTCTCGATCAAGCACGCGATTCGGATGCTGGTGCGTGAGGTTGCGATTGTTGAGGAAGCCCGCGACGGACACCGCATCGGCCCATATCCCTGGCCGCTGGTCTTGCGCCTCATCCGCTACGTCAAAACCACTTTCCTGTACGCTCGAACACCCGCTTGGTCCAAGCGTGGCGTGCTGCGCCGTGATCATCATCGCTGTGCCTACTGTGAACGTACGGCAGACACCGTTGATCACCTGCTCCCGCAATCGCGTGGTGGCACCAACAGCTGGCAGAACACCGTGGCGGCATGTACTCGCTGCAACAACCGCAAGGCAAACCGGACCCCTGTCGAGGCTGGGATGACTCTCGCCTGGAAGCCGAGTGTGCCGACCTGGCGGGAGGCATACCATCGGCGGAACTGATCAGCAGCCGCTGCTCGACACCTGCTGATCAGATCATGACTGTCTGGGATCCTCGGAAATACCTGGAGTTTGCCGATCAGCGTTCCCGGCCGTTCGTCGAGCTCTTGAGCCGAGTCAAGGTCGCCGATCCGAAGGTTGTCGTTGACCTGGGATGCGGACCTGGCCAGCTCACCGCCTCATTGGCCGACCGCTGGCCGGAGGCGCAGATCATCGGCCTCGATTCCTCGCCGGAGATGATCATGGAAGCCGCGCGGTTTGCGGAGCCGCGGGTGAGTTTCCAGGTGCAAGACCTTCGCGAGTGGCAGCCGGAAGCCCCAGTGGATGTGATCATCAGCAACGCCACACTGCAGTGGGTCCCAGGACACCGCGAGCTGCTGCCATCCCTGCTTTCCTCACTAAGGACACTTGGGTGGTTGGCATTTCAGGTGCCCGGAAACTTCGACGAGCCCAGTCATCGATTGCTTCGGCAGCTAGCGGCCGACCCACGGTATGCGCCGATGCTCACAGAGGTCGCTTGGCCGGCCTCAGCCGATACGACGGCATATCTCGATGATCTTGCTGGCTTGGGCTGCTCGGTCGATGGATGGGAGACCACTTACCTGCATGTGTTGAGCGGCCCGAATCCGGTCTTTCGCTGGATCTCAGGCACTGGCGCGCGACCGGTGCTCCAGGCGCTGCCTGATGATCATCGGGCGCAGTTCGTTGCCGAGTATCAAGAGCTGTTGAACGAGGCCTATCCGCCTCGGCCCTATGGCACCGTCCTCCCCTTCCGGCGCATCTTCATTGTGGCGCACCGAGAGCACAACACGCTCTAAACAGCGACCTGTTTTTGATCATCGACCCACAGACCGACGAGGCCACGGAAGTGGGCCATGAACTGTTCGCGCTCGTGTTCTGGGTAGGTCATGTTGACCGTTTGGGTGAGCATCCGGTCGAAATCAGGCGATGACACCCACTCGAGGACGAGGTCGTCGATGTCTGGCAATGCAGTGGCACAGAAGTCCAGATAACGCTCCTTCTCGAAGTGCTCATCAGCAAGCTGCTGGTATCTGGCGAGCTTGGCGCCGTAGTCGAGATCGGGATCACCAGCGACGGCGAACCACGGATCGGTATCGGGTTGCATCTTGGCGCGGCGCCCTGTCGCTGCACAAAAGGCGGTCCACTTGACCAACGACTTCATCGCCCATGGGAAGTAGTAGTGCAGCGAGGTAACAGCCACATCAGGACAGGCATTGGCGTAGTCGATCGGTATCACGGTGTCGCCCTGAACCAGCATCTCGCAGGAGTTGAACTCCCAGCGGAAGAAGGCATTCACGGTCTGTGAGATCGTCCGTGTCTCCTGGCCGACGCTCGGCGGAAGGAATTCATGATCAACGGCGTAGCGCTCATGCATAGGCAGATCGGGGCGGAAATGCATAACCATGGTCTCCGGCCCGATGGTCAGGGCCCGCGCGAAGACGTCGTACGGCTCAACGGACTTCTGCAGATGCATCAGCATCTCGCCGGAGTCGTCGTACGCGGCCATCAGCTGCGCCTCGTCCCTGACCTTCGACACGCCACGCCAACCGCCGCCGTCGAAGGGCTTCATGAACAGCGGGTAACCCATCTCGGCGGCGATGGCGGCAAGATCGAATTGATCGTTGTAGTTGCGCGATGTGTACGCCCAGCGCACGTTGTCGATCGGGTTCTTGTACGGCACTAGGACCGTATCCGGCACGTTCATGCCAAGCCGCATCAGAGCGCAGTACGCCGAGTGCTTCTCCATCGACTGGAAGGTGAACGGGGAGTTCAGCAGATAGACGTCGTCCATCAACGCCACCTTCTTCAGCCACTCCCGCGGGTGGTAGTACCAGTAGGCGAGCCGGTCGATGACCACCTGATGCCGCGCGCGGTCACGGAGATTGAACGGGTGAATGCGTACCCGCTCGGTATCCAGAACATGATCATCGCCGGCGTAGTGGAAGACGCCGAGTCGACCGGAGATCGCTTCGAATGCCTGCGGCCAGTCCTCCTCGGCGCCAAGCAGCAGTCCCACCAGGTGGTGATTCACAGACATGCTCAACCTCCTTGATGATCGTTTCGGCCGCTGCCGAGCGGCAAGTCAGACTGATGGCGGTTCAGCTGACCCCTGTCACTGATACTGGCCTCGCGCGATACCGCCCGCAAGGTCTCGGGTAGCCGGAGACCGTCACGTTTCAGCTCGAGCTCTGCCAGCTTGTTGATCACCTCCCGGTCACCGGTCCGCCAGGCCTTGACAGGGTCGTCGCTAATCCCTGCTAACACATAAAGCGGCTGTACGGCCATCGCGCGTAGCGCGAAGAGGTCGAGGTCGGCAAGCGCATCCAAGAAGGCCTGGGACGCGCGAGCCTGCCGATAGAACCGAATGCGACGAGGCAGCCAAAAGGCCACCACGATCGTTACGGGAATCAGAAAGACCAGCCAGCCGACGATCAGCGCCAATCGTTCGATGCTGGCGACCTGCTCATTGGCAGACGTGATCAAGTTGCCGAGCGTCACCGAGGCAGCGTCCAGCGGACGCCGGAGCTGCTCGCCGGCGACCGGCACCTTGGCTGCTTCGGTTGCAGCCTCACGGAAGTTCTCTGCCAATCGCGTCGCCGTGCGCGCGGTTTCCCGCGCCGGTACCGCCAAAACCTCGATCACCCGGTGAAGGAAGATTCCGACAAGTGCCCAACCCAGCGTCCAGAGCAGAACGAAACCATCTCCGAACATTTGGCCGATCATCTTCGCAGGACGTTTAGCGTAGATGCTCATGGCCGCGACACTACCCATGGCTGCTAGGGATGGCAGGATTGCCCGATGTCGCTGAGCAAGGACTGCCGATATTTTCAGGCTGCATCCATGCGATTCGGATGCCTATTACTGATCGTCCTTATGGCGGCGACAGGGTGCGGGATCTCGCTTCCCAACCCGATCCAGGACAAGAGGGGCGACGCCCTCAAGCAAGCGGCGGCCGCGCTGGCGGCCGGTCTTAGCGCGAAGAACCTGACACCGGTACCCTTTGTCGGCTCATCCGGTGCGGCGGTCAACGATCTGTTTCAACCGCTCGTCGCCGGCATGGGCCCCTTGAAGCCGACCGTTACCGTCGCCTCGGTCTCACGAGATGGCTCCTCGGGCACGGCCAGGCTGGCTTACAGCTGGGCATTCCCGGGCGTTCCCGAACGCTGGGCGTATGAGACAGATGCCCAGCTGGTCAGCGAGTCGGGACAGTGGAAGACCAGCTGGCAACCGACGATCGTGCAATCCGAGCTTGATGGGACGAATCGGCTCACCCAGCGCCGGCTGTACCCCGAGCGTGGTGAGCTGCTCGGTCAGGACGGCGACCCGATCGTGGAGGATCGGGCCGTATTCCGGATTGGCATCGACAAATCAAAGGTCAGCGGCGACAAGGCCAAGGCGTCCGCGGTCCGGCTCGCCAAAGTGGTCAAGATCGATCCTGCGGCGTACGCGGCAGAGGTCGCTGCGGCCGGTAACAGCGCTTTCGTGCTGGCCATCGTGTTTCGCATGGATGCCTCGGATCTGCCGCTCGGCTCAAAGATTCGTGCCATCCCGGGAGCGGTCTCGATCCGGACCACCCAAATGCTTGCACCAACCCGCGACTTTGCTCGGCCGATCATCGGAACTGTTGGCGAGGCGACGAAAGAGGATGTCGACCGATCAAGCGGGGCCGTCGTTGCCGGCGACCAGGTCGGGTTGTCCGGGCTGCAGAAGCGCTACGACGCTCAGATGCGCGGCATACCTGGTGTACGGGTCCGACTGGCGGCCGCTAAGCCGAGCGGCAACTCCGCAAGCCCATCTCCGACGCCGTCACCGGTTGCCGAGCCTGAGCCTGTCGTGCTGTTCGAAGTCAAGCCAGTGCCCGGCAAGCCGCTGACCACGACGTTGAACGTAGGGCTGCAAAAGCTTGCGGAAAAGACATTGGCAAAGACGAAACCAGCGAGCGCCCTGGTCGCTATTCGCCCCTCGACAGGAGCGATTGTGGCGGCGGCCAATGGCGAGGGTAATCGTGGGCAGTCACTTGCCACGATGGGACGGTCAGCACCCGGATCGACGTTCAAGGTTGTCTCAGCGCTGGCACTGCTGCGAGCCGGGCTCACTCCGGAATCGTCGGTGAAATGCCCACCGAAGGTTACGGTTAATGGCCGGAAGTTCAGCAACTACAGCGACTACCCGCGTAACCATATGGGCAGCATTACCTTCCGCACGGCGCTTGCCCAGTCCTGCAATACCGCGTTCATCGGGCAGCGACGCAAACTCGAGGGGTTTGCGCTGCGAGACGCTGCCGTTTCGTTGGGCTTCGGCACCGACTACGACGTTGGCTTTCCGTCCTTCTTCGGCTCAGTGCCGAACGACCAGTCACCGACCGGCCGTGCCGCTGCGATGATCGGCCAGGGCAAGGTCGAAGCCTCACCGATGGCGATGGCTGCTGTCGCTGCTTCGGTCGGCGCTGGTGAGACCGTGATCCCTCGCCTGATCGACGGGACGCAGGCCGGCCCGAAGGGGAAACCACTGACGCATAAGGAGGCGCGCCAGCTACGGCAGATGATGCGGGCAGTCGTGACCGATGGCAGCGGCCGGGTGCTCGGCAACCTGAACGGGCCGGCGGTCATGGCCAAGACCGGCACTGCAGAGTACGGCACATCGAAACCGCTCAAGACCCACGCATGGATGATCGCTGTGCAAGGTGATCTTGCTGTCGCCGTTTTCGTCAACGACGGCAAATCCGGTTCGGGAACTGCCGGTCCTCTGCTTCGGACGTTTCTGGCAAAGGCGGCCTAGACCCTTTTTGATCATGGTCGCGGCCCGCCGACTGCGACCAGCCATCCTCGCTCGTCGCCCTCCACTAGTCCGGCAGACTCGAGCGCGGTGAGCGCGCCGAGGCACGAAGGAACACTGACGCCGGCAGCAAGAGCGATGTCTCCGACGGAAGCTCGCCGACGGGCGGGAATCGCTTCGAATACCGCCAGCTGAGTCTCGGTGAGCGTATCTGTCGCTCGGGACTGGCCGTGGGCGAGCGGCAACATGGCCTGACCCATGCCAGAGATCAGTTCCAGCACCTCTGCCGCAGAAGTGATCAACACCGCCTGCCCGTTGCGGATCATCAGATGCGTTGCCGTCGACGCTCGGGAGTACACCGAACCTGGAACCGCCATAAGCGGTCGCCCGCAACCAAGCGCCCAGCTAGCCGTGTTCCGGGCACCCGAACGCAATGCCGCCTCTACCACGACCGTGCCTCGAGACATTGCGGCGATCAGTCGGTTGCGTGCCAGGAATCTGACGCGCGTCGGATGGGCGCACGGCGGAAGCTCAGAGACCAGCAACTGATCCTTTGCCAGGGTCTCAAAGAGCGCAGCGTGCGCAGGCGGATAGGCAACGTCGACACCGTTGGCTAGCACGCACACGGTAGGCCCACCGGCAGCAAGCGCTCCCCGGTGCGCCGCCACGTCAATGCCGAAAGCTCCACCGGAGATCACGGTCACGTCCTGTTCCACAAGGTCGGCCGCGAGGTCGGTTGCGATGCCGTTTCCGTACGCAGTCGCTGCGCGCGATCCGACGATGGCAACAGACCGCTCGATCAGGTGAGCCAAATGTCCAGGACCGCGTAACCACAGACCCAACGGCTCACCACCCCGGCGCTGGATGGGCTCGGCATGTCGAAGATCATCAATGCCCTCCGGCCACTCTTCATCGCCTGGAACGACAAAACGCATTGCCGCCGCTGTAGCCAACCGCTGAACCGCCTCGATCGACACCCGAGCGGCGCGTTCTGCAGCCGGCTCCCCGAGTGCACCCTGGGTGATCTTGGCCCAAGCTCCTTCGGCACTCAGGTTTTGAACCAGGCCAGCAATTGCGGGATCACCACCGTCCGTCGCACAACACAGCAACATCCGTGCTCTCCGATCCGCGCTGATCATGGTCCAGCCGCCTCCTGTCGAACGGCACCGGGTTGCTCGCCACGCCGCATCGCCAGTGCGATGGCCAGCTCATCGCCGCCTGGCACATCGCGTCCAGCCAGATCGGCAACGGTCCAGGACAAGCGCAATACCTTGTCCACGCCGCGGGCACTTAACCGACCACGATCGACGGCCTCGTCGACGGCCTGCAGACCGTCCGGAAGAGGCAAGTGACGCCGCAGGTAGGTGCCAGAAACCTCGCCGTTGGTCTGCCAACCGCTACCGGCCAAGCGGCGACGCTGCCGATCACGAGCTTCCAGCACACGCTCAGCAACCACCGCCGAGGACTCCGCCCGCTGTCGCGCCACCTTCAGGTAGGCCTTCCGAAGCGGGAGGAACCCCTGGTTGATGTCGATACGGTCTCGTATCGGACCAGAGATCTTCTCGGCGTACCGGCGCACCACCATGGGTGTGCAGTGACAATGACCGCCCGGTGTCGCCGCCTGGCCACATGGACACGGGTTGGCGGCCAAGATCAATTGGAAGCGGGCCGGAAAGCGGGCATGTAGCTCACTGCGGCCGAGTGTGATCATGCCCGACTCCAGCGGTGTTCGCAGCGCCTCGAGGACGGCCGGCTGGAACTCCGGGGCCTCATCAAGGAACAGCACACCTTTGTGCGCACAGGAAATCGCACCGGGCTTCG
Organism: Propionibacteriaceae bacterium; assembly: GCA_045806785.1. Lineage (GTDB taxonomy): Bacteria > Actinomycetota > Actinomycetes > Propionibacteriales > Propionibacteriaceae > Microlunatus. Next base: position 8,834 of record JBJMIR010000115.1, on the reverse strand, counting down.
CCATTCGTTGGCCACCGCCGACGATGCTGGCAACCGACGCGGAATGATGCGGATCGCTATAAGGCGGTCTGGTGATCAGTTCATCAGCGAGATTGAATCCAGCGAGCGAGTGGACCGCTGAAACTTCAAGCGCGTCGTGAACTTCAAGATCAGGAAGCAAGCCGGGAACACGCTCGGCCAGCATCGTCTTTCCGACGCCGGGCGGCCCGTGAAAGAGCATGTGATGGCGGCCGGCTGCGGCCACCTCGCAGGCCCACTTGGCCTCGACCTGACCTACCACATCTGCCAAGTCGAGACGGCGGCCCGCGTGCTGGCCGGCCTGCTCCCCCATCACCTCGACCGGCTCAACAAGCGGCATCGGCTCGCCTCGCAGAAAGGCGACCAATTGGGTGATTGAGGCAATACCGAAGACCTCGATCCCTGCGACCAATTGCGCCTCTCCAGCTTGCCGTAACGGAACGATCACCCTCGTGAAACCTGCCTGCCGAGCCGCCAGAGTTGCAGGCAGCACGCCGCGTACCGGCCGGAGCCGACCGTCCAGACCAACTTCGCCCAGCACAACCGATCGGCGCAGCTGCTCGGCTCCAAAGATTCCCTGTGCCGCGAGCACGGCTGCGACGATGGCAATGTCGTAATGACTGCCGGCCTTCGGGAGGGTCGCCGGACTGAGGTTGATGGTCAGCAAGGAAATCGGCCACTCCTGTCCCGAGTTGCTGATCGCCGCCTTGCAGCGATCACGCGCCTGGTAGAGAGCCGAATCAGGCAGCCCGACAAGGACTGTGCGTGGCAGCCCGGCGCCGATATCGGCCTCCACCTCGACGATCCGACCTTCCAGCCCGACCAAGGCGACCGACCAGGAGCATGCGGAAGCCACTCAACCCACCGCCCGGACGTGGGTCAGCGACGGCTCCTGCTCCGGCGCCAACACGACTCCGATGGCGTCGACGCGGATGCTCGACGCCTTCATTCGATGCTCCCGCATCCACAACGCAGCGAGCTGTCGCAGCGTTCGCATCTTGGTGTAGGTGATCGCCTCAAGGGGATGGCCGAAACCAAGCCCACTGCGACACTTCACCTCGCAGAAGACCAACGTCAGCCCTGCCGCGCCGGACTCCGCCGCAACAATGTCGATCTCTCCGAGCCGGCAGCGCCAATTCCGCTCCAGTACCTGCATGCCCTGACGCTCCAACTCCGCGCACGCCAGGTCCTCACCGCGTACACCGATCTGCTTCTTCGATTCCGTCGCCGCCATCGATCCACCTCCACCAGGAAGCATGCGGACGCCGACCGGAATCGTGCGAAGTCGCTGAAATCTGTGGAAACCGCCCGATTCTGGGCTGTGGAAACAAGCAGCGCGGCCTTGATCGATGTGTCAAACCGGATCGACGATGAAGGGGTAGCAGCAGGAGCGGCTGCCTGAAGATGAATGAGCCATGAACGGTGTCGCCAACGAGATCACCGCGACCGAGGAGTTCGGCATGGCTGCAATTTCTGAACGGGAGAACCGGCAGATCGAGGCGGCAAACTCCTCCGGTAACACGCCCGTGGTCGTCATCCACGGCCCGTGGCTGTTGCCGAGCAGCTGGGACAGCTGGGGGCAGCTCTTCAGTCTTCCGCGTGTTCTGCCTCTGCCGCTCTCGGTGCTTAAGGGGATCGGCCCGTTCCTGATCAACCCGCGTACGCGCCGCCGCGCGATCACGCTCACGTTCCACCAGTTCAGGTACGGCTGGGCGGCTTCTCGCGCCTGCGTCAGGGCAATCTTGACAATATGCGCGTGTCAAGAGATCCTTGACAGTATGGAATTGACGTTTTATGGACTTCGAGAGTCCGCTCCTGGCCCCCGCTGGCAGGCGCTGTACGACGCCACGTGGCCTGCGTATCGGGCGTGGTACCTGAGCGAGGGAACCGGCGTACGACCTAGCCGGCAGATAGCCACAAACATGCTGCGCCACCACATGCCCGAACTGATGCCTACCTGGGAGCGGCTGGTCGAGCTGTCCGGTGGAGATGACGACACGGCTCGCATGCTGACCCTCTACGACCCGCCGCGGTTTCTTCCCGGTTGCTCGCAGGCGGTACTGACTGGCGATGAACCGCTGTTGGTCCGTAACTACGACTACCGGCCGGATCTGTGTGAACGGGTTGTCTACTCGTCCCAGTTCACCGGCCGGCGGGTGATCGGCAGCGGTGACTGCCTATGGGGCTTGGTCGACGGCATGAACGACGCCGGCTTGGTCGTCTCTCTGGCTTTCGGCGGCCGCCCCGGTTCTGGACCCGGATTCGGGATCCCGCTTGTCGTCCGCTACTTGCTCGAAGTGGCAGAGACGTTGACCGATGTCCGCACGGTGCTCCAGCGGGTACCGGTGCATATGGCGTACAACCTCACCGTCCTGGACCGCGCAGGGCAGGCGGCGACCCTCTATGTCGCGCCCCAAACCGAACCGCAGGTCTTTCCCTTGCCTGCGGCCACGAACCATCGCGGCCTGACACCGGACTGGCCGGAGCATGCACAGCGATTTCGCAGCGTGTCACGGCAACGGCACTTGCTCGATCTGTTGCACTCGGCTCCCGAACCCGATGATCTAGTTGCCGCCTTCTTGCAGCCGCCGCTGTACAACACCGACTACGCCGGGGGCTTCGGCACCGTCTACACCGCCGCTTATCGCCCAGACCGCGGCGCTGTCGAGTACCACTGGCCTGATTCGGTGTGGCGGCGGACGTTCGATACACCGGACGGGACGCATCAGGCCGTGCTCGGCGAGCCGGCCAGGCCTACTTGACAATCGCCTTGCGCCTGCCGAACCTTGGCGCCATGGCCGCCGGCGACGATCTCAACACTCTGCAACCGGACGAGCTCGCAGCGCGGGCCGAGCACGCGGTAGTAGCGCTCGCGCGCTCCGGCAATCCAGACGCGTTCGCCCATTTACTTCATCTCAGCGAAGTCGTGGGCGTGAGCCTTGGCGAGGCCGCTCGGCTGCTTGCGGCGAACGGCTCCTGGTCCGGCGTCGCCGGCATTGCCGGCACCACTCGCCAGGCGGCCTGGGAACGCTGGCACTAACTCAGGTCGGTTTAGGCACCTCGAGATCGCTGTGCGCGATCTCTTCAATCGACACATCGCGGAAGGTAAGGACCTTGGCGCTCTTCACGAACCGGGCAGGACGGTACATGTCCCAGACCCACGCATCTCCCATGGAGACCTCGTAGTAGACGTCGCCGCCCTCGGTGCGGACCTTCAGATCGACGGCGTTGCAGAGGTAAAACCGGCGTTCGGTCTCCACCGCGTAGGTGAAGATACCGACAACGTCCTTGTACTCGCGGTAGAGCTGAAGCTCCAGCTCGCTTTCGTACTGCTCGAGATCCTCAGCACTCATGGACGTCGCTCGCCGCGAGGGCCGGAGGTCGCTCCGCTCCTGCTGTGTTTCATGGCATTTCGACTCTAGCTGTTCGGGAAACGTTGACGAAGCGCATCCGGTGGGTAGCGGAGGGCCCGTACGCGTCCAGCTTTTCCTGATGCAACGGCGTGCAATAGCCCTTGTGCTCGGCGAACTCGTACTCCGGATATCGCTGGTGCAGCTCGCACATGATTCTGTCTCGAGTCACTTTGGCAATGATTGAGGCGGCTGCTACGCATGCCACCACCTGATCGCCTTTCCAAATCGCAAGGCCTGGGATACCGAGCCCATCAACGCTGAAGCCGTCGGTCAGGACGTACGTCGGCGCCACGTCGAGCCGCGACAGTGCCATCCGCAACGCCATCACGTTTGCAACGTGCATGCCCAGCGCATCGCACTCTGCCGGCTCGATGCACACCACGGACCAGGCGATGGCCTTCTGAGTGATTTCGGCGTAGAGACGTTCCCGCTGCAACGCAGTCAGCAGCTTGGAGTCTTTCAGTCCGGTGATCTGTCGTGACTTGGCGTCGCTCAGGATTGTTGCTGCTGCCACCAACGGACCGGCGCAAGCGCCACGGCCGGCCTCATCGGCACCAGCGACCGGGTTCAGACCCATTTTCTGCAATGCCCGCTCGTACCCATAAATGCCGCTGTTGCGCTTCACCAGCACCGGCGCGGTGGCCCGCGTCCCAGGCATCAGCAGCTCACCCCGGCAGGCTTGATCACCGCTCTCGTGGGCGGAGGTTGGCTCGGGTCGGGAACTTTCTCAAAGGTGCTGGGCCGCCGCAGCCGGCTGGCTCGATCAAGCGGCGCCGCAACAGCGAAGGCTGGTCCGACCACAAGAGAGATGGGGACGAAGGCGGCCTGGCCGATCCCCTGGCTTGTCGAAAGGTCAGACAGGTGACAGCGCGAATCAGCGCTGAGATCGCGATGGTCGCCCATGACGAAGATCCGGTCTTTGGGTACGACGACCTCGAACTTGACATCAGATGGATTCACCTGGTTCCCGTCGCGATCGGTGTAGAGATAGCTGCTTTCGTTGAGAGCTTGGCCGTTGACGGTGATGCGGCCTTTGCTGGTGCAGCAAACCACCTTGTCTCCCGGCATCCCGATAACGCGCTTGATCAGATGGCCCGGCGTGCTCCTGGTAGGCAGTCCAATGAACTCCAGCACTTTGTCCCATGGAGCTGGGTTGTCAGCAGGTTCGTCCTGCAACCAGCCGCCTGGATCAGAGAAGACCACCACGTCGCCGCGCTGGAAGTCGGTGAGCTTTTCCACAACCACGCGGTCACCTACCAAGAGCGTGTTCTCCATCGACTGTGAGGGGATGATGAACATCTGCCCGACGAATGCGCGAAGCAGTGACGACACCACCACTGCACCGACAACCACGATAAGCAGTTCGCGTGTGAACCCCCAAGCACGCCGACCAACGGTTTGTGGTTTGTTCTGTCTGCGGTTGGCTCTGCTATCAGCCAGGCTTTGAGGCGCGGCAGGACTTTTGTGGGTGGTCAACAGCTGGCCTCAGGTCCGGCGGTGATCGTTGCTGTGTCTGGTGCCGGCTGCGTGCCGGACGGGACGGTCTTAAAGGTATCCGGGATAGCCAAGCGGTGTCGGCGTTCGAACGGCCAAACGACCGCGATTGCGTGGCCGACGACCAGAGCTTGCGACACAAATGCATTCTGACCCTTGGCAGCCCCGGCTTGCACGTCATTGAGGTGACATCGCGAGTCGCGGCTGTGAGCTCGGTTGTCGCCCATGACGAAGAGGTGACCAGTGGGCACGACCACATCGAACTTGATAGCCGACGGCTGGATCTGGATACCGTCTGTCCCAACGGTCAGATATGAGGTTTCATCGAGGGCTTGACCGTTGATGGCTAGCCGGCCTGCTTCGTCGCAGCAGAGCACGTGATCTCCCGGCAGTCCGACAACCCGCTTGATCAGGTGTTCAGTGCTGGTGTCTGGAAGTACGCCGACAAACTGGAACGCCTTGCCGATCGGGCCGCGCTCCGGAGCGGTGCTGCCAATCAGCCAGCCTCCGGGATCGGAGAACACGATGACCTGGCCACGCTTGATGCTGCCCAGTTTTGCTACCACGACGCGATTGTCGACCTGCAGCGTGTTCTCCATCGAGACCGACGGAATCAGGAACATCTGGCCGACAAACCCACGGAGCAGCGAGGCGACAATGATCGCGCCGAGGACCACAGCGGTGAGTTCTTTGAAGAAGGCCACCACATGCTGGCCAAAGCTCAGATGCTCCGGATCGGAAGATGCTTCGGTGTCTGACTGATCATCCTCGAACGGCGAGACCGGCTGAAAGGCGCGCCGCGGTGCTGCCTTCACCCACCGGGACGCCATATCGGATTACCGGTGATCAGCTGGCGTCGCGCTTTTCCTTGATCTTGGCTGCCTTGCCACGCAGGCCGCGCAGGTAGTAGAGCTTCGCCCGCCGTACGTCGCCACGGCGCTCCACCTCGATCTTGTCGATGATCGGGCTGTGCAGCGGGAACGTACGCTCTACGCCTACGCCGAAGCTCACCTTGCGTACAGTGAAGGATTCGCGGATGCCCTCGCCTGCGCGGGAGATGACAACACCGGTGAAGACCTGGATTCGGGACCGGGTGCCCTCAACGACCTTGACGTGAACCTTGACGGTATCCCCCGGACGAAAGGCCGGGATGTCCGTGCGTATCGAAGCCTGGTCCAGCTCCTGAATGAGCTTGCTCATGAGACGTTCCTCGCCAGTGCCACAGGCCACCACGGTCGTACATCCAGTTGAAGTGCAACCCTGCAGCGAACGTTCCCCCTGTGGCAGGTGTCGTAGGCAGGACAGCAGCCGTCAAGTTTGCCACATCTGACGAGCCAACACGAAATCGTCACGGCGCTCATCCGTCTCGCGCACAATGTGCCAATGACGACTCAGCCGCCCGCGGTATCGGTCAGGGAAAAGTTAGGCAGCTTGCTCCGCCGGCTGAGCGTTGCCACGGCTCTGCTTGCCTGCTGCCTGGTGTTCGCACAGTGCTCTTCGCTCAGCTCGCCCTCGGCACCAACACCAGAGCCGAGTGGGAGCACCGACTCACCCCAGGTCCGCACCATCACTGCTGCAAACCTGATCAAGCCGGCCGACCTGCCCCCGCCCATTGGCGGAGGGAAAGTGATCACATACACCCGCAACGCCCGATCGCTGGACCAGCTGTCTATCTGCCAGCCGCAACCGCTCACAGCATTGGGCGCAGCGGCGATCAAGAGCCGCAGCTTCAAGTCTCGCTATGAGGCCGGCAACCGGCCTTTCCCACACTCATCGCTGGATGACCAGCCGGACAGTTACGCCGTAGTACTGCAATTTCCCGACCCGATGGCTGCTCAGCGAGCCAAGGCTCTGTACGACAGCTGGGTGACCAGCTGCGAAGCCGGCACTGATCTGCCGGCGGGCATTCGCAAACTCAGCTCGAGCTTCAGCTGGACCCCGGTAGCTGCGGACCCAGCCCAAGCCGAGGTCTCTGAAGTCAGGTATCAACGAGACGGCTCATCGAGCCGATACGCCTTCTTCGAGAGTGTCGGGCTGACAGTCCTAGAGGACCGAATGATGATCACGGTTCACCTCTTCTACACCGACGAAAGCGTGTACTCGCTGAACACCGAGGAGGAGGAGGGCGGCTTTGCTCATCCGCAGCTCGGTCTAGTGGGGGCGGCTGCCAAAAGGTTGTCGGAATAGCGCAATAGGGTGGGCCGTGAGATGGAGTATTGCCCGGTGGGATGTGCCATGACGTCGACTACTACACAGTTGGGGCAAGATTGGGCGCCGTACAGCAAGCTTCAGGATGGTCAGATCTACGAGGAGTTACGTGGTGAGTGAGGGCGCGGCTGCGGCCCACGACGTACTGCTAGTGGGCGGCGGCGCCGCCGGACTGCGAGCAGCGATCGCGATCGCCGAGACCAACCCCAGTCTTAGCGTTGCCGTGGTGTCGAAGGTCTATCCGATGCGCAGCCATACGGTCTCAGCCGAGGGCGGAGCAGCTGGCGCGATCGCCGAGAACGACACTCTTGATGAGCACGCCTACGACACTGTCTCCGGCAGCGACTGGCTCTGTGACCAGGACGCGGTGGAGGCCTTCGTACAAGAGGCACCCCACGAACTGCTGCAGCTCGAGCACTGGGGCTGTCCTTGGAGCCGGCAACCAAACGGGCGGATCGCGGTACGCGCCTTCGGCGGCATGAAGAACATGCGCACCTGGTTTGCGGCGGACAAGACCGGCTTCCACATGCTGCACACGCTGTTCCAGACCTCACTGAAATACACAGATCTCACCCGATACGACGAATGGTTCGTTACCCGGCTCCTTGTTGACGATGGACGAGTTCACGGAGTCGTCGCGATCGAACTCATGACAGGCCGCATCGAGGCCATCACCGCGAAGTCGGTCGTCTTGTGCAACGGAGGCTCCGGCAAGGTCTTCCCGTTCACCACCAATGCCAACATCTGCACAGGTGACGGCATGGCGCTGGCCTACCGGGTAGGCGCGCCACTCAAGGACATGGAGTTCGTCCAGTACCACCCGACCGGGCTCCCCTTCACGGGGATTCTGATCACCGAGGCAGCCCGCGCCGAAGGCGGCTGGTTGCTCAACAAGGATGGCTACCGCTACCTCCAGGACTACGACTTGGGTAAGCCTGAGCCGACTCCGGTGCTGCGGAGCATGGAGCTCGGACCACGCGATCGGCTGTCACAGGCCTTCGTGCACGAAGTCGAGAAGGGCCGCACGATCGAGTCGCCATACGGACCGATCGTCAATCTCGACCTCCGTCACCTAGGCGAGAGGCTGATCGAGACCAAGCTCCCAATGGTGCGAGAGCTGTGTATGCAGTACGAGCGCATCGATCCTGTCAAGCAGCTGATCCCGGTCCGCCCGGTCGTGCACTACATGATGGGCGGGGTCCACACCGACATCGACGGGGCGACGCCGATCGCGGGCCTGTACGCCGCCGGCGAGACCGCGTGCGTGACCATCAACGGCGCCAACCGGCTCGGCTCCAACTCGCTGCCCGAGTGCCTGGTGTTCGGCGCCCGGGCCGGGCGGGCGGCGGCCGAGTACGCCTCCGCCGCGGGGACGACGCCGTCCGTCGTCGAGGCGCAGGCGAACGACGAGGTCCGCCGCCTGGAGAAGCTCCTGGGCACCCCGCCCGGGGACGACGCCGTCGCCCCCATCCGGACCGAGATGCAGACGACGATGGAGGATGCCGCCGGGATCTACCGCACCGGAGCGGCCATGGCGGCCGGTACCGACCGGCTCCGGGAGCTGCAGAAGCGCGCCACCGCCGTCGGTATCTGGGACACCAGCCGCACCTTCAACACCGAGCTTCTCGCCGCGCTGGAGCTCGCGAACATGCTGGACACGGCCGAGTGCATGCTCGCCTCGGGTCTGCGCCGGGAGGAGTC
>JBJMIR010000114.1:0-114707 GCA_045806785.1 Propionibacteriaceae bacterium | reverse complement strand
CCGAAGGCAGCACTGGCGAGAACTCCTGCGTCCCTCGCGCGTCCCCGGCGGTCGATCCGAGGAGACTCTGGCTGGCTTGCAGTGGTATCAGCCCTAGTCGGAGGTGGTTTTAGCTTGTGTCCCCAACGGGATTCGAACCCGTGTTGCCGCCTTGAAAGGGCGAAGTCCTAGGCCACTAGACGATGGGGACCTGAGTAGCACAGCAACCATAGCGTGATCAGCCCTGGCCAGCCTGCGATGCCAGTGGTCACAAGCTCGATCCATTTACCGCCCGGCCGCGGTGCTGCGCTATAGTTTCGCGGGCGCCCGGAAGGGTGCGAAGCTTGATGTGAGGCCCCGTGGCGCAGTTGGTTAGCGCGCCGCCCTGTCACGGCGGAGGTCGCGGGTTCGAGTCCCGTCGGGGTCGCGTAAGCGGTGATGCATCGAGATCACCAAGACGAGGCCAGGTAGCTCAGTCGGTAGTAGCGTTCGCCTGAAAAGTGAAAGGTCGCCGGTTCGATTCCGGCCCTGGCCACTGTCTTCTGATATCGCAGCCGCGCAAGGCTGACTTCCCTTCCTAGGCCTCCTGCGCCCTCATCGCCTGATCTTGCTGGGCCCCCATCTCCTGGTTCTGCCGAGCCGTAACCTCCTCAGCCTCCCGCGCCCTAAGCGCCCGCAGCTTGTGCGTCTCTAGCACATCGCCCACAATCGCGCTCCCGCGCCGCGGAATGAGGTAACGGGATCCGAGGTTGATCAACGTCTGTACGCGGTTACGCCCGCCGAGCAGGTACGCAATGTGCAGCACGATCCAGCCGAGCCAGGCGAGTACGCCGGTGAGCTTGAGCCCGGCCGGCATCTGGAGCACGGCGTCGCCGCGGCCGATGGTCGCCATGGTGCCTTTGTCGTGGTAATGGAAGGTCTGAGTGTCCAGGCCGCGATGTAGCCGGGCGATCTGCCTGGCCGCAAACTTTCCCATTTGGATAGCCGGCTGGGCCAGCTGCGGCAATGGCTTGTCCACGCTGACGCCGGCATCGCCGATGGCGAAGATGCGTTCCTCACCGACCACCCTGGTGTCATCGTTGATCTCTATCCGCCCGGCCCGGCCGATCGGCAGTCCCCACTCCTTGACCTGGGGATCACCAGAGACTCCGGCCGCCCAGATGACAACATCAACCGGCATCGAGGAGCCGTCCTTGAAATCGACGCGGTCAGCATGAACTTCAGAGATCGCGGTGTTCAGCCGCACATCCACCCCGCGCTTGAGCAACTCTTGCAGGGCATACTTTCGCAGGGAATCGTCGAACGGCGCCAACAGATGGGGCAACATCTCGACCAGCACCACATGGGCCCGCGCCGAATTGAGTTCCGGAAAAGTCCTCGGCATCGCCTTGGTCCTCAACTCAGCCAGCTGACCGGCCATCTCAACTCCAGTCGGACCGCCACCGACGATCACCACTGTGAAGCCGCTATCGGGCTCTCCTGCCCGAGCGATGATCTCCAAGCTGCCGAAGATCGTGTCGCGGACCCGGATCGCTTCGGCCCGGGTGTACATCGACATGGTGTACTTGGCGGCACCCGGAATACCAAAGTGGTTCGTGGTGATCCCGTTGCCGATGATCAAGTAGTCGAAGCTGATCCGGGCGCCATCGTCACAGATCACCTCTTGCCGATCATGGTCGATGCCAACGACCTCGGCCCAACGGAATCGTACGCTCTCGTGCTGAGCGGCGAAGTTGCGCAGCCGGTACGTGACATCTCCGGGATTGAGTCCACCGGTTGCCACTTGATAGAGCAGCGGCTGGAACGTGTTGTATGGAAAGCGGTCCAGCAACGTAACCCGGAACCCTTCCTTGGCCAGCTCCTCGGTTGCCGATACGCCCCCGAATCCGGCGCCGACAATCACCACATGTGGCATCTCAGTAGGCATCTCAGTCACATGCTCATCTAATCAGTGCGCGTACTGCCTCCGACAGACCCATCCTGCAAAACTGGCCCAGGCTTCACATACGCCTCAACAAACCGAGCGATCTCACTCAACGCACGCTGGCGTACGTGCGGCGCCGACAAGGTCAGATCGTGCAGACCTTCCGCGATTCGCACGACGGTCACATGCGGCCCCAGGCGAACGGCACGGGCCGCAATCTGTTCCACATCAAGCACCGAGTCCACCACCCGAAGACCTTCATGCCAGCGTCGCGAGAAGTCGGTCGTGGTGGAGGCGAGCACCAAGATCGGCACACCGATGCGAAGTCCCGCCGCAACCTTCTGATGCCCCAGCAGAATCGCCCGCAGCCAACCAGTCCGTATCGGCGGCCCCGGCGAGGATTTCAACGTCATGTCGTACTCCCATTCCCCGCCCAGGCTGATGTGGAGTGATCGGGCATTGAAGCCCAGATCCGGCAGCCGGATGATCGATGTGGGCGACCGACTGCCCAACGCATCGATCACCGGCGCGCCGAGCGCACGTACGATCGCTGACCCCTGCATATCCAGCCAGGGTGAATTGAGAATCAGGCCCTCGAGTCGATCTGAGTTGTGGCCAGCCCACAAAGCAGCGATCAAGCCACCCGTCGAATGGCCCATGAGCAGCAGCCGATCATGGTCGACCGCGATCAGGTCCGCGGCAGCATCGAGCTCAACGGAGTAGTCGTCGAGGTCGGCAATGAATCCTCGCAATTGCCCTTCCCGTATGCTCCGCCCGAAGCGCCGCAGGTCGAGGGCATAAAAGTCATAGCCGAGGTCGGTCATGTACTCAGCCACATGAGTCTGGAAGAAATAGTCGTTCCAGCCGTGCAGGTACAAAACCGCACGCGATCCAACGCGAGGACCAGCCTTGCGAATCAGCGTTGCCACCAGGTCAACGTCGGAGGGCTCACCAGGCGCCGGCTCCACGTCGATCGGGAGCTCCGTCGTCTCGTAGCCCTCCAGGAAGTCAGGCCTCCAGGTGGTCACTCACCAATAGTCCCCAGACGGGCTATTTAATAAACCGGATGTTGATCGGGTACTTGTAGAACTCGTGCCGGCTGGCTGCCAGCGTGCCCATGATGCAAAAGATCAACGCCACGATGAACACCAGCGGCCACAAGATCAACCCGATCACCACCGAGACCGTGATCACCGCGATCAAGTACGCGATGCTGTACAAGATCGAGAAGTTCAGCGCCTCGGTCGTGACCTGCTTCAGCCACTCACTGCGATCCTTATAGACCAGGTAAGCGATCAGCGGACCGATGAAGCCGAAGAACGGGATGCTGATGTGGGAGATGATCGCCCATGTCTTCTCGTCGCTCTCCGACATTGGAGGCTGGCCCGCGTACGCGTAAGGCTGCTGCGCGTAACCGGGCTGACCGTACTGCTGAGGCGCAAAACCCTGTTGTCCGTATCCCTGCTGTTCGTACCCCTGCTGGGGGTAGGTCTGCTGGTTGGGGTCACCGTACTGCTGATAACCCTGCTGGTAACCAGCCTGCTGATTCGGATCACCGTATTGGTAACCGGGCTGCTGGTAGGCGGCGTTCGGGTCGCCATAACCCTGTTGCGGATACCCCTGCGGCGTCTGTTGGCCGTACGCCATACCGGCCGACGGATCGCTGTATCCCTGCTGTGGCGCCGATCCGGCGTACGGATCAGCTGAGCCAGCACTCGTTGGAGCAGTCGACGCGGTGTCCGCCGAACCTGCTGTCCCCGCTACTGGATTGACGCCTTCCTCCGTCGACGGAGTCGGAACTGGTTCGCTCGGACTTGCCGGCTCGGCACCGCCCTGGGCCTGCGCCTCAAATTGAGACTGGCCCTGAGATTGGGATTGGTCGGGCGTTTCTTGAGGGTTCTGGCTCATGCGGTCCAGGCTATTGCCAGTGTCGCCAGCGCAAGGCGATTGGAAGGTTTTCCTTACCCTGACTTGCGAAGGTGCCCGTACTCCCGGTCCTCGGCCGAGGAGTCGTCCTCTTCATACTCCTCTGCAAGGTCGGCATATTGCGGCGGTACTTCCTGGTGCTCTGACTCTGCACCCCGAAGTTCACGCTCCAACGACGAAAAGTCAGTGTCGAACGAACGGTACTTGAGTTCGCGAGCAACTTTCGTCTGCTTTGCTTTTGCACGGCCGCGCCCCATCGGGTCGACCCCCTCGCACTGTGTCCGCCTGCGGCTAGCCGCGGCTCAGAATGGTTAATGTCGTGAGGGAAAGGCTACCCAATGGTCCCAAGGGTGCAAAGCCGCGGCACCTTATCCCACAGTGTGTTGGCCGAACAGGGTGACGGGCTTCCGAGGGCCTTCAGCCGCATGCGCAACTGATCCACAGATCCAGGCTTGCACTCCACGTGAAGTCAGCAGCCGTACGGCCTCATCAACCACATCTGGCGGCAGCACGGCGACCATGCCGACGCCCATATTGAAAGTGGCATCCAAGTCAGCCTGGGAAATGTCGCCGAGTCGTTGGAGAAGTCCGAAAACCGCTGGCGGCCGCCAGGTCGTACGGTCGATCATGACTTCGCAGGACGCCGGAATGACTCTGGCCAGGTTGTTTGCGAGTCCGCCGCCGGTGATGTGGCTCATGGCATGGATCTCGACAGCCTCGATCAGCGCCAGGCAGTCGCGGGTGTAGATCCGGGTCGGCGCGAGCAACTCCTCACCAATCGTTCGGCCGAGCTCGGGGACATAGCGGTCGAGGGCCCACCTCGACTTGCCGAGCAGGTGCCGGACAAGGGAATAGCCGTTGGAATGCAGGCCCGAAGACTCCATGGCTAACACCACGTCGCCGGGCACCACACGCTCGGCGCCCAGAATCTTGTCCCTTTCCACCACCCCGGTCGTCGCACCCGCGACGTCGTACTCCTCGGCGCTCAGCAGTCCAGGATGCTCAGCGGTTTCGCCGCCAAGTAACGCACAGCCGGCCTCGGCGCACGCCATCGCTATCCCCTGCACGATTGCCGCGATTCGCTCAGGATCGACCTTGCCACACGCGATGTAATCGGTCATGAACAGTGGTTCAGCCCCGCACACGACAAGATCGTCGACGACCATGCCGACCAGGTCGAAGCCGATGGTGTCGTGACGATCCAGCGCTTGTGCGATGGCGACCTTGGTACCGACCCCGTCGGTGGAGGTTGCCAGCACCGGATGCTCGAGCTTCGCGAGCGCGCTGGCATCGAACAATCCCGCGAAGCCGCCAATGCCGCCGATGACCTCAGGCCGGCGCGTCTTAGCGACCCACTCCTTCATCAGTTCGACGGCTTGGTCACCGGCCTCGATGTCCACTCCCGCCGCCGCATACGCTGACAAGTCGGCGGGGTTACCGGAGTTAGGGGCGAGTGAGGGCATCGGAGGCGCCAGCTCCGGCGGCAACCGGCTCCAGGTCGGCAGGGTTTTCGAGGATTGACTTGCCGAGCCGCTCACTGAGGGGCAACTCCACCGGGTACACGCCGTCGAAGCAGGCCCGGCAGAGTGCCCGCTTGCCGACCTGCGTTGCCGCTACCAGCCCGTCAAGTGAGACGTAGCCGAGTGAATTGGCCCCAATTGAGCGGCGGATTTCGTCGGTGTCCAAGCCATTGGCAATGAGTTCAGCACGCGTAGCGAAGTCAATGCCATAGAAGCATGGCCACTTCACCGGCGGAGCGGAAATGCGTACGTGCACCTCACTGGCCCCTGCCTCGCGTAGCATCCGCACAATCGCCCGCTGAGTATTGCCACGCACGATGGTGTCGTCCACGACCACCAGGCGCTTGCCGGTGATCACATCCCGCAGTGGATTCAGCTTCAGCCGAATGCCGAGCTGGCGGATGGTCTGGCTCGGCTGGATGAACGTACGGCCAACGTAGGAGTTCTTGACCAGCCCTTGCCCGTACGGAATCCCAGAAGCTTCGGCATAACCGATTGCCGCGGGAGTACCCGACTCGGGAACCGGGATCACCAAGTCGGCATCGGCCGGCCATTCCTTAGCCAGCGTTCGTCCCACCTCGACCCGAACGGAGTGCAACCGCCGACCGGCGATCATGGTGTCTGGTCGGGCCAGGTAGACGTACTCAAACAAGCAGCCCTTGGGATCGGGCTGCGCGAAGGTACGACTCCGCAGGCCGTTGGCATCAACGGCAATCAGCTCACCCGGCGTGATCTCACGAATGAAGGTGGCGCCCACAATGTCCAGCGCCGCCGTCTCACTGGCGACCACCCAGCCGCGTTCCAGCCTGCCAAGCACCAGCGGCCGGATGCCCTGCGGATCACGTGCCGCGTAGAGCGTCTCCTCGTCCATGAACACCAGGCTGAATGCGCCGCGCAGCCGCGGCAGCACCTGCAGTGCCGCCTCCTCAGTGCTCGAGCCGTTGAAGGTGGCCATTAGCGCGGTGATCAACGATGTGTCGCTGGTCGCATCAGACATCGATCCGGGGAGCAGCGTGCCGGAGTGCTGGTCGCGCTCCTTTAGCCAGCTCTGTAGCTCCAAAGAGTTGGTCAGATTGCCGTTGTGGCCGAGCGCGATGCTGCCAACGGCGGTCGAGCGGAACGTCGGTTGCGCGTTCTTCCATACGCTCGCGCCGGTGGTGGAGTAACGGCAGTGCCCGATGGCCAGGTGAGCGTTGCCGAGCGACTCGAGGGTTGCTTCGTTGAAGACCTGGGATACCAAACCCATGTCTTTGAAGACCACGATCTGTGAGCCCTTGCTGACCGCGATTCCCGCCGACTCCTGGCCTCGGTGTTGCAGCGCGTAAAGGCCGAAGTAGGTGAGCTTGGCCACCTCTTCATGCGGCGCCCAAACGCCAAAGACGCCACAAGCGTCCTGGGGTCCCCGATCGTGTGGATCCAGGTCCTGGTTCAGCAGACCATCACCTTGTGCCACTAGTTCATGGTATCTGTCAAGACCTCACATCATGGGCAGTTGCGGGTACGCCGAGATGTCCTTCTCAATGCGATATACCCTTTCTCCTGCCATGGAGCCAAGAGAATCTTCACGAACCATCAGCATCGGCGCGTGGTCGGACTTCGCTGGTGCCACTCAGTCCAGGGTCGTCGACCTGCTTGTCAGCAACCTCTTCAACTTCTCCGTGGTGATCGGCGCCGTCCTCATGTTTGCCGCCATCGACTCGCCGATCATCTGGCTGGGTGCCGTTTTGATGGCTGTGTCCATGATCATGCTCGGCTGGCTGCTGCGCCGCGACCTGAGCCGGGGTCGCGCCCTCTTGTCGACATATCAGGGGCCGCGCATCGCCGTCCTGGTCGCCGTGGCGGCAGCATATCTGGCACGTCGGCCAGACCACGCGTTATGGATCTGGGCTGCCACCGGACTTGCCATACTTGCCGTCCTCAGTGAGCCCACCCTTCGGCTACTGATCAGCAAGGCGACGCCGGTGGCTGTGCAGTTGCCTGGCTTCCCGGAGGTGCCGCGCCCACCTTTCAAACCGAGCATGGTGACGATCGCGCCATTTGCTGAGGCGGTGCTGGGCGGGCTGCTCGCCGCCGTCGGAGTTCCCGGCTGGAGCTACCTGGTCGTCGTGGCCCTCGGCACCATGTCAGCTGTCATTATGGCGGCGTACGCCATTCGGGCGGTGATGATCAGCCGACGCTCGTCGATCGGCATTCGCAAGGCACTTCAGCAATACGAGCCTGAGTTTGCCGTCTACTACGCCGCACGTAACGGAGCGGGTTATCAGCTCGGCATGTGGCTGCCGTACTTCGAGCGGTTGAACCGGCGCTTCATCGTGATCACGTGTTATCCGAGCACAGTGCCAGAGATTGCCGAGCTGACTTCGGCTCCGGTGGTGATTCCGAAGCTGAAGAGCGCACACGGACGCCTGTGGCATCTTGTGGTGGATTCGCTCAAGGCGGCGTTCTATGTGCAGAACCACCAAGCCAATGTCGACATGTTGCGCTTCGATCGGCTAACCCATATCTGGTTGAACCACGGCGACTCGGACAAGTCGGCCAATTACAGCGCCCGGCACGCAGCTTTCGACAAGGTCTTTGTGTCTGGCCAGCAAGGCGTAGAGCGCTACGAAGCGCACGGAGTCAGGATCCGGCCCGAGCAATTCGTGATGGTGGGACGTCCACAAGTCGAGCGGATCGTGACCCGTGATGAGCCGCTGCCCCCTGGGGCACCGCGTACCGTCCTGTATGCGCCGACCTGGCACGGCGGCAAGCCCAATACCAACTACTCGTCCCTGCCGCTGGGTGGCCAGATTGTTGACGCGCTGCTGGATCGAGGCGCCACGGTGATCTTCCGCCCGCATCCGCAGACCTATCGCGATCCTCAGCAGACGGGAATAGCCCGCGACATCCAGCGCCGGCTGAGCGCAGATAGTAAGAGCACTGGTCGGCCGCACGTCTTAGGACATGCCGCTGAGGTCGACTGGGACATTCCTGAGTGCTTTAACCACTGCGACGCGTTGATCACCGATGTGTCGTCGGTCGCCTCGGACTTTTTGGCAAGCGGAAAGCCGCTGGCCATGGTGGCGATTCAGCAGAAGGGCGACGCCTTCCGCCACGCAATCCCGATGGCGAGGGTTTCTTACGTGATCGAACGCGATCTGAGTACGCTGCCCGAGGCGCTCGATGAGCTCTTCGGTCCTGACTCCTTCGCCCAGGCCCGACGGACCTATCGCTCCTATTGCTTGGGCGATGCTCTGGGATCTCAGGCACCGCTGCCGTTCCTTCGAGAGGTCAACACGATCCTGGATGGCCCTCCGCCGCAGCGACGCCGGCCGACGGCCGTAAAGTCGAGTGCTCAAGTTACGCCGTCGGCTACCAAGGCCGCAACGACGCTGGAAGTGCACTCGCCAGCTTCGGTTGATCCGGCCCGCTGACTCGGCAACCAATTCATCTGCGCCATCCCTGTCACACTCCACGGCCACGCTTCGTCAGAGGAGGTGAGATGTTCACCGGACTACTCCTTGAAAGGAACGACAGATGGCTCTGCACGTGACCACGATCATGCTCGCAGTTGAGGACCTGGCCCGCTCCAAGGCTTTCTATGCCGAGGGTTTGGGTTGCAAAGTCGAGCAGGACTATCCAACCTTTGTGTCGATCAATCTTGGCGAGGAGTCCTCCTCGCTCGCCCTTTATCCGCGTGACGCAGCGGCTCAGGATGCCGGTGTTTCGGCTGAGGGCTCGGGATTCCGCGGAGTCTCCTTTCACTACATCGTCTCCTCGCGGAAAGATGTCGACGAGGTCCTTGGCCAGGCGAGAGCCGCTGGTGGAGACCTCGTCAAGGAGCCGACTTCTACAGGATGGGGATACTTCGGGTACTTCAGTGATCCCGACGGCTACCTGTGGAAGGTTGCGGCTTCCTCATAGCCCGTAGGGCCGAAAGTGTGGAGAAGTTGCATCTCTGAATCGACTGAGAGATGCAACTTCTCCACACTTTTTTGCATGACAAGCTTCGATATTGAGGAAAGACATTCCAGGCTGCGGGTGCCTCACACGAAGAATTATGGGAGGCGCTTTTTATCCCGGCACAAGTATTCGCAAGGTGCTGCATTAAGCGGGGCATTTAATCAGCTCACGCAAATGCGCAATTAGCCGGGAAGAACGGTCACGGGACAGCGCAGTCCGGGTGCTCTACTGATCCGGGCATCGCCAGTCACCAGCGGACATTGCAGCGTCTCGGCGAGCGCCACATAAGCCGCGTCGTAGGCGGTGAGATTGTGACGCAGCTCCCAAACCCGATCAAGCATCGAGAAGGTGCCGTGCCGAGTGATTGCCAACCAGCGAAACGTGTGCAGTATGTCCCAGCCGCTGCGTTGGTCTAGATCGCCCCGACGCACATGTCCCCGCACTGCGTTGGCAACTTCGGTATCAATGAGGTGCGGTACGTGGACATGCTGGTCGCTCGGAAGGGGCATGGATCTCAGCCGAAGGAGCCAGGCCATGATGACCGATGCGTCGACAACGATCATCACTCAGACCGAGACTCATCAAGGTTTTCGAGGATCTGAGCCATCGTTATGTCGCGGTGAGGAAGAGACTCCAGGAGAGCAGCATTGTCGATAACGCGAGAGGCCTCGGCGAGCTCGCGAATAGCCACCGCATTGACTGAAATGCCTTGTCGCCTGGCCATTCGCTCAAGCCGGTCGACAACCTCGTCCGGCACATTGCGCAGGTACAACGTCCTCATGTTGCATAATGCTAGCAATCTGCCAGCGAATAGCGAGCAAGCTAGGTCTTAGCCGGGCCCCGCCAGGCACGTTCGAACGGCAGTCGCCAGGCGTGCGGAGCCACAAGCTGGTGAATGGCGTTCGGTCCCCATGAGCCCGGCGTATACGGCCGCACCGGCGGGGGATCCTTGAGCAAGGGCTCCGAGCGCTCCCAGAGGCTTTCGATGCCTTCTGCCGTCGTGAAGAGCGTGTGATCATCACGCATCGCATCCAGGATCAACCGCTCGTACGCCTCGAGAATGTCACCCACCCGATCGGTCTCATGCGTGGAGAACTGCATGCTCAACTTGTCGAGCTTCATGCCGGGTCCGGGGCGCTTGCCGTAGAACGAGAGCGAGACTTTGGCCTCGTCAGCAAGATCAAAAGTAAGATGGTCCGGACCGGACGAGCCGACCCCCGATCCCGCGGGAAACATGCTCTTCGGTGCCTCTTTGAAGGCGATTGAGATGATCCGCAGGCCCTCGGCCATCCGCTTGCCGGTCCGGCAGTAGAACGGTACCCCGGCCCAACGCCAGTTGTCGATACCGCATTTCAAAGCAATGAAAGTTTCGGTATCGGAATCCCGCGCAACCCCCTCTTCACCTCGATAACCGGAGTACTGACCACGAACAACATCGCGCGGATCAATCGGCAACATTGAACGAAAGACTTTATTCTTTTCCTCACTAATGGCCCGCGGTTCTAGCGCTGTCGGCGGTTCCATCGCCACAAATGCGAGGACCTGGAAGAGGTGCGTCACAACCATGTCCTTGTACGCGCCGGTCACCTCATAGAAGCTCGCACGGCGGTCCAGGCCCAGCGTCTCAGGGATGTCGATCTGGATGTGGTCGATGAAGTTCCGGTTCCAGATCGGCTCGAACAGCCCGTTGGCGAAGCGGAACGCCAGGATGTTCAGCGCGGCTTCTTTGCCAAGGAAGTGGTCGATCCGGAAGATCTGCCGCTCCTTGAACGTCTCGTGCAGTTGGTCATTGAGGGTGATGGCAGTTGCCAGATCGGTGCCGAAGGGCTTCTCCATCACGACCCGCGAGCGTTCCACGAGCTTTGCCTCACGGAGGGTGTTGATGACCTTGGGCGCGGCGGCAGGTGGCACGCTCAGGTAGTGCAGCCGGCCGACCGGCCCACCGAGCTTCTCCTCCGCGACCTGAACCATCTTGGCCAGACCCTTCGGCCCGGCCGACTGTGAAATGTAGCTGAGCTTGTCGGCAAAGGAGTCCCAATGTTCGTTGGTCAGTGGATGATGACTGAACTCGGTCACCGCCTGCTTGGCGAAATTCCGGAACTCCTCCTCGGTGAAGTCCTCCAGAGACGTACCGATCACCTGAATGTCTGGCGCTAGGGAGGAGAGGGCGAGATGTGCCAAACCAGGAAGAAGTTTGCGCCGAGAGAGGTCACCGGTCGCCCCGAAAAGCACAATGGCATGGGGCGGAATGGATTCCATAGATCTGCGCGTGTGAGCGCCTGGCGCTGGATATGCGATGGTCTGAACATGTGAATCTGCCACGCCTCGATGCTCCCACCTGGCGCGCGGAGGCAACAAGATGACGGCTCGATTTAATGAGGACATGGGTCATCTGCTGCCGTACGCCGCCAATTGCTCCCTCCTGTTCACCGAGGTCGACTTGCTGGAGCGGCCAGCGGCGGCTCGAGCGGCAGGTTTCGACGCCATTGAATTCTGGTGGCCGTGGCCGGATCAGCCGACGCCGGCCGACGCTGAAATCGACAGGTTCACTACCGCCGTACGCGATGCCGGCGTTCACCTCATCGGCTTGAACTTCTTTGCCGGCGACCTGGCTGGTCCGGACTGCGGGGTGCTTTCGATTCCCGCGCGATCGGCAGAGTTCCGCGACAACATTGATGTCGCGGTTGGCATTGGCAAAATCCTCGGCGTACCGGCCTTCAATGCGCTGTACGGCAATCGGGCGAGCGAGGCGACGCCGGAACAGCAGGACGAGCTTGCGGTCGAGAACCTGAGGCTGGCTGCTAAGGCGGCGGCCGGGATCGACGGGAGGATCTTGCTGGAGCCAGTCAGTGGTCCAAAGCCGTATCCGCTACGGACCACTGGCGATGTCATAGCCGTCCTTGACCGGCTCGAGGCGCCGAATGTCGGTTTCCTCTGCGACTTGTTTCATCTAGCCAACAACGGAGATGACATCGATGCCGCTTTGGGCGCGTACGCGCGACGGATCGCTCATGTACAGATCGCGGATCACCCCGGACGCGGCGAGCCGGGCAGCGGCAGCCTCGAGCTCGATCGCTATCTGAGCATGATCCAATCCAGCGGCTACTCCGGCTATGTCTCCCTTGAGTACATTCCCACAACAACCACAATCGACAGCCTCCGCTGGTTGCGGCAGCAGAAGCTCATGCAGTCATGAGCAGGCGGGAGCGGTAATGCGCGTCGTATTGGCTCCGGACAAGTTCAAGGGCTCACTGACGGCGGCCGACGTTGTCGACGCGCTTGCCGCCGGGATGCGCGAGGTCCTTTCAGGGCTCGAAACGATCAAGCTCCCGGTGGCCGATGGCGGCGATGGCACGGTTGCGGCGGCACTGTCGGCCGGCTACGACAAGATCACCGTCGATGCCGTCGGGCCGACCGGCGAGTCGGTGCGAGCCCCGTACGCGCTGGACGGCGATCGAGCTGTGGTGGAGCTTGCCGCGGTGGTGGGCTTGAGCATGCTGCCAGGAGGTCAGCTCGATCCGCTGGCATCGTCCACATACGGACTTGGTGTGGTGATAGCCGATGCGATCAGGCGAGGCGCCACCACAATCGTCCTCGGTCTCGGCGGGAGTGCTTCAACCGACGGCGGCGCAGGGATGGTGCAAGCGCTGGGAGCTCGGCTGCTGGACGCCGACGACCATGATCTTGAGCTCGGTGGTGCAGCCCTCGCCGACCTTGCCCAGGTCGACTTGGCGCCACTTCGCGCCACACTCGGCACCGTCAAGATCGTTGTCGCGAGCGATGTCGACAACCCACTTCTCGGCCCCAACGGCGCGGCAGCCGTGTTTGGCCCGCAGAAGGGCGCCGAGCCGCAAGACGTCCAGGCGCTGGACGGTGCGCTACGCCATTGGTCGGAGCTGGTTTCACAGGCCACCGGACGGGATGACACCGAACGTCCAGGGGCAGGCGCGGCGGGCGGAGCCGGATACGCAGCGCTCGCTGTGCTGGACGCTGAGATCAGGCCGGGCATTGAGTTGATTTTGGATCTGATCGGCTTCCAGGACAAGGTCGTCGGCGCTGATCTCGTGGTAACCGGCGAAGGATCGCTGGATGAGCAATCGCTGGCAGGCAAAGCCCCCATCGGCGTGGCCCACGCGGCAGCGAAGGCCGGGGTACCGGTGGTCGCAGTCGCCGGCCGCATGCAGCTCAGTCAGCAACGGCTGCAGCAGGCCGGAATTTCCGCCGCGTACGCGCTGTCGGACCTCGAGCCCGACGCCGCCCGCAGCATCACCAACGCGGCCAGCCTGCTGCGTCGGCTGGGCGCCCACATTGCTAGGGACTGGTCGCCTGCAACCTCCGAGCGCGATCTCAACGGGTGAGTACGACCTTGAGTGCCTTCGTCTCGGCGGCCCGGCCGAAGGTGTCGTAGGCGTCCATCACCTCGTCGAGCTTGAACTGGTGAGTTCCGAACCGCTCTGCCGGCAGCTTGCCGGAGGCAACGAGCTTGAGCAGCATCGGGGTCGTATTCGTGCTGACCAGCCCCGTCGTGATCGTGATGTCGTGGATCCAAAGATCATGTAGCGCCAGCTCGACAGGTTCCCCGTGTACGCCGGCGTTGGCCACCGAGCCGCCCGGTCGGACGATCTTCGTGCACGCGGTAAATGTGGCCGGAATGCCCACGGCTTCGATAGCCACGTCGACACCAAGGCCGTCGGTCATATTCATGACCTGCTCTGCCCAGTCCGAATCCCCGGAGTTCACCGTGTCCGTGGCACCAAAGGTCAGGGCCTGCTCCAACCGGTTGGCGTCTAGGTCTAGAGCGATAACGCGGGCAGCACCGTACAAGCCGGAGGTCATCATCGCTGCCAGCCCGACGGGACCGGCACCGACTACGGCGACGACGTCGCCCGGCTTGACCCGTCCGTAGCGCACTCCGATCTCGAATCCGGTCGGAAGGATGTCGGACAGCATCACCGCTGCCTCATCCTTCACACCCTCCGGCAGCTTGTAGACGGAGTTGTCGGCGAACGGGACGCGGACCAGCTCCGCCTGAGTCCCGTCGATCAGATGGCCGAAGATCCAGCCAATGCCGCTGGCGCCTTCATCGGCCAGGCAGTGGGCGTACAGCCCTTGATGGCAGTAAGAGCAGGCACCGCAGGCGCTAATGCAGGAAAGTATGACCCGATCCCCGACGGCGACGGTCTTCACGGCCGAGCCCGTCTCTACGACGGTGCCGATTCCCTCGTGACCGAGGATGCGGCCGGGCTGCACCGCGGGCACGTCTCCCTTGAGGATGTGGAGGTCGGTGCCGCAGATCGTGGTGGTGTCGATGCGGACGACGATGTCGGTGGGCTGCTGGAGGGCAGCATCCGGTACCTCCTCCCATGCCTTGTTGCCGGGGCCGTGGTAGACCAGTGCTCGCATTGGGGATCCTCCCTTGGATGGCAGTCAGAGGCTCAGGTCGACGGCTCGCCGACACCGGCGATTGCGGTTGGCCCTTCGACGTCTCCTGATGAGGACCTCAGCCTGACACTGTGGGCCATGTGCTCGGCAGGGCTGAAGGGCCCGAGTCGGCCTCACCTTCGTCCCATCGCTGAGATGCCACGAACGACGCATGCCTTGCCGGAAAGGGGTCAGAGACGACATGTCTCAGTGCGAGATCCCCTGTCGGCTGCGACCACTTCGGTAAGGCTCAGCCGCCCGCACGAGCGAGTCGAGCGAAAGCGTCCAGCATCAGCGTCTCGGCCAGACAAGCAGCGGCGAAGTCGCCTAGATGGAGTGACTCATTGGCGCCGTGGGCACGAGAGTCGGGATCGCCAACAGCCGTGATCAAGATGGTTGCGTCGGGAAAGGCCCTGCCGAACTCGGCGACCATAGGGATACTTCCACCTTGCCCGATGAGTACCGGCGCGACACCCCAGGCTTGGCTGAAGGCGGCCTGCGCCGCCTCGGCATACGGCCCGCTGAAGTCGATCAACGAACCTTCGCCGGTCTCGCTAGCGAGCACGTTCACCTGGGCTCCCCATGGAGCATGATCAGTAAGGTGATTGATGATCGCGGCTGATGCTTGGCCGGCGTCCTGACCAGGTGCGACCCGAACGCTGACCTTGGCGCGTGCCGAGGGAATCAGTGTGTTGGACGCCGTGGCGACCGGTGTGGCGTCGAGACCGATCACCGAGATTGCCGGCTTGCACCACATCCGCCCAACGAACGACCCGCTGCCGATCCAGTCCACACCGTCGAGGATTCCGGATTCCTCGCGCAACCGCTCCGGCGGATACTCCAGATTTGGAGCCGGAGCAGTTCCGAGACCGGCAACCGCGACGTTCCCTTGATCATCATGCAGCGACGCTAAGAGCCGGCAGAGCGTGGTCAGGGCATCGGGCACGACCCCGCCGTAGACCCCGGAATGGAGTCCGTGGTCAAGTGTGCGGACTTCGACCGTGCAGGCGGCAACTCCGCGGAGGGAGGTGGTAAAGGATGGTTGGCCGACCGCCCAGTTGTCCGAGTCGGTGATGACGAAAACATCGGCTGCAAGCTCATCGTGATGATCCTCGAGCAGCTGCATCAGAGTCGGCGACCCGATCTCTTCCTCGCCCTCGACGAACACCGTGACACCGACGGGCGGCCGGCCCTGAAACGCCCGCAACGCAGCCAGATGGACGGCGAAGCCGCCCTTGTCGTCGGTTGCGCCTCGGCCGAAGAGCCTCCCGTCGAGCTCGGTTGCTAGGAAGGGTGGCGTATGCCAGGCGGACGAGTTGCCCTCGGGTTGGATGTCGTGGTGGGCGTAAAGACAGACGGTCGGCTTGCCCTCCGGTGCTGGGAACCGAGCAATGACCGCCGGCGCTCCGCCGGCCGCCCGAACGATACGGACGTCTGGGCACTGCAGATCCACCAGCAGCTGCATGATCCTTTCTGCGCTCCGTTGCACCTCAGACGCCCTGGTGGGATCGGCGCTTACCGACTCAATGGCGACCAGCTCTTCCAGGTCGGCAAGGACACCGGGAATCTGAGACTGAACGTGATCACGCAGCGACATTGTGAGGAATAGTCTCCTGCCAGGCCTGGAGGATACGGTCAAGCGGCACGCTGAATTGGCCGACCACTTCGAGGGTGGCCTCCTCCTTCCCGGTGACCTCACCAAGCTTTGTCAGCTTGACCTCATTCATCTCGCACAAGGCGGCGAGGTCGCCAGCGGCACCTTCCTTGACCGAGACGAGGACCCGCCCGGCGCTCTCGGAAAATAGCCAGACGAACGGATCAGCCTCGGCGGGCGACTCCACCCGCGCACCGAATCCATGCCGCAAGGCCGACTCGACCAGAGCCTGCGCGAGTCCGCCATCGGCAAGATCATGAGCGCTGGCCAGCATGCCGCGGCGGCTTGCTCTGATCAGTACTTCGGCCAGCGCCTGCTCTTGAGCAAAATCAACAACCGGCGGCCGGCCACCAAGATGATCATGAATGACCTGAGCCCAGGCAGAGCCGGCAAGCTCATCGCGGGTCTCACCGAGCAGATAGATCATCTGCTCCTCCGCTTGGAAACCGCCTGCGGTGCGACGCGTCACATCATCGATGACGCCAAGCACGCCGACCACCGGCGTCGGCAGGATCGGGGTATCCCCCGTCTGGTTGTAGAAGCTGACGTTGCCGCCGGTCACCGGCATACCCAGCTCGCCGCAGCCGTCCACCAGGCCGCGTATCGCCTCACTGAACTGCCACATGATCGCCGGATCCTCCGGGGATCCGAAGTTCAGACAGTCGGTGATCGCCAGCGGCTGAGCTCCAGTAACCGCGACATTTCGGTATGCCTCAGCTAGCGCCAGCTGCGCGCCGGCGTACGGGTCGAGCAGCGTGAACCGGCCATTGCAATCGGTCGCGAGTGCGATGCCGAGACCTGAGTCCTCGTCGATGCGCAGCACACCGGCGTCGTCGGGCTGCGCCAGCACCGAATCGCCGCGGACGTACCGGTCGTATTGATCAGTGATCCAGGACTTGTCACAGAGATTGGCCGAGGCCACCATGCGAAGCAAGGTGTCGAGCAGTTCATCACCGCTCGCAGGTCGCGCCAGCTGATCAACTCCGTTCGCCTGGACCTCATCTTGCCAATCGGGCCGCTCGTGGGGGCGTTCGTAAACAGGGCCCTCGTGGGCCACGGTGCGCGGCGGCACATCGACCACGGTCGCACCGTGCCAATCAATGACGAGGCGGTCTCCTGTGGTGACCTCCCCGATCACGGTAGCCAGCACGTCCCATTTATCACAGATCGCCATGAACGGGTCGACATGATCAGGTTCGACGATTGCCATCATGCGTTCCTGGGACTCGCTCATCAAGATCTCTTCTGGACTCAGCGTTGGATCGCGGAGCGGCACCAGATCGAGATCGACGTGCATACCGCCATCCCCGGCACTGGCGAGCTCGGAGGTCGCGCAGGAGAGCCCGGCGCCACCCAGATCTTGAATTCCGGTGATCAATCCGGCCGCGAAGATCTCCAGCGTGCACTCGATGAGCAGCTTCTCCATGAATGGATCGCCGACCTGAACGCTGGGGCGTTTGCTGGCGTGTTTCTCATCGAACGTCTCCGACGCCAGTACGCTCACTCCACCAATGCCGTCGGCGCCGGTCGAGGCGCCGTACAAGATCACCTTGTTGCCGGCTCCGGTTGCCTTCGCCAGGTGCAGATCTTCGTGCCGTAGCACCCCAACGCACAGCGCGTTGACCAGCGGATTGCCGAGGTAGGTGGGGTCGAAGGCCACCTCGCCACCAATGTTCGGCAGGCCGAGACAGTTGCCGTAGCCACCGATGCCGGCAACGACGCCGGGCAGCACTCGCCCGGTATCCGGTTCCTCCAGTGGGCCGAAGCGCAGTGAGTCCATAACGCCGATAGGACGCGCCCCCATGGCCAAGATGTCGCGGACGATGCCGCCTATGCCGGTGGCAGCGCCCTGGTACGGCTCGACATAGCTGGGATGGTTGTGTGACTCGATTTTGAAGGTGACGGCGTAGCCCTGCCCGATGTCGACCACGCCGGCGTTCTGCCCGATCCCGGCGAGCAGCTTTCCGATCGATGTCTCCTGTGGCAGGTATCCGAATTGGTGAAGATGCACCTTGGAGGACTTGTACGAGCAGTGCTCGGACCACATCACGGAATACATCGCGAGCTCTGAGGAGGTGGGCCGGCGGCCCAGGATCTCTTTGATCCGGGCGTACTCGGCGTCCTTGAGCCCCAGCTCGGTCCACGGCTGTGGCTGGTCCGGGGTTCGGGTCGCGTTGCCGACGGTGTCTGCCACGGCCAACTACGCTACCCGTGCTCCGCCATCGCGGTACGTGGAGTCCACTCGTTGCGTTGGGCCCAGTCGAAGAAGAACCAGCCCAGCACTGTGGTCACCTCCGCCGTTGCGGTGAGCCAGACGCTGCTGCCGCCGTCGTTCAGCAGGGTGCCCAGGATGGCAACAATAAGCACAGCAATGACGGTGCTGCGCACCGTCGTGAACTCCGGTGAGATCCGCGGGATCACGTATCTGAAGATCACAATCCAGAGCACGACGCCGATCAGCAGCGACGCGATGCCCATGACGGACACCAAGGTCTCTGCTGACGCGACAGCTTTGCGACTGACCACATCCAGCGCATCTCCATCGATGATTCGCTGCACAAAGTTGCCCAGATGAGTACGCCGATCCGGCCCCCGGCGCCAATCAAGGACCGAGATCACCGTGACCGCGAGCACCGCCGCGCCGCCGATCGCCAGCAGCTTCGGCCAGGTGATCTTGATCCCGGAGAGCGCCAGCATCAGCCAGAGCACTGCCGGCGTCAGCGCAATCACTCCACCAAAGTCGCTGCCCATCGACGGCCAGCCTTCGCAGATCACCATGCCTAAGCCGATCGCACCAACCGCTGCTACGGCCGCACTGCGCCGACCCGCCGCGATCAGCCGATGGGCGATATAGCCGGCAAGGACCAGGCCGGCGGTGGCGTACCCGGCGAAGGTCACATTCCCGAAGCCGTACCAGCGCAGACCGAAGATTGGCCGTGAGTTCAGCAGGGAACCCGGCTGCATCACCGCCCCCAGTGCGGCGTCGATCGTGAATGCAGCGACGCAGAGTGCAGTCGCCGCGATGATGTTGGGTACGGCGACAATTCGGCCGACCAGCAGGGCGAGTGTCGTCAAGATCGCCAACCAGGCACATGCCAGGATGCTGACGAACAGCCCCGGAGAGCTGCTGTACTGCCACGGCAGCGCTCCAGTGAGCATCATCGAAGCCAGCAGTATCCCGCCCAGTGTCAAGATCAGTTTGGGTAATCCGAACCGGCCGCGCAGCACCTGGACCACCATGATCACGAAGAGCGCGGCGCCAATCAGGCCGACTGTCAGGTAGCCAATCGGTGCCGCAGCGGAGAGCGCTGCTACCGAGCTGATCTTGGAATTGATTCCGTCGACAGACAGCTCGTCGTTGTAGACCGCAAAAGGTGAACCATCGACGGCAACCGATGATCCAGGACTGCCAAACTCGATCAACGTGCGAGTCAGATCGGTCAACGTCACAATTCCGTCGCGCCGGGTGCTGGCCGAGGTCAGCCAGCCAGGCAGCGTGGTGCCGAGCCGATACATGACCTGCAAGCTCGGGTCATCGGAGCCGGGATTTGGGCCAACACCGGTCACGATCAGTGTCATGTCCTTGCGGTTGGCCAGCTCAGTGATGATCTGGTCGGAGAGCGGTCCAGCATCGACGATCGTGATGGGGCAGGTGAGGCGTATGCCACCCGCAATGAATTCCTGCGGCGACTGATATCCCGCCACGCTCCCATCAGGCCTGGCAGCAGCGAGTGCTGCACCGGGACCGACGGCGGCAATGCATCGCGTAACGGAACCGGCGAGCGTGCCGAGCTGCGCGTCTCCTCGACGCGCAGCAGCGGCGGCCTGACGTGCTGCCCAGTCGGTCACCTTCCCGCCTTGCACCGCTGGCGTACACAAGCCCCCAACTGCGGCTCGGCGACCGGCTCCAAGCGTGGTCCAGCCAGCGGCAGCACAGTCCCCCACATAGCGTGGGCGGATCGAAACGGTGCCGACCTGAGCATCATCGAGATGCGAGCCGAGCACGGCACGATCGGTGGGCGTCAGCTCGGGCCGTCCAGTCACTCCCACGACGACGACTCGATCGGTGAAGATCGCCGATTGCTCTGGTTGGTCAGCCAGTGCAGAAATGCCGCGGAGCCCGACGAACAGTGCTCCCAGTACGAGCAGCAGGACAACCCATCGCCTGCCATGCACCGCACCGGCCTTGATCGGTTCGTCCGGCACACGGCCGCCGACCGGGTGGGCTCGCGGTGAATGTCGGACGCCGGATGAGTGCGCGCCGGACGTAACCTGCGGTGGCACTAGACCTTGGCGGTGAGAAAGTTGAACGCGCTGCTGAAAAACGGACGCCCGTCTTGGGTTGGGCCGGTCAGCGAGTCGACATTGTGCTCGGGATGTGGCATCAAGCCGACCACATTCCCGCGTTCATTGCAGATGCCGGCAATGTCGTGGAAGGAACCGTTGGGATTGCCGTTGACATATCGGAAGATCACCTGGCCCTCGCCCTCCAGGCGACGCAAGGTCTCCTCGTCGGCGACGTAGCCGCCTTCACCGTTCTTCAGTACGACGTTGATGATCTGCCCGACGGTGAAATCTGATGTCCATGTGGTATCGACCGACTCGACCCGCAGATCTTGGTCCTTGCAGACGAATACCCGCACGTCGTTTCGAATCAGCGCACCGGGAAGCAGATGCGCCTCGCAGAGGATCTGAAAGCCGTTGCAGATGCCAAGGATCGGCATTCCAGCTTCGCCGGCCTTGATCACCTCAGCCATGACCGGGGCGAATCGGGAGATGGCACCACAGCGCAGGTAATCCCCGTACGAGAAACCGCCGGGCAAGATCACTGCCTCTACGCCGTCGAGCGTGTCATTGCCATGCCACAACGACACCGGTTCGGCACCGCAGAGCCGGATCGCACGGAGCGCGTCCTGATCGTCAAGCGAGCCTGGGAAAGTGACAACGCCGATCTTCGGGGCCATCAGCCCGCCTGAGTGGCCAACTCGGCCTGCTCGCCAGCATCAGCCTGGTCGGCGGGCTTGGCCTGCTCGCCAGCATCAGCTTGCTGGGCGGGCTTGGCCTGCTCGCCAGCTTCGTCCTGCTCGCTGGCTTGGCCCTCCTCGGCGTCCTGGTCCTCAATCGGTGACTCTGGCTCAGTCTCAATCCGCACGCTGAACGACTCGATGACAGTGTTCGCCAGCAACGTCTCAGCAGCGCGGCGCACTTCGGCCAGCCGCTCATCGGTGAGCTCGCCCTCGACTTCCAGCTCGAACCGCTTGCCCTGACGTACGGACATGCCAGCAAAGCCCAACCGGGCCAATGCACCGGTCACGGCCTTGCCCTGCGGATCCAGGATCTCCGGCTTCGGCATAACCTCGACAACCACTCGAGCCATGGCGGGGAGTCTAACCCGGCGTATGAGTCGATGCCGAACCTACGTGAACCGGATCAAGCCACATCGCGGCGTGCCGCTGACAGCAAGCCGACGAATGCCGGCAGTAGGCACCACGCTCCCAGGATCATGCCGGCGAGCCACCACGGGGACGGATGCTGAGCAGCGAACAGGACTGGTGAGGTGATTCCCAGCATGGCGTTGGTCGCCCCGCTGGGCATCACATTGAGCAGTTGATCCCATCGCTTCAAGAAGAGCACCAAGGAGACGACTGGCTCGACCAAGAAGCCAAGAATGACTCCCAGCACCAACGCGATCAACATGTTCTTGATCAAGATTCCGAGGCCCATCCCGATCATTGTCCAGAGCGCAATCGAGCAGATGCCGAGAATGATCGAGCGCAAGGTATCAGGCTGCTCGAGCAGAAACGAACCGTTGTTTGCCAGCACAAAAGGAATCGCCACAAGCATGCCGGCGACAATGCTGGTAATCCCATAGATGACGCCGAAGATCAACAGGGCACCCGCCTTGCCGAGCAGCATGCGAACCCGGCGGGGGGTAGCAAGGTGGCTCCAAGCGAGCGTTCCATAGCGGTACTCGCTGCCAATTGACACGATGCCGACCACCATGGCCAGAATCCGGGACAGCACGTTGCCGCCGTTGTAGATGCTGCGGATGATCCCTGGGTCGGTGAACGGTGAGCGAACGACTCCAGCCCTGCTCTGTAGCAGTGCGACGCTCGCAGGTAGGGCCGCGTAACCGGCGCTGAGCACAAAAATGCAGATCAATACGCTCCACCACAGCTTGGTGGTGGCAATCCTGCGCAGCTCCGCACGCAGTGCCCCGCTCATCTGGAACCGTCGAGCATGGAGAAGAACTCCTGCTCGAGATCGCGCCTTTCAGTGATCAATTCATCGACCGCAATGCCGGAGTTGAACAGAACCGAACCAACCTCGCTCACATCATGACTATGGATGCGCAGGAAGGCGCCGCGCTCGTCACCGGCGGTTTGTACGTCAGCCCCAATCGCCGCCAGAGCGTCCACAGCGCCACGCATATCGGACACCCGTGCCCGGGTCGTACCCTCGCCGATGTTGAGTTCCGACATTGGCATCTGTGCCAGCAGCCGGCCTTGATTGATCACGATGATGTCATCAGCCGTGGCCTCGATCTCGTTCAGCAAATGGGAGGAGATCAAGACACTCCGGCCGGTTGCCGTGAAATCGCGCAGGAAGGTACGCAGCCAGCGGATGCCCTCCGGATCCAAGCCAGTCGCCGGCTCATCCAAGATCAAATAGTCCGGGATGCCGAGCATCGCGGCAGCCAGAGCGAGTCGCTGCCGCATTCCCGTGGAATACTCCCCCGCCGGTTGCCGGGCAACTTCGCCCAGACCGACCTCGTCGAGCAGTATGTCGACTCGGCGATCACTCGCGCCTGCGGTAGCGGCGAGCACGCGAAGATGATTGCGGCCGGTGCGTGCTGGGTGGAAGCTCGCGTCGAGTACGCAGCCAACCGTCCGCTGCGGATGCGGCAGGTCGGCATAGGCAAGGCCGCCAAAAGTCGCGGTACCAGTCGTCGGGCTGGTCATCCCGACGAGGATTCGCATAGTGGTCGTCTTGCCTGCGCCATTTGGTCCGAGGAATCCAGTCACACGTCCCGGCTGCACGACGAAGCTCAGGTCGCGAACTGCCAGCGTCCCGTTGTAGCTCTTGAGCAACCGCTCGACGATGATCGGCGGCACTTCATGATCAACAGCACGTCGCGAAGGACGGGTGCGGCGTACTGCGGCTTCAGCAGTACGACGAACGGTTGGATGCGGCTGCCGCGGCACCGGGCGATCGGTCGCTTGATCGGCAACGGCTGCCCGCCTTGCCTCCGGTCGGCCAGCCGGTGACATCCGTTGCGGTTGGGCATTCCGGCCTGGAAGCTGTGCCGGCTTCAGTGTGGCTCGTGACACCTGTGCCGGTGGGGGTGGAGGCGGTGAAGCTAGAGCTGCTTTCGGCATGGAAGGTAGTGGAGGCGGAGCTGTCTTGGATGTAGGCGGTCGTGAAGCAGGAGCTGGCCCGAGTGGTGGCGCCGGCATAGGACGCGGCGCGGGAGGTGGCATCGGCGGCAGGGCGCGCGACACCGGAGCCGGCTGCGGCACAGGGCGCGGCGCAGCAGGCGCCGGCGGCGGCAGGGCGCGCGACTCACGGGCCGGCGTCACCGGCAGAGCAGGTGATGCAGCAGGCGGCGTGGACGGCAAAACAGGCGACTTCGGAGACGGCGCGGACGGCACTGCGCGGGACTCTAGAGGCGACGACATCGGCGGCAAGGGAGCGGGCTGTGGTTGTACCGGAATGGCGTCTTCAGCCCGAGGTGCGTAGGCGTTGATCGGTTGGGGGAAGGGATCAATGGCGCGTCTGCCGATCCCCGCCTCCGCCGCGGTCGACTTCTCCTCGTCGGCGTCAATAGTCAGCGGCTCGGCGAACGACGCTCGGCGTGGCCGGGGCGAAGGATCGCTCGAGTTCGTTGCCTGCTGGATTGTTGGTGGCGGCTCGAGAGAGCGCGCGGCGCGCACTGGGCGTGTAATAAGCTGGTCGATCTGATCAGCCGGAGTAAAGCCGAGCGACCGTCTTGCGACGTACGACTCGACGTCATCCGATTCTTCGATAAGCGCTCGCCGGGGGAAGTCCACCGGCATAGTTTGTCAGCGATGTAGGGATGTTGTCTGGCGATAGCAGTGTGTCCTGCATCCCTTTTGTCTTCGAGCTGCTCGCGCAATCACACCTGGTCCAATTTCCGACACTCCCCCGCTCGATGTGCGGGCTGTTCACTCAGGGAAGGCACGTCTTGGGCCCTGAACGTGACCCGGATGGACCCAGCAATCAGGCCCTTGGTCCGAGATCGATCCTGCACAGTAGAGGGAAGAAAGTTTTTTACAGTCCAGGAAGGACAACTCGACATGACGCTCTACCGCCCTCGTGATGACCGGATAATCGCGGGCGTGTGTTCAGGAATCGCTCGCCGATTCAACCTGGATCCCACCATCGTGCGCATTCTCTTCGTGGCCAGCCTGTTCCTACCCGGTCCGCAGATCCTGATCTATCTCGTCGCCTGGCTTCTGATGCCGGACGAGAGTTCAATCGTCGCCTGATTCCCCCACCGCCGAGAGGCCCCTCAGTCAGTCTTGACTGAGGGGCCATTCGGGTTTGTTGGGCGGCGTACGGTCACGTCGCTCCGTACAAGGTTCGCACGATGTCCTCAATCGCCGGCTCTTCAAGAGTGAGGTCAATTACCTCCGTCATTGCACTGACCTCGGCGAGAACGCGGGCGGCGGTTGTCTGGTGTGGGCTGAACGCAAGCCGCTGCCGTTGACCGTCGAGCTCGCTGCCGATATTGGTTGCTCCGGCGACATGCAAGTCGCGCCTGGGTTCCGGAAGGTCGACGACGAGCACGCGCTGTAGCGCGACCCGGGCAGCAAGATCTGCGAGCGTCCCATCGAAGACCAGGTGGCCGCGGTCGACGACGAGTACTCGCTCACAGAGTCGCTCAATGTCACCCATGTCGTGGGTGGTCAGGAGCAATGTGGTGCCGGATTCGGCACGCTCGGCGACCAGGAAGTGGCGAAGCCGTTCCTTGCTGATCATGTCCAAGCCAATGGTCGGCTCGTCCAAGACGAGCAGCCGCGGGCGATGGACCAAGGCAGCCGCTACCTCACCACGCATCCGTTCGCCCAGCGAGAGCTGGCGTACTGGAACGTCGAGCAGCTGGCTGAGGCCGAGGCGCTCCACCAGCTCCTCGGTTCTGGTTGCAGCGTCGAGAATCGGCATCCGATGGATTGCGGCCAGAATGCGAAAGGAGTCCCGCAGCGGTAGGTCCCACCACAGCTGGCTGCGCTGCCCAAACACCACTCCGATCTCACGAGCCAGTAGGCGCCGCTGCGGAACCGGGTTGTAGCCGCAGGTACGTACTTGCCCACCGGTCGGAACGAGGATTCCCGTCAGCATTTTGATGGTGGTGGACTTTCCGGCTCCGTTGGCTCCGATGTAGCCGACTGCCTCCCCGGACATGATCGACGCGGTGATCCCGTCAACCGCATGCACAGTCCGAGTGCGCCGGCGCACCCGGCCGGCCTTTTGCCGCACGATGAAGGTACGTCGCAAGTCCTGGAGCGCGATGATCGGCTCTCGCGTCATAGTCAGCCGCCCGCTCCAGTGAAATGACGGATCCCAGTCCGCCAGGCAAGCCAGGCCAGCAGCCAAGCCCAGGCCGCGAAGACTGGCGCAAACCAGCCCAGCCATGCCGGCAAGTACTCCGCACCGGGCAGGTCCATGATCAACAGTGCTGGCAGGTAAGCAGTAACGGTGGCCGGGAAGACGAAGGTGAACAGCAGTCGAACCGGAGTGATCAAGACGCTGCCCGGTAGCTGGCCGGCATAACTGCCGCCATAGACGAAGGCGGAGGTGAACTCCGCACCATCGATCAAGAAGAACTGCAGGCCTCCCGCCGTCACGAAGAATGCCGCATAGATCGCGGCTCCGGTAAGCGGAGTGATCACCAGGAGGTAGACCGTCGCGGGCGTGTAGTTCAGATTGAGACCAGGCAGCACGACAATGATGATCAGCATTCCAAGAGCAAGCCGGCCTAGCCTGCGCAGCTGAAAATCTGAGGTGATCAGCTGCAGCATGAGCGGCATCGGCCGGACCAACAACACCTCAAGACGGCCGAGGCGCAGATAGGTCGGCATGATGTCGAGCTGTCCGAAGATCACCTCCGCGAGTGCCCACCCTGCGTTGGCAAGGGCGAAGACAAAAGCGACCTGCCGAAAATCCAGGCCGCCGAAGACTTTGATGTTGGCCATGATCGCGAAAAGCTCGATGAACTCCACTACGCCGACGGCGACCGAGGTGGCGATGTTGAGGCAGAAGCTGGTCCGATAAGCCAATTGGCTTCGGACCCGGGAGCCGATGATCGTCCGGTACACGTGCCTACCCACCCTGCACCACCAGCCGGTGTGCAGCCCGCCATTGCACCAGCCGCGCCAGGCCGACGAGCGCGACAAGCCAGGCCAGCTGAGCGCCCACCACCGCCAAGGCAGCCAGATCAAGCACATAACCAGACAGCACATCGATTGGCGACTGCAGCATCGAGGGAAATGGTGTGGCGTATGCCATGATCTGCAGCCACTCGGGGAAGAGATGGACGGGAACGAAAAGCCCGCAAAGCGGGCCGGCGAGAACGATGTAGAGCCCGACGAAACCGCGCACGTCGAAGGTCCAGAAGGCGATCAAGTTGACCAGGAACCGCACCGTGAAACTGATCGAGACGGCCAGTACCAGACTGAGCAGGCCGAGCGGGTACGCGGTCCAGGACTGCGGCAGCGCAAGTCCGATCGTCAGTGCACCGATGAGCAACGGCGGCAGACCGCGCGATAGCAGCTGAAAGCAGGCCCGGCCTAGGTCGCGAGCCCACCAGGCCAGTTGTGTATCGACAGGTCGGGCGAAGTCGACAGCAATCTCTCCACTGCTGACCCGGTCGGCGACCTCCATCCAACCGAAGAGCGCTACCGGCGCCAGCAGCGCTTGGCCCAGCCACACATAGGTTGCCGCGGAGCGCTGGTCGTATCCGACCAGCGTCCCGCCGGCCGCAGAGATCGCCGCGAACAGCACGCTGACTCGGATGAACCCAAAGACCGACTGGGTGACCACGCCGGCCAAGATGGCCAGCCGGTAGGTGCTGAACCGGCGGAACTCTGTAGCCGCAAGTAGCCAGTAGATGTGTGTAGTGGAAGTTTTCGCAGAATCGCCCCCGAGCGAAACACGTTGATGTCGCTTCCCGCTCAGCGCATCGACACCGCGCTCATCTGGAGTGAGATTCTGCACTCTCGCTAGAGCACTGGGCCGGGCCGGTAGGCGGCCGCCTCCGGCTGCGTCGCCGCGATCGCTTCGATCTGGTCCACTAGTGCGGCCACTTGCTGGCCAGCCATTCCGGTCAGCTCCATCGGATCGGCGATCGCCGCCTCGAGTTCGGCGCGAGTCACACCAAGCCGCGGGTCGACAGCCAGCCGATCAAGCAAGTCATTGTCGCTGCGACCGGTCTCTCGCATCTGCAAGGCGACCGCCACCGCCTGCTCTTTGATTGCCTCATGTGCCGTTTCGCGACCGATTCCATGTCGCAAAGCTGTGATCAACACCTTGGTTGTGGCCAAGAACGGCAGGTAGCGCTGCAGCTCGGCGTTGATCACCGCCGGGAAGGCGCCGAAGTCCTCGAGCACATGGAGGAAGGTCTCGAACAGCCCGTCAAGCGCGAAGAATGCATCTGGTAACGCGACTCGACGAACCACTGAACACGAGACGTCACCCTCGTTCCACTGATCACCTGCTAGCTCGCCCACCATGGAGACATAGCCCCGAATGATCACGGCCAGCCCATTGACACGCTCGCAGGATCGGGTATTCATCTTGTGCGGCATGGCACTGGAACCAACTTGGCCCGGCTGGAAACCTTCGCTGACCAGCTCATGCCCAGCCATCAGCCGGATTGAGGTCGCCAGGTTCGACGGCGCCGCCGCGACCTGAGCCAGCGCGGTAACGACATCAAGATCAAGGGAGCGCGGATAGACCTGACCGGTACTTACCAGCACGTGCGCGAAACCCAAGTGATCAGCAATCCGCCGCTCCAGCTCTTTCAGCTTGCTCGGGTCGCCGCCAAGCAGGTCGAGCATGTCCTGGCCGGTGCCGACCGGACCTTTGATGCCGCGCAGCGGATAGCGGCCGATCAGCTCCTCGAGTCGCTGGTAGGCGATCAATAGTTCGTTCGCCGCGGTAGCGAAGCGCTTTCCCAGCGTGGTGACCTGTGCTGCTACGTTATGGGTTCGCCCAGCGATAGCTTGATCGGCGTATTGGGTGGCCAACTGCGCGAGCTGTACCAGAGTCGCGACGACCCGATCACGGATGATCTTGAGGGCAGAGAGGATCTGGACCTGCTCGAGGTTCTCGGTCAGGTCGCGAGAAGTCATTCCCTTGTGTACGTGCTGGAAGCCGGCCAAAGCGTTGAACTCGTCAATCCGCGCCTTTACGTCATGGCGGGTGATCTTCTCCCGTTCGGAGATGCCGGCCAGGTCGACCTGCTCGACGACGGCTTCGTACGCCTTGATCACGACTGCGGGATCCTCACCGCCGAAGTCGACACCAAGATCGCGTTGCGCGGCTAGCACCGCGAGCCAGAGCCGGCGTTCAGAGATGATCTTGCTCTCCGATGACCAGACATCTTGCATCGCCGCAGAGGCGTAGCGGTTGGCCAGGACATTGCCGATCGGCACTCCTCAGCTCACCACCAGTCGCGCGGCAGCTGCTGCCGCAATGTCGCGGCGATAAAACGCGCCCTCGAGCTGAATCTTCCCGATCGATTCGTACGCCTGCGCGCGAGCTTCCTCGATGCCCTCGCCGAGTCCTACGACCGCAAGAACCCGACCCCCGGCACTGATCAGGTTGCCGTGCGAATCGCGAGCTGTTGCAGCGTGGATGATCATGCTGCCATTCCTGCTCGCCACATCCAGCCCTGTGATGACCCCACCGGTCGTGGGAGTTCCGGGATAGCCCTGCGCAGCAAGAACTACCGCCACCGCGGCGCCGCTTGCCCACTGCAGCTCCGAATGCGCGGCGAGATCACCGGTAGCAGCGGCGAAGAGCACTTCGCCGAGCGGGGTAGCCAGGCGGGCAAGCAACGGCTGTGTCTCCGGGTCGCCGAACCGTGCATTGAATTCGACTACTCGAACACCGGCAGAGCTCAGTGCCAGGCCCGCATAGAGCAATCCGGTAAATGGCGTGCCCCGCCGTGCCATCTCATCGACAGCTGGCTGCAGGACTGTGCGGGTGACCTCATCTGCAAGATCATCTGGTGCCCATGGCAGCGGGGTGTAGGAGCCCATGCCGCCGGTATTCGGCCCGGCGTCCCCATCCCCGACACGCTTGAAGTCCTGCGCCGGCTGCATGGCGCGTACGGTGCGCCCGTCGGTGATCCCGAACAGGCTCACCTCCGGTCCGTCGAGGAACTCTTCGACCACTACCCGGCCGGACTTCAAAGCATGATCAACAGCGACCTGCCGGTCATCGGTCACCACGACGCCCTTGCCCGCCGCCAGTCCGTCCGCTTTCACAACATACGGCGCGCCGAACTCGCTGAGTGCCTGATCAACTTGAGAAGGCGTCAGACATTCCCGAGATCGAGCCGTCGGCACACCGGCCGCTGCCATGACCTGCTTGGCGAAGGCCTTACTGCCTTCCAGCATCGCGGCGGCCGCGGATGGGCCGAAGCAGGCGATGCCGCGGTCGCGTACCGCATCAGCGACACCTGCCACCAGCGGCGCTTCGGGCCCGACAACGACAAGATCAACTCCGAGCCGGTTGGCCAAATCGGCTACGGCAGACCCGTTCAGCGGATCAAGGGAATGATTCGTGCCCACCTCAGCGCTGCCCGGGTTTCCGGGGGCTGCATGCAACTCGACCACCGCCGGGTCTCGGCTGAGCGCCAAACTGAGCGCATGCTCACGCCCCCCCGAGCCGATCACAAGCACCCGCAGCGGACTGACCACGTGCCAAGAGCCTACCGATGGGTCGAGTAGCGTTTCGCAACGTGGCTGACCCCAGCTTCCCTGGATTGCACATTCGGCCACCACAGGGCTGGCTGAACGACCCGAACGGTCTTTGCCGAATTGACGGTCGCTATCACGTCTTCTTTCAGTACAACCCGATCGCTCCGATCTTCGGCGCCATGCATTGGGGCCACGTCAGCTCGACCGACCTGGTTCATTGGCAGGAACATCCGATGGCCCTCTCGCCGCGCCCTGGACATATCGACGAGGCCGGCTGTTGGAGCGGCTGCATAGTCGACGATGGCGGCGTACCGACAGCCGTCTACACCGCTAATCCCGACCACCCCAGAAATGCTGTAGCCGCGCTCGCCAGATCCGATCGGTCCATGATCCATTGGCAGCAAGACCCGTCACCGATAGTGGGCATCACGAAACCCTCAGGCATCGATGAGGTGCGCGATCCGTTCATCTTCGTCCACGACGGCCATCGGTATGCAGTGCAAGGTGCCGGGCAGCCGTCTGGGAAGCCGCGGTTGCAGCTGTATGGCTGCGACGACCTAAGCCGGTGGACCGAGCTCGGAACGTTGCTGAGCACCGACGATCCCATCGCCGGCGAAGTGGCTTCCGCCAACATCTGGGAGTGCCCGAATCTGGTGCGGATCGACGGCCACTGGGCGTTGCTGGTCTCGCTCTGTCAGCTAACCGCTGAATTTCACTCGGCTGGCGTGCGATACCTGCTTGGTGACCTGGTCGCCCAGGGTCCGGGTTGGGCGTTCAAGGCGACGTCGGGTGGAGCAGTCGACAGCGGCCCCTCTTTCTATGCGCCACAGGTGCTGGCCGAGCCGGGTCGAACGCTGCTGTGGGGTTGGGCTCGGGAAGTAGGCCGCACCGACCGGGAAATAGCAGACGCAGGGTGGGCCGGCGTACTGACCTTTCCGCGGGAGCTTTATGTAGGCGATGGTGGTGGTCTGGGGCTGCGGCCGGTGACGGAGCTTGAAGGACTACGTCAGGACAAGATGGCCGTACGGGCAGCCGAGCCTTTCCAGGCCCATGCTTTTGAGCTGGTCGCTCATGGCCCGGTAACCCTGCGGCTCATTGACGATGGCGCAGATGATCTGGTGTCTGCCGCTGAGGCCGCGCCCGCCGATCCGGCCAGGATCCTTGTCGACGGCAGCATCGTGGAGACCTTTCATGGTGGAAAGGCGCACACTACACGGGCGTATCCAACTGTCGGGAGCAGTTGGGTCGTGGAGGGCGATGTCACCGCCTATCGGCTGGGCGACAGGGTGCACGATTCGATCGACCGGGACCTACGACCGAGTGTCGCAGCTCGGCTGAGCAGCTGAAGATCAGGTGCTCGCTCGACGCATCGCTGCCCTGATCGAAACGCTGCAGCGTCAGAGTGACGGCCTGTTCGGCCATTGCTCGGTCGGGACGCTTGATCGTCGTCAGTCGCGGAACAAGTTGCGAAGCGAGTTGTTCACCGTCCTCCAGGCTGACCAGCGACAAGTCGGTCGGGATAGCGATGTTGAGGCTGGCGGCGGCGAGCGCCGCACCCAATGCCAGCCGCTCATGAACACAGATGAGCGCGGTCGGGGCGTTCGGTGCGAGCAGCAGCTTACTGGCCGCGTGGAAGCCGGATGTGATGTCGCGGTCAGCAGCCAGCTGGACTGAAACGTCGATATGTTCAGCTGTCGCCGTCGCCTCAACGCCCTCCAGACGGAGACGGCTGTCCATGGCA
The DNA here is from genome assembly GCA_045806785.1 of Propionibacteriaceae bacterium. GTDB lineage: Bacteria > Actinomycetota > Actinomycetes > Propionibacteriales > Propionibacteriaceae > Microlunatus. The sequence continues at coordinate 82,651 of JBJMIR010000114.1, read as the reverse complement.
CTCGGCGATCCTGCGACAATCCCAATGCGACTGTGCCCTGCCTCGATCAGGACTTGTGCCGCGGCTCGGCCAGCGGCGTACTCATCGGCAATGATGCTGGTGAGACCGCCAGTCGGATCAAGGCAGTTGACCAAGATCGTTGGAATCGTTGACATGATCTCCACCGGCCGGTATTCGATGAGATCAGGAGCGATCACGAGCAGCGCATCGACCTGGCGATCATGGAGTGTGGCTAGGGCACGGCTTTGATGATCACGATCATTGGCGGTATCCATGAAGATCAGCAGGTAGCCCTCCGCCGTCGCCTTTTGCAACGTGGCATGCAACATCGGCACTGAGACTCCACCGCGACCGGGCCAGGTCAGTACGCCGATAGTGCGGCTGCGCCGACTGCGCAAACTGAGGGCCACGGCGTTCGGCGTGTAGTTCAGCCGGCGCGCTGCCTCGATGATCGCCTGCTGCTTGTCGCGAGAAATGTGACCCTTGGCACGGCCGTTGAGGACAAGCGAGACCGCGCTTCGGGAGACGCCGGCAAGATCAGCTACGTCTTGTGCAGTCGCCTTGTGTGCCACCCACCTATTTTGCGCCCGCTCGCGCACACTCCCCGGAGGGCGAGCTCCGACGCTCGCAGCCGAACGTTGTGCTCACCTGTTACGGGCGGCATCGAACGGGACTCGATCGAAGATGAACAGACTGCGAATGATCTTGCCGTCTTTGACTGTCACGCATTCTGCGCCTGGTGCACTCTTGACTGGCACCGTCTCGGTGTCATACATCACCACCGCCTTCTCATCGTCACCAAAGGCGGCAACGAGTTCGGAGCCGGTCAGAATCTGTACGAACGGACCCATGAAGTCCCGGTACGCCGCCGCACCCTCCAGGCGACCGGCCGGGGCGTCGCACACGATGTCGTCGGCGATGTAGCTCATGGCCTTCTCGAGGTCATGACTCGTCCACGCGTGAAAGTAGGCCAGTGCAACGTCCAGCGCCGGGCTCGAAGATTCGCTCATCATGCTCTCCTTGTATTGTCGCGAACGGAGGCGAGTTTCTGTCCTCCTACCTGTGTAGACACCGCCGTGACCGTAAACGGAACGCTGAGTTGTCAGAATCCAGTTGACTTAGAGCTCAACTGGGTTCTGACAAGTGGGCGCTGGCATGCTGAGAAGCGTGGGCCAAACAGCGCCCGAACGATCAGGGCTTGAGGAAGCCGCGTCCGAGCGCGCACGCACCGGGGATGAGCAGGCGTTTCGCGAACTCATTGACCCATATCGGCATGAGCTGCTGGCTCACTGCTATCGCATGCTCGGCTCGCTCACCGATGCCGAGGACATGCTTCAGGAAACTTTGCTGGCGGCCTGGCGTGGGCTGCCACGGTTCGAAGGGCGTTCATCGCTCCGGTCCTGGTTGTACCGCATTGCCACGAACACCTGCCTCAACGCGATCCGCACGGCCGCGCGGCGGCCTCTCGCCGAGCCGACTCCACCATTCCAGCCGCCTGAGCCGACTCAACGCGACGAGATCACCTGGCTCCAGCCGTATCCCGACAGCCTGCTTGCTGGAATCACCGATACGCAGCCAGGGCCGGAGGCTCGATATAGCCAGCGAGAGGCGATCCGGCTCGCTTTCGTTGCTGGTCTGCAACGCATGCCGCCTCGGCAGGCGGCAACGGTCTTACTGCGCGACGTTCTCGGCTTTGGCACCGACGAGGTCGCGGCAATGCTGAAGACCAGCCAGACAGCGGTCAAGGGAACCCTGCAACGCGGGCGCGCCGCGCTGGAAAAGTCATGGAGCGACACTGACGCTGAACCATCGCTGCAGTCGGCTGCGGAAAATGATCTTGCACAGCGGTTCGCCGACGCGTACGTCGCGGCGGACATCGGTGGCGTACTGAATCTGCTCACCGACGACGCGTGGTTGTCCATGCCTCCAGCGCCACACCAATACCACCGGCTGGATGCGATTCGATCGTTCCTGCGGGCCAGCTTCGCTTTCCGTGGAGACAACCGGGTCTACCTGCTTCCCGGCCGCGCCAACGATCAACCTGCCTTTGCCACCTATCTCAGTGATCGAGAGGAGCCAATCGCGCTCCCGGCTGGGTTATTCGTGCTGACACTCACAGCTGATCAGATTCAGGCAATGACCCGCTTCCACCGTGATGATCTTTATCCCCGGCTGGGGTTCCCGGACCGTGTCACAATAGATCGTTGATCACGATCGATTGTTCGCGGGAAGGCCCGACACCGATGCCGGAGATGCGGGCGCCGACGAGCTCCTCGAGCCGGTTCACGTATATCTGAGTGTTCTTGGGCAAGTCGTCGAACTCACGGCAGCCGCTGATGTCCTCTGTCCAGCCGTCCAGTTCCTCATAGATTGGAACGGCATGGTGAAACTCCGATTGGGTGAGCGGCATGGTGTCATGCCGTACACCCCTTACCTGATAGCCGACGCAGACCGGAATCTTCTCCCAGCCAGTCAGCACGTCGAGCTTGGTGAGGAAGAGGTCGGTAAGGGCGTTGGCGCGTGCTGCGGTTTGGACGACTATTGCGTCGAACCACCCACAGCGGCGCTTGCGTCCGGTGGTCGTACCGAACTCGACACCGACCTCGGCAAGCCTGTCCCCGTCCTCGTCATGCAACTCGGTGGGCATCGGTCCCGATCCGACCCGCGTGGTGTAGGCCTTGGCGATCCCGACCACTCGATCAATCCGAGTAGGCCCGACCCCGGTGCCGACACAGGCACCGCCGGCGACTGGATTCGACGATGTCACGTATGGATAGGTTCCATGATCAACGTCGAGGTGGTGAGCTTGCGCGCCTTCGAACAGCACCACATTTCCGCCATCGAGTGCGTCGTTGAGCAGCTTGCTGACGTCCACCACATGCGGCCGGATCCACTCGGCGTGGGACAGCAGGTGTTGGGTGACTTCATTCGGGTCGATCATCCGCCGGTTGTAGACCTTGATCAGCAGATGATTCTTTTGCTCGAGGGCCGCCTCCACCTTCTTGTGCAGGATCGACTCGTCGAACAAGTCCTGAATGCGTACGCCGATCCGGTTGACCTTGTCCGAGTACGCCGGACCAACCCCGCGGCCGGTGGTACCAATGCGGGCCTTGCCGAGGAACCGCTCGGTGACCTTATCGATCACCTGGTGGTAGGAGGTGATGATGTGGGCATTCGCCGAAATGACCATGTGCGAGGCGTCGACTCCGCGCGCTGCCAGCTCCTCGATCTCAGTGGACAGCACATCGAGGTCGACCACGACTCCGTTGCCGATCACCGGAACACATTTCGGATTCAGGATGCCGGATGGCAACAGGTGGAGTGCGTAGCGTTCACCGTCGACCACGATCGTGTGGCCGGCGTTGTTGCCTCCTGAATATCGGACGCAGTAGTCGACCCGATCCCCCAGCTGATCGGTCGCCTTACCCTTGCCTTCATCGCCCCATTGGGCTCCCATCACCACAATTGCCGGCATGTGATCGCCGCCTTCCTGGCTCTCCAGCGGAGAGAAAGACCGAAGTCCCTGGGCGCATTCGCCACAGGGACTCTTGCGACAAAACCCTACCTAACGTTTCCGGTTGCCGCCGAGTTGGATTAGAGCCAGTCTTTGGCGCGGAAGACGAAATAGAGCACCACACTCGCGATGACCATGAGCAGCAAATAGACCCAGAACCCCGTGCTGGTCGCCGCCAGCGGAAAGCGCACGTTCATCCCGACAAAGCCGGTCACCAGCGTCGGAACAGCGATGATCGCGGCCCACGAACTGAGCTTCTTCACGATCTGGTTCAGCCGGACATCGGCGAGCGCAAGGCTGGTGTCGAAGATCGATGACAGAGCGTCGCGGAGCGCATCGGCGGCGTTCGCGACTCTGGTGTGGTGTTCGGAGAGCATGACCCAGTGACGGGCGATGGCGGGGTCTCGGACAGTCTTGACTTTCCTGCCCTGCGGCGGACTGTCGACGATGTCGGTCATGACCGTACGCATGGGATCGGTGAGCCGGCGCAGCTGGGAGAGGGCTGTCCGAAGCTTGAAGGCGTACAGCTGCTCCGGCTTATCGAGCGGTCGCTCCTCGAACAGCACATTCGCCAGGCTGTCGCTGGAGTCCTCGAGCCATTGCAGCGCTTCCTCGTAGCTCCTGATGACGGCCGCGATGATCGCTTGGACCGCTGCTTCGATGCCGCCCTTTGCAATCACACTTTGCTTTTCCATGAACAGCTGGGCGGGCTGGAAGTCCTGGTTTTGGTCAACAAGACAGATCACCGCGCGATCGGTCGCGATCATGGACACCGGGTGCACGATGATCTGTGCCCGTCTCCTATCGACTGCGACCGCGTTGGTAAGGACCAGCCGAGCCTGGCCGATCGACTCGACCTTCGCTCGCCTGTCCTCGGCGAGCAGATCCTTGATCGCCGGCTCATCAAGATCAAGGGCATGTGCCACGTGGCGTAATTCCACGGCTCCGTAGTCATGATCTCGAGGCAACACCCACCACGCCGACGCATCAGAGTGCAGCTCCAGTACGTCGCTCAGGTCTTCGCCTGTGAGGTCCTCGGCAATGATCTTGCTGCCCGACCAGACCCGGCTCAGCGGCGCAGGCCGGTCGACGACAGCTGTAGACACCCTCGAAGACTAGCGCCGCCATCCACGGCTCATGGATCTGACGACCTTGTGGGGTCCCTCACTTCAGATGCTGGTTGAACCAGTTGAGCATGTCCTGCCACGCTTGCTGGGCAGCCTCGGGGTTGTAGCGCTGACCGGTGTCGTTGAAGAAGGCATGGCCTGCTCCTGCGAAGGTGCGAATCTCATACGTCAGCCCGGCTGTCTTGAGCGCCGCCTCAGCGCGCTCGCGAGTCGCGTTCACCCGTTCGTCCTGCTCACCGTAGATCGCATAGACGGCTGCCTTGGCTTTGCTGAAGTCAGGGCTTTCGGGTGCTGGTCCGTAGAACGGAACGGCGGCAGCCAGACGCTGCTCGCCAGCTTGCAGCAGATTCCACGTCATGCCACCGCCGAAGCAGAACCCGACCACTCCAACCTTGGCGTCCGGCACCCGGCGCTCCAGCTCGTCGATTCCAGCCTTGAGATCTGCAACCAGCTGATCGGGCGGGGTGTTGGCCAGCGCGGTTGGTGCGGCCGCTGGGTCCTGCAGAGACCCGGTACCACCCTGCGATGAGAGCAGATCCACGCACAGCGCGGAGTACGACGCGTTGCCAAACCGTCCGACCAGATCCAGGAAGTGCGGAGTCAGACCCCGGTTCTCATGGATCACCAGCACGGCACCCTTGGGATCGGACGCCTCAGCCCATGCTCCCTGCAGCTCACCCGCGGGGCCCGCGAAGCGTACGGCTTCTCCAGGATCGACGGGCCCTGTCCGACCTGGGACTGGCGCGGTCGCCGCAGCAGCCGAAGTCGTGCCAGCCGCCCCCGGCTGCCCGCCGCCATCACCGCAGGCCGCTAGCAGCGCCGTCGCACTGCTCAGGCTGAGACCGAGCAGCCCTAACCTGCGCAGCGCCTCCCTCCGGCTCAGTAATCCGTCCGCGAAATCCTCCGCCACCTCTCCAACGAGGTAGTTGCGCAGCGCCATGTCAACCTCCTTGTTGCTCCACCTGGTGCGCCTCAACATCGCCTGTTGGCGGACATGCTTACTGATATTCACGCGCAGGGAGGAACGATCGTTCATGAGGTGAATGACGCTTTTGCATCGATTAGGTAGGTGCGGGGATCGCCTGCAGCTACGGCGCCGCACATCTTCATAAGTGACCAGCCCGTACAGAGATCACTCAGTTCCGTCCAAAAGTCGAAGCCCGCGAGGACCGAATGCGTGACGTCGCTGACTGAGCCCGTCCACTACAACATGGCCAAGGCCGGCTGGATGGGCCGGCGCCAAAAGCTAAAAACGCTTGAAACGGAACCGCAGCAAAACGGAACGTGCCGCCGACGGCACCATGAACTTTTGGCGCCGGCCCATGCAGTCGGCCTTGGCCGGGATTTCGAAGCCGGGCTTACTTATTTCAGAGACGTACCAGCAGAACGCAGGTCCTCGCAGGCCTCGACCACGCGCTGTGCCATGCCCGACTCGGCAACCTTCCCCCAGGCCCGCGGATCGTACGCCTTCTTGCTCCCGACCTCACCATCGACCTTCAGGACACCGTCGTAGTTGGTGAACATGTGCCCGGCAGCGGGCCGGGTAAACGCGTACTGGGTGTCGGTGTCGATGTTCATCTTGATCACGCCATAGTCGACCGCTGATCGGATCTCCTCCAGCGTCGAGCCCGATCCGCCGTGGAAGACCAGGTCGAACGGTCGGTCCTTGCCGATCTTGCTGCCGACCTTGTCCTGGATGTCCTTCAAGACCTCGGGACGCAGCTTGACCGCGCCCGGCTTATAGACGCCATGTACGTTCCCGAAGGTCAGTGCGGTGATATAGCGGCCCTTCTCACCCGTACCAAGCACCTCAACGGTCCGCAGCCCGTCTTCGACAGTCGTGTACAGCTTCTCATTGATCTCCGCACTCACACCGTCCTCTTCGCCGCCGACCACGCCGACCTCGATTTCCAAGATCACATTCGCGGCGGAGGTCTGCTGCAACAGGTCGTCGGCAATCGAGAGGTTTTCCTCAAGCGGTACGGCTGAACCGTCCCACATATGGGACTGGAAGAGCGGCTGACCCCCTGCCTTGACACGCTCCGCCGAGATCGCCAGCAGTGGCCGGACGTAGCCGTCCAGCTTCCCCTTAGCACAGTGATCAGTGTGCAACGCGATGTTGATCGGATAGTTCTTCGCTACCTCGTGCGCGTACTCGGCCAACGCAACTGCCCCGGTGACCATGTTCTTGATCGTCGGGCCTGACAGATATTCCGCTCCGCCGGTTGAGACCTGGACGATGCCGTCGGACCCAGCTTCGGTAAAGCCCTGCAGGGCTGCGTTCAAAGTTTGCGAGGAGCTGACGTTGATCGCCGGGTAAGCGAAAGAGCCTTTTTTGGCCGCGTCCAGCATTGCGGCGTAGACCTCGGGAGTGGCGATGGGCATGCTCAGTGAGCTCCTTTCCTACCTGCTTTTCCGGTTGCCTGTTTTGCCTCTGATGCCCGCTTGTACGTGCGCAAATCCACAGTCTGTCAAAGAAACGACAGTGGCGGTACTGCAGTGCCTGTCTCAGCTTTCCAGCGCCGACAAGTCCACCCCATGGCGGCCGGCCGAAAAGGCGCGAACAGTGCTGTCCAGCGTTGCCGGGAACACCGTGACTTGATCAAGCGGGACGTCGGCTCTTCTTCCGTCGGTGAGAGTTAGGCGGACTCGCGGGCCGCGATCCAAGCCGCCCTTGATCGTGTCAATACCAGCGACTTGCGGCCACGAGGCGCTGAGTCCAGCGATTTCAATACCCGGCGGGCCGATTCGGATGGCGACACCGCTGCCGATTGTTTTTGCTTCTCGTTTGGCCAGAAAATACAAAATGACGCTCGTCGCAAGCCATGCCACTGACGTTCCTAGCACGATGGCCACAATGATGATGAAGCCGGCACTTCGCAAAGCGTCGCCTTGCCATATGTAGATCAACACCAGCAACGCAATGGTGATGCCTAGGCTGAGCAGGCGCGCGCGGATCAGGTGCCGCCTCCGCTCCACCTTTTCGGTTAGCGGTCCGGGATCGTAGGGAACGACCAGCTCTGAGATCGGAGCTGTGCTCATGACCCCACAGGTTAGTTCTCCCGGGCACCCCGCGGCGTGATCGCCATGTGGATCCGATAACGATCGGCGCGGTACCACGAGGTCGACATCTCAATCGGCCGATCACCCGCGTAGGTCACCCGCTCCTGGACGAGCAGCGGCGCCCGCTTTGCGATGCCCAACACGCGTGCCCGATGGGCATCCGCCGATTCGGCTCGCACCGTCTGCTCACCGCTGGTCACCACGACGCCGTACTCGTTGGCGAACACGTCATACAGTGATCCAAGTTCTCGTTGCAGCAGCCCGGGGAACAGCACGGACGGATAGTGACCAACCTCGTACGCCATGGGGGTGCCGTCTGCGGTCCGCAGGCGCTCCACGCGTACCACGAACTGGCCAGGGTGGATGCGCAGCGCGTGGGACACATCATCGTCGGCCGGCTGCTCGGCTGCCGAAAGCACCACCGTTGCCGGGACCAGGCCACGAGCCCGCATCTCCCGCGAGAACGACGTCAAATGCAGCCATGAATCCACTTGTGGGCCGGCCAGATAGGTGCCTTTGCCGTGTACGCGCTCCAGGACCCCAGCTGAAACGAGATCTGTGATGGCCTGGCGTACCGTCACCCGGCTGACACCGAGGCGCAGCACCAACGCGCGCTCTGAGGGTATGGCGTCGCCAGGGTTGAGTTCGGTCTCGATCAGATCTTCGAGGATGCCGCGGACCTGGGCGCGTTTGGTGGTTGCCGAAAATGGGCGATCAAGCGCTGCGGGCAGCCCGACGGGGGTCGTCGCCCCTTGATGAAGCTGGAATCCTGCGAGATCGACCCGCCCATGGTCGTACTGCACTACGCCTCCTCACCACCTGGTTCGATCCAGCTCATTGGACCGCAACTGTCAGTATGCGCCAGCCGTGAGGGCGGGCCACAAGATGTCAGCTCGCCCAGCGCAGCGCCCAGTGGTACATGGCGATAGCCGCTGCGGCTCCAGCATTAAGCGATCTTGTTGATCCATATTGGCTAATGGCGACCAGATCTTTGCAGATCGCCACCAGTTCCTCGGTCAGTCCAGGACCTTCCGAGCCGAACACCAAGCAGGTCCGCTGCGGTAGCTCGTAGGGCTCCAGTGGCCGGGCACCCGGCAGATTGTCAACGCCTATGACGACGTAGTTGTCGGCCGCCAGCTGATCACCGAAGTCAGTCACCGATGGATGATGGGAGACCCGGAGGTAGCGGTCAGTCACCATTGCTCCGCGCCGGTTCCATCGCCGCCGTCCGATGATGTGTACGCCCGCGACATTGAAGGCGTTCGCGGTGCGCACGATGGAACCGATGTTGAAGTCGTGTTCCCAGTTCTGGATCGCGATCTGGAGCGGATGGCGCCGGGCGTCAAGATCAGCAACGATGGCCGAGAGCTTCCAATAGCGATAGCGATCGATCACATTGCGCCGGTCGCCCTGCTCGAGCAGTTCAAGGTCAAGTCGGTCGTCGTTCGGCCAGGGATGCGGATGTGGTCCGACACCGGGCTCGCCAGATGCCTCGGTCATCTGCTGGTCGCTTAGGAAACTCACAGTCTGCGACGGTACCGTTTGCCCACGTGACCCCTCTCGAGGCCGCTGCACTGGTCCCAATGCTGCTGCCGTCGTGGATGGACCCGGAAGCACTGATCAAGTCCTTCGGGCCGTACGCGCTGTGGGGTGTCGCGTTCGTAATCTTCGCCGAGTGCGGGCTCTTCGCCATCCTGCCGGGCGATTCACTGCTGTTTACGGTGGGCTTGCTGGTGGCGGCTGGTGTGATTCCGTACAACCTGGTGTTCGTCTGCATCGTGCTGACCGTTGCCGCCGTATTGGGCAACGTCAGCGGCTATGCGATCGGGCGCAAGATCGGGCCGCCGCTGTTCAAAGAGCGGCCCGGGCTTGCGGGCAAGATCTTCAAGCAGTCCTATGTCGAGAGGACACACGCGTTCTTCGAGCGCTATGGCAACCGGGCCCTGATCCTGGCGCGGTTCGTGCCCATCGTGCGTACCTTCGTCACGTTGGTGGCAGGCGTCGGCAAGATGGATTTCCGGCATTTCATCACCTACACCGCGATTGGTGGCGTGCTCTGGGTGTGCGGCGTGACGATCGCCGGCTACTTCCTTGGCAACATCCCCTTCATCAAGAACAACATCGATCTGGTGTTGGTCTTGATCGTGGCCGCCTCACTGGTACCGATGGGAATCGAGTATCTGCGGCACCGGCGTCGCAACAAATCCGAATCCCCAGCCGTCTGATCGGCATCGTCGTCAGACGAGTGACTCGGTGATGTCCAGCAGCACCTCAAGATCATCTCCGCTGGGCATCCACAGTCCAGCCTCCACATTCTGTTTCACCTGCTCGGCCGAGGTAGCACCCGCTATCACAGAGCCAACAGTCGGCATCGCGACCAATCCGCCAATGGCGACCTGAAGGATGGAGAGGTTGCGTTCGTCCGCGTACGCCTCGAGCGCCTCGATGACATCGAAGTTCGCCCGATCGAGCCGCACTCGATTGCGGGCCAGCCGGCTGCCCTGTGGCGCCGGCTCGCCGCGGTGATATTTGCCGGTCAGCAATCCGGATGCGAGCGGAAAGTAGGGAAGCAGGCTCTGCCCGGTGTGTTCGAGGGCCGGAACCAGCTCCCGTTCGACGGAGCGGTTCAGCCAGGAGTACTCGTTCTGCGCGGAGATAAAGGCCTCGTAGCCGCTGGTACGAGATATCCAGTCGGCATCCATCACCTGCCAGCCTGCAAAGTTCGACGAGCCGATGTAGCGCACCTTGCCTTCGGCCACAATCTCGCTGAGCGCTGCCAGCGTCTCCTCGATCGGCGTATGGGGATCTGGCTCATGCATCTGATAGAGGTCGATCCAGTCCGTGTCCAGGCGGCGCAGACTGCTCTCCACCGCAATCCTGATGTAGCGGCGGGAACCCCGGGCACCCCAATCCGGTCCGTTCGCGCCCCGCATATCGGAGCCGAACTTGGTCGCGATGATCACCTCATCGCGCCGAGAGCCGAGGGCCTTGCCGAGCAGGGTTTCCGAGCCGCCGGCATTGCCGTAGACATCGGCAGTGTCGAACAACGTGATGCCAGCATCGATCGCGGTGTTCACCACGCTTGGCACCTCGTGGTCGGGCATCCGGGAGCCGAAGTTGTTGCAGCCGATTCCGATTGTGGAGACGGTCAGCCCCGAGGGCCCAAGCTGCTGATAGGTCATTTCCGCGGGCACGTCAGACCCCCGGACCACTACCGCTGATTCGGGTTCTGTTGCCCAGTTTCAGGCGGAAGATAACCGCCCTGCTGCGGCGCCTGGTAACCGCCGCCCTGCTGCTGCGGTGCCTGATAATCACCCTGCTGAGGTGGCTGATATTGGCCCTGCTGTGGTGGCTGGTAAGCCTGGGGCGGCTGCTGATACTCCTGCGGATTGGGGAGCGCGTCGTCACTCTGCTTGTCGAACTGCACCGGCGGTGTCGATTGCTGGGGGGCCGACTGCTGCGGCGGCAGTTGCCGCTGCTGCTCGGGATCGCCACGGTAGGCGATTTCGCCGAAGCTGACATCTGGCGCTTGGCGTACGGCGGGTTCGTCAACCTGGAAGTACGTGGCCTTTTCGAACTTGAACATGTTGGCGATGATGTTCGTCGGCACCGACTCCACCTTGGTGTTGTAGACCCGGACGTTGGCGTTGTAGAACCGGCGACCTGCGGCGATCCGATCCTCGGTCTCGGCGAGCTGCCTTTGCAGCTCAAGGAAGTTCTGGTTGCTCTTGAGGTCGGGGTACGCCTCGACGCTGACGATCAAGTTCCGGACCGCTCCGGAGAGCGCTGTCTCGACATCGGCGCGCTGCTGGCTGGGCAGTGAGCCCTCAGACTGGGACAACTGCTGAGCCTGGCTGCGCAGCCTGGTGATGTCCTCAAGGGTGTTGCGCTCGTGCGCGGCGTACGCCCGAACCGTCTCGACCAAGTTCGGGATCAGCTCATAACGGCGGTTCAGTTCGACATCGATCTGCCGCCAGGATTCCTGAATCAAGTTTCGCGATTTGACGAAGCCGTTGTACGAGCTCATGCCGATGAGCGCGAGGATGACGACGATCACCAAGATGATGATGATCACGGTGATGGCGGTACCCATCAGATCTCCTTAGCTTGGGTGCATGCGCCCTGAGCTTGTCGAAGGGCAGCATCTCGTTTCGACGAGCCGCAATCAACCCTAACCGGTGAGGGGCCACGGCACCCGATAGGCCTTACGCCAAGCCCAGGTCATGCGCGGAAATCGCCGCGCGGTACGGCAGTCCAGCGGACTCGACGGCCTCCTTGGCGCCGGTATTGCGGTCAACGATGACCGCGACTCCGACGACTTGCGCTCCTTCCTCGCGCAATGCGGTAACAGCGGTCAGCACCGAAGCACCGGTTGTGCTGGTGTCTTCGACGGCAAGTACCCGACGCCCACTGACCGAAGGCCCCTCGATGCGCTGCTGCAACCCGTGGGTCTTGCCTTCCTTGCGGACCACGAAGGCGTCGAGTCGCTCACCGGCGGCTGCGGCTGCGTGCATCATGGCTCCGGCAACCGGGTCGGCACCGAGCGTCAGACCGCCGACTGCCTCGAAGTCCCAGTCGGCGACCAGGGCGCGCATCACCCGGCCGATGATGGGCGCCACTGCGCCGTTCAGCGTGACCCGCCGCATGTCGACGTAGTAGTCGGAGGTGCGGCCCGAGGAGAGTGTGACGGCCCCGCGTATGATCGCCAGCTCCTGAATCCGCTCAGTCAGCTCCGCAGTGTCCTCGGCAACAGTCGGAGTAGTCACGACCGGCACTGTATCCAGCCGCCCGCCCCTCTCAGTAAGCGGTCGCAAACAACGAGGAATCCCGAACCGGATGATGTCGTCTGTGACCACTCTCTGGCATGGCGGGGCCGTTCATCAGTCGGCGAACGGATTCGGCGTCAAGGTGTACCTGGTGGACAGGTATTCCTCAATTCCCTCGAAGCCGCCCTCGCGCCCGATCCCGGACTGCTTCACGCCGCCGAAGGGAGCCGCCGCGTTCGACACCACGCCGACGTTCAGGCCCAGCATCCCGGTTTCCAGCGATTCGATGAGGCGCTGGCCGCGCGCCAGATTCTTGGTAAATGCGTACGCGACCAGCCCGTATTCGGTGTCATTGGCGATCCGAATGCCATCCGCCTCATCACTGAAGGTCACGATGCTCAGCACTGGTCCGAAGATCTCCTCGCGGAGGATGTCGCTGCCGGGTCGTACGCCGGCCACAACGGTCGGCTCATAGAACGTGCCGGCCCGATCGATCGGGTGACCACCGGTCAGCACCTTGGCTCCGCGCTCAGTCGCATCTCGTACCAATGCGTCGGCCTTCTGGACCGCATCGTCGTTGATCAGCGGACCGATCTGGACGCCGTCCTCGGTGCCGCGGCCAATCTTGAACGCCTGGACTCGCTCGGTCACCCGGGCTGCAAATTCGTCGGCAACCGCCTCATGGACGATGAACCGGTTGGCGGCCGTGCAGGCCTGACCAACATTGCGGAACTTGGCAAGCATGGCACCCTCGACGGCCGCGCCAAGATCAGCATCGTCGAAGATCAGGAAGGGTGCGTTGCCGCCCAGCTCCATGGAGATCCGGAGGATATTGCCGGCTGCCTGCTCATAGAGCTTGCGACCTACCTCTGTAGAGCCAGTGAAGCTCAACTTGCGCAGCCGAGGATCGGCGATGATCGGCGCCGACACCTTTCCCGATGTTGACGTGGTGACCACGTTGACAACCCCAGGCGGCAGGCCCGCCTCGGCGAGGACCTTGACAAAGTACAGCGTCGTCAACGGGGTCAGCTCCGGAGGCTTGATCACTACGGTGCAGCCGGCGGCTAGCGCCGGACCGGTCTTGCGAGTCGCCATCGCCAGCGGAAAGTTCCATGGAGTGATCAAGAAGCAGGGGCCGACCGGATGTTGCGAAACGATCATCCGGCCGGTGCTCTCGGGATTGACGCCGTAGCGGCCGAAGATCCGGACCGCCTCCTCGGAGAACCAGCGCAGAAACTCATTGCCGTACGTGGCTTCAGCCTTGGACTCGGCCAGCGGCTTGCCCATCTCGAGCGTCATCAACAGTGCGACTTCGTCCTGGCGCTCTCGGATTAGCTCGAAGGCGCGGCGCAGAATCTCTGCCCTCTCACGAGGTGGCGTTTTGGCCCAGTCGGCGGCAGATTCGACCGCTGCGTCCAAGGCTGCGGCACCGTCCTCGACGCCTGCGTCGGCAATGGTCTTGATCACCTCGGCGGTCGCAGGGTCGTACACCTTCAAGGTGGAACCCGAGGCGGCCGAACGCCATTCACCGCCGATGAACAGCCCATCCGGTACTGACTCCAGCAAGTCCGTTTCCGTCGCGTTCAACATCAAGAACCTCCCTGGTCTGCCGACACCCTCGTCCAATCGAGCCTAACTCCCGCGCTACGACGACAGATCCCGGCTTCGTTGCCGGCAGCTGTCGATGGGTAAGAGATAAAGCCATGAAGAGCACGGTGATCGAGGTGACCACGGGACGCAGTGAAGCAGTCCACGATCTCACCCCGCAGTGCGCGGCCTTTCTGCGCGATGCGGCGGCCGGCGGCGACGGCCTGCTGCACGTGTTCGTCCCACACGCCACCGCAGGTATCGCGCTAATCGAACTGGGCTCAGCCAGCGACGACGACCTGCTGGCTGTACTGCGGGACCTGTTGCCCGCCGACAACCGCTGGCGACACGCCCACGGCTCCCGCGGCCATGGCCGGTCACATGTGATGCCAGCGCTCATCGCGCCGTACGCCACGATTCCGGTCGTTCGCGGCGAAATGGCCTTGGGTACGTGGCAGTCGGTTGCCATGGTCGATCTCAACGTCGATAACGCGAACCGCGAGGTACGCCTCTCCTTCCTTGCGGACGCCAGTTGAGCCAGTGAGGCATGCGGACGAACTAGGGTTGTCCGCATGGGCCCTGGCCAGGCCGGCGATCAACCTCGGTCGAGGCTTTCCGGACGCCGATGGCCCCGATTTCCTGCCGCTGTTCCCGCAAGTTCTCTACGTATCAAATCAACTACCTGATTCGCGCAGCCCCAGGCCACAGTTACTCCCAAGCCACCATGTCCATAATTGTGTACGACCAAACGGTCGCCATGCCACAGCGCCTCTAGCCTGTAACCGCCTTCACGAATAGGACGAAGACCAACTGACGTTCGGCCGGAGAACTCAAGCGCTGATCGATCCACACCAGATAACTCAACCAATGCGTCGAGTGCGGCCCAAAGTCTTCTCTCATTACGCTCTGAGCGTCCGGGCCAAATCTCATCACAATCGATTTCCTGCTCAAACAAACTTCCCAGTCCCACATCAGTGATGCGCGGAATCAGGCAATACTCGCCTATGCCAATCCCCACGAAGTTGATTAGGACATCTTGATCTATTGGCTTAAAGAAAAGCACTTGACCCCTTACCGGCCTCACGGCCTTGTCGGGAGCTAGCGTCCTCGCACCAAGTCCGGAGCAATTGACAATCACATACGTCTCGTGATCGAAAGTATCGCTGAGGGATTCCAGATGTTGCTTCTTGATAGCGATGCCCAGAGACAATGCTTTCATGCCAAGCCAGGACATATAGCAACTCATGTCAATTACAATTGTTTCGAATTTCCAAACGCGGTCATAGTAGTTTCCGACAAATTGCACATTGCAGGGTGATATGGTGGACGGTGTGAGAATAGAGCGAAGCCTGTCAGGAGGATCGGGATCCCCAGCTCCTAAGTACTCGTGGTTCGTGGCGGACCGTATCCCGGCAGTTGTGCCGAACTCATTCAGCAACGATTCATAGCGGTGCCAGCTATTCACGACTGCCCGCTCCAGAGGGCCACTCCAGAGGACAGCGCTGTCCGGTCCCATCCACGGAAGGAATAGGGCGCACGCCATTGGCGAGACCATCGGGTAGTTCGGTGATGTGAAGACCGTTACGTTCGCACCCGCGAGCCGCAGTTCGATAGCTGTAGACAGACCAATCACACCAGCGCCTACAACAACGACCTGTTGACCCGCGAGTTGTGACGCTTTCGAAGCACCAGCAGCAATCACACACGTGTCCATTCCCCCGACTCCACAAGCACTGCCTAGCTCTGAACAGGCATCCCACTCGTCACTTTGTGAGTCGCCTGCCCCGCCACACGCGACGAGGCTGACATTAAGGGGTTTGCTCAGCTCGTGTGTTGAAAGCCACTCGACTCGGCGATGTGCGATTGGAGTGATAACGAAGGCGGTCGATCTTCAGGCCAGCGTGCCTGAATCGATCAAGTCGAGTATGTGTTGTGCTTCGGTAGGAGTGTTGCTCGCAATTCGATGGAGAGCCTCAAAGTCTCCACGCGCTTGTTCGATACGAGCACGATTATCAGTAAACTCAGCCGCCTTGAGATCGTCAATTCGTGGCGAGCCACCAACTCGAAGCAGCTCGTCGTCGAAGAGCACAAGGTCTCGACAAAGCTCGACCCCCACGTCGCGGGGGGACATAACAAATGTAGATATCCCCAGCTCCACATGCTTTTCGAATGTCTTCTTCAGCTCCGGCTGCCTATCCTCGGGAACCAAGAAGATACGAGTGATCTCTATATTGTTCTTCTTGCGGACTTCATCGTGAAGCCTAAGATAGTCGCGGCCACGCTTACTTTCCCACCATTGCTCATCCTGATAGCTTACGGCCCGTATTGTTGACTTGGCCTGCCAGTAGGCCACTCTTGTGAGGTATGGCTCCTCCTCCGCCCGACATCGGAAGGTCCCGTCGGCCATTGCTAGAAATTCCTTCGTGAACTTGCTGAAACGTTCGACCGATTGCATCTTGATAAAGTCGTGTCGCTGATCTAATTTCTTGGTCGCGTCCCGCATCCTTCTTAAGTCGGAGTCGATACTTCTTTGCGCAGAGTCACCGATCGTTGGCGCAACCTGCTTGGTTAATTCGGGATCATAGCCGGCCATGTCGAAAAGAATCTCCGGATCAACTTTCAAAGCATTGCCCATTGCCAAGAGCACTTCCGGAGACGGCCGCGACGGCTTATTTGTGTTGGGATTGCTACTAGATTCGAGAGTCCGCACGTAGGTCGGGCTAATTTTCGCAGCTTCAGCGGCCTTGCGCTGAGATAGCCCTGACTGCTCTCGCGCCTTTTTGAGCAACTGCCCTAGATCGTCCAAGTCGGCATCAGTGACGCTCTTCATTTTGGACCTCAATGTCTGCTCGTCGGGTCAGGGGCGCACAAGTGCGCGCTTAAGCAGCTAGCTTACTTGCTAAGCGCGCTCATAGACAGCCCCATGCGCGCCACTGTCTAACGAATTGCGGCGGGCGACCGCAACCTGTGGGAAGCGCCAGTACCACGCTCGATGCCGCAGTCACGCTCACCCGGACTCCAACTCAGAAGCTCATGAGGAGCAAGATCCCTAGGATCGCGCCGATCATGAGGCAGACGAGCACCAAAGTGACCAGAAAGCCAAGAAGGCGGAATAGTTCTTGAATGATCATGTCCCCACCTCCCCTCCGCAGCCACCGCTGCTAAGTGCACTTAATTATTTCTACCTGCACTTAATATGTCAATAGATTTTTCAATGGCGACTTAAGCGCGCACTTCTTCTCACAGTGCACTGATGCTCGAGCATTAGGGTTGGCTGCGGCAGGTCATGCGTGATCGTTCATGCACGCCGCCGTTGGCTAGGGTCGACCTATGCCGTCTGTCTGGAAAGCCGATCGGATTCGCTCGGCGGCGACCACCATCTTCGCCGAGATGTCAGCACGGGCCTTGGCCACTCAGTCGATCAACCTCGGTCAAGGCTTTCCAGACACCGACGGCCCGGTCTTCATGCTTGAGGAGGCCCGGACGGCGATCGCCAGTGGTGTCAACCAGTACCCGCCAGGCCGCGGCATCCTGCCGCTGCGACAGGCCATCGCCGCTCACAGCAGCCGAACGTACGGCCTGAGCTTCGACCCGGAGACGGAGGTCCTGGTCACCACGGGTGCCACCGAGGCGTTAGCCGCGTCGATCTTGGCATTTGTCAACCCAGGCGACGAGGTCATCGCCTTGGAGCCCTTCTACGACTCCTACGCCGCATCGATCGAGCTGGCGGGCGGGCGACGCGTTGGCGTGGGACTCTTCGGACCGGACTTCCGGCTCGACCATGCCGAAATCCGAGCCGCGTTCACGCCCAAGACCAAGGCGCTGTTGATCAACTCTCCGCATAACCCGACAGGAGTCGTGCTGGATCACGCTGATCTTGCATTGATCGCCGAACTGGCCGTGCAGCACGATGTGGTGGTTATCTGCGACGAGGTGTATGAGCATCTGACTTTCGATAACGCCGAACACCTGCCCTTGGCGAGTTTCCCCGGAATGCGGGAACGGACCGTGCGTATCTCGTCGGCAGGCAAGACGTTTTCGGTGACCGGCTGGAAGATCGGCTGGGCGCTTGGCACTGCGGAGTTGATCAACGAGATCACCGCGGTGAAGCAGTTTCTGAGCTATGTCTCTGGCGCGCCGTTCCAACCGGCCGTTGCTTGCGCTCTCAACGAGGGCGATGAGTGGGTGGAGAAGGCTCGACTTGATCTTCAAGACCGGCGTGATCAATTCGCCGAAGGGTTGCGGTCGATCGGGCTGGAACCGGTGATTCCTCGAGGCACATACTTCATGACCACCGATGTGCGGCCGCTGGGTTACAGCGACAGCGTGGAGTTCTGTCGGGATCTACCCACACGCTGCGGAGTCGTGGCGATCCCTCATCAGGTGTTCTACGACCGCATTGAAGCGGGTCGGCCGTACGTGCGCTGGGCTTTCTGCAAGCAGCAGCAGGTGCTCGATGAGGCGATCAGCAGGCTGAAAACCTTGCGTAGCTGAGCTTGACGGCTGCCATCTATTAGTGCAGACTAACCGTTAGTGAACACTAACCGATCAATGGATCCCTGGGACGCATTGGCGGACGGTACGCGGCGCACCATCGTTGCCTCTCTGGCCGAGAGGCCTCAGGCGGTCGGGCAGATCGCGGAACGTCTGCCGGTCACTCGGTCCGCGGTCTCACAACACCTGAAAGTACTGAAGGACGCCGGTCTGGTCACCGAGCGACAGTCCGGTACCAGACGGATCTATCGGCTCAACCCAGCTGCGGTAGCCGCCCTGCGCGATCAGCTGGACACCTTTTGGCAGCGAGCGCTCGCCGGCTACGCAGAAATTGCAGAAGAAACGACGGAGGACAGTTCATGACCCAGCCCCAGTCCACCCAGCCCCAGTCCACCCAGCCCCAGTCCACGGGGGTTCGCCATCAGGTCATGGTGAACACCCCGGTGGACCGAGCCTTTCGGGTATTCACCGAGCGCTTTGGTGACTTCAAGCCGCCGGAGCACAATCTGCTCGCGGCACCGATCGCCGAGACGGTCTTCGAGCCGCGGGTCGGCGGCCATATCTACGACCGTGCCATAGACGGCAGCGAGTGCCATTGGGCCCGGGTCTTGGTCTACGAACCGCCGAACTTGGTGGTGTTCAGCTGGGGAATCAGCCCGCAGTGGCAGCTGGAGACCGACCCGGCGCTGACAAGTGAGGTCGAAGTCAAGTTTCTCGCTGAGAGCGCACAGCGGACCCGCGTCGAGCTGGAACACCGCTACATCGAGCGACACGGTCCAGGCTGGGAGGCGGTCAGCGAGGGGGCCGATGGAGAGCGGGGCTGGCCGCTATACCTGACGAGATATGCAGCCCTGGTCGAAGATCACACCTGAGTCTTTGCTCTTGATCAAGATCTTCCACGTCTATCACGCAAGGTGCCGCATTTCGCGCCCCGGCTCTGGTGACTGCTGAGCATCCCCGTCACGGAAAGGGGCACTGTCAGCGAGCAATTGATTCAGCCGCGCACCGCGTAGCACCCGATAGGGAAAGGGTGAGCGCCCGGCGCGCTCGGCGATCGTCGCGTACGGCAGTGGTCGAGCACCGCCGCCAATGATCACGTTCCCGAACCGGCGGCCTTTCAGGGTGGATGATTCCGCACAAAGCACCATGTGCCGAAAGCTCTGACTCACGCTGGCCAACACCCGGCGCGCATATGCCAGCGGCGCGCGATCAGTCAGATTGATCATGATCAGTCCATGATCATTGAGCGCTCGCCGGGCATCGATGAGGAACTCTATTGTCGTAACATCGGCCGGCACCCGAGCGCCGACGAAGGCGTCGATGATGATCAAATCCGCGAACCCGTCATCCAGCTCGGCGATGCCGTGCCGGCCGTCGGTACCGCGCACCTTGATCCCACTGCGTGTCGGTAGTGGCAGATGCCGCCGAACAAAGGCGGTCAGCTCGGTATCAGGCTCTAAGACTATTTGCGCTGAGGTCGGCCGCGTCGCGGCGACATAACGCGGCAGGGTCATAGCGGCACCGCCGACGTGCACGACGCGTAACCGCTGCCCCGGTTCAGCCACGCTGTCCAGAACATCAACTAGCCGTTGCATGTAGTCGAACTCCAGCCGCAGTGGGTCATCAAGATCGACGTAGGACTGGTCGGTCCGGCCGACTCGAAGTGTGAAGGCGCGCGGGTAGGCCAGATCGCGTACCAGGAGCGCACTCTCGCTGCCGGGTCGAAGCACCAGACTGTCCGACTTCACCCCTGCTCCTTGGCACCCGGCCCGGGTGCAGGCAGGCGAAACCCCTGGTGCTGTGGTGTAGAAAAAATGTGGAAGGGAGAGTCGCCATGAACCTGCGCTGGATCGACTCCAAAGAGGTGACTAGCCACGGCTTGGCCGAGCTGCCGGACCTGCGGAAGCGCAACGACGGATTTCTCTGGCTTGACATTCCGGAGTGGAGCGAGGAGGCCGAGGGGCTGCTGACACGGGAATTTCACTTTCATCCGATGGCGATCGCGGAAAGCCGCAACCGCAATCACATTCCCCGAGTCCATGTCTATCCGCACCACGTGTTCATCGTCGTGCACGCGCCTGAGATCGGCGCGGGCGGGCATGTGCACTATCTCGAGTTGGACCAGTTCGTCGGCAAGAACTTCCTGGTCACCGTCCACGGCCCGGTGAACCCGAAGGTGCCGCTGGAGTCGGCGCTACGCGAGACGGATGCGGTGGCGGCACGGATGGAGAGCGGCCGGCTGCACCCGACCTCACCATTCGGTCTGACGTACGCCATCGTCTCCTCGATTGCGCGTCGAGAGGCTGAAATGGTGGCTGAGATCGCGCGCGAAGTCGGCCTCATGGAGCAGCAGGTGATGGCTGACGTCGACGAGGAGCCGCAGCAGTTCCTCAGTCAACTGTTCGCGGCGCGGCATGAGCTGTTGACGATCAAGACCATGGCCACACAGGGCAGCGAGATCTATCGGCGGGCGATCAAGCTCACCACGTTTGCGCCACCCGAAGGACTGGCGCTGATGAAGGACGTGCTTGATCAGTACGAGACCGTTGCGCATATCAGCGATGCGCAGTTGGTCTTCCTGGTAGGCGTCACGGAGTTCCATCGGGCGCGTACCGACACCAAGATGACCATCGCCGCTGAGCGCCTCGCCGTCATCGCGGCACTCACCCTTCCCATTACCTCGCTCTCATCCGTCCTCGGGATGAACGTCATCGTCAACCAATCCACGCACTGGGTCGCGCTCAGCGTGCTGCTATTGATCATGCTTGTGATATCGCTGATCTTGTTGCGCTGGGCACACAAGCAGGGCTGGTGGTGACATGCCTAACCCCCCAACTTGTCGGGGGTTAGGTGAGCAGTTAGGCGATGGCCGGCTGAGACTCCAAGATGACCAAGCCGTCGCGACTTTCGTCGGCGTCGAAGGTCACGGTGTCGCCCTCGTGGACCTGGCCGGCCAGCACCCGCTGCGCGAGTTGATCTTCGATGGTGGTCTGGATCAGCCGGCGTAGCGGACGGGCCCCGAAAACCGGATCGAAGCCGGTGAGGGCCAGCCACTCTTTAGCGGCCGGCGTAGCCTCCACGGTGATCCGCCGATCAGTGAGCCGCTTGTTGAGCCGGCGCAGAGTTATCTCCACGATCTTGGCGAGCTCCTCGGTGTCGAGGGCGTCGAAGAGCACGATTTCATCGAGCCGGTTCAGGAATTCGGGCTTGAACGCACCACGTACCACACCCATGACGGCATTCCGCTTGGTCTCGGTGTCCAGTGTCTGGTCCGCCAGGAACTGTGAGCCCAGGTTGGAGGTCAAGATCAAGATCGTGTTACGGAAGTCGACGGTACGTCCCTGGCCGTCGGTCAGCCGGCCATCATCGAGCACCTGCAGCAAGATGTCGAAGACTTCGCTGTGCGCCTTCTCCACCTCATCCAGCAGCACCACCGAGTACGGGCGGCGTCGCACAGCCTCAGTCAGCTGGCCGCCTTCCTCATAGCCGATGTAGCCGGGAGGTGCACCGACGAGCCGAGCCACCGAGTGCTTCTCGGAGTACTCGCTCATGTCGATCCTGATCATGGCCCGCTCGTCGTCGAAGAGGAACTCGGCAAGCGACTTGGCCAGCTCCGTCTTACCGACGCCCGTCGGTCCGAGGAACAGGAACGATCCAGTGGGCCGGTTGGGATCGGAAATGCCCGCACGGGAACGGCGTACCGCATCGGCAACGGCTCGAACGGCCTTCAACTGACCAACCAGCCGTTCACCGATCCGGGACTCCATCGACAACAGCTTCTCGGTCTCACCTTGCAGCAGGCGGCCTAGCGGGATTCCCGTCCAGTTTGAGACGACCTCGGCCACATCGTTAGGACCGACCTCTTCGGAGACCATCGAGGGCAGCTGGCTCTCGGCCGTGGCCGCCTCCTCCATCTCCTTCTCCAGCGCGGGAATCTCGCCGTAGTTGATCTCACTGGCCTTCACCAGATCGCCTTCGCGGAGTGCCCGCTCAGATGCGACACGCAACTCATCGATCTGCTTCTTCAGCTCACCGACCCGGTTGAGGCCTTGCTTCTCTGCCTCCCAGCGGGCCTCGAGGGAACGCAGCTCCTCCTCCACGTTGGCGAGTTCCTCGGTCAACCGATGCAAGCGCTCGACGCTGCCTGGATCTGACTCCTTCTCCAACGCGAACTTCTGCATCTTCATCCGCTCGACGGTGCGACGCAGGGCATCGATCTCCACCGGGGAGGAGTCGATCTCCATCCGCAACCGGGATGCCGCCTCGTCGACCAAGTCGATGGCCTTGTCCGGGAGCCGTCGAGAGGTGATGTAGCGGTGTGACAGAGTCGCAGCCGCGACCAGGGCTCCGTCGGTGATCGCCACCTTGTGGTGGGCCTCGTACCGCTCCCGCAAACCACGCAAGATCGCGATGGTGTCCTCGACACTCGGCTCATCCACGAAGACCTGCTGGAAGCGTCGCTCAAACGCCGGGTCTTTCTCGATGCGCTCCCGATATTCGTCCAGCGTGGTAGCCCCGATCATGCGCAGCTCACCACGCGCCAGCATCGGCTTGAGCATGTTGCCGGCGTCCATGGATGAGTCGCCGGTCGCGCCGGCACCGACAACGGTGTGCAGCTCGTCGATGAAGGTAATGATCTGTCCCGCTGCGTCCTTGATCTCGGTCAGGACCGCCTTCAGCCGCTCCTCGAACTCGCCACGGAATTTCGCGCCGGCGACCATTGAGGGCAGATCGAGGGACAGCAGCCGACGGCTCTTCAGCGAGTCGGGCACATCGCCGGCGACCAGCCGTTGAGCCAGCCCTTCGACGACCGCCGTCTTGCCTACGCCAGGCTCGCCGATCAGGACAGGATTGTTCTTGGTCCGTCGCGCCAGCACCTGAACCACCCGACGAATCTCGGCATCGCGACCGATGACCGGGTCGAGTTTGCCGTCGCGCGCCATAGCGGTGAGGTCAACGCTGTACTGGTCGAGCGCTGAGGAGGTTGCCTCAGCCTCCGGGCTAGTCACCCGCTTGCTGCCTCGAGCCTCGTTGAAGGCGCGAGTTAGCACATTGGGCTTGACATTGAGCTGAGACAGCACCTTCCTGGCGTCCGAGTCGACCGTCGCGAGTGAGATCAAGAGGTGTTCGGTTGCCACGTACGCGTCGCCGAGTTGCTCGGCACGCGTCTCAGCGTCGGCCAGCACCCGGGCAAAGGATCCTGAAAGGTTCGGCTGGCTCACCGAGGTGCCCTTGGCCGATGGCAGCTTGGAAATCGCACCCTGTGCAGCCGCGGCAACAACCGCCGGGTCAGCGCCCGCAGCGGAGAGCAACGGCGCGACAGTGTTGCTTGACGTCTGCAGCAGTGCGTGCAGCAGATGGGACGGTTCAGCGTACGGGTTGCCCTGCGTCAGGGCGGTCCGTATCGCGGCTGAGACTGCGTCACGACTCTTGGTAGTGAGCTTGTTGGTGTCCATGTCTCCTCTGGGTCAAACTTGAGTACGCCTCACTCAACTATGCGCTGCCAAGATTGACTTCGCAACGACAAACTTGAGCGTCATAGACTCAACTTTTTGCGCAATACGTGTATTCCGATCTTGGCCCTTACAGGAAAGGGCTCAGAGCTCAGGGCAAGGGCCGGCCGGGCAGAGCAAGCGGCGCCCGGCGCCCCCGCCGGCCGAGATGTACTCCGCCGATCGGATCAGCGGTGAACACCCGCGACCCGGACGATTCCTGAACTGCGGCAAGCAGGGACGTCAGCTGCTCGACCCGAGTTCGGAGCTCATCGATGTCGTCCTGCATATGCAGAATCCGACGGATGCCCTCGAGGTTGATGCCCTCGTCTTGGGAAAGCCGCTGGATGAGCCGAAGCCTGGCAATGTCCCGCGCCGAATAGCGCCGGCCGCGTTTCGGCGTACGCCGTGGCGATACCAGGCCCATGCGGTCGTAGGTTCGCAACGTCTGCGGGTGCATCCCAGCAAGATGAGCTGCAACCGAGATCACGAATACGGGCGCGTCATGATCGATTCGCTGCGGCAGCTCTGGGGCAGGCACCTGTCACCTCATCCCGCGGCGAAGAGCTTCGCCCTGGGATTGACCGAGCCGACCGCCTCCGCGTATGAGTTCAGGGCCTCCCGAGCCTGTTCATTGAGCGCCTGAGGCACCAAGACCTCGACGGTGACGAGCAGATCGCCCTTACTGCCGTCACGCTTGCTGACACCCTTGCCGCGCACCCGCAGCGTGCGCCCATTGGGAGTGCCCGGCGACAGCCGAAGCTTGACCGGCGCGCCATGCAGGGTTGGCACCTCGATCTCCGCACCTAGCGCGGCCTCTTGGAAGGTGACCGGCGCGGTGAGGGTCAGGTTGTCGCCCTTACGCCCGAAGATGGGATGCGGCCGTACATGCACAGTGACGTACAGGTCGCCAGGAGCGCCACCGTTCTCTCCGGCGCCGCCGCGGCCTTTGAGGCGGATGCGCTGGCCGTCGGTAACGCCCGCGGGAATCCGGACCTGCATGGTCTTGGTGGACTTGCCGCGACCAGAGCCAAGACATACCGGGCACGGGTCGTCGACGATCATTCCCCGACCACGACACTCACGGCACGGCTCGGTGACGGCGAAGACGCCGCCGGAGGTCGAGGTCTGCATACCGCTGCCCTCACAGGTGGGGCATACCCGCGGAATCGTTCCAGTGCGGGCGCCGGTACCGCGACACGCCTCACACGCTGTCTCCGACACCATCTGCATCCCGACCGTTACGCCTTCGATCGCCTGCACGAAGTCCACCATGACCTCGCCCTCGACGTCGCTGCCGCGGCGCGGACCACGGGCAGTGGAGAAGCGTGTCGTCTGGGTGGTAGGGCCGCCATTGAACAGGCCGCCGAAGATGTCGCCTAGGCCGCCACCGGCGTTGCGGAACAGGTCGTCGACCGATGGGCCGCCGGTCCGGGCACCGCTGCGCGGCGGGAAGTGGAAGCCACCGGAGCCGAACAACCGCCGAGCTTCGTCGTACTCCTTGCGTTTTGCCGTATCGGACAGCACGTCGTTGGCTTCTGAGATCTCCTTGAAGCGCTGCTCGGCTGCCGTATTACCGGGGTTTTGATCCGGATGGTTGGCACGCGCCAGCTTGCGGTACGCCTTCTTGATCTCCTCAGGGGAGGCGTCCTTGGAGACACCGAGGACCTTGTAGTAATCCTTCTCGATCCAGTCCTTGGTACTCACTCACGCCTCCCTTCGAGATGATCAACTACCGATGCCTGGTTGATTTCCTCCTCCAGACAGTGTCCCTCTGCTTCGGCGCAGAACAGCTCACCGCTGGTCGGCGTCGGCATCGGGATTGTCGGCACCTGGCTCACCTGTCGCATCGACCAGCCGCTCCGCCGAGCTCTCAGCATTTTCGCCTGAGGTTGTCGGAGACTCCTCGATCCGTGCTTCGACAGGCTCGGCACGCATCGACTCCGGTTCCGGCTCGGCAACCGCAACTCGCGCCGGCCGCAGAATGCGATCACCGATGCGGTAGCCGGGCTGCAAGATCTCCACGCAAGTCGGGCCGTCGATGCCATCGGCATGCGCATGCAGCAGCGCCTCGTGGATGTGCGGGTTGAATGGATCGCCCGCTTCGCCGAAGCTTTCCAGGCCGTACTTGGAGGTGACCCGCTCGATCTCCTCCGCGACCGCCTTGAAGCCGCCGTTGAGCTCTTCATGCTCACGAGCCGAACGAACGTCGTCGAGCACTGAAAGGAAGTCCTTCAGCACACCTTCGATCGTCACCTTGCGAGCAAGATCACGATCACGGTCGACCCGGCGCTTGTAGTTGACGTACTCAGCCTGGAGCCGCTGTAAATCAGAGGTCCGCTCGGCGAGCTTGTCGGTGAGTTCTTTCACTTCCGCCTCGAGATCTGGTACGGGAGGGGTTTCGGGGGCTGGGGTTTCAGGTTCTGGGGCCGCTGCGGCAGGAGCCGCAGTTTCCTGCGGCTCCCGTACCTCGTAGGTCTCCGGATCGATGCGACGCCGATCCCGTACGGTCGGGCCTCGCTGTTCGAACTCGGCTTCAGCGTGCCGATGCTCAGATTCCGGGACGCTCACCGCGCCTCACTCGAGGTCTGGTCGTCGTCCACGATCTCGGCATCGACAACGTCCTCCTCAGTGCTGCTGCTCTCGCCGTTGGAGTCGGCGTGCTCACTCGGGCCACCGGCCTCCGACGGAGCCTGCTGCCCGGCCTGCGCCGCCGCGTACATCGCCTGGCCCAGCTGCGCGCTGGTCGTATTGAGCTTCTCTACGGCAGCCTTGACCCGGTCGTCGTCCTCGCCTTCCAGAGCGCTCTTGACCTCAGCGATCGCTTCCTCGACAGGCGTCTTGACGTCGTCATTGATCTTGTCGGCGTTTTCGCTGAGCAGCTTCTCGGTGCGGAAGACCAGGTTGTCGGCCTCGTTGCGGAGCTCGACGGCCTCGCGCCGCTTGCGGTCCTCCTCAGCGTGCGACTCGGCCTCCTTGACCATCCGGTCGATGTCCTCCTTGCCGAGCGCGGAGCCGCCGGTGATCTGCATGGACTGCTCCTTGCCGGTCGCCAGGTCCTTGGCGTTCACATGCACGATGCCGTTAGCGTCGATGTCGAAGGCGACCTCGATCTGAGGCACGCCGCGCGGCGCAGGCGGCAGACCGGTCAGCTCGAAGTTGCCGAGCGACTTGTTGTCCTTCGCGAAGTCACGCTCACCCTGGTAGACCTGGATCATCACCGAGGGCTGGTTGTCATCGGCGGTGGTAAAGACCTCGGAGCGCTTCGTCGGGATCGTGGTGTTGCGCTCGATGATCTTGGTGAAGACGCCGCCCTTGGTCTCGATGCCGAGACTCAGCGGGGTGACGTCGAGCAACAGAACGTCCTTGACCTCGCCCTTCAGCACACCGGCCTGCAGGCTGGCGCCAAGAGCGACGACCTCGTCCGGGTTCACACCCTTGTGCGGCTCCTTGCCACCGGTCAGTTCCTTGACGAGCTCAACCACGGCAGGCATCCGGGTCGATCCACCGACCAAGATCACGTGGTTGATCGAGCCGACGCTGATCTTGGCGTCGGAGATTACCGCATGGAACGGCGCGCGGCACCGATCAAGAAGATCAGAGGTCATCCGCTGGAATTCCGAGCGGGTCAGCTTCTCCTCCAGGTGCAGCGGACCGGCCTGCCCCAGAGTGATGTAGGGCAGGTTGATCTGGGTCTCACTGGCCGAGGAGAGTTCGATCTTGGCCTTCTCGGCGGCCTCCTGGAGCCGCTGCCGAGCGATCTTGTCCTGGGACAGGTCGGTGCCGTTCTTGTTCTTGAACTGCTTCACCAGCCAGTCGACGATCCTGGAATCCCAGTCGTCGCCACCGAGCCGGTTGTCACCGTTGGTGGCCTTCACCTCGAAGACGCCGTCCCCGATCTCCAGCAGCGAGACGTCGAAGGTGCCACCACCGAGATCGAAGACCAAGATCGTTTGATCTTGATCGGTCTTGTCCAGGCCGTACGCGAGCGCGGCGGCCGTCGGCTCGTTGATGATCCGGTCCACGACCAGACCCGCGATCTCACCGGCCTCCTTGGTGGCCTGGCGCTGTGCGTCGGAGAAGTAGGCGGGCACGGTGACGACCGCATGGGTGACCTGCTCACCCAGGTAGGCCTCCGCGTCCCTCTTCAACTTCTGCAGGACGAAGGCGCTGATCTGCTGGGGACGGTAATCCTTGTCGTCGATCCGCTGCTTCCAGTCCGAACCCATATGACGCTTGACGGAGCGGATAGTGCGATCGACGTTCGTGACGGCCTGGCGCTTGGCGACCTCGCCAACAAGTACCTCGCCGCCCTTCGCAAATGCGACGACCGATGGCGTGGTTCTGGAGCCTTCGGCGTTCGGGATGACGGTGGGCTCTCCACCTTCAAGTACGGCGACGACGGAGTTGGTCGTTCCGAGGTCAATGCCGACTGCACGAGCCATGATTGTGTTTCCTCCAGCTAGGAAATTGGGATTGTTCTTGAGTCTGTGGCACTCAACTTAGTACTTGAGCGTACTAGGCTCAACTATGCCAGAGGCAGGATTGTTCCCAGTTTGACATCAGTTTGTGGGCTCCCCACTCATCCGGGATGCAGCCATAGATACACGGCGAGTATCAGACCGAAGCCTGCGGCGATCCAGCGTACGAGGCTCGGCGGTAGGTGCCGGACGATGATCGGGCCAACCGAGCTGCCGACCAGCAGCCCGCCGGCCAACGGAATGACAGCGCTCCACGGCACGGATCGCACGGTGATGAACACTGCTGCTGCGGCGATGGACATCATCCCGAGCAACATGTTCTTGATGGCATTCGCCGGCGGGACTCTCGAGTCGACCAGCAGCAGGAGCACTGCCAGCAGCATCACGCCGGATCCGGCGCCGAAGTAACCCCCATATACGGATACGGCTCCGACCAGCAGAACCACCGGGAACACTGGGCTACCTTCTGCGTCATCCCGACTGCGTAGCTTCAACAAGACCGGCTGAATGACCAAGATCACTGAGCCGGTGAGGACCAGGAACGGCACGACCCTGGCGAACACTCCGGGTGAAGTAATGAGCAGCAGACCGGCGCCGAGCACAGTCCCGGCGGCAGTCACCGGCAGCAGACGGAGGAGTGATGACCCAGCGTCCGCGAGCTCTCGGCGCGAACTGAGCGCCGCCCCAGGCGCAATTGCCACGCCGGCCACGAGGTTTGCGATGTTCGCAGGCAGCGGCGGAATGCCGACGGCAAGCAGCGCCGGGTAGGACACCAGTGATGTGACACCGCCACCGCTGCCGATCACTCCGGCCACAACACCAGCACTCACGAGCAGCAGAGCAGGTTGGAGCGGCGACACCCTACCCAGACTGGCATGAACCCAGTCTGCTTATTCGCGCTACGGTTTCGCGGGTGACGGTTCTCGACTGGCTACTCGACTCTGATTCTGCGCTGCGCTGGCAGGTGCTTCGCGACCTCACCGACGCGTCGCCGGACGATGTCGCCGCGGAACGCGGCCGCGTC
The DNA here is from genome assembly GCA_045806785.1 of Propionibacteriaceae bacterium. Lineage (GTDB taxonomy): Bacteria > Actinomycetota > Actinomycetes > Propionibacteriales > Propionibacteriaceae > Microlunatus. The sequence continues at coordinate 53,103 of JBJMIR010000114.1, read as the reverse complement.
GCAGTCGAGGGTTGGGGCGCGCGGTTGCTTGCGCTGCGCGACGATGACGGCCAGTGGGCTGGGGGCGCCTGCTTCCCGGCGGACTTCCGGGGTGACTTCTCCACGGGTCAGCCATGGATCTCAACACTTCCGGCGTTGACGCTGCTGCGTGATTTCGGGGTCGACCCGGAAGCCGAGCAGATCCGCGAGACCGTCGTACTGGTGCGGGACAACTGCCGGTGGGAGCACGCGGCCAGCCGTTCTTCGCCGGCGAAGTGGAGCCGTGCATCAACGGACGGACCGTCGCGATCGGAGCGTACTTCGGTGTGGACGTCGACGACATCGTCAGCCGACTGCTCGGCGAGCAGCTTGCCGACGGCGGCTGGAACTGCGAGTCAGAGCACGGATCGGTGCGTTCCTCTTTCCATACCACGATCTGCGTACTCGAGGGATTGCTGGAACAGGAGCGGGCGACTGGCGGTTCAGCGAAGTCCCTTGCGGCGCGCCACCGAGGGGAGGAGTACCTGTTGCAACGGCGGCTATTCCGGCGCCTGAGCACAGGCGAGGTTGTCAAGCCGAAGTGGCTATGGTTCTCCTTCCCAACCTGGTGGCATTACGACGTGCTGCGGGCGCTGGACTACTTCCGGGCGGCCGGAGGCGACCCCGATCCCCGGCTCGCTGAGGCTGTCGATCTCGTACGGTCCAAGCAACAGGCCGACTGCAGCTGGCTGCTGGAGAACACTCATCCGGGCCGGGTCCACTTCACTATGGAAGCCGGCGATGGCGAGCCCAGCCGATGGAACACTCTTCGAGCGCTGCGCGTGCTGAACTGGTACGAACGCTCCGAACCAATATCCGGCCTAGGGTGACTGCGTGGACCGTGCGGACGCCCAGGCCTGGCTCGACAAATATGTTGCGGCCTGGCTCTGCTACGACGCGAATGACATTGCAGCACTCTTCACAGAGGACATCGTGTACCGGTATCACCCGTACGACGACCCAATCGTCGGCCGGGAGTCCGTGGTCGCGTCGTGGTTAGGCGAGGACAGCTCGGACGGCGCTTCGACGCGTGATGCGCCCGGCACGTACCAGGCACACTACGAGCCGGTCGCCGTCGACGATGACGTCGTCGTCGCGACAGGTACGTCCAGCTATCGTGAGCGACCCGACGGTCCGATCATTCGCCTCTATCACAACTGCTTCGTGATGCGCTTCGACACCGAAGGACGCTGCCGGGAGTTCACCGAGTACTACGTCAAGAGGCCGTAACAGAGCCCTATCCGCTGCCCCGACGGCATTATTCAGTCGCTGTCAGCAGGAAGATCCCACACGACGCGCCCGTCGGACCGCAGTCGTACACCTGCGGCAGGTTTGTGCCGGTCATGGCGGCCAGATGGCAGCAGGTGCTCTACAGGGATCTGATGCTCGAGGGTTGTGACGTCGGCGATCAGCCGGCGGTGACACCGCCACCACAGCGTCTCACTGCACATGATCACCACATGGTGGGTTTGGACAAGCGCGAGCAAGTCCACCATTCCGGCAGTGAATTCCTCGGTTCGGGTGTGCGCCGCATACGCCTGGAACGCGGCGTCAGTCCACCACGTATCGATCACCATGGCACCGGCAGGGAGATGGCGGCGGCCGCCTAGCCGTTCGTCCCATCGGTATTGGATACCAGTCTCGGGCAGCCACCGTTCCAACGCCTCCCGCCGCACATCAGGATTACGCCGGCTGCCCGGATAACGGCGTACGTCGACGACGACATCGACAGCCGCGTCCTGGAGAAGCCCGCCGAGCGCGGCCCTATCCAAGTTCCCATGTCCTACAGTCAGCAGACCCAGCACTTGTCGATCATCCCCGCTGGAAATAGCCACGAGGTCTTAGGGCAGGACGTCATGCCCTACCAGGCGGCGGGCCGCGTCCACGATTGGGTTACCTGGTTCGGACCACGCAATCTCGAAGTAGTTGCTCTCAGGATCACATACATATGCTGAGCGGCCGGTAAAGAACTCCGCGTCTACCGGCTCCTTGGTCACCTGAGCGCCCGCTCTCCGCATCTGGTGTGTTAGCCGGTCGACCTCGTCGGCGCTGTCGACGATGACGCCGATGGTGAAGCGAATGCCGTTCGTGTTGGGCGCAGGTTCAGTGTTCCCATCCCGTGCCAGCTGAGCGATATGAAAGATCGCGAGCACAATGCCGCGCAGCTCGAAGGCGGCAAATCCGGCCTCATCGATGATCTGTTGCCATCCCAGGGCGCGATAGAAGTCGCGCAAGCGTGCAAGATCCCGAGCACCGAGGGTGATCACATTGGCAAGGGGTTGGGATGCGCTCATGCAGGCAGTATGCATTTTACCTGGCGCGAGTCATCTCAAGATGGGAAACGAGGGTCCGATCGAGCGTCGCGACACTTCGTTGCAGTCTCCAGACGGCAAACGGCGGCAAGAGGCCGTTCCGACTCTTGACAGTACGCTGACTATATGACAGTATGTTGCCTATGACCGAATCTACTGCTCACCTTGCCGTCTACGACACACTTGCCGACTGGGAGGTTGGCTACCTCCTGGTAGAGCTGCGAACTGGCCGTTTTACCGGCCAATCGTGGGACATCCTGACGGTCGCAGAATCGCCCGAGCCGGTCACCACAATGGGCGGCGTACGCATCCTGCCGGACATGCTTCTTGACGACTTGGATCCGGCTTCCAGCAATCTGCTCATCCTGCCTGGCGCGGACATCTGGGACGCCGGTGGCGGCCAGACGTTCGCCAAGACCGCCGCCCGCTTTCTGGAAGCGGGAGTGCCCGTTGCGGCGATCTGTGGCGCAACAGCCGGGCTCGCCCGGGCTGGCATCTTGGACACGCGTCGCCACACCAGCGGGGCTGCGGAGTATCTGATGACCACCGGATACGCCGGTAGCGACTACTACCTCAATGAGCGCGCAGTGGTGGATGGTGATCTCATCACCGCCGGTCCACAGTCGCCCGTGCAGTTCGCCCGTGCCACGCTCGGGCGGCTCGGTCTGGCATCAGAACAGACCCTGGAGGCGTACGAGGCCCTCTTCCATCGAGGTGATCCGGCCGCTTTCCCGATACTTATGCAAGCTCAGAACAGCGCATGAATACTGCCCTGCAGAGCCGGGGCGGACCGGTTCCGCCCCGCACAGAGTGGCCGGAGCCGGTGCCTCAGACGGAAGCCGGCGCGGTCTTGACGGAGGTCATTCTCACCACGTTTCGCCTCAACGCACGCCTTTTAGAGGTGGCTCAGGTGCTCGGAGCGAACGGTGGGCTGACGGCCGCCTGGTGGCAGGTACTTGGCGGCGTTCTGGATCAGCCGCGCAGCGTTGCTGGCATCGCGCGCCGCATGGGCATGACGCGGCAAGGCGTACAGCGAGTCGCCGATCTGCTCGTGGAACGCGGGCTGGCCGAGTATCGACCCAATCCAGATCATCGGCGCGCGAAGCTGCTCGCCTGCACAGAGGCTGGGTACTGGGCGATCCGCAGAATCACTCTCGTGCAGCATCCGTTCGCCAACCGGATCGGCGCCGAAGTCGGTACTGAGCAGTTGCGAAGCGCTCTCGATACGATGCGTCATCTCGTTGGGGTGCTCGAAGCCGATCAAACGACGCACGACTAACCGCTACGCGCCCGGGGCGCCCCGAGTGTGCAGTAACACCTCACGCCGTCGCATCAGGATGGGCAGTTACTGCGCATTCGGCAGCGATCCAGCGAAGTCAGCTACCACCCGAGCAACCTGATCAGGGCCACGGAGGTTTGCGCCGTGACTCTGGCCGGGCATGTACACCACCGAGTCAACAGCCGGCAGCGCGCTCGCCAACGCTGTAAGTCGATCGCGGAAGTGAGACTGACTCTTGGCGCCGCCGAGGAGCAGCGCTGGGACGGCCAGCTTGGCATATCTGTCCAGACCAACGCCGAGCGACTCGATGGCCTCGTTGTCGCTGATCTGCGCGGCGGCAGTCTCGGTAGCCATCGCCTCGGCGCCGCGCGGTGTGGGCCCAAGCCGGTATGTGGGCCTGGTGTAGCGGTAGACGCTGAATTGATCAAGAAGTCGACCCGCGACTGCGGCCCACGACGTCAAGTCGCCGCTTCCGCCATGCACGATGACGATCGGTCGGCCCTCGCCTTGCCGTACCACAGGTATTGCGGATCCGCCAGGCGCCGATGCTTCCAGCCAGGTCATCGGTGCTTGCGGTACGCCGCCACCAGCAGGCGCGCCTGGGAGCAGCCGGGCGATGATCGCCCGGAGCAGCCGTCGAACTCGTGTGGCCACGGCATAGAGGTTACGGGCCGGTGCTTTGAGAGCATGCAGACATGAACGACTCCCACGTGACGACGCCCACTCTCCGCCAGGTCGTACTGGACTGCGAAGATGCCCGGGCGCTGGCTGAGTTCTATCGACACTTACTGGGCTTTCAGTACCGTCCAGGGGACGAGCCACCCACCGACGGGTCGCCAGACACCAACGGCCGAGAGTGGTTGGTGCTCTGCGACGCCGGTAGCTCAAGGCGCCTGGCATTCCAGCAGGTGTCCCATTTGCCGGAGCCCACCTGGCCTGAGGGTCCGCTGCCGCAGATGCTGCACCTCGACACATCCGTTCCCACGCTCAGCGAGCTGTACGTCCAGCACCATCGAGCGCTCGACCTTGGCGCGCGGCTGCTCCTTGATCGATCTGACGATCCAGATGAGCCACTCTTCGTGTACGCCGACCTGGCGGGACATCCGTTCTGCATCTTCGTGGCTGAAGACTGACTGGCACGCAGTGTCAGTGGAGCAGTCGAACGCGGCGTGTTCCTGGATAGATCGAATAGGCGTGCGTAGCTTTGATGCAGCTCACCTGCAAGGAGAGGCAACCATGTCTGGCTTCTGGAGCTTTCTGAAAAGCTTTGGCCTGCTCATAGCTCGGCTGGGACTCGGCGGCATCCTGTTGCTGCACGGGTGGCTCCGCTGGAACGCCGGCGTTCAAACACAGATCGACTACTTGACGCAGTTCCGCACTCCGTACGCCGAGGTCGCCGCCTGGGGCGCCATCATCTTCGAACTCGTTGGTGGCGTGTTGCTGATCGTCGGTGCGCTCACGCGCCTGGTCGGGCTAGGCGTGCTCATCGAGCAAATCTTGATCATCTGCTACACGAACTGGTACAAGTGGCCGCCGACTTTGCTGAACCCCGATGGCACGTACAAGGGCGGTTATGAGTACAACGTCGCCCTCGGTCTCCTCGGCCTGCTGCTGTTCGTGATGGGCGGCGGCGCTGTCTCCATTGACCGATTGTTCCGGCGTAATAAATCCGACGACGTGTACGAAGATGACTTTGCCGATCAATCTGCCGCCAGAGCAAGGACCTGATCACCACACCGACACCGTCTGCTTCAAGATTCACAGGTAAGCCACAGGAATCACACAGGGCAGTAGCGAGATCCGATGTCACGCTTGACGCATGATTCGCACTGATGGAAACGCAGCACCCCTTACCCGCCCCGACGGTTCTCCGATTCGCATCCTGGCCGTCGACGACGAGTCCAGTCTGACTGAACTGCTTTCGATGGCCATGCGCTACGAGGGCTGGCAGGTTGCCACGGCAGCTTCTGGCGGACAGGCCGTCAAGGCCGCTCGGGAGACGAGGCCAGATGCCATCGTGCTGGACATGATGCTGCCAGACTTCAACGGACTTGAGGTGATGCGCCGGATCCGGGCGGAAGATCCTGACGTGCCGGTGATCTTCCTCACCGCCAAGGATTCGGTTGAAGATCGCATTGGAGGCCTCACCGCCGGCGGCGATGACTACGTCACCAAACCTTTCAGCCTGGAGGAAGTGATCGCCCGACTGCGCGCACTGCTTCGCCGCAGCGGCGCTGCGCTGGCCAGAAGCGACTCGACACTGGTTGTCGGTGATCTCACGCTCGACGAGGACAGCCACGAAGTATGTCGTGGTGGTGTGGAGATCCAGCTCACCGCTACCGAGTTCGAGCTGCTCCGCTACCTGATGCGCAACCCGAAGCGGGTGCTCAGCAAGGCGCAGATCCTGGATCGGGTCTGGAACTACGACTTCGGTGGTCAGGCCAACGTCGTGGAGCTGTACATTTCCTATCTTCGCAAGAAGATCGACGCCAATCGCCCGCCGATGATTCATACATTGCGAGGGGCTGGGTACGTATTGCGCCCGGCAGCCGCATGAGCCAAAGCGGCCAGCCCGGCTCCACTCCGATAGGTGGGCAGTCGGCTCCTGGCGAGGCGACCTGGCAGCCGGTTCCCGGCCAGCCGACAAGGCAGCCGGTCCCGCCCGCAGGCTGGCAACCGCCTGAACAGCTGAACCTGCGCCCGGCCGGTCCCGGCACAGGTGCCGGCGCACCTGGTGCGGCGTACGGCCTGCAACAGACAGAACCGTTCGGCCGACACACGCTGGGCCGCCAGCTCGTCATCCGGGTAACAGCGCTGGTCGCTATTGCCGCCTTGTTGATCACCACGGCAACTGCGCTGGCTACCCGCCAGCTTTTGATGTCCCAGCTCGATCGGCAGCTAGATGCGGTCACCGCACGGGTACGCGACCCCGACGCCTGGCCCATTGGGGGCCCTGACACTGGGCTGCTCCGCCCCGGTCAGCCAATCGGCACCCTGGCAGTGCTCTACGGCACCGACGGCACGCCGGTGGCGGGTGGCATGCTCACCGAGCTTGGCGCCTCCGGACAACGGGGACGCGCCGCGGTCACAGAGCTACCACAGGTTGCTGTCGATCAGCTCGCTGACGTACCGACCGACAGCACCAAGAGCTCCATTGCCCTCCGCGGATTAGGTCACTACCGGGTGGTCGGTTATCAGATCGTGCTGAGTGGCGGCACCGATCTCGGCACATTGGTGGTGGGCGTACCGCTGCACGAGGTCGAAGAGACGGTGCTCCAGCTTGTCGGCCTTGCGGCGCTGCTGTCGCTCCTTGTCATCGCCGGCACCATATTCGCGTCCCGGTCTCTTGTCGTTCGGACTCTTCGTCCGCTCAATCGGGTGGCTGCAACAGCCCAGCAGGTGTCCCAGCTGAAGCTTGATCGCGGCGAGGTCGCGCTGGCTGTACGGGTGCCGCCTGCAGATGCGAATCCGGCTTCCGAGGTCGGGCGTGTTGGGCAGGCGATCAATCACATGCTCAACAACGTAGAGGAGGCGCTCGCCGCGCGGCAGGCATCGGAGACCAAAGTGCGCCAGTTTGTGGCAGATGCGTCACATGAGCTGCGCAATCCGCTGGCAGCAATCCGCGGTTATGCAGAACTGACCAGGCGCGATCGTGAACAGCTCCCTACCGAGGCCGCGTACGCGATGTCGCGCGTGGAATCGGAGGCCGAACGGATGTCGCATCTCGTGGAAGACATGCTGCTGCTGGCACGTCTGGACTCTGGACCTGATCTTGATCTGCAGCCGTGCGACCTGAGCGAGATCGTGATCAACGCGGTGAGCGATGCCCGGGCGGCCGGTCCTGATCATGCCTGGCAGCTCAGCTTGCCGCAGTATCCGGTGATTGCCCATGGCGACCGGAACAGGCTGCAGCAGGTGATGGCCAACCTGTTGGCTAATGCCCGTACCCACACCCCGCCCGGAACCCGGGTACAGACTCAGGTTTCCGTCAACGGTCCGGATGCGGTGATCACAGTGACCGACAACGGGCCGGGCATCCCACCGGAGGTGTCCAACCGGGTCTTCGAACGCTTCGCTCGCGGAGACGCAAGCCGGACCCGTACGCCGAACGCGAGGGCCGGTGGCAGTACCGGACTCGGCCTGGCCATTGTGGCCGCGGTCGTCGCCGCCCATCACGGCAACGTTGCCGTCAGCAGCCAGCCCGGTCGCACCCAGTTTACGGTGCGCCTGCCGCTGGCACACATGATGCCGGCCTATGCAGTGCCTGGCATGGGTGCGCCGTCCACGTCATAGTTGTGTGCGGCTGACTAGCGGCGCTTTTTGCCAGCCTTGGACGGAAGTGGCTCGGCGCCCGGCGTCCAGTTGAGAATGCTGGAGCGCTCCAGGAACTCATCGGAGGTGATGTCGCCACGGGCGAAACGTTCGGCGAGAATCCGCTTAGCGTCCTCTTCTGGCGAACGTTTCCCGAGGTTGCCTAACGGCAGCTTCCCGGTTCGCCACAGATAAAGCCCAGTGAGCACCAAAGCCAAGATCACGAGCAGGAAGAGGAAGTTGCCAAGCAACGGCAGCATGGAAACCGAGTGCTGCTCCCATCCGTCGGGATCGTGCGGGAAACGTGGAGGCATAAATCGTCCTTTCAACCGAGATAGTTACTGGTGAAATCTGTGAGAAGCAGCGCCGCACCGTCGGCCCACACGGTGAGTGCGCTGTAGATCGGTCGGCAAGACTGCGATGACGGTCACGGAAGCAATGCCGTTGGGCCGTTGACCGGTACGCGAGGCTGCGTGGTGGCCAGCGCCGTCACGCTGACCACCTTGACGCGTGGGACACATCAGGTGCTCCTCGTCGATGGGCTTTCATCGTCAAAAACCTCGCTGAGTGCGACCCGTGCTGAACCTGTCAGTGGGCTGTGAACAGTCCGCAACGAGCAGCACGGAGCCGGCGCGTAGCTGCCTACTCGCCGGCGTCCTCGCCCTCTCCGGCCAAGATCAAATACAGCGATCGCTTGGCCTGCGCCAGTATTCGCTCCGCAGCCTCCAGCTGAGTGGCGCTACCGCCGACCTCGATCTGGCGTACGGCTGCATGCACTTGATGCAACGGGTCTCGCAGATCTGGGCGATTCGGCGCGTCGGCAAAGTCGGCAAACGGATCGCCCAGTCGCGCGCTGCGTTCCTCAAGGTAGGTACGACCCTCATCGGTCAGGGTCACCAACCGACGGCCGCCCTCCTCGTTGGTGGTGACCAAGCCCTCGTCCTCGAGTTGCGCAATGGTGGGATAGATCGCGCCTGGACTCGGGTGCCAGGCACCGCCAGTACGGTCGCTCATCGCCTGCATGATCTGATAGCCGTGCATCGGCTGATCTGTGAGCAAGAGCAGAATTGCTGTCCGCACATCGCCACGCTGCGCTCGGCCCCGCCCCCGGCCACCTGGCCGGCCGCGACCACTGCGACCCTCTCGTTGACCGTGCGGATGATGTTGCTCACCCCGAGGGCCTGCCCTACGTCCAGGGTCGGCCTCCCAGCCGCGTCCCCGGTGTTCAAACTCCCCTATTGGACCTCGAACTTTGTTACGCATTATCTGTCTCCTTTCGATAAAGACACTATCAAGATATATCGCGATACTATCATTTGCAAGCCCCATCGTACCTGGCGGGATCTGCTGCACGTCCTGATCAACTAAGAAGGTCTTAGCGCCGCGATCACCGCGCTAGCTGCCCGCGGCAGCATTCCCACCTCGGTGGAGGTAGAGGATGTGCAGCTCTCGGACGCGGCACAAAATGCGGCGTATTTCGTAGTCGCCGAGGCGCTCGCCAACATGGAAAAGCACAGTCATGCTCGCTCAGCGTCGATCGAGGTACGCCGGATCGGCGCCCTGGCAGTGATCAACATCACCGATGATGGGATCGGCGGAGCCGCATCCGCCAAGGGCCACGGCTTATCCCGGGCTAGTTGATCGGCTTGCTGGTCGACGGCACCCTGACGATCTCCTCACCAGTCGGAGGCACAACCGTACTGACTGCCACGATCCCGCAAACCCCCTGACCCCTACCCCGAGTTGTCAGCGTCTCAGCGTGCTATAGCCCTTGGTTGAGGCTCTGCGGACCATTTCGCCGGCGGCACCGTTCTGGACCCGGAGGTCGTCGCACAGCTCCTGGTCGCACGGCGCAGAGCCGACCCACTCAGCGCACTCAGCACCCGGGAGCGCGAAGTACTGGCTCTAATGGCCGAAGGCCGCAGCAATGCCGCCATTGCCGAACGCCTGGTGGTGACCGGCGGTGCGGTGGAGAAGCACATCTCCAACATCTTTGCCAAGATCAATTTGCCCGACCTCGGCTCTGACAACCGCCGAGTCCTGGCCGTGCTCGCCTGGCTCCGCGCCCGCTGACTTCCACCGACTTCAGAACCTAGTTGACCTATAGGTCAACCACGTTCTGACAAGTCGGCGTAAGCGATGAGGCGTTACTGTGGCGGACATGGCCACGGAGCGCATCGAGCTAGAGGTCGAAGATCGGGTCGTCAAGATCAGCAATCCTGACCGGATCTACTTCTCGGCGCGCGGCGAGACCAAGCTTGATCTTGCTCGGTACTACCTTTCAGTCTCCGACGGCATCGTCAAAGCCCTCTATCACAGGCCCTGCATGCTGCACCGCTTTCCCGACGGTGTCGATGGCGAGAAAGTCCACCAGAAACGGTTACCGCATGGCGCGCCGCCGTGGATCGAGACCGTACGGGTGCACTTTCCGCGGTTCAATCGAGATGCCGATGAACTGTGTGTCAACCATGTGGCGGACGTGATCTGGGCAGTGCAGATGTCGACGGTGGAGTTCCATCCCTGGAACTCGCGGCGCGATGACGTGGAATCTCCTGATGAGTGGCGAATCGATCTTGACCCGATGCCAGTCGCCAGTTACCAGGACGTCAAGCGGGTCTCGGTGATCGCGCACGAACTGCTGGATGAACTTGGGGCGGTGGGCTACCCGAAGACCTCTGGCGGCAAGGGCTTACACATCTACGTACGGATCTTTCCTGATCATGGACACCCCGACGTACGCCGTGCGGCGTGGGCCTTCGCTCGCGAGGTCGAGCGTCGAGCACACGGCATGGTCGATCTGACGTGGTGGCGTAAAGATCGTGATCCCGGTTCGGTGTTCGTGGACTACAACCAGAACGCCCGTGATCACACCATTGCCAGCGCGTACTCGGTACGCGGCACCCCGGAGGGAGTGGTCTCGGCACCGCTCCGCTGGCAGGAGATCGCCGACGCCGATCCGAAGGACTTCACCATCGCTACCATGCCGGGCCGGTACGCCGAGGTCGGTGATCTGCACGCCGACATCGACGAACACCCCTACCGGCTAGATGAGCTATTGGAGTGGGCGGACCGAGACGAGCGCGACAACAAGGCCGCACCGCCCGACGCCGAATGATTCGGACACATTGGCACCGACCTGTCAGCGCCCAGTGGTTGCTATGGCGACCACCAACGCTGACAAGTCGGCGTCTCAGCAGCTACGCCAAGCCCTTGCTCTTCAGCCACTCGCCGGCCACCTGAGCAGGATCTTGATGTTCGCTGTCAACCTTTTTATCGAGCTGCATCAGATCATCGGTGGTCAGCGCCGACTGAACGGCATCCAGCGCCGACACCGCAGTCGCATTGTCAGCCACGTCCGAGCGAACCAGCGGTATCACGTTCTGCGGAAGGATCATCGACTGCGGATCTTGCAGCTGGACGTAACCCTTCTCGGAGAGCACCGCATCGGTGGTGAAGAAGGTCGCGACCTGAATCTTGTTGCTGTCGAGGTCACTGATCTTGGGCGGGTACTTCGCGTACGGCCGGAAGGCTTTGAACTTGGCGCCGTAGATCTTTTCCAGCCCTGGAGGTCCGTACGCCCGCTTCTCCAACTCTGGCGGTCCACCAAGGGTGGAGGTGCTCGCGATCTTCTTCAGATCCTCGAGCGAGTTAATCCCGTTCTGCGCCGAAAAGTCTTTGGTGACGACGTAGACATCTTGATCGACAGCTGGTGATGCCTTCAGCACCTTTAGCCCCTGCGGAAGCACTGCAGGCAGCGATTTCTCGACCTCTCCGGCAGTGGTTGCTGTGGCGTTGCTGTCAAAGTTGAGCAGCAGGTTGCCGGTGTATTCAGGTACTGCCGTGATGGACCCATCCTGCAGTGCCTTGATGTAGATCTCCCGCGATCCGATCCCGAGCTTCGTCGATGACTCGATGCCCTTTGCCTTCAAGGCTTGAGAGTAGATCTCGGCCAGAATCTTGGATTCGGTGAAGTCGGCCGATCCAACCACAATTGGGGCACTCTGTGCCGCCGCGCTTCCCGAACCCGACGGAGAGGGCTGGGGAGACGTCGCCTCATTCAGCGGGTTGCTATTGGCCCCGCACGCTGCGAGCAGCAGGCCAGCGATACCGAGGCCGACACCGACAAGTGATTGCTTGATCTTCATTCCTGAACTCTCTTTTTGTCGTGAGCGGACAAACCCCGCTACCCGACGAGGTTAAGTGGGGTTCCTGTGGGCTCGCTGATCATCCTGCCTATTGGGCGGGCTCGACGTCCTGGGCTGGCATGGCGACTAGCAAGCCAGCCAAGGCCGCCCAGCAAAATATCGAGTACCACGGCAAGCACGGCAACCATGAAGGCACCGGCGAACATTTCTGAGTAGTTACGGGTCGCATTGCCCGTAATGAGTAGCCGACCCAGACCTTCTCCCGAACTGTACGCAGCGACCGTAGCCGTTGCGACAACCTGCAGAGTCGCACTTCGTAGGCCGGAGATCACCAGAGGCAGCGCCAGCGGCCACTCGACCTTGGCCACCACCTGTCGCGGCGCCATGCCGAGCGCACGCGCAGCATGTACTGCTTCATGATCAGCACCGCCGACACCGGCCGCTGTGGCAGTCAGGATCGGGGGCAGGGCGAGGATGGCCAGTACCCCGATGATCGGTCCGGTTCCGGTGCCCAGAAGCAGCACCACCAGGACCAGCAGACCCAGCGTGGGAATGGCCCTCGCGGCATTGCTCAGGCCGATCACTAAGAAGGAACCACGACCTGTGTGGCCGATGAAGATACCGAGCGGGATAGCGATGGCGGCGGCGATGCCTACCGACGCAACGGTGTAGCCAAGATGCTGAAGCAGCAGGTTCCAAATCCCGTCGGGCCCCTGCCAGTTAGCCGGATCTGAGAGATAGCTGAAGAGGTTCATGCTGGTCGCCTCCTCAACCATGGCAGCGTGCCACGCTGGATGACCAGGATGAGGGCGTCAAAGATCAACGACAGGGCCAGCATCAAGATCAACGCGATGATGATCGGTGTGTAGAAGTAGCTGGCGAAGCCAAGATCAAACAGCTTGCCCAGTGCCCCGCTTCCCACCAGAACCGCCACGCTGACGAGGGCGATGTTGGAGACGGTGACGACGCGCAGGCCGGCAAAGATGACCGGCATGGCCAATGGAAGCTCAATGCGAAAGAGCCGCCGTGGCCAGCCATAGCCGACAGCAGATGCGGACTGTCTCACCGCTGGCGACACACCGCGCAGTCCATCCACAACGCTGCGGACAAGCAGCGCGGTCGAATAGATGGCCAGGGCGACGACGATGTTGACCGGATCGAGGATCCTCGTGCCCAGGATCAACGGCATCATCACGAAGAGCGCCAGCGATGGAATCGAGTAGATGACGCCCAAGAACGCCAGGATGACGTTGGCTGCCCGCCTCGTCTTCGAAACCAGAAAGCCAAGCGGCAGCGAGACAACGAAGGCAATGACAACCGGTAGTACGGCGAGGATGACGTGCTCCACCAGCAAACTGCCGATCATCGACAGGTTGCGTTCGATCCATGCCCAGTCAAGATTCACTGCAGTACGCCCGAGCCCCGGCGATACAAAGCCTTGCCCATGGCCTCCCAGTCCTCCTGGTGCGTGTCCGCCCTACGGTGAGCCTTGCCGGGAGGCGTCGGCTCCGGCCCTTGCTCTGTAACCGACTCTGGAGAATCGATCGCGACCGTGGGCTCATCGTTCTCGTGGGTCTCACCATCAGCCCGTGGCTGAACCGCAGTCTGCGAGTCATCGGCATCGGACTCATTGGGATCGACATCCCTGATCGGCTCCGGTTCGGCTCGAGGCGGTTCGGCTCGAGGCGGTTCGGGCGGCTGGGCCTGTTCCTCCGCTGGCTGACTTGCCCGGGCAGAGTCCTCCTCCCAGCTGTACGCGTCCGCCGCTTCGTCCTGCCAGTTGTAGACCGGCTCGACAGGCTCCACCGTCGGCGCACTGTCAACGTCGTTCGACTCATAGGCGTGCGCTGAGGTGCCTTCCTGCTCATCTTCCTCGATGGAGGCATCCGCCGGCTCAGGCTCGACAGGCTCGTTCTCGGGCTCCGACTCAGCGACCGGCTGGTCCTCTGGATCGGACTCACCGACCGGCTCGTACTCCGGCTCGGGCTCAGCCAGTCGCTCGTACTCCTGCGCCGCCTCAGCCTCGCGAATGGAGATCGACTCGGCGATCGATATCCGTACGTCCCTGACCCTGTCGAGGATCATGTCCGCACCCACCACACCCGCATAACGTTGCGTGTCGGCCGTCACGGCGACAGCGAGACCATGTGGCGATGTGAGTGCTGAGTCGAGCGCTACCCGAAGTGAATCTTTCTCCGGGCTGAAGGTTGACCCCAACGGGAAGACTCGACCGGGCCGCTCAGGATCCGCCCAACCGACTGGTCGCGCATCACCGTCGACCACCAGAATGGGGCCGGCGCCGGATGCAGTCTCGACATCCCTGACCACCTTGACTCTCTGCAGGGGAAGCTCGCTTGCAGGCTGAAAGGAGAGGGAGCGAAAACCCCGATCGCGACCGACGAAACCCTCAACGAACGCATCGGTGGGTTCATCCAGCAACTGCTGAGGCGTACCAACCTGAGCGAGATGCCCACCTACCCGCATGACGGCGACCTGGTCACCCAGTTTGATGGCCTCGTCGATGTCGTGCGTGATCAGGATGATTGTCTTGCTCAGCTCACGTTGCAGCCCGAGGAAGAACTCCTGGAGTTCGCTGCGGACGACGGGATCTACGGCCGAGAACGGCTCATCCATAAGCAGCACCAACGGATCCGCCGCCAGGGCGCGCGCCACACCCACGCGCTGCTGCTGACCACCGGAGAGCTGCCCGGGATAACGATGAGCAAGATTGCGTTCCAGACCGACACTGTCGAGGAGTTCCAGTGACCGCTTCTGGATCTTCTTCTTCGGCCAGTGAAGCAGCGACGGGACCGTGCCGATGTTGTCGAGGACAGTGCGGTGCGGGAACAACCCGCCACTCTGGATGACATAGCCCATCTGGCGGCGCAGCGTCGTCTTGCGCTTGGAACGAAGCGCCACACCGTCCCAGGTGATATGACCAGTCGTCGGCTCGAGCATCCGGTTGACCATGCGAAGGGTCGTGGTCTTGCCGCAACCAGAGGGGCCAACGATGACGGTGATCTTGCCGGACGGCACTGTGAGGTCGAGGTCAACGACCGCTACCGTGCCATCTCGGAAGGTTTTGCCGACTGACTCGAACTCGATCACGCCAACTCCAGTGGTCTTGGCCCCACAGGTCTCGTTCTACAGCTTCTCGTGGGCGGGCATTCAATAGCATTCATTACGCACCATTCATTACGGCACCATTCATTACCGCCCACCACTGACCGCCGCGTACGGAGGACAAAAAAGACCCTAGTCGCCAGCACCGACAATTTGGGTACGGCGGCGCGGCGTGCCCAACTTACGCTCGCTGCAAGCCTCCGAGCTGCGAACGTCGGAAAATCGCCGGCTTCCGCCGGGAAGTGGTCAGTAGTCGCGAGCCCCTGGCGAAAGCGGTCAACGACATCGACCCGGCGGTGGCCGATGTCGCGTGCGACCACTTCCGCCAGTGCAATAGGGCGCTCGAGCGCCGCATTAGGCTGAGGGTCGCCAGCCGACCGAAACCTACCTGCACGTAGGTTTCCGATCCTGCATCGCCCTCGAGAAGGAGGAGTCGCGCGTGAGAGTCGCCGCGATCGTCGTAGCGTTGGCCGTCTCGGTTGTCGGCGTGGTGCTATTCGTCCGCGCCATTGCAGCGATCGTCGGCGTCATCAAGCTCGGCAAACCGGCGCCCGGGAGAGGCGATGATCCCGGCCAGCGCTGGCGGCACATGCTCGCCGAAACCCTTGGGCATACCCGAATGTTGCAGTGGACCAAGGTTGGCGCTGCGCATTGGTTCGTGTTCATCGCCTTCGGTGCTCTGATCTTTACGTTGATCACCGCGTACGGGCAACTTTTCGATCCTCGCTTCGCCATACCGATCATCGGGCACTGGGTGGTGTACGAATGGGCGAGTGAGATCATCGCCTGGGCAGGATTGATCTCGATCGGTTTCTTGATCTTGGTTCGACTCCTGCTCAGAGGTCGCGGCCGCGCGTCCCGATTCTTTGGCTCACGATCTTGGCAGGGTTACTACGTCGAGTTCACCGTGCTCGGAATCGTCGTCTGCGTTCTGGCCTTACGCGCCATGGAGTATCAGCTCCTTGGCCCCGGAACCTCGCGGCTGCATTTTCCGCTGAGCTGGTTCCTGCTTCCGGCCGGGATCTCTGCCGCGGGACTCGAGATGGGCATTGTGATCGTTTCCGCGATCAAGATCATCATCTCGATGGCCTGGTTCATCACCATCGGACTGAACATCACGATGGGTGTTGCCTGGCATCGCTTCACCGTCTGGCCGAATATCTGGTTCAAACGGGAATCGTCAGGCCGCCCAGCACTCGGCGCATTGCAACCGATCATGATCGAGGGCAAGCCCGTCGACTTTGCCGATATCGACGATCTTGACGAGGACGCCTCACTCGGCATCGGCAAGGTGGAGGACTTTACCTGGAAGGGATTGCTCGACTTCACCTCATGTACCGAATGCGGTCGTTGTCAGTCCCAGTGCCCGGCCTGGAACACCGGCAAGCCGCTCTCACCCAAGCTCGTGATCATGGATCTGCGCCAGCACGCGTATGCCAAGGCACCATATCTGAAGGCGGCCGAGTCGGCCCGTGATGCGCTGCCCGAGGCGACCCAGGCGGAAACCGCTCGACCGCTGGTTGGTCCCATTGACGTAACGGATGGAGTGCCGGGCGTTATCGATCCCGATGTGCTGTGGTCGTGTACGACCTGCGGCGCCTGCGTGCAGCAGTGCCCGGTCGACATCGAGCATGTCGATCACATCCTCGATATGCGCCGCTTCGAGGTCATGATGTCCGCGGAGTTCCCGAGCGAGCTGAACGGGCTCTTCAAGGGCCTGGAAGGCAAGGGGAATCCATGGAACCTGAGTCCACGCGGGCGCATGGACTGGGCCAAGGATCTGCCCTTCCCGGTACCAGTGCTCGGCGAGGACGTTGCGGACCTTGGTGAGGTCGAGTATCTGTTCTGGGTTGGCTGCGCCGGCGCGTACGAAGATCGCGCCAAGAAGACCACACGCGCCGTCGCGGAACTGCTCCACATCGCCGGCCTCAGCTACGCCGTATTGGGCAACAGCGAGACCTGTACCGGTGACCCGGCCCGGCGCGCCGGAAATGAGTTCGTCTATCAGCAACTCGCGATGCAGAACGTCGAAACACTGCAGGAAGCGAAGGCGACCAAGATCGTCGTGACCTGCGCCCACTGCCTGAACGTCTTGAAGAACGAATATCCGCAACTTGGCGTCAACTGCGAAGTGGTGCACCATACTCAGTTGCTAAACCGCCTGGTACGCGACGGCCTGCTGACGCCGATTCCGCCACCGGATGGCTCGCTTTCCGGACGGACGATCACCTACCACGACGCGTGCTACCTCGGACGACACAACCAGATCTATGATCCGCCGCGCGATTTGCTCGGCTCACTGCCCGGCGCCACGATCGCCGAGATGCCCCGGACGCGCGAGCGCTCCTTCTGCTGCGGTGCCGGCGGGGCGCGGATGTGGATGGAGGAGCGGATCGGTACCCGAATAAACGAGAACCGCACCGACGAGGCGCTGGGTACTCTCGCCGCCTCCGAAAGCAACGGCCACGATGCGATCGCAACCGGATGTCCCTTCTGCCGAATCATGCTGACCGATGGGCTCACCGCAAAGCAGGCGGACGGATCCGCACCCGAAACTACCGAGGTGCTCGATGTGGCGCAGCTGTTGCTCGAGGCGGTCAAACGCAGCGCATAACCGGCCCTAACTGCTTGCTGCATCGCAGACTTAGGGTCAAATTTCCGACCAATGTCGACTTTTCGAGGGTGAGACTGGCTCAGGCTCGAATCCGACCACTGCGGACTTTGTAAGTGATGTCATCAGAACCTTGACTTGACGTCACTATGGCGTCAGAGTGATGTCATGGATCTTTCACCGTATATCGAATCGGTCCGCTTAGGCGTCTCGACCGCGACCTCGCTGGCTGACGAACAGACTCAACAGGTCGCGGAGCGACTCGGCACGGCACTTGAGTCCTCCACACGCCTTGCTCTCATCCATGCCCTCTCCGATGCCGCTGGCACTATCAGCGCGGAGCTGGCACCGTCTTCGGTTGAACTCCGCATGGTCGGCACCGACCCTGAATTCGTCGTCACCGTCCAGAGCGGCGAGGCTGAACCGACACTGCTGATGCCGGAGCCGGAAGAAACCAGTCAAGGCGCCGAGGAAGCATCTACCACCGACGCCGAGGACGAGCCAGTCGCCCGCATTACCCTGCGGCTGCCACAGTCGGTCAAGACACGGGTGGATGAGGTGGCGTCATCTGAGGGAATCTCTACCAATGCCTGGCTCATCCGCGCGGTCATGGACGCCTTAGCAGAGCGCAGCAGCTCACGGCCGGAGTGGCCGCAGCCGCCCCATCCGCCGGCCCCGCCCTCGCCCAATGTGGTCTTTGGTCCAGGTGGCCCCTTTGGAGAACATGGCGTCTTCGGGCCGGGAGGACCGTTCGGCGCCGGCGGCATCTTCGGTGAGCGGCTTCGGAGGGCTGCGCGCGAGGAAAGGCGTTCCCGCGGGAACGTTCAGGGTTGGGTGCGATGAGCCTCACGAACGCCTATGAGGGCGTCAAGCACGTTGTCATCGACAACCTCGGTGCTGGATCGATCACCGTGGAACCCGGCGTACAGCAAGACCTCGTTGAGGCATCGATTGACGCCGATGATGAGCGGTTTGTCGACCAGGTCCACATCCGTCATGATCAGGACTGGCTGCGGATCAGCTTCCCGCAACAGTTCCTGCGGTCCAGCAATGCACACCTGCGCCTCGGCGTACCCGACGGACTGACGTATGTGATCAAGACAGGATCGGCTGGCATCTCGATCAGCGCCGACATCGGTCCCTCGAAGATCGTCAGTGGCTCCGGCGATGTCACTATCGGCAAAGCCGTTGATCTTGAGTGCAGTACGGGATCCGGCGATATTTCGGTCGCCCGGGTTGACGGCAGATTTGCGCGATTGAATTCTGGCTCAGGCGATGTATCGGTCGGCGAGGCGCATTGCCCGATCACTGCGAAATCGGGTTCTGGGGATGTCGTGGTGCAGACGCTGGAAGGCCCTGACCTGCAAGCCAATTCCGGATCGGGCGACATCGGCGTTACCTCGACTAACGGATCGGTCGATCTGCGGTCTGCCTCCGGCTCGCTGACTGTCGGTGTTGCCGATAACTTGCCCACCTGGCTTGATCTCAACTCGGTCTCCGGTGACATCCGGATTGCACTCGAGTCCACGACGCCACCTGAGCCTGGCGAGCGGTACATCTCGGTACGGGCACGGACGGCCTCGGGTGACATCGGGATCTACCGCGCCTAATTGCCTGTGACGCAACCGGGCCTGCGGGACAGCGCCACGTGCGCTGCTCCGGTTCGGTGAACGTCGCCGTTCGGCAGACTTGCCCTTTATGAGCGACTTCGTTGCTGGTACCGACGCCGGAGAGGAAGATATCGGCCCGGTAACCATCTACGACATCCAGTCAGCTGAAGACACCAAGGTCCGGGTCCGGGCACTCCCCCGGCTGACCCGACAAGCACTTCGACTCGCAAGGGCAGCTGCGCCCCGAGAGTTCATGATCTCAACATTGCTGCAGATCATCGGGGGCGGCGGCATCGCGTTGCTCCTGCTCCTCGGACAACAAGGCCTGCAAGCGATCCTCAATGCGCTCCAGCAAGGCCAGTCGCTGGCAGCAGTCGCACCGTGGGCAATCGCAATTGCCGTCGTCGCCGGAATCGAGTCGTTCGTAGGGGCTGTCCAGCGCGAACGTCAAGAAATTCTCGGGGAATTGTTGCAACGCCACATCCAGGAACATGTCTTGGAAGTCGCAACCGCGGTCGACCTTCTCGCTTTCGAGACACCGGCCTTTCACAACCGAGTGCAGCGGATGCAGGTGAGCAGCCACCAACCGCTGAACATGATCTTCGGTTTGTCGGGCCTGATCCGGGCAGCCATCGGTATCGTCGCCGTGCTCGTGACCTTGATCACCATCCAACCAGTCCTGGTGCTCATGGTGTCGATCGTTTTCATTCCAGCATGGCTATCGGCGTCTCGACGGGGTGAGGCATTCTGGCGATTCTTTTGGCGCATGACGCCGCGGGACCGGGAGCGGCAATACCTGGCTGTGCTGATGTCCGACCGTGACGCCGCCAAGGAAATCCGGGCATTCAGTCTGGCACCGTTCTTGCGAGATCGACACGGCATTCTTTACAGCGAGCGCATCAGCGAACTCAAGCGGGTCGCGGGCAAGCAACTCTGGTATGCGCTCTTGGCGAACCTGGGCGTTGCGGCTGTACTCGCAGTCACGCTTCTTTTTGTCGGCTGGCTTACGTTGAGCGGGCGCGTACCGCTATCGGCAGCTGGCATTGCGGTCGCTGGCGTCGCCATCGTCGGCCAGCGACTCACTACGGCGGGTTATTCCGCGGGCGCGCTTTCGGAGTCAGCACCGTACGTCGACGATTACCTTGCGTTCGTGGAGCTGCTACCTCGGGTACGGCAGCCGGAGCCGCACGATCCTGCAGCGAACTCATTTGCCGAGATATCGGTGAACAATCTGAGCTTTGCCTATCCAACCGCCAAGGAATCCGCGCTGCGGGACGTCTCACTCAGCATTCGTGCCGGTGAAATCGTGGCATTGGTTGGGGAGAACGGCTCCGGTAAGACGACGCTCGCGAAACTCCTGGCAGGCCTCTATCGACCTGCCGCCGGCACCATCACCTGGGACGGCGTTGACATCAACAGCGTCAATGCTGCTGAGCTCAGCACGGATATCGCGGCGATCTTTCAAGACTTCGTCCGCTTTCACCTCCGTGCTCGAGACAACATCGGACTGGGACGAGTCGATGCCATCGATGATCTTGATGGCATCCGTGAGGCGGCGCGGCAGGCTGACGCGGATGCGTTCCTCACTGCGTTGCCCGATGGCTATCAGACAGTGCTGGGGCCGGAGTTCGAAGGCGGCTCGGATCTCTCGGTCGGACAGTGGCAACGCGTAGCGTTGGCCCGCGCGTTCTTCCGTAAGGCCCCTTTCGTGATCTTGGACGAGCCCACCGCTGCCCTCGATCCCCGAGCCGAGCATGATCTCTTCGAGCGCATCAGGGCCTTGCTAACGGGCCGTACCGTCCTGCTGATCTCTCACCGATTTTCCAGCGTGCGGCATGCGGATCGCATTTACGTTCTGCAGCGCGGGCGGGTCACAGAAGCAGGGACCCATGAGGAGCTCATGGAACTAGAAGGTCACTATGCAGAACTATTCCGGTTACAAGCCGCGGCATACCTATCTGCACGCTGAGCCGTCGCGCACCGGGGTGACGCCCTTCGACAAGCCCAGGCCGCACTTTAGATCTTCGTGCGGTGGAAGTTGAGATGCGAGCGGCTCGGAGTCGGGCCGCGCTGACCCTGGTAGTGGGAGCCGTACTGAGCCGATCCGTACGGATGCTCGGCCGCCGTGGTCAGTCTGAAGAAGCACAGCTGACCGATCTTCATCCCCGGCCAGAGCTTGATCGGCAGCGTGGCGACATTCGATAGCTCGAGTGTCACGTGACCGCTGAAGCCGGGATCGATGAATCCGGCCGTGGCATGGGTAAGCAGTCCCAGTCTGCCGAGCGATGACTTGCCTTCCACGCGTGCCGCAATGTCGTCGGGGAGTGTGACCACCTCATAGATCGAGCCCAGGGCGAACTCGCCTGGATGCAGGATGAACGGCTCCTCGCCCATCGGCTCCACGGCGCGGGTCAGCTCTGATTGATCCGCCGAAGGATCGATGTGCGGATAGCGATGGTTTTCAAAGACGCGGAAATAGCGGTCGAGGCGGACATCGATGCTCGATGGCTGCACCATATCGACGGCATACGGTTCCAGCCCGATACGGCCAGCATCGATTTCGGCTTTGATGTCACGGTCGGAGAGCAACACGGCGCGACCCTACCGCGGCAAGCAGCCCTTAGCTGCCGCGCGTGATTTCCAGCCAGTGATCACCAATGGAAACGATCGCGCCTTCCCCCACCCGGACCATCTCGCCGGCCTTGCAGCGGGTTGACATCCCGTTCGTGGTAGAGACGGTCGAGCCGTTGGTGGATCCGCGGTCAACGACGTATACGCCGCCAGAATCCACGCCCACCGCCAGATGAGATTTGGAGACCGTACGCGTGTCGTCGGCGATCTTGATCAACTGTGCGTCTTCCTCACCCGCCTTCGGCTGAGGATTGCGACCCAGCAACACCAATCCGTCCAGCGCAATGCG
Source organism: Propionibacteriaceae bacterium (assembly GCA_045806785.1). Taxonomy (GTDB): domain Bacteria; phylum Actinomycetota; class Actinomycetes; order Propionibacteriales; family Propionibacteriaceae; genus Microlunatus. The sequence continues at coordinate 30,774 of JBJMIR010000114.1, read as the reverse complement.
CCTGCCGTCATCTAGCAGGATCGACCATTCCTGGACATAGGGAGACCGGGGCGCGACAGCGGTCTGATCTTCATACTCACCAGCCGATGCTTGTTGCGTCCCCTCGTACGCCGACGCTGGACCGGACGGAGAACCGTTGGGCGACTGTGACAGCGGACCTCCCGGCTGCCCGGGAGCATAAGCCTCGCCGCTCGCTCCGTACTGCTGCTGCGGTCCGTACGAGGCGCCTGGGAACGGCGTGGCGTACGCACTGCCTCCATACGACGCGCCCGGTCCGCCCTGTGGTGCACCGGCGGGCGCGTACGGGGCGGAGCCACTCGGGTAGTTGCTCATCCCTGGCGGTGGAGCCAGCTGGTCAGGTGGCACAGGGCTGCCAGGAGAGCCGTACTCTTCCCTTCCTCCATAGCCGGACGACATCGGCGCACGGGCGCCATTCGGCTGCGGTTGCAAAGATCCATTGCCGCCCTGGGTCGGCGGACCTTGCTGCGCGGCGGCGGCCCGAGCCGGCTGCATCGGAGGCGCCAGCACCCGCTCCTTGATCATCACGGCAGTGGCAGCGAGATCGTGCCAGCCCTGTTTACGCGGCTGTCTCAGTTCCATGATCAACATGATGAGCAGGCCGATGCCGGTGACGTACAAAGCCCAGAACACCAAGGCCCGTACCAAGACCCGACTCCAGCCGATCGGCCGGCCGTCGAGGAAACCGACCAGCTGCAGCTTCATGACGCGCAGACCAGGACTGGCTGCACGGACAGCGAGCAGGTAGCACACGAAGACGGCCCAGCCGACTATGACGGCCATGCCAATCACCAGCAGTGTGGTTCGAGCGCCACCGGCGGTCGCCGGCAGTAGCAGCAACAGCAGGATGCTGACGACGACGGGAACCGACATATTGATCAGGTACGCCAGGAAACGCGTGCCGGACGGGCCCACCTCCACCCCCGGTGGCAGGCCTGTCTCGCGATTCGGGTGGCGACCCGGGGCAGGCGATTCCATGTACAGCTCCTCGTCGTTGGTGACTCTGCCGCAGCACCAGACGCTACTGCGGAAAGTCGATCAATACAGAAACTCCGTCACCGAGCTCTATGACACTGCCCACTTGCACGGGAATCGGCTCACCTGGGGCGAGCTGCTGACGATCTCCGCCGCCGGGCCGTACCAGAATTGTTCCGTTCGTGGAGTTCAGATCGGTGACAACAATCTGCCAGTCATCTGGAGCCACCTCGAGATGTGTCCGGCTGATGTCGTAGTTCGGGCTGGGGACCGTCATCAGCCGGGGTGACGGGCTGCTCGATCTATCCATAGAGGGTGCGCGGCCGATGCGAACCGGCCGGTCGAGCTCGGCGCTGCTCCCGTCGGAAGCGCGAAGCACGGCCAGGATTGGGTGCGCAACAAACTGCGGTCCCTGAGTGGCGACCGGACCGCCGCATACCCGACAACTGGTTGCACTAGGAGGGCTTGCGTGCCCGTTTGGACAAATCACGGCCAAGATCGCGGAATCTTGAAGATCCGGCTCATCTGGCGTCTCGCTGGAGCCTCGTGACACAGCACTGGCCAGCACGGCGCCAGGGTCGGTTGCCAGCTGGGGCACGACCGCAGACTCGAGTTGCTGTGGCGCGCTAGCCCCTGGCTCGGTCTCTGATTCCTCCTCGAACGGTGAGGGCATTAGCTCGGTCTCGGCGTTCGCTAGGGCGACGATCTCTGCTGCCGCCAGCTCAGCGGTCTTCTCCACCGGCCTGTCGGTCGCACCGCCTACTCCTTCGGCCGACGGCTCAGGTGCGGCCTCAGCGGCCGCTGCCGGTGCCGCAACCGCCTCCGGCAACGCCTCGGTCGTTGAGTCCGATGTGAGCGCTGATTCCGCTTCGACGGGCGTTGTGTCCTCCGGCACGGATTCTCCCTGCGGGGAGCTGACCTGGGCCTGGTCTGAGGCATCGAGGACTATCGAGGAGGCGCGTACGGCTCCCACGACAAGCGGCAGCTCCAGCAAAGTGGCGTCTCCATCGTGTGGTACCTCGACCCGGATGTGGTTCACGCCGCCGAGCCCAACCTCGCTCCAGGTTTGGATGCCCTGCCCGTCCGCTACCACCTTGCCGGTAGCAAGATCGACGACGGAGATCTCGCCCCGGATCAGAGAACGCATGCCGTCTTCGGTCCAGAAGAAGGCGGCGAGACTCGGCAGCTCATCGATCTTGAAATGCGCCAGCCGTGCCGCGAGGTCGACGATAGAGCTCGAGGCGACGACCTCGTCCCACAGCGTGTTGATCAACGCAGCCCATTCGTGCGTGGGCGGCTCAAGCAGTACCAAAGAGGTGGGCCCAGACAGAACCACCCACTCCCCTGGCGTGTACGTGGCACGCCAGTGCCCCAGCGCCGCAGTCATCGGTCCTCCCCAGGCCTCGCTACTTCAGGCTCCTGTGACATTGTCTCGTGGCGGGCGCAGTCAGCAAAGTCAGAGGCGAAGTCTACTGATTAGCCTGGTCAGAGCCAAGAGAAGGGGCTGCCTGAAGGGTTCGCCCACCGTATAGTTTGACTCGTGCTCGCCGAAACCCATGCTTGGGTGATTGCGACCAGGCCTCAAGCCACCGCTCGTCGTACCACGATTGCTGACGTCGCACGGGAAGCAGGTGTCAACAAGGGCACGGTCTCGCGCGCCCTGCGCGGCATCCCCGGAGTCGGCCCGTCGACCCGGGAGCGGATCATCGAGACCGCCGACCGGCTCGATTTCTCGGCATCCCACCTGGCAACCGCACTCGCGAGTGGGCACTCTGGGACGGTCGGCATCGTGTTGCCGACATTGCGCTCCTGGTACTTCAGCGAGTTCGCGTCTGGCGCCAGTGAAATCCTCAGCCCCGCGGGATTTCGGGTAGAACTGATCAATCTAGATGTCGACTCCGATTTCTTGGAGGTCGATTCGCCGCAGTTCCGCAAGCTCTTTCGAGAGCTCGGCGCCGGGCGAGGTCGAGACGCGCTTCTCTTCGCGGGCACCATCTCCACCGAACGTGACGACGAGAATCCCGATTTGGCGCGGGTGCCGGTCCTGGCGCCTGGCTCGCCGCTTACCAGCGTGTCCAGCATCTTCGTCGACAATCGGGCCGGCGGCCGGCTCATCGCCGAGCATCTGTTATCCCTTGGTCATCGCGACATCGGTCTGTTTGATGGACGCATGGCCGGCAAGCACGACTATCACGTCTGGGATCAGCGGACAGATGGGCTGCGCGACACCGTACGAGAAGCCGGGTTCGACATGGATAGTCGCAATGTCCTGCAACCAGGCGACTGCCACGCTGCTGATGGCCAGCGCGCCATGAACGAGCTGCTCGCAAGCGGCCGCAAGCTTCCGACTGCGATCTTCTGCCACACCGATGAAATGGCATTCGGTGCTATGGCGGTGCTACGCGAAGCCGGACTGCGTTGCCCTGAGGATCTCTCCCTCGCGGCTTTTGATGATCATCCGATGTCGCGCTGGTGGGGCCTAACTACGGTCAGCCAGCATGCCCATGAGCAAGGCGTGCGAGCTGCCTACGCGATGATCCAGATGGTCGGCGCGGACGATTATGACGGTCCGTTGCCAAGGCAGGACGAACTCCGGGTTGAGTTAGTGGAGCGTGGCACAACCGGCCCGGCCCGTAACGACACCGCTTGACTCGCCGCTTACACAACCGCCGCGCGTACGGATAGCACGTCCGGCAAATGCCCGACGATCTGCCGCCAATTGGCGCCGTCATCGGTGCTGACGAACACCGAACCGTCACGGGCGCCGAAGTAAAAGCCGGTCTGCTCGGCATTGTCAGCGGTCATGGCGTCCCTCAGCACCGAGGCATAGAACCCATCCGGCAGACCAGACTCAGACGACGTCCACGTATCACCTGCGTCGTCAGAACGCCAGACGCGCGCCTTGCCGTTCGGCGGAAAGCGGTGGATGTCTGCAGTCAGCGGAAAGACGAACACCGTCTCCGCCTTATGTGGATGAACCATGATCGGAAATCCGAAGTCACTCGGGAGGCCGTCAGCGATCGAGACCCACTGGTCGCCCCCGTCATCGGAGCGGTAGACGCCCCCGTGGTTCTGGGCGAAGATCCGGTTTGGCGCAGTTGGATGGGCTGCGATCTTGTGCACGCATTGTCCAAACTCAGGGAAGGGATCGGGCGCGAACTTGACACTGATGCCGGCGTTCGCCGGATCCCAGGTCTCACCCTGGTCGTAGGTCCGATAAACCCCGCCGGTAGACATCGCCACGGTCAGATGCGCGGAATCGGTCGGGTCGGGTAGCACCGTGTGGATTGCTTGCCCGCCACCGCCCGGTTGCCACTGCTCGCGATGCGGGTGGTCCCATAGTGACCTGATCAGGGTGAACGACTCACCGCGATCGGTGGAGCGGAACAGCGCCGAGGGTTCGGTGCCGGCATAGATCACGTCGGGATCATGGGGACCGCCTGGCTGGATTTGCCAAACGCGCTCCACACTGCTGCCGAGCTCTTGAGGAAACCGCACGGGAGCGGCCTGAGCCTCTGTCCACTTGGCGCCCAGGTCGTCGGAGTAGTAGACGCCTGGGCCCCAATGCTCGCTGGTACCACCGACCAGAAGTCTCGGTTGTGGGCCTCGGGTGTCGATACCGGTTCCGTACACCGCCTCCATCAGGAATTGCGGCTCCGACCACTCCCAGTCTTGGCGTTCTACGTCCGAATGGCCGATCCATAGGCCTTTTCTCGTGCCGACCAGCACGACTGCTTCACTCATTGCTTTCTCCCCGGTGCGATTCGCTCATGCTCTATGTTGACTCCTCGTCGTGGTCAAACTGATCGGGGTACCGCAGCCGCAGCCAAACCGTTGTGTCGGTAGGTAACCGGCCATCCTCGAGCGGAGCGTTACTGAGCAGCACCTCGCCGGGTGGCATGGCGACCGGCTCGGCGCCGAAATTGGTCAGGCACCGTAGGCCACCAGGCCTCGCAAAATGCAGCACCGGTGACTCGGACTCGACCCAGCTAAAGCCGCCGTCCGCAAACAGCCGACTGTGGAGCGCTAACGCCCGCCGGTAGAGATTGAGCGTCGAATCAGCATCCGCCTCCTGAGCGCTCACTGCGTACCCACCGAACCAGTCAGGCTGTGGCAGATGCGCCACTGCCCGGCCGAACCCGTACGACGGTCCCGCCGGCGTCCATGGCAGCGGCACGCGGCAGCCGTCACGGCCCTTCGTGGTAGTGGAGCGGCTGGCCATCGGATCCTCCAACGCCTCACGTGGCAACTCGGCCACCTCGTGCAGCCCGAGTTCGTCGCCCTGGTAGACGTAGGCCGAACCGGGCAGCGCCAGCAACATCATGATCGCCGCGCGGGCACGCCGTTCACCCAGTGCGCGGTCCAGGTGAGGCGTGGAACCGTCACTCAGCAGCCACTCCCGAGCGACTTGCTGGGCCGGGCGCCCATCGTTGATCGGCAAGCCATACCGAGTCGCCACCCGAGGTGTGTCGTGGCAACCCAACAGCCAGCTCGTGGTGGAACCGGTATTGATCATGTCGGCCAGTCCGGTGTTGATCACCTCGCGAAAGTCCTCCGCGTACCAATCGGCATCCTGCATCGCGAAGTTGAACGCATGCCCAAGGCTGTCCGGAGACGCGTATCGAGCTCGCCTTGTCGGGTGCACGTCGGCTTCGGCAACCGCGTACCGGGGCGGGTCATAGGAGTCAAAGATCTGCCGCCAGTCCGCATAGATCTCGTGAACGTCGTCGCGGTCCCAGAGCGGGTGAGAGCCGTCGGTTCTGATCATGTCCGCGATCTCACCCCATGGCGGATAGGGCTCCGACAAGTCCTTACGCAATCCGTGAGCTACGTCTATCCGAAAGCCGTCGACACCTCGGTCGGCCCAAAAACGTAGCGTCCGCCTGAGGTCCTCACGGACCTCCTCATTCTCCCAGTTGAGATCCGGCTGCTCGGCCGCGAAGCAGTGGAAGTACCACTGACCATCAGCAACCGGCGCCCAGGCCGAGCCACCGAACAGTGACTCCCAGTCGTTGGGCGGCAGCTCACCTGCTGCGCCACGACCGTCGCGGAAGAGATAACGATCACGTTCGGGACTCTCGTGGCCGGCGGCTAGAGCTTGCAGAAACCAGGCATGCCGATCGGATGTGTGGTTCGGCACGATGTCGACGATCAGCTTGATATCGGCGTCATGTAGCGCGCTGAGCATCGCGTCGAAGTCGGCCAACGTGCCGAGCCGCGGATCGACATCACGGTGATCATCAACGTCATATCCACCATCGGCGAGTGCAGACGGATAGAACGGGCTCAGCCAGACGGCGTCCACGCCAAGCGATTTCAAGTACGGCACTCGCGACGTGATGCCCGGCAGGTCACCGATGCCATCGCCGTTGCTGTCGGCAAAGCTGCGTGGATAGATCTGATAGATCACCGCCGTACGCCAGAAGTCTGTCGACGCCTGGCTAGCTACTTGATGATCTTGCAGAATCGTGCTTGTCACGGCGACGAGTGTGCCGCATAGCAGAGCGCCTTCAATGTGTTTCTCCGCACAACGTCGCGAATGCCTGACGTTTCGCCGTGATCTGGCCTCATTCGTTGCCTGGTGCGGAGATAGCTGAGGCGCGATGCGGGAATGTAGGGATGAGCGTCCTCAAGTTCGCCCTTCCTCGAGCGGGCAGGCGCAAACCTGTTGATCTGCTGAAGGATCGCCTGCCGCGACTCCGATTTCGCAGTCGACTGACCGACCCTGTCGCCATGAGCCAACTGAGCGAGGATGCCGTCGTACGGCGCCTGGGCGACAGACTTGGATTCGGTCTCGCCGGCAGTGCGCTTGTCGAGGTGCAGCAGCGCGGGCTCACAGCGACGCTCGAGCAGTACCTGTCTCCCGGTGACGGCGAGGTCGGTGCCGATCAAATCCCACCGCCGGACCTGCCTTGGATCCCGCGTCCCAAGAAGGCACCCGGAAACAAACCGCCAGAGGAGGAAAAGAAGGCGTGGCGCCAGCAGATGCGCCAGCAACGCCAGCAACTGATCGTGTGGTGGCTGGATCGGATGGTGCAAGCCGATGATCAGCTGAGCGAACGGATGACCTGGTTTTGGCACGGCCATTTCGCGACCAGCATCCGCAAGGTACGGATGGCCTCTTTGATGCTCCGCCAAAACCAGAGCCTGCGCCGACTAGGTCTCGGCCACTTTTCGGCGCTCGCCCAGGCCATGATCGTCGACCCGGCGATGCTGCGCTGGCTCGACGGCAACGACAACACCGCAAAAGCGCCCAACGAGAACCTCTCTCGAGAGTTCATGGAGCTCTTCACGTTGGGCCAGGGCCCCTACACCGAGTCCGACGTCAAGCAGGCAGCCCGGGCGCTGACCGGCTGGAAGGTCAACCGGACCGACGGCTCGGCGATGTTCCGGCCAAGGCTGCACGACTCCAGTAGCAAGCACATCCTCGGCCAGGACGGCGACTTCGACGCCGCCTCGTTCGCCGAGCTGGTTCTTCGTCAGCCAGAGTGCGCGAGCTTCGTCATCTCCCGGGTCTGGTTCCGACTCGTGTCAGCGACCTCGCCGGCGCCCGAGGCCAAGGCGCGGCTACGTCGGGCGTACGAGCGTGGCATCGCCTCGCTGCTGGAGGCGATTGCCTCCGAACCAGCGTTCCACGATGAACAGAATTCGCTGGTCAAGCAGCCCGTGGAATGGGCGGTCGGCCTGATGCGTGCCCTTGCCGTACGGCCAAGCGAGCTGGCAGACAAGCCGGCTCGCCAGCTGCTGACACATCTGCGTGGCATGGGCCAGCTTCCTTTCCTGCCGCCGAGCGTGGGCGGCTGGCCATCTGGCGGCGGGTGGCTGACAACCGGTGCCGCACTGGCTCGAGTTCAGACGGCACGTCTGATCACCGAGCGAGCCGTGCTGCCGAGTGAGGCAACAAAGACGCCTGCTCGGCAGCGGGTGGAATACATCCGCCGACTCCTTGGCATTGATCATCTTTCGGCGCGGAGTGCGGATGCCATCAGCCAGGTTGCCGGCCGGCTCCCCCTGGCAATCGCTGTTGCCGCCTGTTCACCCGAATACATCGTCTCCGGTTAGGAACTTGATCATGTCCTATAACCCGATCCCAGGACCTCCCGGCCCACCCATGCCGTGGCACCAGCCCCCACCGGGACCGTCACCAGGAACGGGTCCTGAGCCTGTCGAAGGGCACGAGCCAGCCAAGTCACCAGCTATCACGAAGTCAGAACAACTCAAGACGACCGTCAGTCCCGTCACCCGGCGCCGCTTCCTTACCTTCTGCGGCGTTGTGGGAGCTGCTGGGATCGCCGCCGGCGCGACGCAGGTGCACTGGTCGGATCTGGTATCCGCGGCGGCCAAGACACCGCTCGATCCCGCTGACGGCGTCCTGGTGATCATCACTCTCTACGGCGGCAACGACGGGCTCAATACAGTCATCCCGGCCGGCGATGCGGCCTACCAATCCGCCCGCGGGGAGCTGGCGTACGCGGCCTCTGACGTACTCGATCTTGGTGAAGGGCTCGGCCTGAATCCGGGCATGAAAGGGCTACATGAGCTGTGGGGCAACAAGGAGCTCGCCATCGTACGCGGCGTGGGCTATCCGTACCCCGACCGCAGTCATTTCCGATCAATGGCGATCTGGCAGAGCGCCTCACCGCAATCTGCCGTCAGCACCGGGTGGCTAGGGCGCTGGCTCGACGCGACAACCACAAATCCGTTGATCGCGCTTTCAGTGGACTCTCTGGTCCCGCCCATGCTTGCCGGCGAGAAGCTGGCCGCGGCGTCGTTCCCGATCGGCGGTCTTCGGATGCCTAAGAACGTGCTCGATCGCGCTGTGGCACTGCTTGGCAAGCCGAGCAGCGACGACGACGTCTGGCGCGCCCGTGCCGCACGATCGTTCGCCGATCTGCAGGCCGCGGTCGGCACTTTCGGGCCGGCACAGAATCGACAGCCATCCGCGACTCCAACAACCGATCCCGATGATCAAGAAAACCAGGGCGCCTCGGCCGGCGGACAGGGTCAGCTGGCGGCACAGCTGGACCTGGTCGCAACCTTGATCGAGATGGGCGTTCCGACCCGGGTCTATTCGGTCTCTCTCGGTGGTTTCGACACCCACTCCGATGAACGAGCGACTCAACAGCGGCTGCTTGCCGAGCTGGATGCGGCGCTGACCGGCTTTCATCGCCGGCTTGCCGCGGGCGAGCGTGGCCGGCAGGTCGTCACCATGATCTACTCCGAGTTCGGCCGCAGAGTGCTGGCCAACGCAAGCGATGGAACTGATCATGGTACCGCCGGCCCAGTGTTCCTGCTCGGTCGCGGCGTACGCGGTGGGTTCTTCGGTGCAGAGCCGAGCCTGACCGATCTCGATGACGGCGACCTGAAGGCCGGAACGGACTTTCGGTCGATCTACGCCACACTTCTCGATCATGTTCTGGGCGCCGATCCGACGAGAATCCTGGACGGCTACGGTGATCAAGTAGACAGGCTGATCGCTTAACTTCTTGGTGCCCCCGGTTGTGCCTGAATCAGGCAATGCGCGAGGATCAGATAAACCCCCGATCACATCTTCGTGAGCTATCCCAGGAGGCACAACATGAGCGAATCAGCCACAGTCGACGTCGCCGAGGAGCCCGCCGGCCTGGCAAGGGGATCCAAGCTCATCGGTCGGGTGGCCCTGGTCACCGGTGGTACCCGGGGAATCGGCGCCGCCATATCCGAAGAGCTCGCATCGCGCGGCGCCACGGTTGCGGCCGGCTTCAGCGGAAACGTGGAGCGGGCAAAGGAGTTCGCGCAGGACTTTGCGGCCAGATGGTCCACACCGGTCAGCACCCACCGCGGCAACGTTGCTAATCCGGACGATTGCCGCCGGGTGGTCAACGAAGTCATGGAGCAATACGGCCGGCTGGACATCTTGGTCAACAATGCCGGCATCACCATCGACAAGACGATCTTGAAGCTGACCGACGATGACTGGCACAAGGTGCTGGATGTGAACCTTTCAGGCGCCTTCTTCCTCTCTCAGGCTGTGCTGGGACACATGGTCGAGCGCGGCAGCGGCCGGATCATCAACGTCAGCTCGATCATTGGCGAGATCGGCAACATTGGCCAAGCCAACTATGCGGCCTCCAAGTCTGGCCTCTTCGGGCTGACCAAGACGTTCGCTCGCGAGGCAGCCTTCTTGCTGGAACGCGCCGGGAAGCTCGATGACGACAGCATCGGGCTCACTGTCAACACCGTTACCCCGGGCTACACCTACACCGAGATGGTCGCCGCGGTGCCCGAGAAGGTGCTCGACAAGCTCAAGGGACAGATTCCGTTGCGTCGGTTCGGCCGACCGGAAGAGGTCGCGCGGATCGTACGATTCCTTGCCGCCGATGAGTCCTCCTACATCACCGGGCAGATCTGGGGCGTCAACGGCGGCATGGACATGTAGGCCCACGCAGCGTGGGATTCTTGGTCGCTGAGGTCCGGCATTTTGCTCTGCCGGATTAATCGCACTCGTGTTCTAATAGATGTATGAGGTTTGAGGCGCGACACATCGGCAGCGGGCGGTGGGGCGTCTACGACGGGGGCGTGATGGGCTGGCGCGCTGTCGATCTTGGCGAAGACGAAGCATGCCAAATGGCGATGGATATGGACCTTGTCTACAACCAGTACGGGCAGCGAGGAGCAGACGAGCGGCGCGAGGTACGCCCACCGGTCGAGGTCGAAGCCGCGACATGGGCCGCAGCTGGAACGCTCGATTATTGGGTTCGCGAACGTGGTGAATGGTGGGGACGCGTACGCGGTCCGAATGGGCGCCAGATGTGGATCAAGGCCAAAGATGTGAGGCGTACCGATGGTGAGTCACGTGCTGATATGAGCTGAGCCCGTCGGCGCCTGCGCACCCTTAGACAAGCTCAGGTGCGCAGGTCATTCGCGCCTGCCAGTGGTCGCGGCTAGCAGCCGGCGAGCTCTCCTTCCAAGATCATTGAGGTCAACTCGGCCGGCCTCCGCCGCAGCGGCCAGTCGCGACGCCAGGTCCAGGGCCTCGTCAATGAAGGGCGCCTCGATGGCAGCAGCCTCCTGGCCCATATCGCGCAAGATCGTGACCTCAGTACGTGCGGCGACGATCGGATCTTTGATTCCCTCAACCCAAACCCTTGTTCTGTGACCATCTCCGCGCTCGTCACCCAGCAACGGCTCCAAGGCATAAATACGGTCTGATCGCGCGAACTTGCCGAAACCGAGCGAAACCATCCGCGGTTCTGACGCCACAAGCCGATCATGTCAGCCTGCATGTCCCCATGCCACTCAGGCTCGAAACCTCTCACGTCTTTGTTGCTGGCCACCCGCCGTCCGTCATTTATTCCGAACTCGCCACGAACTCGCTGCAAATCAGCTACTGTGATCGCGTTTGTGATCAGTGCAATTCGCCTTCGTCCAGCGCGACACGCCGATTTCTGGGGGACTACTAGTGGTCTCCAGGCGGCCTATCATCACAAGTGGTCACATCCGTCACTTCCTTCACAGCATCAACGTCTAGCGGGGGTCGACATGAGCTTTGCCACTCAGCCTGAAGCAGATCGAGGGGTCCAACTGTGGACCAAGGTCAACGTATCCGGCGTTGAGTATCTGCGACTTCCGCTGCGTACGCGGTGGTTGGACGAAACAGATGATCTGGCATTGGCCCTGAAGGAGCATCTCCAGATCGCCCAACCCGGCGACACGGTAGCTATCAGCGAGAAGGTAGCCATCCTGCTTACCGGCCGGACGGTGGACATCAGCACCGTGCAGCCTGGTCGTCTGGCTCGGTACCTGGCACGTCACGTTCACCCGCGTACTGATTCAAAGGGACTCAAGGTCCCCGAAAAGATGGAGTACGTGGTCCGTACTGTCGGCTACGGGCGGATCATGACTGCGGCAATGGCCACTGCCGTTACGCGGCCGTTGGGGATGCACGGGCCTTTCTATCGGATCGCCGGATCAGTTGCCCGCGACGTTGACGGTGGGCGGCCGCCGTACGAGCACGTGCTGTTCCCGCCCTTGGACACAAAGGTGGCGCAGCGCCTTTGTGCCGATCTTGAGCGGGCGCTCGACATCGGAGTCAGCATCGTCGATCTGAATGACTACGGTGGCTCGATCCGCGCGGTCTCTGCTCGGTCACTCTCGGCTGGGACCCTGGCAGCCGTGCTCGGGGACAACCCACTCGGCCAACGGCTTACGAGTACGCCGTTTGTGTTGGTTCGTCCGGCTTAACCAAACACTCAGCGTCGCCGACGCGCAACGACTTCTATGGCTTCTGTCAGCAGTTGTCGTTCGGGGGCGCGTAGCGCGTACAAGGCTCCAATGAATACGCCTACGAGGACCAGGCCGACTGGTGCCACCAACAAGATCTCGTTGATCAATCCCGGGCCCAAAAGCGGATCCAGCAGGTAGTAGACCAGAGCGGCCGCAGCGGTGCCCGCCGCAGCTGCGGCCGCTGTACGCCCGATCATCAAAGGCAGCGATCGAAGATCAACCGCGTCGTGACGCCGGCCTAGTAACCAGGTGTTGGCGACAGCGGCAAACAAGACCGAAAGCGAGGTCGAGGCAGCGATCCCGGCGATGCCGAAGGTCAGCCCAAGGGTGAAGTCACCGACAACATTGATCGTCATGGCCATGACGAAGACCGTCACTGGGCGGCGGGAATCACCCATTGCGTACGAGGCGCGTACCACCATCTCGCGCCACCCAAGCGCTAACAAGGCAGGGGCGTACCACAACATCGCGGTCGCTGTCCGCTGCGTATCGCTGGGCGAAAAACTGCCGTGCTCGAAGACCAGCGCGACCAGCGGCACAGCGCAGACGACCAGGAAACCCCACACCGGCATCAGTACCGTGGCCACCGTCGAGAGCCCTCGACCGACTAGCCGTCGCATCTCAGCGAGATCGCGGCTTCCTGCCGCAGCACCGAACGCCGGATAAAGCGCGGTGAGCAGCGATGCGACGAGCAACGTCTGACCGAGCGAGATGATGCGCCAGGCATAGCTCAAGGCCGAGATGGTGCCCTCACCGACCATCGAGCCCACGGCCCGATCCACCATGGTGTTGGCGTTGCCGAGCGCACTGCCGACGAGCAGCGGTGGAATCAATTTGGCGATCGATCTGAAGCCGGGATCCTTAAGGTCCCACGAGGCGCGTAACCGCAACTTCAAGGCATGAATCGGCACTAGCTGACACAGCAAGCGGGCTCCGGAGCCAACGACGAACCCGACGGCAAGGGCATAGACGCCGTACCGCGGGCCGAACACCGCTGCGGCCACGATCATGATCAGGTTGAAGGGAACGCCCTGCATCGCCGACCAGAAGAATCGGCGGTGAGCTTCCGCCGCCGCGGCGAGCAGGTTCGTACCGGAGATCAGGACGGTCGCGATCAGCACAATGCGAGTCAGCGAGGCGGCGAGGTCGGCCTGGGCCCCCCTGAATCCCGGCGCCAGCACCGTGACCACCAGAGGCGCGGCTAACGCCATGATCAGGGAACCGAGGCCGAGAACGACCAGCGTCACGGTCAGTACGACGGAGAGAGTGTGGGCTGCCTTGTTGGAGTCACCGTCCGCGCTGACCTGTGCGGCGAGCACCGGCACGGTGGATTTAGCCATGGCACCTGCCACGAGGGCGAGCACCAGATTCATCAGGCCTTGTGCGACCAGGTAGGCGTCGAGCTCGCCGCCAGCGCCGAAGACCCCAGCAATAACGACGTCTCGAAGGAAACCCAAAACAGCCGACACGGCGGTCAATCCAGTCACCAACGCCGCCGCTTGGGCGATCCCCGAGCGTGCTTTCATCAGTAGCAAGATAATGCAGCGGGCTGGGTTATACAGACCACATGGACGCTGTCAGACGGCCGGCTCACATGGTGTAGGCGGCTGGATACTGACCCTGACCAGGGACACCACCCTGGCCAGACCCTCATGGAAAGTGGTCAGAGACGACGTCGAAATCCGCGATTCAGATGCCGCATCTGACCACTTGCTGGGAAAGGGGCGGTGACGCGATCAGCTGAGGTGGTCGCCCTCAGCGGACATCGTCGTCATCGACGTACACGACGGTCTCCTGCTCGGCCAGGTCGGCGTCATCGGCCTCGCGTAGCACGCTGGCAACGTTCGCCGGCCGTGGACTCACTTCCCCCTCAGCATCGGCCTCAGCTAACGGGTCGGCCGCGACTGCCTGTTCGGCCCAGTCGGCCTCAGGTACGTCTGTAGGCGGAGTGTCAGGGCTGGAGAGGCTCATGGGGAGCTCCTTGACGGTCACGTTGGTGATCAAGGTCTGATCCTCACCTTATGCCTCTTCGAAATAATCCGATTGCCGGGTCCAGGCTCGACGGCTTACTCTTGATCATCAAGCGTTCCGCACGGGACCGCAGCTCTTCACAGAGAGGGGGTGCTCACCATGTACATGATCATGATCAGTCCCAAGATCGACATTAGCCGTGCTTGCGCCGGCTGGTCGAGCACCATCCTCGACGACGCCTCGTAGCGCTTCTCGCCCCCTTTGGGCATGCCTCGCTCATGTGCTAATCGCTAGCGCGCTCTAGCTCATCTGTCATACGCGCCGCCAGCAATTGGCTCCGTTCCTCGCCAGACGACCGCTGCCGGTCGCTCGGTCGAGTACGCCCACTTTCACTTATCTATAAGGAGAGCAGCCATGTTGGAGGACGAACGCCGCCGCCAGCAACAGAAGCGCCGCGAGGAGGCCGAACGGTACGCAGTCATCGTGGCGATCATCAATCACAACGCCGCGGCTGCTCAGCGGGTACAACAGCAGCGTGCCTTTCAACAAACCAATGCAGCCACCCGCAAGGTCGCGTAGTAGGACCCGGTAGGACCGGTTGAGCCTGTCGAAGCGCTCAAGGTCGGCCTTCGACAGGCTTACCCTCAGCGGCGGCGACGCCGCGCCGTCCCGAAAATGCTGCGGACGATCTCCGTCCCGGCCGTACGCGCGAACTGCTTGAACGCACTCGAATCGGTGATCTGCTCCACCATCGATTTCTCGCGTCGTTGCTGCGTACCCGACTGTGACCGCGCCGCAGCCCGAGCGTCACGTTCAGCCTGAGCCTGAGCTCTCTGCCGTTCCTTCTCTTCAGCCCCGGCCTGAGCCGCGGCCTCCTTCTCCAGTCGTTCCCGCTCGGCCTCTTCCGCGCCGGCCTGCAGCTTCCGAGCCAGGATCTCGTGTGCGGAGTCACGATCGAGCGGATGCCCATACCGGGCCATCAGAGCCGAGGCGGCGATCCCGGGACGCAGTACCTCATCCGGTGTCGGCGCCATAAGCGACTCCGGCGCCCGCATCCGAGTCCAGGCAACAGGCGTCGGTGCACCGTCGGGATCCATCACCGTGACGATCGCCTCACCAATGCCGAGCTGCTGCAAGGTTTCAGAAAGGTCATAGTGCGACTTGGGAAAAGTGGCAACCGTTTGCTTGAGAGCCTTGGCGTCGTTCGGCGTATGGGCCCGGAGCTGATGTTGCACTCGAGACCCCAATTGCGCGAGTACGTCGTCGGGCACGTCCTTCGGGGTCTGAGTGACGAAGAAGATGCCCACACCCTTGGAGCGAATCAGCCGAACGGTCTGAGCGATGGCATCCAGGAACGCCTTCGAGGCATCGTCGAAGAGCAGATGCGCTTCGTCGAAGAAGAAGACCAGCTTGGGCTTGTCGATGTCGCCGACCTCGGGCAGCTCATGAAACAGATCTGCCAGCAGCCACATCAAGAAGGTGGAGAACACCGCCGGCCGGTCCATCAAGTTGGGCAGCTCGAGCAGCGAGACGACGCCGCGACCATCACCGGTCACTCGCAGCAGATCGGCCGTATCGAACTCCGGCTCGCCGAAGAAGGCCTCCGCCCCCTGGTCGGCGAAGTTGATCAAGGTCCGTAAGATCACGCCGACCGTAGCGGCGCTCAAGCCGCCGATGCTCTTCAGCTCTGCCTTGCCCTCATCGCTGGTGAGATGGGTCAGTACCGCCCGCAGATCCTTCAGATCAAGCAACGGCAGCCCGGCTTGATCGGCGTAGTGAAACACCAAGCCCAGCGATGACTCCTGAACCTCATTGAGTCCCAGCACCTTCGACAGCAGCACCGGGCCAAAGGAGCTCATGGTCGCTCGCAACGGCACGCCATTGCCTTGACCGCCCAGAGCGAAGAACTCCGTCGGACACGCCCGAGGTTGCCAGTTCTGTCCGATCTTCTGGATACGCGCCAGCAGCTTGTCATTCGGCTGCCCAGGGGAGGCAATGCCTGACAGGTCACCCTTGATGTCAGCGGCAAACACCGGTACGCCCGCAGCGGAGATCTGCTCGGCCATCAATTGCAGCGTCTTGGTCTTGCCCGTGCCGGTCGCGCCCGCGACCAAGCCATGCCGGTTCAGCATGCTCAACGGGATGCGGACCACGGCTCCCGGAACCGGCGTGTCGTTCTCCATCAGCACGCCGAGCTCGATCGCCGGCTCATCGAAGGTGTAGCCCTGAACGATCCGTTGCACGTCATCGGAGAGTTGCTCGGCGACCGGCTCGTTCATGTGCCAAATCGTAACGACGGACCGTGGAGTTGCCCTCCCGAACTTGATTAGAGTGTCACAGTGATTTTCAAGCGCGTCGGAGACGTACGCCCGTACCCAGATCATGGTTACGTCCAGAAGCAGTGGGCGGCCATCGCCCCGCACCAGGTGCGCTTGGACCAGCTCGTTACCACAAAGCGGACGTTGGACCTGGAAGCACTCCTGGAAGAAGATTCCACCTTCTATGGTGACCTCTTCGCCCACGTCGTGTCGTGGCGCGGCGAGCTCTATCTGGAGGACGGGCTGCATCGCGCGCTGCGCGCCGCGCTTCAGCAGCGGCAGACCATGCATGCCCGAGTGCTTGACCTGAAGTAGCGCCGAACTCCAGGTAGGCTCACCCGCACGGGGGGTAGTCGGGCACGGGAGGAGCTCGGGGAACTCCAGGCACTATGAGGAGCTATTGCTCCGACGACTGCAGGAGCTTGCGGCTGGCATGACTATGACGTGTCGGTTACCGCGGCCGCAAGCGACGAAGGAGTCGGATTGCGCGATCGCTCGTCAGAGTGCCAATCACAACACGCATCGGGGTCGCTGCGGAGGTAAAGGAGTTCGACGTTGATCGGTCGGATCTTCCGTGTGGCGCGAACCCCGGTCACCCTCCTGATCTTGTTCGGTGTGCTCTTGTACGGGGCATGGTGGGGCTACAACAACATCATCAAGCCCGTCCCGGCGCTGCCGCCGGAGCCCTGCGTCGTCCAGAGCGTGCCGAAAGGCCAGCTGAAGACCAGTCAGGTCGTGGTCAAGGTGTACAACGGCGGCGATCGCAAGGGCTTGGCGGCCGACGTCGGCCGATCGCTACGGACCAAGGGGTTCCGCGTCACGCTGACCACCAACACGGTTGAGAAGATCCAGAAGACCGTCATCGTCGGCGCCGACGTGAACAATCCCGAGGTGAAGTTCGTCAAGACGTTCTTCAAGGAGTCGGTCGTACGCTCCGATGCACGGGTGGATCGTACGGTCGATGTGCTCGTTGGCAACAAGTACGGCGGCTTCAACAAGAAAGCCAAGACCACCTACCAGGTGGACGCCGATACGGTCTGTTTGCCCTCTCAGACGCCGAGCCCCACCCCAGCCCTCGGCGGCTGATCTACCTAGGAGCGGCATATCCAAAGTGCCGGAGCGGTTGCGTAACGCGCTGAACTCCCATGACGCTGAACGTATGGCAGCGCTGTTTGCCGAGGATTACGCCAGCTCCCAGCCGGTGCACTGCTTTCAGCTCTCAGCGCGGGAGCGCCAGCCGGCAAGCCGGCCACCCTGGCCCACGGCTCGTAGGCGTTGCTCGGTGTTCACCCGCTGATCCTCAGGTGTCACAATCAGCAGCTCATCGCCTGCCTGAATCCGTTCTCGGGCGCCGGGGTAGAAGGGCCGGTCATCTCGGATGATCAAGGACACGACGGTGTCCTTGGGCAGCCGCAGCTCGAGGACCTCCACTCCAACAAGACGCGACTTGGCGGGGATACGCACCTGCAGCAGATCCGCCGAAATCTTGTCCAGAGGCGCAACTTCGACTTCGACGTCCTGCGCCGACTCATCGTCTACCAGCCCAAGCAGCCGAGCGGCGAGGGCCAGCGTCGGCCCTTGTAGGCAGGTGAATACGATGACGAAAACCAGGACGACATCGAAGAGGAACTCCGCCCCCGCGACCTCCCGCGCCAGCGGAATGGTGGCCAGCACAATCGGCACGGCCCCGCGAAGACCCGCCCAAGACAGAAACACCTGATGCCGGATCGGAGTCTTGAACCATGGCGCACAGGCAACTACCGAGGCAGGGCGGGCAACCAGCGTCAGGAAAAGGCCCGCTGAGATCGCGATAACTGCGGCACGCAGCGTGACGCGATCGGGGAAGGCCAGCAGGCCAAGCATCACGAACAGCCCGATTTGCGCGATCCAGCCGATTCCCTCCACAAAGGACCGTGTGGCGGCGCGGTGCGGAAGCTGAACGTTTCCGAGAATCAGGGCACAGACGTACACGGCGGCAAACCCGCTGGCGTGGATGATTGCGGTGATCCCGTACGCGAACACCGTCCAGACCAGGATTGCCAGGGGGTAGAGGCCCGAAGAGGGCAAGGCGACGCGGCGCAGGATCTGCGCCCCAACCCAGCCAAGACCGCCACCGATAATGAGGCCGCCAAGCAGCTCGAGGACGATCAGGCCGAACAAGCCGAAAACGCCGAGCTCCATCGGTTCGCCCACCGCCAGAGAGCTGGCGACCATAACGAGTAGCACTGTTGGTGCATCGTTGAGACCAGACTCGGCTTCCAGCGCACCACGCAAGGGATGCGGGATCGGAACATTCCGAAGTACCGAGAAGACCGCTGCAGCGTCAGTTGGTGAGGTGACCGCGCCGAGCAGCATGGCAACGTAAATCGGTAATCCCAGGACATAGTGTCCGAAGAGGGTCATCAGCCCGACACTGATCGCGACGCCGACGGTGGCAAGCAATGCCGCCAGGATGGTCGAGGATCTGATATCGCTCCACCGTGTGGTCAGACCGCCCTCAGCGAGAATCACCACCAACGCAGCGAACCCGAGGGCCTGAGCAAGATCGACATTGCTGAACGGGATTCCGATGCCGGATTCGCCCATCACCAGGCCGAGCCCGAGGAACAGCAACAGCGACGGCAGCCCGACCCGAGCGCCGATGCGCGCAGCAATGATCGCGGCGATCAAGACGACGGCACCCACCAGCAGGATGACGTCGATCTGAATCATGCGCACATCCTTCCCCAGGTTCACCTTTCTCCGCACGAAGCCGCATATCGAAGTCAAATTGGCCCATTAGCCGTGATACCTGGCATGGTGCGGGGAAACGGTTGAAAGCGAGAAGCTCAGCGCGGATCTACGCGCATGATCAGGAGTCGCGGCGGGAGCGGGCTCGTCGTTTGCCCTCATGCATTGCCTGCACGCGGGCGACCGGAATCGCGTGACCCTCTGCAACAAGATCGGCGTCGAGCTGCTGCGCTGCCGGCATCTGGTCGGCCCAGGGATCTCGCTGCTGCAGCACACCGGCCGCGTTGCGAATAGTGAAGTCGGCAGGCACCACCCGGTCGAGGTCGTCCCACAAAACCGGAAAAGAGACGGGTACGCCGGGCCGGATTCGTGGACTGTAGGCGGCCACCACCGTGGCGCCGCCCGCGCGCGTGGAGTCGAGGAAGACCTTGCCCTGTCGTTCCTCCTTGACGAAGGCGGTCGTGGCGAGATCCGGATCAATACGCTCGGCGCGTACGGCGATCGCTCGGGTAGCCGCGGCCGCATCCTCCGGTGAGGTCCCGCTCGCCAGCGGCACGAAGATGTGCAAACCCTTGGCCCCGCTGGTCTTCACCGCACCAGCCATGCCGGCCTCGTCCAACGCCTGATGGACGAGTCGGGCAGCCTGTATGACCACGTCAAAAGTCGCGCCCTCCGGGGGATCAAGATCAAGTACCAGATAGTCGGGATGCATCGGCTCAGCCATGCTGAAGAGCGTGACGTGGTACTCCACGGCCCGCTGGTTGGCGAACCACAGCAGCGTCCGGAGGTCATTGCAGAGCGCGTACGAGACTTCCCGGCGAGACGCGTCAGCCCAGATGCCCACTCTGGCAACCCACTCCGGGGTGTAGTTGGGAAGGTTCTTC
This sequence comes from Propionibacteriaceae bacterium, assembly GCA_045806785.1. GTDB lineage: Bacteria > Actinomycetota > Actinomycetes > Propionibacteriales > Propionibacteriaceae > Microlunatus. The sequence goes on along the minus strand of JBJMIR010000114.1, from coordinate 10,613 downwards.
TGCATGAACGGCGGCTGGCCCGGCCGGATACGGATGACAGACAGCGGCCGGTCACGCAGGCAGGGAATGATCCGAGCCTGAACCGCATCGAAATAGTCGATCAGGTCCCGCTTGGTCGCATCCGCCCCATCGAAAAGTTCTTGATCAAGGTTGGTGAATGCGACGCCCTCTGGCGCTTCGCCCCCATCACTCATGTGATCAGCCATCACCGCAGGATGCCATCGGCAGCCGAGGCGCGCGCTGCTTCATCTGGATAGTTCTCGGGAAAATGACAGGCAACCTGGTGCCGAGGCAACAGCTCCACGAGCGGCGGTTCCTTGGTCCGGCAGATTTCCTGCGCCTTCCAGCATCGAGTGTGGAACCGGCATGCCGGCGGTGGGTGGATCGGGCTCGGCACGTCACCGCTCAGCAGAATCCGTTCCCGCTCCTGGCGGCGCCGGGTGTCTGGCACAGGCACAGCGGACATGAGCGCCACCGTGTACGGGTGCATCGGCGCGCGGTACAGCACCTCGGCATCAGCCAATTCGACGATCTTGCCGAGGTACATGACCGCTACCCGGTCGGAGACATAGCGCACGACTGACAGGTCGTGGGCGATGATCACATAGGTCAGATCGAACTCCTCCTGGAGATCCTCCAGCAGGTTGAGGATCTGCGCCTGAATCGAGACATCAAGGGCAGACACCGGCTCGTCGGCAACGATGAGCCGCGGATGCAGCGCGAGGGTTCGAGCGATGCCGATGCGTTGCCGCTGACCCCCGGAGAACTCATGGGGATAGCGGTTGTAGTGCTCGGGGTTGAGTCCCACCGCAGCGAGCACGTCCTGGACTGCCTTCTTGATTCCACCCGGCGGATCAACACCTTGGATGCGGAATGGCGCGCCAACGATCTTGCCCACGGTGTGCCGTGGGTTCAGTGACGAGTAAGGGTCTTGGAAGATCATTTGCACGTCGCGCCGCAACGGCCGCATCGGTCCATCCTTCAGATGGGTGATGTCGCGACCCTCGAAGGTGATCTTTCCTGCTGTCGGCTCGAGCAGGCGGGTCAGCAGCCGGGCCGTCGTCGATTTGCCGCAGCCGGACTCGCCGACGATCGAGAACGTCTCCCCTCGTTTTACCGAGAAGTTGACTTCGTCAACTGCCTGAACGGCCGCAACCTGGCGGCGCAGAATTCCGGCGCGGATGGGAAAGTGCTTGACCAATCCTTCGACGCTGATCAGGTCTGAGTCCTGCTCGGGACTTGCTTTCGCGGGCTCATGGATTGGCGCGGTCATAGCTTCGGCGCAATCTCGTGCTCCCAGATCTGCTCACGGTCCGTCTGGGACAGATGGCAGGCAACGGTGTGGCCCGGTTCGACGGGCGCGAGTTCGGGACGCACGTCCTCACTGAGCCCACCGTTTCGTGCGGCGTACGCGCAGCGCGGATGGAACGGACAGCCCGACGGCACGTTGATCAGGCTCGGTGGCGTGCCGGTGATCGCGAGCAGTCGCTCGCTGCGAGTCCGGTCGAAGCGCGGCATCGACCCGAGCAGTCCCCACGTGTATGGGTGGGCCGGCCGATTGAAGAGCTGTTCAGCGCTGCCGTATTCCATTGCCCGGCCGGCGTACATCACCAGCACATCGTCGGCCAGTTCTGCAACGACGCCGAGGTCATGAGTGATCAAGACGACGGAGGAGTTGAATTCCCGCTGCAGGTCGCGGATCAGATCCAGGATTTGCGCCTGAACAGTGACGTCGAGCGCGGTGGTCGGCTCGTCGGCGATCAGCAGGTCCGGATCACATGACAGTGCCATGGCGATCATGGCCCGCTGCCGCATCCCGCCCGAGAACTGATGCGGATACGCGTCGATCCGGCGGCTTGGTTCGGGAATGCCTACCCGGCCGAGCATGTCGATGGCGTGTTTGCGCGCCACCTTGTTGTTCACCGGATTGTGGATGCGGTACGCCTCGATGATCTGGTGACCCACCGTGTAGTAGGGATTCATCGCCGAGAGCGGATCCTGGAAGATCATGGCCATGCGCTTGCCGCGCAGTCCCCGGACGTACTCAGGGGTTTTCTCCAGCAGCTCATCCCCGTCGAGATAGATCTCGCCGCTCAGTTGCGCCCCGGGCCGGGTCTGCTCCGAAGGCGGCCGGCTGTGCAGACCCATGATCGCCAGGCTGGTCACGCTCTTACCCGACCCCGACTCGCCCACGATGCCGAGAGTCCGCCCGCGGTCCAGCGCAAAGCTCAGTCCGTCAACGGCCTTCACCAACCCGTCATCAGTGGGGAATTGCACATGAAGATCAACAACTTCCAGGAAGGGTCGCTTGTCCGCCTGGCCGGGATGCCGGCTGACAAGATCACGCAGCGCAGACGTCGTCATGAGAGCCGCACCCTCGGATCAATGACGCCGTACAGCAGATCAACGATCAGGTTAGCCATGATCACGAAGAAGCCGGCGACCAGAGTGACGCCCAAGATCTTCGGCAGGTCACCATTGACGATGCCGTCATAGGCGTACTTTCCAAGACCGTTGAGAGAGAAGGTTTTCTCGGTGAGCACCGCACCGCCGAGCAGCAGGCCAACATCGAGACCGAAGATCGTCAGAACCGGGGTCAGGGCCCCTCGCAACGCATGGTTGAGGATGACTCTCCGCTCCGGAAGCCCCTTGGCGCGCGCAGTGCGGATGTAGTCCTCGTTCATGGTCTCCAGCATCCCGGCACGGGTGAGCCGCGCGTACTGGGCGGAGAACAGAAAGGCAAGGGTGATCCACGGCAGCAGCAGCGAGTACGCCCACTGCGCCGGATTGTCAGTGAACGGTACGAAGCTGCCGCCGGGCGCGGTGAGGCCAAGCTTGTAGCTGAAAAATGCAAGCGAAATCAGCCCGGTGAAGAAGATTGGCAGGGATACACCGGCGAGCGCGACGCCCATAGCGCCGCGGTCGAATATCGTGCCCCGCCGTAGTGCCGAAATCACGCCGATGCTGACGCCGGCGATCAACCAGATGATCGCCGCGCCAACGGTGAGCGAAATGGTGACCGGGGCACGGTCGAGCAGCTCAGGCCACACCGGCTGCTTGGTGATGAAGGAGTAACCAAGACAGGGAGCCGGGCAATGCTCAACGCCGGCGCCATAGTCGTAGTCGGCGCCAACAAAAATCCCCTGGAGCCAGTGCCAGTACTGGACAGGTACCGGATCAAGGAGTCCGAGCTTTTCCGCGGTCAGATGGACGGTTTCGGCAGTAGCCGCGCGCCCGACGTAGCGCGCCGCAAGAGTCTCCGGCGTCGCCCCACCGAGTCGAGGCACAAGATAGAAGATGGCGAAGGTGACCATGCTGAGCACGATCAGCAGCACTACTGCCCATAGCAGGCGCCGCACGATATAGGCGAACATGTCACCTCCTTAGATGATCATGCGCACTGAGCCTGTCGAGGCGCCCTTCGACAGGCTCAGGGCGCAGATGTGTGTGCTACTTCTGGGCGCCTAGCCCGAGGTAGTCGTACTCCCCGTACGCATCGGTGACGAAGATGTTGGTGGCATTCTTCGATCGAGCCAGGAGACTCTTGGAGTACACGCCCGGGTAGATGACGGCATCCTGCATGACTCGCTTGTCGATCTCGCCCCAGATCTGGTTGCGCTTGTCGGTATTCAGCTCAGTCAGAGCCTGATCCAGCATCTTGTCCACCTCGGGAATGCGGACGCTCAGATTCGAGGATCCGCCGGTTTCCCGGATAACTCGCGAATCAGTGATCTGGGACAGGAAGCCGAAGCCATCGGGCCAGTCGGCCGCCCAACCGTTGGTGCACAGACCTAGCTTGTTCTTCACCACGTACGGCGGCAGGCCGCAGTATTGGGCAAAGTAGTCGCCCTGCGGATACGGCTTCAGCGTGACCTGGATGCCAACCCGACCCAGCGCCTGCTGGAAGGCCTCGGCGGTTGCCCTCTCCTTCGGCCGCTCGGCGCGATAGCCCATGTTGGTCGCGAAGCCATTCGGCTGTCCGCATGCTTGCAGGGACTTCTTCGCCGCATCAAGATCACCCTTGCGATCTGGACCAGCCGGGAAGAGATCGAAATCCATATGGCCCGGAATCGTCGGCGGCAGGATCGTCGTTGCTATATCACCGCCGGCAATTGCGCCGCCGTACGCGGTCTGGTATCCGGTGTGGTCCATCGCGTACATGATCGCCTTCCGGCACTCGATGTTGTCCAGTGGCTCCACGGTCGGAATGATCGAGGTGTACCAGTTCCGTATGCCCAGTGGGTTGTCCGCGTTCGCTTTGAGGTTCGGATCGGTAAGGATGCGGCTCTGTGCCGCCGGCTGAACTCCGGTAGCGGCGACGTCGATGTCAAGATCGCCGCTGATGATCCGGTTGTCGATGTCATCGGCGTTGACATTGAGAGTGACCTCGATGCGATCAGGGAGGGCTTTGCGGTTAGGGTCGGTCGCCGGATCCCATTGATCATTGCGGACCAAATTGAAGCTCTTGCCGGGCTGCATGTCGGCAAACTTGTACGGGCCGGTGGAGACGATCGAGTTGCGGTACTTGGCACCGGTGTCTTTGTCCTTAGGGACCGGCATGGTGTCCGGTTGCTGGGCGAGGTAGTCGAAGGCAGCGAACGGCTTCTTCATATGGAACACGATCGTGTACGCATCGGGTGTCTGAATGGCCGAGTCGGTGTTCATATTCGGTGTCTTGTATGGACCTTTGTAGCCGCTCGGCAGGTTGAGGAGGTCGTCCCAGTACGCCGGTCCGTTCGGGAACGTTTGCTTGTCGGTCGAACGCAGCACGGCATATTTCACGTCGGCCGAGGTGACCTCTTTGCCATCGTCGAACTTCACACCGTGACGTAGCTTGTAGGTCCAAGTTTTGGCGCCATCAGACGACTTACCAGGAGCCTCGGCCAGATCCGGCACCAGCTGGTTGCCCTCTTTGGCCGGGGCGGATTTGAACATCATGAGCGAGCGACCGTAGAGCCGTGCAAAGTTCCACGAATAGGCGTAATAGGTCTCGCCAGGGTCGAGGCTGTCCCAGTCACCAAGATTGGCGAACTTCAGCGTGCCGCCCTTCTTATCGGAGGGATTGACAATGCCGGTGGATGCAGCGTTGAACTCGGCCTGAGCACCCTGGTTGCTGGACCCTTGCTGACTGCCAGTCCCGCCGCCACCACCACAGGCAGCCACGAGCAGCGTGGCCGATATGCCCACGGCGAGGAGTCCCTTGGCCCGCCAGGATCTTGGATGTTTCATTAAGGATTCCCTTCTGGTGTGTCGGGGGGTCGCCCCGATTGATTCCTATCGGTTGGCTCGTGGGTCAAGCGCATCGCGTAGCCCGTCGCCGAACAGATTGAAGGCCAGGACAGTGACGAAGATCGCCATGCCGGGCCAGAACATGAAGTGCGGCTGGGTGTAGTAGACGACGGCGTCGGAGAGCATGCCGCCCCAACTGGCGGTGGGCGGACGGATACCTACGCCGAGGAAGGACAATGCCGCCTCGAAAAGGATGTTGGTTGGGATCAGCAGCGTGGAGTAGACCAAGATCGGCGCAATGAGGTTGGGCAGCATCTCGGTGCGCAGGATGTAGCCGCGGCGGGCCCCAATGCTACGGGCCGACTCGACGAACTCCCGCTCTCGCAGCGAGAGGGTCTGGCCCCGAATGATCCGCCCGATATACGGCCAGTTGAAGAATCCGATGATGAAGATCAGTAAGGCGATCCGCAACTGGTTGCCGTGCAGACCGAACGCGTCGTCGGGGAAGACACCGGCCAAGGCAATGGCCAAGACCAGTAATGGAAAGGCTAAAAACAGGTCCATCAGCCGGCTGGTGAAGGTGTCAGTCCAACCCCCGATGAAACCGGAGATGATGCCAAGAGTGGTCCCGATAGCCACCGATACCAGAGTGGCCAAGAACGCGATCAAGAGAGAGATCCGGCTGCCGTAGACGATCCGGCTGAAGATGTCGCGCCCATTCACCGGCTCAATACCCATCAGGTGATCCCAGCTCATTCCGCCGAAGCGGCCGATCGGCTCCAAAGTGCCGCCTGCGGTGTCGATCAGCTCCTGGTGAAACTCATTCGGCGGATAGCCGAGGTATTTGACGATCAGCGGGGCAAAGATCGCCACCAGAATGAGGAAGATCAGGAAGATGCCACCGGCAAGGGCGACCTTGTCCTTTTTGAGCCGCATCCAGGCGATTTGTCCCAGAGAGCGGCCCTCCGTCGGCCCGGCGCCTGCCAGTACGGCCTCCGGGATGGCGGCTTCGGCTTCAGCGCCTGCCTCAGGCGGTAACGTCAACTTTCGCCTCCTACCCAGGAGTAACGTAGCTCCAAAGAGCTTCGGACGTATCGTTATTGAGCGGGTTGTGACCGCAGCGATACGCGCTGGAGAGCTAGAGAAGCTGAGCGTCATTGTCCTGCCGGAGCTCCTGGAGGAAAGTGGTCATGGGCGACGTACCTTGATCAATTCAGCTTCGCCATCCTCGACCACTTTCTCGCAAAGCCGACCACAATGACCCACAAGAGGCCTTCGTGTCCGACGACCCTATTGATCTTGAGGTGCCCGATCTCGCCACCTTGTACCGACGGCGCAGCGAGAAGTGGTCAGGCCAGGACCCGGACGTCCTGCCCTCCACGGTCGCCGAAATGGACTTCCCGCTCGCTCCGGACGTTACGGCCGCGCTGCACGCGGCAATAGATTGTCATGATCTTGGCTACACTCCGCCGGCGGGAACCCAACTTCCGGCGGCGTACGCCGGGTTCGCCCAACGTCGCCTAGGCTGGACGGTCGACCAAGATCAAATCACCTTGGCGCCCGATGTCATGGCCGGGCTTATCGAGTTATGCCGAGTGCTGGTATCGCCGGGCGAGCAGGTGGCCTTCTTCACTCCGGCCTATCCGCCGTTCTTCACCGAGCTGCCGCAGGCACGAGTGGAACTTGTGTTGTTGCCGCTACGGACCGGCGGTGAAGTTGATCTTGATGCACTGGAGGCGGCGCTGGCCGGCGGCGTACGGGCACTGGTATTGAACAGTCCGCATAATCCGACGGGTCGGGTGCTGCCGCGGGCAGAGCTCGAGCAAATTGCGGAGCTGTGCGCCAGCTACGACTGCTGGGTGCTCGCGGATGAGATTCACGCGCCGTTGGTTCTGGACCCTGCGACCCATACTCCGTGGTTCGAGGTTTCGGATGCTGCACGCGAGCGCGGCATAGCTGTCACCTCGGCATCAAAGGCCTTCAATCTGGCGGGACTGAAGGCGGCGATGATGATCACCGCTTCTGATCGCTCCCGTGACGCGGTACGCCGCGTGCCACCGCTGACAGATCGCGTAGGGATCCTCGGAGTCATCGCGGCCGAAGCTGCCTTGATCAATGGCGATCGCTGGCTCGACGCGGTTCGTGATCAGCTCGCCGCGAACCGCGAGCTGCTCGGCCAGTTGCTAGACGCGGAGCTTCCCAAGATCACATGGCGGCCTCCCGAGGCGTCATACCTTGCTTGGCTGGATTGCCGTGCTTTGGCCTTGGGCGACGACCCAGCACAGACCTTCCTGGCGCGCGGGCGTATCGCGCTCAGTCGCGGACTGGACTACGGCCGCGAGGGCGCCGGCTTCGTCCGCCTCAACTTTGGCACTGGCCCAGCACACGTCAGTGATGCCGTACGGCGCATGGCCAGGGCAATCTCATGACCATTGGATGATTTCTCGGATGATTTCTCGGGATACTGAGGTATGGCGGCTGCCGGCGGCTTTCGTGACTGGCTTAAGGCCAAAGATCCGGGTTTAGTAGCGATCAAACGCGCCGCCCGGGTCAGCGTGGCCACGTGCATTGGGTTTTATTTCAGCCTCTATGTCGTTCACGACAGCCAGATGGCGATGTACGCCAGCTTTGGATGCATCGCTCTTGGTGCGTTGTCAGAGGTAACGGGCGAGCCGTGGGAGCGTACGAAAACATACTTCGCCGCACTCCTCACCGGCATTGTGTTGGTGATAATCGGCACTCTGCTCGCCTTTAACACATGGGCGGCCGCTGGCGGGATGCTCGTCGTTGGTTTCGCCGTCGCGTACGCCGGAATTGGCGGCCCCCGGCTGGTCGGTGCGGCAAATGGTCTGCAGTTGCTCTATATCCTTCCGAGCTTTCCGCCGTACGCGCCAGACACCCTCGGATCACGGCTGATCGGCCTTGTGATCGCTATTGCACTGCTGGCGATCGCCGACCGCGTACTCTGGCCGCCGCGTGTGCCAACGCCATTTCGTCATCGGTTGGCCGATGCGATCGACCTTGTTCGTGATCGGCTTATGGCCCTTTTGGAAGCGGATGCTGATCAACAATCTGACGCGCTGTCTATCGGAGATAGTGCGGTTGCGTTGCGGCTTAGCAGAATTCCACCGCTGGAACGCCCCACCGGTCCGGGCCGACGCGACCGGGCAGCGATGCATGCCACGACACTGCTGCGGGGGCTGGAGACCCGCGTCGCCGCGTTGGCTGAACTGACCGACAAGGGGCATCCCCCAGCAGCGCACTACCTGGGCGCCGAACTGCTGAAGGTGACCACGCAAAGCCTTGGCGAATCTGCGGAAGCCCTGAACGACTCCAAGGCCGAGAGCTCCGGCGCGAATGATCCGGAAACAGTGGAAGCCGCGCTCACCGACTATGTGCGCCGGCGCGAAGCTCTGGTGGGGAGTTCGCCGATTGATCATGATCTGCGACTCCGGCTGCGCTATGCCGTGGTTGTCGAAGAGCTCGCCATCTGGACCCATGATCTCGCCGTGGCGACCAAGATCATGCAAGGGGCCCGCGTTCCTGAGCCGCAGGCGCGTTCCATTGCAGAACCGTTCTGGTATGCAAACCGCTCTACAGTTTCACTCTGGTGGATGCGATTTTGGGGTCACCTCACTCCCCGGTCGATCTTTTTTCAAAACGCAATCCGGTTGGGGCTCGGGCTAGCTGCTGCCCGGCTCGCGGCCGGTCTGCTGGACTTGTCCCACGGTTTTTGGGTGCTGCTGGCGACCCTGACATTGATGCGGACCTCCATCGTCGCCACGCGCGCCGCCATGATTCCGGCATTTGTGGGAACCGTCATTGGCGGCTTGGCGATGGCCGTGGTGCTGGGCCTGGCCGGTGGGAATTCGGTGGTGTATGAGGTTGCTTTTCCGCTTATCCTCATCCCGGCATTGGCTGCCGGACCGGTTGCCGGTCCCATTGCCGGGCAAGCGCTGTTTACGTTGCTCGTCGCACTACTGTTCGCCCAGATTGCTCCGGTGACCTGGCGGCTGGCCGAAGTCCGGGTGACTGATGTCCTGTTGGGCGGACTGCTGGGCGCAGTCGTCGGTCTCTTCGCCTGGCCGCGCGGCGCGACGGGTGAGATGCGCCGCACCGCCAAGGCGAGTCTGGACGCTGCAGCACTCGACCTAGAGTCAACGGTGCAATCGTTGACCGATCCTGAGGTTGCTTCTTCGGCACAGCGGGACACCGCGGATGCTGCCGTGCACTTGATGTTGTTGGCTGATTCGACCTTTGCGCAGTATCGATCCGAACTGAGAAGCTCTCCGGACAGCGTTGATTGGCTGGGTGTCGTAGGGCTCCTGAACGAGGTGGTCCGAGGCGGTCAGGTGCTTCGTCGTACCCATGGCACGGCTGCTCCCCTGCCGTGGCCCGGCGTTGCAACTGACCTGCGGCATCTTGCCGAGGGCACTGCCGATCAGCTTCGTGGCGTCGCAGGTCTGGTTGGTACGAATAGCAGTAAGCCACTAGCCGCTACGAAAGCGAGCGTCGATTCTGTCGATTCATGGATGTCGACATCTGAGGCCCGAGAAGTGGTCAGTCGCCAGCCGGACTCAGTGAGCGCTGTCCGGGTCCTCGACATCTGGGGATGGCTTGAGGGCGTGTCGTTCGGTAGCCGCAGAGTGGCGGATGAGATCAGCAAGCCACCGGCTCGCGATGGCGGCTGACAGAACGTTGATCAAGGTTCGGATGACTTCGCTAGTACGCCGGTGCGTTCTGAGAGCTTGCGCCGGGGCGCGCTGCTGATCAGTCGTCGTCGTCGTCCACTCCAGACAGCCATTCTTTGGCATCATCGAGATCGTCACTCTCGAACACTTTGACCTCGCCCGGTATGAGCCAACCGAAAGCCTTGACGCTGTTCTCCAGCCAATCGGCGTCAGAGACGATAGCGATCTTCCTCCACGCCTTGAGGTGTTGGGCCCATAACTTGGTGTCGGCCCACATCGCGCCCGGTGAGTAAGATCCGAAATCCTCATCGAGGACATAGAGCAGTCGCACATCGTTGCGTTCCAGAGCCGTACCGATCGCAGGGATCAGCACGTCGCGGTAGTCCTCCTCAGTCACCTTCCCCACGGCTTCAACACCGATCGTTCCGGTCGGCATGTTGGCGATGATCTTGATCATGTTTTCTCCATCGACGGTGCCATAGGGGCGAACCAGCCTTTTACTTGCGGTGGCGGCGGGATTTGAACCCGCGGAGGGTTGCCCCTCACGCGCTTTCGAGTTCTGCGGCTGGTGGTTCAGACCCGTTCGGTTGGGTCTGGTCCCGCCTGAGCCGAGGCCCGCAGCCCACCGCGGACGCGCCTGAACCCACACGAATGAGACCACAAGTGAGACCAAGAAAAGGCGGAACACAGCCT